>JAXHVT010000040.1:0-9405 GCA_034188985.1 Actinomycetota bacterium | reverse complement strand
TGACCGACCTGCAGAAGCAGGTCTTGGGCCTTCTCGGCGTGCCGCTTTCTGCCTACAGCCGGGGCTGATGAGAGCCCGAGATAATTCGGAGAAATCATCGCCGAGATGTGCGGAATGAGAGGCCGGGGTGCATAAGAGAGGCCATAATCCGCAACCCTTATAATCGCGAGCTCATGGCGGTCATCGTCCTGGGTGCCTTCGAGAGCCTGGAGCGAAGGCCTTTCGAACACACCTGGAAGAAAGTCGAAGGGGATGACGTTATCCGCATAACCGCATCCGACGAAAAACCGCAGATCTCGGAACGCCTTGGCGTAATATTACCACCCCTCAAACCCGGCAGCCTCACCTATCCGCGCTGTTCCTCATACAGCGTACCCGGTGAGCTATCCTACCTGGAATGGCGAGAGGATCAGGGGATTATCATGGACAGCCAGCGCGGTGTGCGCATGACCTTTCTCGACGCTTACACCCCGGGCGTGGTCTTCCGCGAGCTGGAGAAGGACATATATCCGTTGATTATATGATCCTAGAAAGAGGTTACCCCACGCAATATACACGACCTGCACATCGTTCCCGAGGGCGAAAAGATCTCCCCCGAGGAGCACGAGGGAATATACCGGCGGGCGCTTGCGCCTCTCCCCCTCTGAGGCCGGGGAAATCCGGTGGGGCTGGAGCAGGAACGGGGATTCCTGAAGGTGACCGTGGACAACCCCTATAACGAATATCTTCTGGCCGGGCAGCTGGCCGCCACCTTCGAGGCCCTGGAAGGAGTGGAATCGGAGGTTTCGTGGGAATCCCCCAAGCCCTCTACCACCGTGTTCACGGTGTGGGAGACATGAGAAGGGTGGCTCCGGTTAAAGTCTGCGGTGCAACCTCTTCCCGGGGATACCGGCATCGACGGGCTCCGTCAAGCCACGGTTACATCCTCGCAGAGGTAAACGTCCTGTATGGCATGGAGTAAGGCCGCCCCCTCCTCCATCGGTTTCTGAAAAGCCTTTCTCCCGGATATGAGCCCCATTCCTCCCGCTCTCTTGTTGATGACCGCTGTCCGCACCGCCTCGGCCAGATCGCCGGTTCCGAGCGAGGCGCCACCGGAATTGATAAGGCCGGCGCGGCCCATGAAACAGTTGATAACCTGGTAGCGCGTGAGATCGATGGGATTATCCGAGGTAAGCTCGCTGTAGACCTTGGGGCTGGTTCTTCCGAAGCCGATCGCGATGAATCCCTCGTTGCAGGTGGGCTGCTTCTGCTTGATGATATCCGCCTCGATCGTGGCTCCCAGGTAATTGGCCTGGCCGGTTAGGTCGACGGCGGTATGATAATCCACTCCCTCTTTCTTGAACGCCTGGTTGCGGAGATAGGCCCAGAGGACCGTAGCCATTCCCTTCTCGTGTGCGGCCTGGAAGGCCTCGGATACCTCCTTTATCTGCCGATCGCTTTGCGGGGACCCGAAATAGACCGTCGCTCCCACCGCGACGGCCCCGAGGGCCTCGGCCTGCTCGACGCCGGCGAAGAGAATCTGGTCGTAGGTCTCGGGGTAGGTAAGCAGTTCGTTGTGGTTTATCTTGGCGATAAACGGTATACGGTGGCAGTATTTTCTAGCCACCGCGCCCAGCACGCCAAGGGTCGAGGCTACAGCGTTGCATTCTCCCTCGAGTGCCAGTCTCAAGATGCTCTCGGGATCGAAGTATGCCGGGTTGGGGGCGAAGGAGGCTCCGGCGCTGTGCTCCACGCCTTGATCGACGGGAAGGATGGAGAGGTAGCCGGTGCCCGCCAACCGGCCGTGGCCGAAGAGCGCCTGCAGGCTGCGCAGCACCCTGGGATTTCTGTCGGAGGGGACGCAAACGCGGTCCACGAAATCGGGGCCCGGCAGGTGAAGCGGTTCCTTGGAGATCTTGCACCGGTAGCCGAGCAGGTCATCGGCCTCGTCGCCCAGAAACTCCCTTATCCTGTCTATCATGACAACCTCCTCATGAAAATCCATGCACGGTCGAAAGCGCTTTCGTCATTCCATCCCGTGCGCGTTACTATCCCCTGCCTCACGACGGCCTTCCCGGCTGGAACGCGCCCGTGGGCGGCGGGCGGGGTCACCGCGTCAGTTGAGCAGCTGCGCCAGCTTGAACAGCTTGAGGTCCACCTTCTTGATCCCCCTGAGAGCCTCCTCGTAGGGGACGGCAACAACCTCCTCGTTCCGCATGCAAGCCATGTGGTCGAACTTGCCATCTTTTACCATGTCCACCGCGTAGGCGCCCAGCCTGGTGGCCAGCACGCGATCGAAGACGGTGGGAATTCCCCCCCTCTCCAGGTGGCCCAGGTGGGTGACCCTGGTCTCGTAACCCGTGCGCCTCTCCAGCTCCACGGCCAGCCAGTCGCCTACCCCGCCCAGGCGAACGTGGCCGAACTGGTCCTTCTTCTGGTCGCGCGCGAATTGCTCGTCGACCCCCTTGGGCCTGGCTCCCTCAGCCACTATGATGATACTGAAATCCTTGTTCATCCCGCGGCGTTTCTCGATCCGTTTCTCTATGTCGTCGAGGGAGAATGGCACCTCGGGTATCAGGATGGTATCCGCTCCTCCCGCTATCCCCCCTATGAGGGCTATCCAACCCGCATCCCGGCCCATCACCTCCAGGATCATGATGCGGTGGTGGGAGGATGCGGTGGTGTGAAGTTTATCCAGGGCATCGCAAGCTACCGTTACCGCGGTATTGAAGCCTATGGAATAGTCGGTCCCCGGAAGGTCGTTGTCTATGGTCTGGGGCACGCCTACGCACTTGACGCCGTGCTCCGCCAGGCGATGAGCCACACCGTTGGTGTCATCGCCGCCCACCACTACCAGGCAGTCTATACTGTATTTACGCAGGCTTGCCACTACGTTTTCGACGCCGTTATCCAGCTTGAACGGATTGGTCCTGGAGGTCCCGAGAATGGTGCCTCCCCTCTGGATGACGCCCGAAACCGAGCTGATGTACAGCGGTTCCACGTCGTCCACCACCAGCCCCTTCCAGCCATTCTTTATCCCGATGACGTCGAAGCCCTCGTAGATCGCCTTGCGTACCACGGCGCGGATAGCGGCGTTGATCGCGGATGAGTCCCCTCCACCGGTCAACAATCCAATCCTCAAAATTACCATCCTCCTCGGGTGCGGTATTCCGTTATCGCGATTGCTTACACTCCACTGCGTTTATTTTTTCCCGGATGCCTATTTTAAAACATTCCATGCGCTCCGCTCGAAAAAGCGGCGGCCGTCCTCGCCCGGGGATTCACGCCCATTTCATACCAGGGGGCTGTAGTTCAGTGAGGAATGCCTGCCTGATAGATCGTAGTCTTTCAAGCTCTCCCGGCTGAGCTTCTTCGACGGGCACATGTGCAGGCACTTACCGCAGAAGTCGCCGCAGATGAGGCCGAAGCAGTTCTCCAGCATGGCCTTGGTATATGGATGGATGTGCTCGCTGCCCATATCGGCGAAGTAGCGCAGCGGCTGTCCCGGGCCCTCCGGCATCTGGAGCTCGCTGCGGCTGCCGGTGCCCTGCACCAGGCCGGTGACGCCATAGGCGCAGCGGATGTTGTCATGTACGGCATAGCTGATATCCCTGCCGCCGATGTTGCAGGTCTGCAGCTCGCTGTCGGAGAAGGCCCCGGTGGGACATATCCTGACGCACTTGCTGCCGCAGGCTTCGGGAAGGCACAGCGGCGGCCCATCATACAGCGGAGTGGGCTCCAGTTCCACCGAGGTGAGCAGGGAATTGAAGCGCTGCATGGGGCCGAACTCCGGGGTGAGGGCCAGGCCGTTGAGTCCGAAGTCGGCCAGGCCGGCGGCCACCGCGGTGTGGCGGTGCGAGAACTCCGAGGTTATCTCGCCGGTAACGATGGTCTCGTCGAAATACTTGGTCATGCTGCTAATCCAGGTGGGCATGAAGGCCAGGGTCTTGTAACCCCGGTACTCCAGCAGCTTTGCCATGCGGTTGACCATGCGTGAGCTCTCCCAGTTGGTCAGGCCATAGCCGTAGAACAGGTATGGGGTATTGGTCTTGTCTGGCCGGTCCCACTCGCCCCAGACATCGGCGGTGCCCTGGAAGAGATGGAGGCCTATAGATATGATCGACCTGCACTCCGGCATGAAATAGCCTGGACGGTGGCCCTCCGGGGCATATTCGAAACGCTCTACCGGGGCGATGCCTACCAGGTCGGCGCCCCATTCCAGCAGGGTATCTATAACCCTTCGTGTCAGCTTGTCCATGCTATCCCTCCTTCTTTCGAGATAAATATATTCTATAACAAGTCGCAGGGCCGGGAACCGCAGTTGCGGAGGTACGGCTGGTATATAATAGCAGGAGCGTCCCGCTTGGAGATGCATCCGGCACAAGGACGGCGGCCCCGAGATATGGGGGATGGGGGTAATCGCATGGAGAAACGCCAATTCTCGAAAGCTGCGCTGGCTGTAGTGGTGCCCCTGGCGCTGTTCATCATACTGGACCTGATAGTGGCTATCTACCACCTGTCCACCGAGGGCCGGGACTCCGGCATCGCCGAGATAGCCCTGGCCGTCTTCCTGGCGGCGCTGGTTATCGTGGCCATGCGGCCGGCGGGGAAAGGACGCCGAACGCGATTCCGGAGAGACCTTCGCCTGAGGGCGGTTATACTGATCGTCCTGGCCGCCGCCTTCACGCTCTTCCTTGCCATCTATCACCTGACCTACGAGGGGCCGCGCTCCGGGGTGATCGAGCTGAGCATGACAGCCCTCCTGCTCGCCCTGGCCTTTTCGCTGTACCGGCTGGAGTCCCGTTAATATCCCTCCATAACCATGCTTCCATCTATTGCGTTTACTACAATCATTGCACCGCTGGCATAAGCCCGATAAGCCTCTTTCTCGTTAAGGCATTCGTATTCAAAACGGTAACCCTTATGAGTTTCGTTTCAAGCGAGTTAAATACCTTCAGTTTTTCCACCCCTTGGCTAAGGCCCTTAGAATCATACGGCGCAATTAAGAGCTGGCCGGGATCTGAAGCTGATACAGGACCAGCTAGGCCACGCGGATATCTCCACGACCATGGATATCTACACACACGTCATGGAGGGGACCAGGCAGGAATACCGGGAATGGTTCGACACGCATATCGCCCCGAACCTTCTCCGGGGCATCCTATCCGATGACCTTCTGCCCAAGGAAGAACAGGGGAAAGTTGTTCCACTGCACAAATAACGCAAATGAAATCGTCACTTTTTCGTCACTCTCTCAGTCCAGAAAACAAGAAAGGTCAGGATATATATACCCTGACCTGGCCTTTTGTGGTGGGCCCAGCAGGACTCGAACCTGCGACACGCGGATTATGAGGCTCTTAAGCTGGTGTTTCGCTTGTTATATCTAATTGTTTCCTGTTGTTGCTCGTAACGCTCTATTCCGCATGGGAAATGGGTTTGATATGCTCCTTGGTTTTTACTCTAGTTTCTTGTTTTGCCTTGCCACATCCTGCTTTGTGGTCATATTGTGGTTATGAGAGATCCCATAGTCCCTGATGTTTATAAATGATTAGGATGCTTCTTCTATGGCGGACACCCAACGACGGTATGGCCTCCGTCCCAGCCGTTATAGCTGAAGTACATGGGCCTCTCGACTATGATGGCGGAGCCGGAATAAGCTTTTACCAAGCATGATAGCTGGTAACCGGAACCCGCATGATCGTTGACCATCACGGTGATCCTGCTCTTTGCCGGGATGTAAAATGGCGAGGTCTCAATGGGACCTTCTTCCTGTGTATAGTAGGTCACGACCACCCCTGATTCTACTTGGCTCGGATTCTGGATACATAGCCACTGGTTGAATCCGCTCCCGGTGTATCCCTCGGCGAAGAACCACTTGAAAGAAGGCGATGTAGCGCCTATAACGCAGTGCCCCCCTTGGACGGAAAGATCTGCGTAGCCATAGGAAAAATACATAGGCCGCTCCGCAATGAACAGGTCGTCCGAGAAAAGATGCGCGGAGACATCCTTTTCCAGGCCCACCTCGTCCGGCACATACAGGGTCAGCCTCGTGCCCGCCGGTATGGCGTAGCTCTTGCCGACGGCCTCTCCCTGCCCTACTCCCGGCTGGTAGGAGGCGGTAACGGTAATAGATTTGGAGTTTGGATTCTGCAAAGTGAGCCATTCATCGAACCCACTCCTCGTGGTGCCCTCAGCGAAATAATAGCCCTTGGCCAATGAAGGGGCCCCCGTGACACAATGGCCTCCCCGTGAGGAGACATTGTGGGCGTAGGAGAAGTACATAGGTCTCTCGGCCACCACAGGCTGGTCCGATTCCAGCTTGAGGGAGGTTTGGTAGTCGGGGCCTAATACATCGTTCACCTTGAAACTTCCCCGGGAGTGGGCTGGTACAGCTAAGCCTGACCTCTGAATCAAGCCCTCTTCCTGGGTCTGGAAGTTGAAGATCAAGTTGGCGATACTGTCACCTGGATTGAGCACGCATATCCATTCCTCGAATCCGTAACCTGTATAGCCCTCGGCAAAGTACCAGTTGTTACTCGTCGATGTGGCGCCAATTACGTCATGGCCTCCCTCCCAAATCCCCATGTATTGGAAGTACATGGGACGCTCGGCCACTATGGGAGAGTCCGCCTCCACCATTACCGATACTTCCTTGTCCTCACCTGCCTCCGTGTTTACATTCGCTGTGAATCTTGAGTTGGCGGGTATGGAGAGCTGCCTCTGATCGGTGGCACCATCCTGAAAGATATAGGTGATGGTGACCTCCGCCTCAAACTGGTTAGGATTTCCCAGGCAGAGGTATTCCTGGAAGCCATGTCCAGTGTAGCCTTCCGCAAAGTAGAAGGTCGACCCCCCACCACCCGAAGCATGGAGAATGGTGCCGGCATCCCCGACCGCCCAGGCGGTATTCGCGTCCACCGCGTCAATGCCTCTGAGCTCTTCATCATATACTGAGATCTGGGTCTTCCAGCTACAGCCCCCATCGGTGGTCTTTAGGATGAAGCCATGCTCATAACCTACGCCTACAGCCCAAGCCGTGCTTGAATCCGTCGCTGATATCCCGGAGATTAAATCTACTGTACCCGATTCTTGTTGGCTCCACTCGGTCCCCCCATCGTCCGTCCTCAAGATAATGCCGCTTTCGCCAGCTGCCCAAGCGGTGTTAGCATCTACAATAGATATTTCATCAAGCGAACTATAAGGTGGTGTATCCTGGGGAGCCCAGTTAGTCCCGCCGTCTGTTGTCTTAAAAATACCTGGTCCTACAGCCCATGCAGTATCAGAATTCAATGCCGATACTCCCTTTAGGGTATAGATCGTTCCGGATGTTTGAGGTTTCCAGGTGGCTCCCCCATCTGAGGTCTTAAGGATAGTTCCCGAGTATCCTGCCGCCCAAGCCGTGTTGTCATCCACGGCACATACCCCTCGTAGGTCATAGGTGGTTCCGGAGGTCTGGGAACTCCAGATGCCTCCGCCATCCGTGGTTTTGAGAATGGCCCCACCGCTCCCCACCGCCCACACATGATTTGAATCAACCGAAGATATCGCATATAAATGATTCGTTATGCCGGATGCCTGGGGATTCCATGTAGTCCCTCCATCCGTGGTCTTCAATATTGTACCGTTGCTACCTACGGCCCATGCCACGCTGGCACTTGTTGCATCTATTCCATAAAGCCTCGCTACCGTTCCAGAATCTTGCTCATGCCATCCGTCAAGGCTTCCCGCCGCAGCTGTCTTGAGCTGGTTTGATGTAGGTAGCAACACAAGGGCTAGCGTCAATGCCGTCACCAATATCCTTGCGATGCTTCTTGTTATCTTCATGATATTCATATTCTATAGTACTCAAACTCGCATTCTAATTCGGTTTGATTCGCTCCTTGGTTGTTGCTCCTGTCCAGTGTCTTCCCTTGCCGCATCCTGCCCTGTGGTCATATTGTGGTTATGAGATCCTCCGCAGTATTACAGGATATGAAATTGCCGTCGTTGAAGAATGTCATGAAAATTTGAAGTTTTCTGGAGAAGTTGCAAATAGGGCCCAGGACAACTTATAAAATGGTTATCTTGCTTCGCTATGTATCCGGTACCTCAACCAGCACTTGAACGGGTGCAAGACCTTCGGAGAATCCAAGTGCGTCTTTATATTGGGGCTCGATGACCATGTTCCCGTTGGAGTCGATATACCCCCAGTTATCATCCAGCCTCACATCCGCCATTCCTTCGGAGAAGCTGGATGCGGATTCGAACCGTGGTTCAAGAATCCAATTTCCCTCCTTGTCGATAAAACCGTAAAGCTCTCCCACTCTTGCCATGGCAATTCCCTCTGAGAACGGAAACCCCTCATCAAAACCACTATCTATAACCGTGTTGCCGTTGACGTCAATGTAGGAGCTGTATAAGCAGGCAAGACCGTCTGAAAAAAATATTTTCTCTTCACGCAGATGAGTCTCAAAGCGATATGCCGGCTCTATCGCCCAGCTTCCCTCATCGTTTATATAACCCCAATAACGATAACCGTCGCCTCCACCCGCCGAGGCGGCGGCCAGGCCCTCGCTGAACTTGGAGGCTGTATCGAATATCGGCTCTATGACCACATTCCCCGCCGTATCTATGTATCCCGATTTGCCGTCTGCTACGACTACGGCCAGACCCTCGAAGAAAGAATCCACACCCTCGAACTCGGGCTCGATGACAATATTCCCCGCCGTATCTATATACCCCCATTTATCTCCTATCTTTACCGCGGCCAATCCATCGCTGAAGCTAAAAGCATATTCAAAAAGAGCCTCTACTACCATGTTGCCGTCTTTATCGATAAACCCGTATTTTTCGTCTATCTGGACAAGGGCGCGGTCTTCACAGAAATAGATACTTCCGGCTCTATACAGCCAGTATTTAGGAACCGGGCTCTTGTAATCGTTTTCAAATCGAGGCTCGATTACCATATCGCCCTCCATGTCGATATAGCCAATCTTTCCGTCTATCGCAACGGCGGCCAACCCCTCCGAGAACTGCCACGCCACGTCGTATTGGGGCTCGATTACCATGTTCCCGCCGCTGTCTATGAATCCCCATTTAAGATCCGTGCGATACTTCTCGTCGTTTAATGGTTCCTGTAATTCGACCTTGTTACCACATGATGCACATGCAAAAACCATCATAATGAGAACAACGGCTATTAAGATATACCCTTTGTTGCCGTCACGACCTGATATCATTAGGGCCCCTCCTACTGCAATATTATAACAGGGCAAACCTGACTGATAGGAACGCAAGCGTGAACGCTGTTACATTCCTATTTCGTAACTGAACCGCCCCGACTTTCCTGGAGGCTCCATAGTCTGAGAGGATGGAGCCATGAATACACAAAAGAGATATCCACCGGAACTGAAGGAAAGGGCGGTGCGCATGGTCTTCGACCACGCA
>JAXHVT010000004.1:0-50715 GCA_034188985.1 Actinomycetota bacterium | reverse complement strand
CGGCATCGTATTGTTCAGCCCATCCCTCGCCATCAAAGAAATACGCGTTTTTCTCCGCAGTCCAGACGTGATTGTTATCGTACGCCCAGATTCCCGAAAGCCAGCCTTCCATCTCTTCCTGTATAGCCCAGGAGGTACCATCGTAGAAAAGTACCTGTGAGATAAGATCTTGTGCATCCCAGGAGCTTTTAAAGCCTACAGCCCATACTCGATCAGCTTCTGAAGAGGAAATTCCCGCAAACCAGACTCCCACTCTATGTTGTTCTGACCAACCTTTGCCGTTGAAGTAGTATATCCTGCCGGAGCTCCTCCAAGACAAAGAGGAAGGAAACTGATAATCCAAAGGATATGAGCCGCATGCCCATGCATTTTCTTTGTCTACTGCGGTAACGCTGGACAGAGTCGTAGCTGTCTTATGCTGCACCCCCCACGATTCACCATCGTAAAGATATATCACCCCCATGCTCTCGCCAAGGGAGTTGATTTCGTTGCCAACAGCCCATACGAAATCTTCATCAACAGCGTGTATTCCATTGATATTTCCTGAGGTCTCGAATTGCTTGATCCATGAAGAGCCGTTAAAGAAGTATATAACTCCGTAATCGGGGTATGTACCACCGCATGCCCAGACATGATTCTGATCGATTGCGAAAACCTGCCACAAGTTCTCCGCTTTATCTGCTTCATATTGGAGGTTCCACGTCGATCCATCATAGAAGTATATCAAGCCTCGCTTATCCAAGCCCTCCTCACCAGCGTTGTTTCCCACCGTCCAAACATGGTCATTGTCCAGAGCACATATACTAAAGGGGTTATAATCACAAAACTCATGCTGCCTCAACCATTGGTATTCATGTGTTTCTATCTCGCCACCGGATGCGCTTCTTGGGTCTGAGGTCTCCTCCGTGGAACCGCAAGAGGACATGAGGAAGGCGATAACTAAAAGGATGGAGATGGACAGTAATAGCTTCCTGATATCTGTTGAGCACACCATGTATCCCTTTCAATGTGTATACATCTCATTGTATATGTAATGCCGGGTAAGAGAATTTTATTCATGATAAGTATGGCGAAAATCCTTCCACGATTCATTGCTAATGCCCTCTTCTCAATACCCTACCTGGAGAAATATGATCCAATTGATATTACATAAATGCATCTCCAGATGCCAATATTTTAACTCCCTGATAAATAATCACATGGCGATGAAATGCCGGAGTTTCGGGGCCTAGAGATACAGGCACAATTTGGGCACAATCGGGAATTTGGTGATTTTCAAGCAACTTTGGGCTCAGCGCCATATCTTTGGAAAAGCCCAGTTCAAGACATAGATGGCGGAGAGGGTGGGATTCGAACCCACGAGAGCCCGTTAAGACCCCAACGGTTTTCGAGACCGCCGCATTCGTCCGCTCTGCCACCTCTCCGCACGAATAAGCCTATTATAGGTAAATGCGTACAGCTAAGAAAATCCTTTTACCTGTCTCGAGCCAGGGTGAAAGCTATAATCTTTTGTATCAGGAATTGTCTTCATATATTGGCCGGTGACTATCTATTCGACAGACAGGACGAGAACGAGATTTAAGAAGGGAGGCTTCCAGGCATTTCAACCTGCCATGTAATGTCAATATATACCACTTTGAGGCTAGAGGTCCTACTCTCGGTCAGCCTATCGAAACCTGACCCTCGAGGTTTAGGGGAATTGGTCGAGGGAATCATGGATTAAGAAGGTAAGAACCTCACAAGATCGGGATTCAATTGCACTCATACATTAGAGGGAACGAAGTGGTTTGGATGAAAAAAGCTGTCATATTGATCCTTGTAGTCGCACTTGCCGTATCGTTTATCATCATAGCCGGTTGCGGCGAGGAGGAATCACGAACAACGAGTGAAGTCGAGGATTCCCAGACGACCGGCGAGACCGAGGAGACGGAAACGCCTGGCGAAGAGGTGGGGGCCAACGGCTACACGGACGTCAGCGCGGCAGAGGCCAAGAAGATAATAGACGAGAATCCGGATCTCGTCATCATCGATGTCTCGCCCCATTACATTGAAGGGCATATCCCCGAAGCGGTCAATTGCTGCCTCGGCGATGGTTCGCTGGACCGAGCCATCCCCGACCTGGACAAAGACGCGGATTACCTCGTTTACTGTCACGTCGACAGCGTATCCATAGCGGGAGCGCAAGCGCTGGTGGACGCCGGTTTCCAGAACGTCTATCGCTTGCAGGACAATTTCCAGGCCTGGGTGGACGCCGGACACCCGGTCGAAACCTGAGAGCGGAGGGCAAAGGGTTGAGCCGCGTATCGATCTCCGGATACTTGGCTTGACGGATGAGGGCAAACGGCGGGGACGGAACCGAAGTCGGGGGAAACCTCAAGCCTCCTTGTCCTCCCGCTGGATCCCAAAAAAGCGCCGCAGGATATCCCGGCACTCCTCCTCCATAATGCCATCCATCACCTCCAAGCGGTGGTGGATGGTCTCGTCGCTCACCAGGTTGTAACGGCTTCCGGCGGCGCCCAACTTGAGATCCCGGGCTCCGAAGACCAACCTGGTTACCCTGGCCTGCACCAGGGCGCCGGCGCACATGGGGCAGGGTTCCAGGGTGACGTATAGGGTGGAGCCGTCCAGCCTCCACCCCCCCAGTTGGGACGCACCCTCCTTCAAGGCCAGGAGCTCGGCGTGGTCGAGGGGGTTGCCCGTGGCCTCCCTGCGGTTATGGGCGCGGGCCAGCACTTCCCCGTCTTTTACGAGAACCGCCCCCACCGGGATCTCACCCTCCTCGGCCGCCCGCCAGGCCTCCTCCAGGGCTATGCGCATGCAATCACGGTCGCTCAAGGTCCGGGGCTTCTTAGTCCCACGGCCCTCGGCCCCGTTATCTCTTTCTCTCGTCATGGTAATCCTCGATCATGTTGAACAGGTCGTTCCGGCTCAACTCGTTGCCGAAGTAATCCTTGAGGCACCCGCCTCTTCCCCACAGGGGCTGCTCGCCGAACCAGGCCTCCGGGGGCTTGTCCTCTTCCTCGCCCATTCCCTCCCTGGCGGTCTGCTCCCGGTACAGCTCCCAGGACGCGGCGGCCTTTTTCATCATCTCGTCCACCTCCAGCTCCACGCCGACGACCGCCGCCAGCAGGTCACGTATAAGCCCGGCGTGGTAGAAGCGATTAACCTGGTAGCGGTTGCAGATACCCATGCAGCTGAAGAGGCTGAACCAGTCCTCGGAATAGCGGGTGAGCCGCCCCACGTTCATGCCGTAGGGTGGGGAGAAAATGCGTTCCAGGGCTTCATCCCCCGCACCCATGCGCTGCGTCAGACGACGTATCTGCTCCTCGGGAAATCCCGGTACGTAGGTGGCGGAGCCCGCCGTCGCCGACGTGGGCCCCCGCGGGGAAACGATCTGTTCGAACTCCATGGTCCCCAGGCCGCTGACCCGGGGGTCATAGAGGCAGTCCTGGTTTCGCACCAGCATGGTGTAGCGGCGGGATTCCTCGCCGAAATGCTCGATAGCCCCTGTCCACCCCCTGGCGAAGGCCTCGCCAATGGCACCCTTGCGCCTGGCCACGCGCAGGGCCAGTTCGCGCAGGATATCGGCATCCCTTCTCATGGGTATTCCCTCCGCGTCCGCCTCCGAGATAATGCCGTGCTCCAGCATCTCCAGCAGGAAGGCGGCCTGGTTGGAGAGGGTCATGAAGTCCAGCCCGAGGTCGTCCAGGAGGGCCAGGACAGAGGCGGCCTCCTCGGCGTCGCGCATCATGAAGGCGCAGCCGATGATGGCAGCGTTTAAAAAGGATGTGGAGTAAACGCTCTCGCCCCTGGAGGGTAGATACAGCTCGTCCTTGTCACCCAGGAAACAGGAGGGACAGGCTATGCGGCATCTCTTGAACTCCATGTATTCTTGGGGGCCGAACCTCTCGATGACCGTCTGCAGTTCTTCCTCTGAGGAACCATAGGGTATGAGCTGCTTTGCGTACATGGCCCATGCCCCGATCATGCCGAACTCCGTCGCCCCATCCCGCATAGGCCACTTCTCCAGGCGCTCGTAGAGCCCCTTGATCAGCTTCTCCAGGCCCTTGGGATCGGCCACGTCTACCCCGCCGCTGCCTTTAATTACCATGGCCTTGAGGTTCTTCGAACCCAGCACGGCCGCCAAGCCGCCCCGACCCAGGGTGGACGAGGCGTCGATCATGGCCAGGGCGGAATACGCCTGGTTCTCCCCCGCCGGCCCGATGGCCAGCACGGAGTGATCGGGGTACGCTTTCCACAGCAGGCGGGTGGCCTCTAGGATCATCTTTCCCCACAGGTTCTCCGCGGGTAATAGCTCCACCTCTCCATCCTCTATCTTTAAGAGGATGGGCCGGGACGCCCTGCCCTTGAGTACTACGTGATCGAGGCCCGCCCACTTCATGTTGGCCCCCAGCCCCATGCTGCCGCTGGCCGAGGCCACCGCGCCGGTCAGGGGAAGTCGGGAGTTGGCCATCACCCGCGAGGAGCCCGGCACCGGGGTGCCCACCATGGGGCCCGCACCCAGGATAACAGGATTGTCGGCGGACAGGGGTTCGACGCCCGGGCGTGAATAATCGGAGTATAGGCGGTTGTTCACCCCGAAGCCGCCCAGGTAATCATGCGCGTATCCAGCGGGATATTCCTCGGTGGTAACCTCGTTCCGGCCCAGGTCCACTATCATGATACGGCCGGTGTATCCACCACCCATGTCATTCCCCCTTTACTATGGCCCTGTAGGGACAGTACCTGGCACACCTGGCGCATTCGTCGCATTCTGGGGTGAACTCGGCGGAGAAATCGAGTCCCTCCTGCTTGATTGCGACACGGGACAGAGACAGGTTGCATTGCCCTTCGTGTGTAAGAGAGCATATCAACTGGCAAACACGGCAGCCGGTACACGCATTGGCGAGGAATAACATCACATCCTCCCACATAAGACGACTATATTCTAGAGTCAACCTTTATTATAGTGCCTATTTGCGATAAGGAATCGTCCCTTCGGCAGTTAAAACGGTTGAACGAGCAGTGTACGCTGTTACTGGCCTGTAAGCTTTTTACCAGTATATGCCGATAAGAAAACTGGTTGCATTACTGGAAATCGAATGAGGTTGGTGTTGATTATGCGCAGGAAAACCGGTAAAGAGATGCGGCATCTGCTGGTGGCGGTGTCCCTCACCACGCTCCTGCTGGTGCTGGCTATAATCGCCTACTTCATCGCGGACGCCATTCTGACCGCAAATAATAACATCGAGCAGAACAAGGAAAGGATAATAGAGGAGTCCGTTCGTAACCTGCAGGACATGGACGAGATGTCCACGATGAGCACCGTCGATCCCATATATTTTGAGATCTTCAATCCTGAAATAATCGAAGAGGTCCTTTCTGGAAATACCGAATTTCTATATGACATTACCGTCAGGATAACGCAATCCCTGTACCCAGTCGATTACATCAGCATTGTACGCGACGGCGAGGTCTTGTCGTATCAAGCGAAGGATGACATGGACATAGACACCTCCAAACTACCCGCCGAACCCCCTGAAAGCGGGTACCTGACCCTGGATTCACTGGGGGATGAGGAAGGTTTCTTCATATCGGTTTCTCATCCCATAGATCTGGGGATCGTCGGGATGGAGGGGGAGGTCTACCTCAACTTAATTGTTAACAGGACCGAGGAGCTGGCCGATATCGAGATCTATTTCGAGGATCAGAGAAACAGCATGATCGTCAGGCTCTCCATAGGCGCCGCCATAGCTATTATCCTCTCCCTACTTCTGACCACCTTCGGACTACGTTACTTCACCAGGAAATACGTGGTGAAGCCCATAGAGGGATTAAACCGCACGGCTGAGGAGATAGCCGCCGGCACCTTCGAGGGTGATGTCGAGGTGGACAAGGAAAGCGCCTACGCGGCACTTCAGGGATTGCTCAGCAGTGGCCAGAAAGTATTGCGACTCATGGACGAGGAATTGGACAAGTAAGAAGACGAGCCGCGTAATCCTTACAGGCCTGGACGCGAGAAAGGCGATCTGATTGGCTAACAAACTGGCACTGGAAATAGAGAGAATACTAGCGGCGGAGATGGGTGAGTTCATCGCTACAGCCACGGTGAAAAAGAACTGCGATCTCGTGGGATACACGCCGGACACCATCACCGTCGCGCAGCTGCCAGAGCTGGCGGAGAAGATCGACAAGTCGGTATCCTTCTTCTCCGGGAAAGACATCGGCAGCGCCCTGGCGAACAAGATAAGAGCTCTTGAGGTCCGATAGACCGATTCAATAACGCAAATCGGTTTGTTCGCGTAAGGGGCACCTCATTCACTCGTCCATCAACAAAGCATCCTGCAGATCTTCCGATGAGGATATAGATTAAAATGCCTGGTTAATAGCATTGTTCATAATCTAGCCTGAGTTTACGCTTTACGACCAAATAGAAGAAAGAAGGATCCCGAAGCCCCTTATTCATGCGGTATTTCCGTATTTACAAATGTATTACCCTCCTAGTAAAAGGAGGGCTGCATGGCGACCATCATCAAGAAGATCAAGAAGGGAAGGCGTATTACTATGCGGTGGAATCGGGGCGTGTGGATGGGAAGCCTAGAATCGTATGGCAGAAGTACTTGGGCACGGTGGACGCTATCATCAAGATGGCCGAGGGGCAGGAGCCCGAGAACCCCCGCGAGGTGGACATCTTCGAGCTGGGCGGGGCGACCGCCCTCTATGATATTGCCCAACGCCTGGGGCTGGAGGAGACCGTAGACGAGGTGGTCCCCAATCGGGAGCAGGGACCATCCGTGGGCCGCTATATGCTGCTCGCGGCGATCAACCGCGCGCTCGCCCCCTGCAGCAAGCTGGCCATAGGGGACTGGTACGGCCAGACCGTCCTCAGAAGATTATGGCGCCACTCCTCAAGCGCTTTCTCCAGCCAGAGGTTCTGGGATCACATGGACATGGTCTCACAGGGAGCCATAGCGGAGATAGAGGAACGCCTGGCCTCCCGCATCGTCTCCGTTTTCGGCCTCTCTCACTCCCTGCTCCTCTACGACACCACCAACTTCTACACCTTCATCGCCACCAGCAACGAGCGGGCGGGCCTGCCCGCCCGTGGCCGCTCCAAGGCCAAGCGGCACGATCTCCGGCAGGTGGGCCTTGCCCTGCTGGTGGCGCGGGACTTCGGCATCCCCCTCATGTACCGTCTCTACGCCGGAGACATCCCTGACGTCTCCCTCTTCCCCTCCTTGGCGGGCGAGCTGCTGAAAAGATACGAAAAGCTCGGTGCGGGAAAAGCCGACGTCACCTTGGTCTTCGACAAGGAAAACGTCTCCGACGCGGCCATGGAGGAGCTGGCCTTGCAAGGCGTCCATTTCGTGACGGCGCTCTCCGCCACCCGGGATCCGGAGCTTCTCGCCACTCCCCTGGAGCGCTTCTCGGAGCTGGAGGGGATGCCGGGCACCCGGGCCTTCGCCTGTTCTCTCCCCCTGTCGGGAAGGGACCTGCGTGCGGTGGTCTGCTATTCGGAGAGCTTCTTCTCCCGGCAGCTCGGAGGCGTCACCTCCAACCTGGCCCGCTGCCAGACCAAGCTCAAGGACCTCGAGAGCTCTCTGCTCTCATGGCGGCGGGGAAAGCGGCGCGGCCGCAAGCCCAAGCCGGCGGGGGTGTGGGCGAAGGAGATCCTCGCCCCCCAGTTCATGGCGAGCCTGTTTCAGACGGAGGTGAGCGAAAAGGAAGGCTTGCCCACCCTCGCCTGGCGTCTCGACCACGACGCCCTGCGCGCGCTCGCGGAGGAGAGGCTGGGTAGAACCCTGCTGGTGACCGATCGAGGTGACTGGTCCGCTCGCGAGGTAATCGGTGCCTACCGTGCCCTTTCCTCCATCGAGGAGACCTTCCGCAGCATGAAGAACACGCATTTCCTCTCCTGGCAGCCCGCCTGGCACTGGACCGACCAGAAGCTCCGCGTCCACGCCCTCTACTGCGTGCTCGCCCTCACCCTGGCCACCCTCGCGCACAAGGTGGTCACCGAGGCGGGGATCGACCTCTCGCTCGCCGCTCTTTTAAAGGAGCTTTCGGCCATACGCGAGGTAGCGATCATCTATCCCTCGGGCAGAGGCAGGGGCAAGATAATCCTGAGTCGTATGAGCGCCCGCCAGAAGAAGCTCTTTGACCTTCTGGAGATCGGAGCTTTCACGAGCCGTTAGGGATAATACAACACCACGGGACATAATCCCACCTCATTCAGTTCTCTTATTACGCCTTGTTTCGTAAAGCGGAAACTCAGGCTAGGATGCTATGACGAGAAAGAAAACCGGTAAAGAGATGCGGCCCCTGTTGGTAGCGGTGTCTCTCACAAAGCTCCTGCTGCTGGCCATCATCGCCTACTTCATGATGAACGCTATTCTGACCACAAACAACAACATCAAGCATAACAAGCAACTGGTGATCGACCAGTCCGTATCATCCTTGACCGGGATGGGGGATAACATCTCCAGTATGACCGGCAGCATCGGAATTATCGAATTGTTCAACCAGGATATCATGGATAGCGTGCTCTCCGGCGACTGGGATGTTTTCTACACCTTCACAGGAAGATTGGGCATCAGCTTCTACCCCGTCGATTACATAAGGGTGATCCGCGACGGCGATGTGATATTCTACAAGACCGATAAGGATTACAGCATAGACGCGAGCGAGATGCCGACGTAACCGTCGCAGCAAGATTACGAAAGCCTGGGCAAACTGGGGGACGAGGAGGGTTTCTTCATCTCCGTTGTATACCCGATAGGTTTAACCGTTGTAGGCTTGGAGAATCTACGTAAACATGATCGTGGATAAGACTGGGGAGCCTGCCGATATCGAGGTCTATTTCGAGGATCAGAGAAACGATATGATCGTCAGACTCTCCATAGGCGCCGCATTAGCTAGTATCCTCTCCCTTCTCCTGACCACATTCGGATTACGTTACTTCACCAGGAAGTACGTAGTGACGCCCATAGACGAATTAATCCGCATGACGGAGGAGATAGTCGCCGGCACCTTCGAGGGTGATGTCGAGGTAGACGAGGAAAGCGCCTACGCGGCACTTCAGGAATTGCTCAGCAGCGGCTAGAAGGTACTGCAGCACATGAGCGAGGAACTAGAAGAGTAAGGTATGGCGCGCCATGTTTCGACGCGGGAAGGGTTTCGTGCATCGAAGCGTAGTAAGTAATGTCGGTACAAGAGGGGATCGCATCGGGAAGTCGAAGAAAATAAGCGGGTTTAATATTTCAAGCGAAAGTGCGACAAATATAAAAATTATAATAAAGTTTGGAGGGCGAGCAAACGATATAACAAGGGGTAATGCTTGATCAAGTAGAAAAGGAATTAATATAAGGGATCGCATTTAGGTTGTTGCTTGTTTCGCCACCGCGAAAAAACTGCGACGGAGCAGGAGGAAGGTTTCATTGGCGAATAAACTGGCGCAGGATATTGAGAAGATCCTTTCTGAAGCGGTCGGCGATTTCATCGCCAGGGCCACGGTGAAGAAAAACTGCGAGCTGATAGGCTCCACGCCGGACACTATCACCGCCGCGCAGTTGCCAGAGCTGGCGGAGAAGATCGACAAGTCGGTATCCTTCTTCTCGGGGAAAGACGTCGGCAGCGCTCTGGCGGAAAAAATAAAGAGCCTGAAGGTCTGACCGCCATAATGCCCGGCACCCCACCGACGTTCCCCCCCATCGAACGCGTTAGAATTACACATTGACCATCACGGCGGACCGGGCTTCGTCCAGCACTACGTTTCGACGACTACCGTGTACCATCATTCGCGGTCATGGCCATCATTGAAGGTGTATGGGGAAGGTGTGAGAAACTATCATATGAGGAAGGAGAAAAGGTGTCGAGCCTGTCCGCCGCCGGCACGGCAAGACCCGGGCCAGCGATGCAGGGCGGCCTCGCCGCTGCTAAAGGAGGTCATGATGCTTTTTAGAAAGAAAAGGGTGGCGGGGATCCTGATTACCGTCGTTCTTGGCGCCACGATCGTTCTGACGTCCGTCGCCTTGCAGGGTTGCGGCGACGATACGGCGAAACAGGACTTCGTCGATGGAGTTCTGTCCACAATGAACGAGAATCAGGCACATTCCGAGATAGCTCAGGAGGGCAGCGAGGCCTTCACCGCCTATGCCCAGTCGGGATTCACCGACGTGGAGAGCGCCTTGAAGGCCGCCGATTCATTCTGGGACAGCAACACCAAGGACGAGGAAACCCTCGTTGATCTGGACGGCCTGAACAAGCCGGACGACGACGCCGAAAGCATCGTGGATACCCTCGAGAAGGGCATCAAGACCATGGACGAGGGAAACACCATCAACGCCGAGGAGCTGGATAAGGCTCCCGATCAAAGCATGGAGGAGAGGGCTATGATTTTCAACTCCTCCCTGATGGCCATGGATGAATACATCGAGGGCGTCAGCCAGATCGTTGAATCCTACCAGGGGCTGCTGGACTACGCCAAAACGAACTCCCTGGAGGGCCAGGACGAAATACAGGAATGGATAGATAAGTTCGAGGAGGAGAAGGAGAGCCTGGAGCAGAGCAAGAGCTCCCTGGAAAGCATGACCCAGGGCTGAGAGAGCTCGAGCGGCTTCAACCGGGCCTCTGCTCAATAGGACATTCTGCCGGGTATTACCCCCCTGACCCCACCCCTGGGGTCGGGGGTGTCCCCTTTTCTGCGGGGTATGAGATGGATATGGGCGTGCATCACCGTCTGGCCCGCCTCCTCGCCGCAGTTAACCCCCAGGTTGAAGGCCTTCACGGAGGGATCGGACGCCGCAATCCTGTCGCGCAGTAAGGCCACGAGTTCCAGGGCATCCCGTCTCTCCCGCCCGGTCATGGTGAAGAACTCGGGGGTATGCCGGAAGGGAATAACCAGGTGATGCCCCTCCGTAACGGGGGAGCTGTCCTCCATGGCGAACACCGTGCCCTTCTCGGCCACCGCCCTGGACCTGGTTTCCGGGGAGCAGAAGGGGCAGCTTTTCTCGTCCATGCTCTCGCCTTTCCCGGGGTTTTTACCACAGTTCGGTTACCGTCGACGGCCCCAGCCAGCTCCGTTTCCAGAGCCATACCCCACGGTCGGGGGAGATGGAAATCGTTATCCCATATCCCGAGCCCGCGTCCCTGTAGGTTCCAGTCCCTACAGAGAGAATATTATACACAACAGGGCTGGGGCTATGATGGAAAAACTAAATGCAGGCCGGTCGCGCTACTAGTAAGTGTAGAAGAGATGCTGCTGGTACTCGTCCCAGCCGAAATCCCTGATAAGCTGCTGGGTCTCCTCGTCGAATAGAAACGTGTTGAAGTCCCTGGCCCCCTGGATATTGATATCCGGGAACACCTCGGGGTTGACCACGGTAACCGAGTAGCGGTTGACCAGGTCCGGGTCACCCTCCACCATGATACCCAGGTCCAACGCCTCCTCCAGGACGATGAAGGTGGCCCGGTCAGTAAGGGTATAGGCGTTCTCGTCGTCGGCTATCCTCAGGGTATAGCTCATGCCCTGCCCGCCCTCCTTGTACCAGTCCCCAGAGGGCTGTATGCCGTAGTTCTCCCAGATGCTCAACTCCATGGCATGGGTGCCCGAGGCATCCCCCCTGGAGACGAAGGTGCTCTCGCTGTCGGCTATCCTGGTGAAGGCCTCCGTGGCGCTCTCCATGCCTGCAATGCCGGCCGGGTCCCCGGGCGGGCCGACGATAACAAAATCGTTGTACATCAACTCCCGGTGGCTCTCCCCGTAACCCTCGTCCATGAACTCCTTCTCAGCCTTGGGCTCGTGGGTCAGGGCCACGTCGGCCTCTCCCTGTCTGGCCATGAGCAGTGCGGCGCCGCTGCCCACGGCTATGGCCTTGATGCGGTAGGGATATCGCTCCTCGAAGCTCTCCACGAACTCGTACAGGATGCCGGAGTCCAGCACGCTGGTGGTGGTGGCCAGTATCAGGTCGCTGCGCTCCTCCTCGGAGTAACCCGAGGACGAGCCGCAGCCCAGGCATCCTGAGAGCAGGGTTAGAACGACTAAGGCCAGAAGGGCCTTGCGCAAGCGCTTCACCTCGAGAACTCCATGCTGACGATCCTGTATATCCAATAGAAACCGTCCTCGCTGCCCACCACCAGGCGCACGGGGCCCTCCTCCTCGGGTATGGGTTCGCCGTCCTCCAGCCAGGCCAGTATGGTGTCGGGCCGCAGGGCGATATCGTTGGATATCTTGGCCACGTAGCCGTCCCACGCCTCCATGCGTATCTCGCTGAAGCCCTTGTCGATGCCGTACATGTCCAGCACATCGGAAAACCTCACTCCCGACCATACCCCCGGCTTGCCCATGCCGTTCGACCGTATAAGAACCGTTTCCACGTCCACTTGTTCCAGGTTTGTTATCTCCTCGACCTCTATAGGGGGATGTTCGGCCAGGGAATCCAGCACCTCGATGGTCTGGCAGGCCTCGTACATGCCCTCGAGCCGCTTCTCGCTCTCCAGGAAGCGCGAGTCCTCGGTCTTCTCCGCCTCGCCACATCCAACCGCCAGCAGCGCCGCTACGGCCAGTACCACGCACAGCCGCCCCAGGCTCCTCATCACGGGGAACCCCCCAGGTAGTAGAACCAGACCAGGGGGCTTACAGCCATAAAGGGGTTCATGAGATAGACATATAACGCGGCGCACCCCGCCCATATCCTCCTGGTCTCGTCGTCGGCCGGCCCGGAGATCGCTTCCTCGGCGGTTGCATCAGCGGCTTGATCCTCTTGCGGGGTCTGCACCGCCTGCTCCTCTTCCCGCGCCGTCTCATCGGGAACCGCCGGCTGAGTGTTACCGTTATCGACCGGGGTGGGGGCCGGCTCCGCTACCGCCCCGTACACGGCAAGGGAGCCCTCGGGTACAGAACCCACGCCGGGGGCCTGTTCCCCGGCCGGAAGGGGCCTGACCTCGATGCTGAACAGCATCCTCACGCACAGTGGCGTGTTGGGCTCTCCCCCCTCCTCGATAGTGCCCGGCACGGTCTGCGGTACTATCAGCCGCAGTGGGCCCTCGTCACCCACCAGGGCCTCACCGTTCTTCTCGTAGGCGATTATGGCCTTCAGTCCTCCCGGATAGGTTGTCCTGACCTGCGAGAGACTGAGGGGCTTGCTGTAGTTGTCTCTGGCCCATATCACCACATCCGCCGCTCCCGCCTGCAGGTTCATCTTCTTCTCCAGCAGGTAGGAGATGGGCACCCCCGTGTAATCGGCCTCGTAATAGGTATAGGGTGGCTGGGATTTCAAAAAGGTGTAATGCCCGGAGAAGGCGGGCATGGATTTGAGCTCCGCCATGCTGAACGTCCTGGTGCCCGGGGACGCCCGGCAAGTATGGGTGGACGGCAGTGCCACCAGAAGAGCCGAGGATATTAACACGGTGGCTATAAGGATCGACACAGCGGCCTGCGGGGAACCCTTGTGCCCGCGGAAGAAGGCGTATAGAAGCGCGATGAAGAGCAAAACCGTACCTCCTATCAACACAATTATAGGTAAAAAAAGCGGGTAGGTGTATGTGGCCGGTACGTCGCCATATATCCAGACCTCATCCACGGGGACATCCAGGGCATTGGGTGCTTCATAGCCCTCTTCCAGGGGGCCCACCTCTATGAGCCTGACGTTGGAGACCCAGGACGGTTTATTTATCTCGCCCTCCTCGTACTGGGGCATCACCAGCCTCAAGGGACCGGTCCCGTCAGGCTCGGGGTCCAGTACCGCTCCGTTCATCTCGTAGGCCAGGATGGTATAAAGCCCCTCCGGACTAGGGGTCCTGAGATCCTCCAGGGTAAGGACGGTACCAACGGCGGGCCAGAAGTATTCGTCGAGGGCTATCACCTTTACGCTGGTGTCCGCTTCCTCCACGCCCTGGCTCTCGAGCAGCTCGTTAAGTATCACGCCGGTTAGCTCCGTATCCTCCTCCGTCAGCCAGTTATTGACGCTGTGGTAAGTCTCGCTGACATTGGAAAGGGAGGTTACATCGTTATAGGAAAGAACACGCCTGCTCTCCGAAGTCAGCCCGCGGTAGACGAAGAGAAAAACGCCGGCGGCTACCAACAGCAGGGAAAGCGTGATAAGAAGAATGCACTTGCGTCCCATCGACCCTCCTTTCCAAACACGGGAGGAACACCGGTTTCCCGGTGAACCCTATCGGTCTCCACCCTTGGCCGGAGCTTTAGGAGAGGAGACTCGGAGAGCTCTTCTCGCGATTCTCATTATTAATATACAGCACCGGGCGGCTGTCAAGCCAAGGCCTTGGATCGGATGGTTTAACAGGGTTGGGTTTTGGACCCCAGGTTAGCTTTCACATGATGATGGATTCCGCTAAGACCGAAGGCGTGACTCTGGAAAATGTCAGATGTCAGTGCCTGACCCCATCTTGTGAGCTGCGAAATGTCAGATGTCAGTGCCTGACCCCGATTTTTGGGGCTAACCCCGTATTCTGACGTTTTCGGGCGGGTCGTGGCGGCTTGACAGTGTTTGAGAATAATGATACATACTGCAGTTAGTAGGTTTTCCGAGCAGACCGATCTAAGGCTCAGGCTAAGACGGGCTGCCGACAGGGTAGGATTGGAAACGTTCCTGCCTCCCGTGCTTGGAAAGGGAGACCTCTCATTAAAGGCCTTAAGGGCGTCCTTTCCACGTGGGGGGGACGCCCCCTTTTATTGAGCCGTCCTTTCCTTCGCGGAGAGGACGGTCTTTTTACGCTTATAGAAAGAGGTATACAAGGATTCACAGGAACTCCCAAGCGGAGAAGAGAGGAGGTATCGTGAGGAAGACGCTGATAATACTGTTGGCCGCACTTCTGTGCCTGGCCATGGGGGCGACTCTCGCCGCGGCCGAGCCCGCCGAGGATGCGAGCTTCCAGGCGGACGCGGTTTCCGCCGCCTCGCCCAATTACCGAACCTTTACCGAGGCGGACTTAAAGTCCATGCTGAAGTACACGCAGACTCTTGACGGGGGAGGCGACATTGTCGCCATAACGCAGGAACTGGCGGGAGGTCACTACACCTGCCAGAAAAACTCCGATCCCTACACCTACTTCGAGCAGGACTGGAAGGGGGTCGACCTGTCCTACCTGCTGGACGTGGAGGTGGGCATCAAGGCGGATACCACCGCCATCAAGGTCATCGCTGAGGATGGCTACAGTGTGACCCTGACCCTGGACGAGATGAGGGGTAACAGCAACCCGCGGGGACTCCCCACCCTACTCGGCTACAAGTACGGGGAGGAAAGCGCGAATAATCCCAACGCCCCCGATCCCACAGGGGCGCCCTGGGTGGCTCCCAAGCCCACCGACAACGAACTCACTGTCGATGACGGTGGCCCCTTCCGCCTGATCATGCCCCAGAAGGTGGAGGGACCGGACCCACGCAACGCAGCCTATAGCCCCGCCGGAACCGGTGACCCCAACTGGCAGAAATCCGTCAAGTGGGTAAGAGCCATCGAGGTGCAGCCAACGGCCACAGGCGTGCCCGCCATCGATCCCGAGAGCATTCCGGACAACCAGGTAATCGTATACGGCAACATCCTCAACCGCCGCACCTACACCGTGGACCAGTTGAAGTCTATAAATCCCACCACGGCGACCTACCACTGGAAGAACAAGGGCGGTTTCGAGGGAGACGCCACTTTCACCGGCATACCGCTGGGCTTCTTTCTGGATGAAGTGATTGGGCTGCAGGATACCGCCACCGACGTGCAGAATTTCGCCGCCGATGGTTGGGGCTTCAAGGATACATGGACCCTGGACGAGGTAAGGCAGACCTGCCCCGACGGCAACAAGATGATGCTGGCCTGGAACGAGGACGGTGAGGACCTGGGTCCGGAGCCGGACGGATCCGGACCCATCGAGTTCATCAAACCCCAGGACGATCCCTCCGACACCAACACGAGCAAATGGCTGAAATGGACACGGGAAGTCAATGTGCTGCCCATGGGGAACGACCCGGGTGTCGATGAGACGCGGATCCCCACCGATCGTATAATCGTCTGCGGCGCCATCGACGCCAACAACATACCCAACGAATGGTATTTCGCCGAGGGCAGCACCGGCTACGGCTACGAGACCTTCATGTGCATCGCCAACCCCAACAGCTGGGAGAGCCACGTAATAATCGACTACTACATCGAGGGCGAGGGTCCGCAGCAGCAGGAGCTGGACGTCGCACCCCATTCCCGCACCACCGTCAATGTCAACAGTGTGCTCGGAGAGGGCAAGAACGTCTCCACCCGCGTGGAGGGCTACCACGGCGACTCCATCGTGGCCGAGCGGGCCATGTACTGGAACGACAAGGTAGGGGGGCACTGCGCCTCCGGCGTCAACGCCCCGGCCAAGGAGTGGTACCTGGCCGAGGGATGCACGGCTGGCGGATACGAGACCTGGATCCTCCTGCAGAACCCCGGCGATGAGGTAGCCTATGCCAATATCACCTACATGACCGGCGATCAAGAGACTGTAGGCCCCGAGTTGGCGCTGCCGCCCAATTCCCGCCTCAACGTAAACGTCGGCTGGGACGTGGCGGACAACTGGCAGGTATCCACCGTGGTCGACTCGAGCAAGCCCATCGTCGTCGAGCGGGCCATGTACTGGAACGATAAGACGGCGGGGCACTGCGCCTCCGGCGTAACAGGCCCCTCCAACCAGTGGTATCTGGCCGAGGGAACCACAGGGAGCGGATTCGAGACCTTCGTCCTGGTGCAGAATCCCAACGACGACGCCGTCACCGTGGACCTGACCGCGATGACCAGCGAAGGCCCCAGCCTGATAGTCGACGACTGGGATATGGCGGGGAACAGCCGCAATACCTTCAGGCTGAACGACTACGTCGAGAACAACGACAACGTCTCCACCAAGGTCACCTCGAGCGGCGACGTCATCGCCGAGAGGGCCGTTTACTGGAACAACAAGGAAGGCGGTCACGACGCTCACGGCCTGATGTATCCCAAGTTCGAATCCTTCCTGGCCGAGGGAGCCACCGCGGGCGGCTTCGATACCTGGGTGCTGGTACAGAACCCGAGTACCGAGAACGCCACGGTAAATATCACCTACATGACCGCGGAAGGTCCGGTGCAGAAGGATCCCCTCACCGTTCTGGCCGGCCAGAGGGTATCCGTGAACATCGGAGCCGATATCGGCGAGACCTACAACGTCTCCACCCAGGTAACCTCCAACGTGGCGGTGGCGGTGGAGAGGTCCGTGTACTGGAACAACAAGATAGGAGGGACCTGCTCCACGGGATACGCGGCCTGGTAAATACGAAATAAGAAGACGGCTAGCCAGCGGCTAGCTTTCCTCCCACATGGATAAAGGGGGCCCGCCTCAGGCCCCCTTTATCATACCCTTAGAACGGCTAAACAAGATCCGGCCGCAGGCAAGTCGGCCGCCCGTCAGACAACGCTATCCACCGCCGCTTACAACCTACCCCGCGGTTTGCCGCTTGCCTATCAAGCCGTGACCATCTCCTTCTCGGGGAAACGGTTATAGATCCACTCAGCCACCAGGCACAGCACCGCTATAAGCAGAGCGGTTACGAGAAGCCTGGTCAGCGCGAATCTCCAGCCCATGAACTGGAATTCCACCAGTTCCTGGGGAAGCTTGATGCAGGCCCAGGCGGACAGGAAGGCCATGACGTTGGCCACCCTGGCGCCCTTATTCACCAGCATCGCCCCCATGGGGAAGGCGATGTACAGGGGGCCGGTGGGCAGGGCCCCCAGCAGCATACTCAAAAGCAGTCCCTTGATCCCCGAACCCTCGCCCAGGTATTTGACCACCGTCTCCCGGGAAACCCATACGGCGAACAGGCCCATCAGCACCAGGACGGCGGGCAGAATGGAGAGCATCTCCAGAAAAAAGTCCCAGGATACCCGGGCTACCTTGCTCCCCTGGTCGGGCCAGGCCAGGGATGCCGCCAGGGTGGCGGGAGACAGTACGGCCAATATGGACCAGTCCCACCGCAGCCGGCGGCACCAGGGTCTTGAAGCGCTCTCCGGCTGACGGGTTTCTCTCCTGATTAGTCTCATAGTATCAACCCCATCAATACGGCGATGATTATCGCGGCTACGAAACTCAGCCCGTTGCGCAGCAGCGTGAATCTCTTGCCCAGCTCCTTGATCTCGATAGGAATGAAGACGAAGCCCACCATAGTAAGGGTGGTGATGAAAGCGGCCACGGACATGATGCCCGCCCCCGATTCCAGCAGGGAAGCCCCCAGGGGGAAGGCCAGGACGGCGGGTATGAAAAGAACCGAGCCCAGAAACGCGGCGATGGCCACGCCGATGAAGCCTCCCTGGTTGCCCAGCGTCCTGGCAATCCAATCCGGGGGTATGAAGCCCAGAAAGAGCCCGATGGCCAGTATAACCGCCAGGACCGCCGGCGTGAGCCTCTTGGAGGCGTTCCAGGTGACCTTGAGCGCCGTCCATGTCTTGCCCCGGTCCTTAAAAACCGAGGCCAGCAGCGCTATCCCCACCAGTGAGTTGATCACTATGGCCGTGGTGGACATCGTCTCAACACCCGCTTCCAGGATACCGGACCGTGTAGAGTGTACTCAGACCCGGTATGTGATTATCAGAGCTCTTCTTCGCACAGGTCGAGGAAACCCTGGAGTATCTCGATCCTGCCCCTGATAGCCTCTACCCAGGTAGCCAGCCTGGCCCTGCCCGTTCCGGTTATGCGGTAGACCCTCCTCTGCGGCCCGGGGCTGGATTCCTCCCATTGGGATTGCACCAATCCCTCCTCCTCCATGGCCCGCAGCTTACGATAGACGGCGCCGGTGTCCGGCACCGGTCCCGGCATGTCGACCTCGTCCATGCGCTGGATGAGGTCATAGCCATGAGCCGGCTTGCGATTGAGGAGAAAGAGTATGCGTGGCTCTATGAACCTCTTGCCCGGTCCCTCGCGAACGAAATCGCCGAGATTGGATACCAGTGGCTCGCGCCGGTCTACCCCAGGCTTCGACACTGCTTTAGCCATCACGGTCCTTTCACTATATATTTATAACATATATCTAATCTTTACATATATATAACATTATCATATAATTGTCAAGTAAAGCCGCCGGATGGGTACCTTAACCATTAGCACGTGGAACGCAAGCACGGACGAAGACGGGCGGTAAAGGCCCCGCGTTATGGTTGCGAAGACAGTCGGTCCCCAGGCCCTGCTACTGGCCTTATCTTCAAGGAGGTATGGATATGAAAATCGTCGACGCTAGAAAGGCGGAGGTAACCCCAAATCCGCACAAGGTCCGGGCCAGCAAGATCTATGACAGCGATCATGCCCAGGCCGTACATATCGAGCTCCAGCCGGGGGAGAGCCTGAAGAGACATATCACTCCCGTAGACGTTTTCTTTTACGTGCTGGAGGGAGAGGGAATAGTAGAGATTGGCGATGAAAAGGTGGAGGTGGCTCCGGATAACCTGGTCGAGAGCCCGGCGGGTATCCCCCACCGCTGGAGCAATCAGGGCACGTCGCCTTTCAGGGTTCTGGTGGTAAAGGTTCCCAAATCCCGGGAATCGACCAGGATCCTGTAGATGTATACCGGTGCTTAATGGGCATCAGTGCCGGCGCGAAGCCCCTATAAAAGAAAGGGCTCCAAGTCCCTTCCGAGCACATGGAATGATGCCGTTCCGGTCCTAAAAAGGAGTGCCCGGCATTTCTCTGGGGTATTATTGTAGGCAAGGCATGGAAAAGGGCGGTATAGCGACCCGTCACAGCATTGGAGGGAATAGGGATGAGAAAGCTTGCGATCCTGTTCTTATCGGTCCTGGTTGTTGCCCTCAGCGTCGCGGCGCTGGGCTGCGGCGACTCGGAGACCCCCGGGGAGAACGGCAACACGGCCGAGGAGCAATACGAACTCGGCTATCTGGACGGCTACGATGACGGGTACGAGGATGGCTACGCGGACGGCTACGACGACGCCCTGGCCGAAGACGGCGGCCAGGACGAAACGGCGGAAGTCGAGGCGGCAATGCTCGCCTTCGTCAAGCAGGGCTCCGTGGAGGGTCTGGAGTTCGAGATCACCGATATCGTCATCCACGGCGACGATGCGGCGGGCATAGCCGTATGCACCAACGAGGAGCACGAGAACGCCCTCGTGATAATGGAGAAGGGCGCGGCAGGCTGGTACGGCGTCGACTTCGGTACCGGCATCGAGGCTCCCTCCTGGTATCAGCCTTAATGCATATCGTCCCTCTCTCGTCTTCGAGCCGGGGATCCCATCCACGGGCGCCACTTTTCATGCGACCATCGGATGGTGGCAGGCATGATTTACGCGACTAAACGGGAATGAGGCATCGAGACATGGGCAAACGGCTGAACTTCGGGCCTTATTCCTTCGAGGTCACCAACCTCGATAAGGTCCTCTTTCCCTTAAGTGGTATAACCAAGGGGGACCTCATCGCGTACTACGGCAGGATTGCCCCCACCATGCTCCCCCACCTGCGCGAGCGGCCGTTGATGATGCAGAGGTTCCCCGACGGCATAGGGGAGGAGGGCTTCTACCAGAAGGACGTGACCAGCAATTTCCCGGACTGGATCGAGAGATGCGAGGTCCGGACAGTACAGGGTAAGCGGGTGACCCACGTGGTCTGCGACAAGGCCGCCACCCTCGTATACCTGGCCCAGGAGGCCACCATCACACCCCATATATGGTTGAGCCGCGTTGACGGGCTGCATTACCCCGACAAGCTCATCTTCGACCTCGACCCACCCGACGGGGATTTCGATATTGTGCGGAAAACCGCCTTCATCGTAAAGGAATATTTCGAGAGGTTGGGGCTGGTCCCCTTCGTCATGACCACGGGCTCGCGTGGTTTGCACGTGGTGGCCCCCCTGAACGGAGACGCCAATTTCGACCAAGCCAGGGCCTTCGCCAGGAAGCTGGCCGAGGAGATGGTGAAGGAGCACCCAGAAGAACTTACCGTAAAACAGCACAAGGCCGGGAGGGGAAAGCGGCTGTACCTGGACATCAACCGCAACGCCTACGGCCAGACCGGCGTATCCCCCTACGCGTTCAGGGCCAGGCCGGGAGCCCCGGTGGCCACCCCCCTTTCCTGGGGAGAGCTGAAGCGCAAGGACCTTGGACCTCGTTCCTATACCATCGCCAATATTTTCCGGCGGCTAGGGCGTAAGGCCGATCCCTTCAAAGATATCTACGGCCATTCCCGCTCGCTCCACGACGCGATGAGCGCGATCGAAAAATCCGGCCGTCCTTGAGCGCCGCCTGGATCCCTCGGGCACACGCGGCCGGCGGTAAGTATATATCGCAACGGCGATTCAAGGGGGTTCTAGGGGGTCTCGATTTCCCGGCGGCGGCTACCGCCGGGAAATCGAGACCGCATCCAAGTGATCACCGCAATATCATCTCCAGGCCGTCGTGGGCGATAGCGGCCTCTACTCCCCTTTCCACGGCCAGGCGCTCGAGTTCCGTCGCGATAATCTCCGGTTCCCCCTTCACTATACCGGAGCCGCAGTGGGTGAAAACGGCTCTGGGAACTCCCTCTTTCTTGCACCAGGTGAGCTGGGTCCGTACCGGCGCATGCCCCACCAGCCTGTCGCCGCGTTTGCGGATCATGGGGCGTTTCATGGTGGCGCCGTCGCCGATATAGAGTTTCACGCCGCGCAGGGCCTCCCCCCGGTCGTGGATGTACGCCACGTCCGGCGCGTAATGAAAGGCGGCACGCCCGGCGGTTATCCGGTAGCTCACGGCCGGGCAGTGGGTCGAATGTTCGACCTCGAAGGCCTCGAACACCATGTCCTCGATATGCAACGGCTCCCTCGCTTTCACGACATGGCGTGAACCGTCCTCGATGGGATACCCGTCCATGAGTTCCCAAGAGATCGCGGTGGCGTATACAGGGCACGGCGATCCGCCTTTCAATCCCCAGGCGTGATCGGGGTGGGCGTGGGTTATGACGATGGCCCGGGGATTCAGCTCCTCAAACCTGCCCAGCCAATCCGCGCCGCAGTCTATCATCACCGACCTTCCCCCGTAGGAAATCATCAGCGAGCTGTGCATGTGGTGAAGCCCGCTGCGCGCCTCTATCTCGCCACGGGTGCCCAGGAATACGAGTTTCACGCCTTATCCCGTCCTCTCCCGTCACTATCCCGGCCTTTATCCGCCATGGCCTGGAGGCTCAGCGCGTTCAGCGCCGCGTAGCCTCTGTCGTCGTTGTCGAAATAGCAGTATATATCCTTGCCCTTTCCGGACCATGTGTGTAAGGCCCCCGCCCACCCCGCCAGGGTCCGCTGGTCGTAATCGCCCTGGTAGGGGCCCTTGGGGCCGTGCAGCCTTATATAGATAAAGTCCGCGGTCACCTTCCTGGGCGACGTCCTGCCCGAGAACTCGTAGATGCAGAAGGCCGCGCCGCGCTCCTCGAGTTCGCGATAGGCGCGCTCATCGAACCAGCTCTCGTCGCGGAACTCGAAAGCGTACCTGTAACCCGAGGGGAGAGCTTCAAGGAAGGAGTGAAAACGCTCGGGGTTGAACCTCCAGCGCGGCGGCAGCTGAAAGATTACCGGTCCGAGCTTGTCCCCAAGGGCATCCATCCTTCCCAGGAAATTGGAGACCGGCTCCCCGGGGTCCTTGAGCTTTTTCATGTGGGTGATATAACGGCTGGCCTTGACGGCGAAGACAAAGCCGTCGGGCGTGTTGTTCCTCCACTTGAGAAGCGTATCCTTCGCGGGAAGCTTGTAGAAGGTATTGTTTATCTCCACGGTATGAAAAAGGCCGGCGTAGTAATCGAGCATCTCCTCCTTGGGCAGTTCCAGGGGATAGAAAGGGCCTTGCCAGTGCCGGTAATGCCATCCCGAGGTACCGATATGCGTGGTTTTTCTACCCATCTCGCTCTTACCGTGATCTCCGCCGCCCTGTTCGTCTACGCGACCGAGCGCGCCCTGCTTTCATCCCGCCCGGATAGAAGGCCAACCCGCTTTCCAGCGGCTGTTTCTCCGTTATCTTCCCGAAGGCTTCGCGAATCAAACGCCACCCATCGGCCATCCCTAGGATAGTTCCGGATCCACAATGCCGATGGTCTTCCCCCTGTAGGTGAGGAGAATTCTCTGTCCCTCCATGATCTTCAGGACGAATTCCCTCTTATGCCTTCTTATATAGGTTATGCTCCTTACCTGAGCGTCTCTTGGGAACTCGATATCGACCGCCACGGGCTTTATTGAAGCCAGCGGTTTCCCCCTCCTGGTCAGGAGCAACTTCTCGCCCCTGAAAAGGTAATCCCTGACCTCGAGGGAGCGATGATGGAGGTCATTTAACCCCATGGGTACCGCACCGCCGCTATCCATTTAGCGCAATGTCTCCTTCGACTTGCCTTTACGTGTTCTTGATCCTTAAAAGGCCGAGCCTCTTGATATTTACCTGTACATATCCGAGTCTACCAGTAGTGTCCGCCCAGCTGGACTTCCATTTTATCATCCTTCCGCCGCCGTTTTCGGAGACACCTTCTCGATCCAGCCCCCTTCGCGACGATTACCCGAAACGCTCCACGGACCTTCCTCTCACCAGGTGTTTCTACCTGCTCGCGACCGATCAATCCACATGCACGGGCGATAAACGAAGAGCGGGGATAGGCTTTCACAAACCCGCCGCTGACGGCATGGATACGCGTCTCCCGTGGCCGTAGAGCTTCCATTCCCCGAGCGTCATCTCAAAGGCCGTCAACTTTGATAGTATACCTCCCCGCCGTGGCTCTCGAAGGTCGCCAGGCCCTCCTCCACCATCTCGGAAAGCACCTTGGAGGCCTCGATATAGTTTATATCCATGGCCGCGGAGACATCCCTTATAGTACACGGCCGCCTGCCCAGGAAATCCAATATCTCCTCCCGGTCCGGCCCACCGCCCTCGGCCGTCTCCCAGTGACGAACCGGTCCTATTATCTCCGCCCTATCCCCCAGCAGGGAAGCCAGTTTCTCCAGCTTCTCCCTTTCGACAGGGTGGGCCGAGGGCTCCGCCGGCGGCCTCACCACGGTGTTGATCTGCACTTTTTCCAGCGCTATCCCCTCGATGGCTTCGGCCAGACGCGACACATGATCCTCGCCCGAATTTATACCCTCGATGATCATGACCTCCAGCCAGAGTTCCCCCTCGAAATACCTTCCGAAAGATCGCAAACCCTCTGCGACCTCCCGCAGCCCGAGGCCACGGCAGGGGCGGTTGACGGCCCGGAAGGTCTCCTCGTCGGCGGCGTCCAGGGAGGGGACGACGAGATCTGCCCCGGAGCAGGCCACGGCCACATCGTCATCGCCCAGAAGGGAGCTGTTGGTTATAACCGCGATCGGAGTATCGCTCAGACGCCTTATCCCCGCGATTATCTCGCCCAACTCCGAGTTCAAGGTGGGCTCGCCGGAGCCGGATATGGTTATGTAGTCCGGCCTTGCGATCTCCGGCAATCTCCGCTCCAGCTGGAGAAGAATATCGCCCGCTGGAACATAGGCCTTTCTCCTGGTCGTACACCGTGTGGTCGCGCCCAGCTGGCAGTATATGCAATCGTAATCGCATATCTTGCGTGGAACCAGATCGATCCCCAGCGAGCTGCCCAACCTGCGAGAGGCAACCGGCCCGTAGATATAACCCCTCTTCTGCGGCATGATGGCACCCTTGCCCTTCCCGTGACCGTCCATAGCGTATGGCCAAGTTTCGCTCCTCAACGCCATTATCGCACAGACCAGCGGGTGGAAAACCGGGGAGTGCAGTAACGACCTCATCCACGATTATCCAGGGCGCTAACGGCCCTCGAATGCGGTATTCAATCCCGATCCCCATACCCGCTCCCTCAACCCTCGCATATTGGCGGAAGGACATACCGCCCTCTCCATTCAATCCTGTTCTAGGGGGCGATGCCCCGACCTGCCCGAGAGAGCCGGCCTCGGCCTTTACGTTCGGGTAGAAGAGGTGAGCGCTTGAGTAAGAACGGCGGAGGAGAGGGGTTACGACCGCACGAGAGATCCTGGTTGTGGCGCCGGGGAACCTCGAGCTGGCTGCTGCTGGGTATGGTGGGTATTATCGTGGTGGCGGGGGCGGCTTACTCCAGAGCACACCAGGTATTGCTTCCCCTGATCGTAGCCGTGATAGTAGGGATTCTGCTGGAGCCCCTGGTCTTGTTTCTTACCCGGCACCACTTCCCCAGGTGGCTAGCCGTGCTCATCACCATGATACTCATAATCGCGGTGGTGGGAATAGCGAGTGTAATCGTATACGGCATCTCCACGCAAGCCGGGGCCATAGAGCAACAGGTCGAGGACGGCGTAAACAAGATCAATGACTGGTTTGAAAGCCACGAACTCGGCAACTCCGTCGTCAAATGGATTCACAAGACCATCGACGAAGCCTGGCCAAGCATACAGGGCGGGCTGATGGAGAGGCTTGCAGAGACCGTTCCGGGCATCGCCTCCTTTCTCGTTGGGGTCTTCATGGGTTTCTTCATCCTCATCTTCATCCTCGGCGATGACGGCACCCTAAGGAACTGGGTGGCCGGCCATATGGGGGTCCCACGCGAACACGGGGAGGCGGTACTTCAGGAGGTTACGGTGTGCGTCCGGGGCTACTTCAGGGGCACGACCACGATTGCCTTCGTGGACACCGCCCTCGTCGTGCCGATGGTGCTCATCTTGAAGATGCCCCTTCTGGGCCCCATAGCCCTGGTGACCTTCGTAACCTGTTTCATCCCCTCCTTCGGAGGATATATCGGAGGCGGCTTCGCCATATTCATAGCTATCGCCTCAAGGGGCCTGGTACCCGGGATCATCATGCTGGTATACGCCATCATCGTGCATACCATTCTCCAGAACCCGGTACAAGCCGTGGCCTATGGCAAGACTTTGCAGATGCACCCCCTCCTGGCGTTGCTGGTTACCCTGTTCGGAGCCGTTTTCGCCGGTATCGCCGGCGCAATCCTCGCCGTACCGATTACGGCGGTGGTGATAAAGATGGTGTCACTACTCCGCGGGATTAGCACCGAGGGCGAGTTGTCCGGTAGCGAAACGGCGGCCCCGCTGCCGGAGAGCTCCGCCCCTCCGCTCTCCTGACCATCCCCATGCAAAGCACCCGCGATGCGGGTGGGCGAAATCGTGTTTCAGCGCGATTATAGCTGCGCGGATTCTCGCGGCTTCCCTCCGTGCCTTTTATACCGGGGATAGATCCTCTAGAGACTTCAGGGATATACGGCATGACAGAAGGAGGTCCTTAAGGCGGTCCAGGGTTATGGGAAAAGGCTCAATGCTTATCCCCATCCAATCCGAGAACTGCAGGAGTTTCTCGGGATCCTTCATGGCCAGCTTCTCGTAATATTCAATGGGATCCAGGAGGATGGCCAGGTCGTTGGAAGGAAACGTCTCGTTGGCCTTGCCGTCATCCCACTCCAGAAAGACGTTCTTCTTGTACTCGATCCAGCCGGGGATCAGCCAGTACACCCTGCGTCCCGCGGCTATCTCCTCCCTCTCCTCCTCGGAGGTCAGTATATCGATGCAGTTGTGGGCCTTTACCCTGCAGGCTTCCATACCCTGTTCCTGGATAACCTTGTCTATGCTTCGGAAGTAATCCGTTGAGTCCACGAAGCACCTGTCGCCGTACAGGACTATGGCCTTGTCGCCTTTATCCTTGCCCTTCCCCATCTGGCGAACCAGCTGCTTCTCCAGTTCCCTGGGTATCTCGTGCAGGCCGGGGGTGGTGAAAAAGATCTTCTCCACGTCCAGGAAGCCCTCTTCCTTGAGATGGTTGAGCTCCATGCGCAACGACCCGCATGAGACGATCGTGAATTCTTTAAAGGAAGTGTCCGCCAAGCTAATCACCCTCCATCGATATCTCCTGCCAGTTTTCCTCGTATATATCAGCCGTCTCGCCAGTAGATCTTTATGATTTAAATCATATCAGAAAATCAAATTATGGGAATATGCTAATAACATACTTGAAGAAACAGGGGGTGTGTTTAAATGGAGAATCCGACACTCGATTTTTTAATCTACCTTATCAGGAAATGTATTAGTCAATGCGACGTCGACCCGGACAACACGTCGGTGAGCGAATTTCTGGCGATTATCGCCGAGGCGGAGACTCCCCTGGGATTTTAAATGAATGTAGAAGGCCGCGTTCGAGGCCATTCCCCGGAGATGGAAGATCCAGGCTTGAAGAATGACCCCGAAAGGACGGACCGCAGCTTGCCCTTCGAGAGACTGGCCGAGGAGTACGACGCCTGATTCGATGAAGATGGCAGCCTGATCTTCGAGATAGAAACGAGGGCTTTCGCGAGATACTCCCCTTACTTTCCCGACCCTGGATAGAGATAGGAGTCGACAGTGGGCGTTTTGCCCTGGCTCTCGGAATAGAAACGGGAATCTAACCGTCGCGCCGCCTGGGGGGATGGCGGAAGCACGTGACATCGAGGCATCAGAGACCAGGGGTGAGGACCTGGTCTACGAAGAGGTGTCTTTCGGCACTGCTTTCCTGATCGTTACCCTCTATTTCCTGGACAATACGACCGCGGTTCTCCAGCGTACGGCGGAGATCCTCGAGGATAAGGGAAAACTGGTGTTGGGACTTATCGTGGAGGAGAGTCTCTGGGCACGCTTCTACGAGAAAAAAAGGGGGAGGGAAACCCCTTTTGAAGTATCGCTCGCTTCTACAACTATAGCGAGGTTCTGGAGCTACTGCGCCGGACCGGATTCAAACACGAAAGAACCGTCTCCACCCTCTTTCAGGCGCCCGGCCAGGTGGAACGCCTGGAGCTTCCCCGGGAGGGTTTCTCCCCAAATGCCGGTTTCACGATAATGATCGCCGCAAATAGCTTTTGAGCCCCGGCTTCTGTTTCAATCCCCTCCCCTGAAGCGGCGCATCAGCTCGTTCATCCACTCCGACAACTCAACCTCTTCCAGCGCGTCATAATGGGGGAGATAGGGCTTCAAATCGATTACGGGGCTGCCCTCGACCGCGTCAAGGCCCCTTACCTCGAGCACGTTTCCCTTCCGCCGCAGCAGCTCGACCGTGGTTACGCAGATGGGATTGGGCCGGGCCGGGGATCGTGTTGAGAAAACTCCGACCATCGCGATATCTTTCTGGCCGGCGGGATGAACTCTGGTTATACCACGCCCCCGTTCCCCCACCATGTGTGACCAGTACAGGACTATGACATGGGAAAACTCCTCTATCCCCTCCAGGCATTCCGCATACTCGTCGCGTATATGGATCTCCGATACATCCCGTGACGCATCCCTTCCGGAGCCGCGGGATTCGCTCATGTGGAGTTCGCCGTCCCTCAGGGCCAGGATAGGTTTCTCAAGCCCGCCCATTACCGTCCCCACTGGCCTTATCTTGAGTACCCGGGCCTTTTCATCGGACATGTGGATACCACCTTCTTCCGCCTAGGATATCTCGACGATCTCGTATTCCCTGCTTAGCAAATCGATTTTCTTCGCGAAACCGGCTTCCCTGAATAGCGCGTGCAGGTTTTCGAGTAATCCTTTTCCGCCCACGGAATCAACCGGCAGGAAATAGACCTTCGACAACTCCAACCCCCCGTCATCCGCTCTCCATTATTGATCTATTATTACGCGTATTACACGTTACCCGCGGCCGCTATTATACCGAACGCATCGCATGATTTCACGAAAGCAGCATCACGGGGAAACCAGGCGCAAGCCGCGAGAAAACGCCTTGTTCGCTTTCACGACCGCCCTATTACGATTCGACAGGGCAAGCCTTCCGGTTCTAACGCGTAACCGTAGATCCAAAGCTAAGGCGAAGGGTGCTCCAGGATACCTATGGGAAAGGCACTTATCGGTTCTCGATGTTCTTAAGGAGCTCGCTGGCCTCCTCCAGCTCGTCCACAAGCAAGGAATCGAGCGCGTCCATGACATCGAAGATCTTGTCGTTTCTCACGTTATACAGGACATGCTGCCCCTTCCTGTGAGAAACGACGATCCCGGCGTTTTTTAGGATATTGAGATGCTGAGACACGTTCGATTGCTCCATATCCAGGTAGGGAAGAAGCTCGCACACGCATTTCTCACCGTCCCTGAGTAGATCCAGTAACCGCAGGCGGGTTGAATTGGCGACCGCCTTGCAGACGTTCAAACGCTTTTGCAGCCAGCTCAGGTTCTCGAGCACCCGTTTGTCCATTTTTCAATCTCTCCTTGGTAGCGAACTTGACATCGCAATCGCTCTTATTATAATTAAAAACCAATATTAATAATTTCTAATATAATAATATTAATATTTTAGATTGTTTTCTTAAAGGCTTGTGTTTATGGCTGCAGAGTGCATTCGAAGTAACGTCTTGAGAAGCCGCGGCAGGAGTTCCTTTTTTTATGGGGGGATTTACAAAATTTAAATTCTGACGGGAGGTTTCCTCGTTTAAATAAGGTGGGGTTTCCTGATAAGAGGGCCCTGTATAGATCGTAAAACCGGAAATGCCAGTTCATATTACATGTGGGGGGTGAAATTCCTTGCCCTGGTTCGTTGAAGGCAAGCACGACAGTAGGTTCCAGCGTTGAACCTTGTACCAGAGGAGGAAGTATGGCGATAACAAGAAGAAAGTTTCTAGTGACTTCCGGCGCCGGGCTTACGGCGGGGGCATTGGCATACCTCGGCCTCGAGACACCGGCACTGGCGTCGGAAAAGCCTCTGAGGATCGCTCACGGCAAGGAGACCATGAGCACCTGCCAATACTGTGGCGTGAGCTGCGGTATCCTGATCTACACAGAGGACGGGAAGGTCATCGACGTGGAGGGAAACCCCGACCATCCCATAAGCCGGGGCGGGCTCTGCAGCAAGGGTTCGATGATCTACCAGCTGGCAAACAGCGACAGGCGCGTCACCAGCCCTATGTACCGTGCCCAGGGCGGGAGCGACTGGCAGGAGATATCCTGGGACGAGGCCGTCGCGAAGATCGCCGAAAAGGCGAAGAAAACGCGCGACGAAAATTTCATCGAGGCCGATAAGGACGAGGAGTCCGGCAAATCGCTTACCTGTAACCGCACCGAGGCCATCGCCTGCCTCGGGAGCACAATAATCCACACCGAGGAGGATTCGGTTCTGGGCAAGTTCATGCGCTCGCTCGGCCTGGTGTACCGCGAGTTCTCGGGCAGGTTGTGCCAGACCCCGACGGTTGCCGCCAACGGCAAAACCTTCGGCCGGGGTCCGATGACCAACCACTGGATAGACATGAAGAACTCGGACTGCATAATGATCAGCGGGGCTAACAACGCCGAGACCAGCCCCGTATCCTGGAAATGGATAAACGTGGCCCAGGAAAACGGCGCCAAGGTGATTGTGGTGGATCCCCGCTTCACCAGGTCCGCATCCCGCGCCGATATCTTCGCCCAGATAAGGGCGGGGACCGACTCGGCGTTCTTCTCCGGCCTGGTCAACTACGCACTGGAAAACGACATGGTGCAGACCGAATACGTCAAGAGCTACACAAACGCTCCGTTCCTGATCAATCCGGATTTCTCGTTCGACACCGCGGCCGGTCTCTTCTCCGGGTTCGACGAGGAAACCAATAAGTACAGCGCCGAGAGCTGGAGCTACCAGACGGAGGACGATGGAAGCCCCCTGACGGACCCCGAACTCAAGGATCCCAATTGCGTTTTCCAGCTGGTCAAGGAGTTCTTCAGCCGCTATACACCGGAGGTGGTCTCCGAGGTGACCGGCATACCCGAGGATAAGTTCCTCGAGATCGCCGAAACCTTCTGCGCCACCGGTGCGCCGGAGAAATCGGGAGTGCTCTTCTACAGCGTGGGGATAACCCAGCACAGCCACAGCTCGCAGATCATAAGGGCCTTCGACGTGCTGCAGCTCCTGCTGGGCAACATCGGAGTGGCCGGCGGGGGAATCAACGCCATGGCCGGTGCCTCCAACGGCATGGCCGGCGCCCTCAACGCCATGGTCTGGCACGCGCTGCCGACGTCTATGTCCACCCCCAACAGCCTTAAGAATCCCACCCTGCAATCGTACGTCGATGCCAAGTTGAAGACGGCCGGGAACAGCGGCTGGAAGGGTATAAAGAAGTACCTGGTAAGCCTGCTCAAGGGATACTGGGGCGACTACGCCACGGCGGATAACGAGTTCGCCTACCAGCTTCTGCCCAAGGTCCAGAACGGCAAGGACTACAGCCACATGTCCATGTTCCAGGCCATGCTGGCCGGCGACATCAAGGGCTTGTTCTGCTTCGGTCAAAACCCAGCCGTGGACGGACCCAACGCGGACATGGAACGGCAGGCCATGGGGAACCTGGAGTGGATGGTCGTGGTGGATCCGTTCGAGACGGAGACCTCCAACTTCTGGAAGCGCCCCGACGTTAGCTCCGGAGATATACAGACCGAGGTATTCCTGCTGCCGGCGGCCGTTTCGGTGGAGAAGGAAGGTACCACGGTCAACAGCTGCAAGTGGTTGCAGTGGCGGTACAAGGCGGTCGAGCCGCCGGGAGAGGCCAAGTGCGATCTGTGGATCATCAACCGGCTCTACCAGAAGATAAGGGAGTTGTACGAGGAGGACGAATCCGCGCCGGTGCGGGAGGCAATCACCGAGCTTTACTGGCCCTACGGCGATGACCCCGACCCCGAGGATGTCCTGAAGCTTATAAACGGCTTCACCTGGTCGGATAAGAAACAGATCGTGAACATGAGTAAGCTCGCGGACGACGGCTCCACCGCCTGCGTCCTCTGGCCTTGTTCGGGCGTGTTCCCCGAGGACGGGAACATGAGCAAGCGGACGGGCCAGGAGGATCCCAGTGGCCTGGGTCTCTATCCGAAGTGGTCCTTCTCCTGGCCGGTGAACCGGCGCATATTCTACAACCGCTGCTCCGCCGATCCGGCGGGCAAGCCCTGGAACCCGGACAAAATGCTGGTGGAATGGGAAGGGTCCAAGTGGGTCACCAACGACAACCCCGACTTCAGCGCCAAGAACTCCACGACCGGCGAGCCGGTTCCCCCGGAGAAATCGGCTGGCTTCCCGTTCCTGATGCTCCCCAACGGCAAGGGACGCTTGTTCGTACCCTCCGGCCTGAGTGATGGTCCGCTGCCGGAGCACTACGAGCCGGTTGAAAGCCCCATAGACAACGTCCTGAGTTCCCAGCAGCACGATCCCGTCGCTTTCATATGGAAATCGGACGAGAACAAGCTGGCTGAGATAGGCTCCGAGGAATACCCGGTGGTGGCCACCACCTGCAGAGTGGTCGAACAGTGGCAGGCGGGTCAGCTCACCAGGAACCTCCCCTGGGCCTGCGAGTTGATGCCGGACATGTTCGTCGAGATGGGTCACAACCTGGCCGAGGACAAGGGCGTCGGAAACGGCGATAAGGTCATCGTGGAAAGCGCCAGGGGAGATGTGGAATGCATAGCCTGCGTCACCGACCGCATCCAGACCCTGAAGGTGGGCGGCAAAGAGGTGGAGGCGGTCGTCCTGCCCTGGTGTTTCGGCTATATCGGGTTGTGCAGCGGGAACGGTAACGGCAAGTCGTACTCAGCCAACCAGCTCACCTCCCACGTCGGAGATCCAAACGCCAAGATACCGGAGTACAAAGCATTCCTTGTAAACGTGAGAAAGGCTTGAGGAGGTGACTTGAGATGAGTGCAGAGAAAGCGATCCTCTACGACGCGACCAAATGCATCGCCTGCCGCGGCTGTCAAGTCGCCTGCAAGCAGTGGAACCAGCTTCCCGGAGTTGAGACCGAGTTCACGGGAACCTACGAGAACCCGCCCGATCTCAACTCTTACACCTGGATGCGCATACTCTTCAACGAGAAATACGAGGACGGGGACATGCAGTGGTTTTTCACCAAGCAGCAGTGCAATCACTGCACAGACGCCGCTTGCGTGGAGGTCTGCCCCCCCCAGGCGACGACCCACAACCAATATACGCTGAGCGACGGCAGTACGGTGACCATAGTCGAGACCGACCCCGACAAGTGCATCGGCTGCAACTACTGCCGCGTGGCCTGCCCCTTCACCGTGCCGGGCTACAACCAGAAGGAAAAGGGCATGTTCCGCTGCACCCTGTGCATCGATCGCTTATCCAACGACGTTGAAATGCTTCCGGCCTGCGTGAAGGCATGCGCCACCGGGGCACTTCATTTCGGCGATCGTGACGAGATGATCACGAAAGGGGAAGACCGGGTCGCGGAATTGAAAGATGCCGGCTTTGCCTCGGCCCGCCTGTACGGCAAGGACGAGCTGGGCGGCCTCCGTTACCTCTACGTGTTCGCCGACGAACCGGAGGCTTACAGCATGCCGAACGATCCCTCCGTTCCCATAGGAGTGAAGATAAGGAAGGCGCTGACCAAACCGTACGGCGGCATCGCCATCGCGGGTGTGGCCATGGCCCTGGTTGTCAACGGCGTCATAAACGCCAGGAACAAGGGCATGGAAAGAAAATTCGAAGAATCGCATCCCAAAGTATGATGGTCGGTGAATTGAGATGAAAGCCGAGGGAAACCAGGAGGTAAACAGGTGAAACTCAGTACATTTAAAGGTGGAATCCATCCTCCTTACCAGAAGGAGGGGACCGCTCATAAGCCGACCGAGGAGATGCCTCTTCCCGACATGGTGGTAATCCCCTTGCTCCAGCACGTCGGCGCTCCCAACGAGCCGATCGTCAAGGTTGGAGACAAGGTAGAAGCGGGACAGAAGATAGGCGCGAGCGAGGCCTTCATCTCCGCCCCGGTTCACGCCAGCCTGTCGGGAACGGTTACGGCTATCGAAGAGCGGAAGAACTTCGCCGGCAGGTCCGTGAACTCGGTGATTATCGAGGCCGATCCCAACCAGCCGGTTACTTGGACGGAGAACAGGGACACCGATTCCCTGGACGCGGAACAGATACAGCAAATCGCCAAGGAAGCGGGGCTGGTGGGCCTCGGTGGGGCCGCCTTCCCTACCTACGTAAAGCTGTCCCCGCCCTCCGACAAGCCCATAGACACCGTGATCCTGAACGGCTGTGAATGCGAGCCTTTCCTGACCTGCGATCACCGCCTGATGCTGGAGAAGACCAGGGAGGTCATCGATGGGCTGGAGCTGATGATGCGGGCGGTTAAGGCGAGCAAGGGCATCCTGGGCGTGGAGGCCAACAAGATGGATGCCATCGAAAAGCTGGAGGGCCTGGTCTCCTCGAGGGATGATATAGAGGTCATCCCGCTGGAGGTCAAGTACCCGCAAGGAAACGAGAAAATGCTCATAGAGGCGGTCACCGGCCGCAGGGTACCGCCCGGCAAGCTCCCCAGCGAGGTAGGTGCCCTGGTACAGAACATCGGTACCACGGTCGCCCTCTACGAGGCGGCCGCCACGGGTAAACCGGTTATCGAGAGGGTCATCACGGTAACCGGACCGGGCATAAAAGAGCCCAAGAACCTGATAGTCAAGGTGGGAACATCCATCGACAAGTTGATCGAAGCCTGCGGGGGATTCTCCGGTACACCGGGTAAGGTGATAATGGGAGGGCCCATGACGGGCTTCGCGCAGCAGGAACTCTCCTCGTCGGTAGCCAAGGGCACCAGCGGTGTCGTGGTGCTCCCCGCCGATATCGTGGAAGAGCTGGACGAAAGGCAGTGCGTGGGGTGCGATAAATGCGTCGAGGCATGCCCCATGTTCCTGATGCCCAACATGATCGTCAAACACACCAAGAGAGGGCAGTACGACAAGGCGGATTTCTACGGCGCGCGGGACTGCTTCGAGTGCGGGTGCTGTTCCTTCGTCTGCCCCTCTCGCATACCTCACGTCGCATATGTCAGGATAGCCAAGGCGGAAATTGCCGCCGCGAAGAAGAAATGAAAGGGGGATGAGCTAAATGGCACAATATGACCTCACCGTAACGGCACCGCCACACCTCAAGACCAAAGAAGACGTGTCTTACGCCATGAGGGACGTTCTAATTGCCCTTATCCCCATAATGGCGGTGTCGATAGGGTTCTTCAGACTCTATGCCGTCGTGAACCTGGCGGTGGGAGCTGGAACGGCCGTGCTCTGCGAGCTGATCATGAGAAGAGTCATGGGCAGGAAGGCCACCATAAAGGACTGTAGCGCCATCGTGACCGGGCTCTTACTGGCCCTGTTGATGCCCCCCACAGTACCCTTCTGGTACGTGATAATAGGCACCGTTATCGCGGTGGCCATCGTCAAGGAGCTCATGGGAGGACTGGGTTTCAATCTCTTCAACCCCGCCCTGCTGGGGTTCGTGTCCACCCTGTTCCTGTCACGTATCTGGGAGCCTGTAACCTTGAACCTGGGCAGCATCAGCGGCGTTACCGGCGCCACTCCCTTGACTTACGTCAAGCCCACCGCCTTGAGCGGGCTGCGCCCCGGTTACTGGGATCTCTTCTTGGGCAACTCCGGTGGGGCGCTGAGCGAGGTCTCCGTGCTTGCCATACTGGTGGGAGCGGCCTACCTGCTGTATAAAAAACAGATCACCTGGCATATACCGGTCTCCATAATTGCCAGTGCTTTCGTCCTGACCGCTATCCTGGGAGAGAACCCTCTTTACATGGTGCTGGCAGGCGGATTGATGCTGGGCGCTTTCTTCATGGCTACCGATTGGGTCACCAGCCCGGATACCGTACCGGCAATGATAGCCTATGGCATCCTGATAGGCGTGCTTATCGTGGTGATACGGCTGTATTCCGGTGCCACGGGAGCGGTGGCATATTCCATACTTATAGGTAACGCCTTCACCCCGCTGCTCAACCGGCTGTTCTCAAAGCGTAAGTTCGGCGAGGTGAAATCCACGGGGTAAATTAACACCCACTTTTTCCTAGGTCGGCAGCGGCCCAGGCGGCTTTCACCCTCACAGCCTCCTGGGCCGCACCGGGTCGGGAGTCGCGATTTCGAGATCTAAGGTTATAATAGGAAAACCCGGGATAGTGCCGCTAAGAGTACATCTCAGGCAACGGCGGCTCGCGACGCCACCAATCAGGCAGGCGGCAGAGTAGAGATAACAAACAGGAAGGTAATATGGCCATCAGGGTAGAGACCGAGGATCCCGGCGCCGGTGACGTCGGGGACGCGGTGGAGAGATACAAGAGGTCGTTCCCGGATTACGCGGAGGCTATTGATCTCTACGGCGCGGTCATGAAGGTACAGCAGGAGTCCCTCCCGGAGATAGAATGCACCATGGATTTCTCCGCCCTCGATATCGAGAAAAATCTCAGGGAAGGCCGGTCGCTGCTGGATCCCTCCCAACTGGATATCCCCATTCAGACGATACGCCGCGTTTTAGGCGGCATATGCTCCGAGGTAGAGCGGCAAGGCGCCGCTGGATCCAAGGGCTGCGAGGATCTCGTGAGATGGGAGGGACTGGGCATCGAGGGTTTCCAGGGAACCCGGGACAAGCTGCTACGGGGCGAGAGGCTCGAGCTGAACAGAGCGGAAGAGGAGGGCGCCGGCGCGGAATTCGCCGCGGGCATCATATGGGAGAGCCTGGTGCCCTTTTACCGCAAATGCGCCCGGGGGCTCCAGGAGGGAATAGATCACGCCCTCTGGCAGAAGGGTTTCTGCCCCATCTGCGGGATAGGGCCCCTGATGGGCAAGTTCCGGCGGGGGGACGGAATGTGGCTGCTCGAGTGCAGGCTGTGTCATACGCTTTGGAACGTGCGGCGAGCGGAATGTCCCTTCTGCTCTCAAGGAGTGGAGGGCTCACTGGAATACATCTACCTGGAGGGGCATGACTCCTACCGCGCTTACTACTGCAGCCGGTGCAAGCGCTACGTGAAAAACGTCGACCTGCGTTCGGCGCAAAACGACGCCCTGCTGCCCCTGGATAACATCGTGACCGAGCTCATGGGGCTGGACCGGGCGGCCGAGCAGGAGGGCCTCAACCCCGCCTGATGCGGATCGCCCCTCGGCCCATACGTCCCGGTCACAGTTCCGATACCACAAGCGTTTCCGACGGATACGCGTCTCCAGCCCATATCTATCCATACGATGCGTCGACGGCTGTGCGGCGCCCTTTAGCTTTCAATGAGCCAGGTGCCGGACCAGGCTGTCCAACAGGTTGCCGCCGGTGTCGTCGCTCGACAGCTCCCATATCATCACGCCGCCGAGTTGATTGTTCCGTACATACTCGGCCTTGAGGCCCAATGACTCCGGGTCGTCATAGCTGATCATTATGCCGGTCGCGGGATTGTACAGCCACGGGACCTTGGAATCCTCGCTCCAGTAGCGCGTGTAGCCTTTGCCGATATAGTTCGCCTCCAGATCGACGTAATCGAACATGCCGCTCTCCCAGGTACCCTGCGGCACCCCGCCAGCCTGCTGGAACAGCCCGCCGTTGACGTCCGGGACGCCGCTCCAACCACGGCCGTAGAACGGTACGCCCATCACCAGCTTTCCCGCCGGCACGCCCGCGGCGAGATAACCGTGTACGGCGTAGTCCACGTTGAATACGGTCTTCACGTATTCCGACGAGGGGTCTTCGGGATGCGGGTAGAGCGGGGAGTTGAAGTTGGTCATGGAATCCCAGCCACCGTGGAAATCGTAGGTCATAAGGTTTATCCAGTCGAGGTAGGAGTGGATCTTCTCCAGTTCGATATTATTGAAGTGTCCCTCTCCAGCCGGCGCGGCGATGGTCAGCAGGTAGTGACGCCCATCGACATCTCCCCGGGCGTCAAGCTGTGCCCTCAGCTCCTTCAGAAGCAGAGTATAGTTGACCTTGTCCTCGGGCCTGGCCGCGTTGCCGGCCAATCCTCCCCCCACCGGGTATTCCCAATCGATGTCCACGCCGTCGAAGCCGTACTCCGTAATGAACTCCACGCACGAACTCGCGAACCTTTGCCTGGATTCGGCGGTAAGGGCCACGTCGGAGAACCTGCCCGACCAGGTCCATCCTCCCACCGATATAAGGGTCCTGATATGCGGGTAGCGCTCCTTAAGCAGCTGAAGCTGGTGGAAGTTGCCCCTGAGGGAGCCCTCGTCCCAGCTGTCGCCCGTATAGTATTTGTCTATGTCGGCGTAGGGATCGCCGAGCACGCATTCGCCTTCCTCCGAGATGTTGGCGAAAGCGTAGTTGATATGGGTGAGCAGTTCCGCCGGGATATCGCTTACGTGGAAATCCCGCCCGTACACGCCCCACGCGGTGAAGTAGCCGATGACCCGGGTGCCGTCGGGGATCGGAACCGGATTTGGTTCCGGTTCCGGCTCTGGCTGCGGTTCAGGATCGGGTTCCGGTTGGGGCGCCGGCTCCTCGCCGTCCACGAGGCAAGGCCTGCCGTTGAGCGTGAAACCGGTCGGTTGTGGAAAGTCCCCGCTGTAGGAGCCCTGGTAGCCGAATTGCACGCCGGCCCCGGGGTCGACGGCGCCGTTCCAGCTCGCGTTGGTGACGGTATAGGATGGTTTGACGCCGCTGCGGGTACCGGACCACAGGTTGGATATATCCACTGCGTGCTCGAAGTCCAGGGTCCAGCCGTCTATGGTCTCCGTAGCGATATTGGTGATGGTCACGTCGGCGCAGAACCCACCTCCCCAGTCCGAGGTCTTGACGAAAGAGATGCTGGCGATGCATCCCTGGGGGTCCGGCTGCGGCTCCGGCTCCGGCTCGGGTTCGGGTTGGGGATTGGGTTCAGGATCGGGTTCCGGTTGGGGCGCCGGCTCCTCGCCGTCCACGAGGCAAGGCCTGCCGTTGAGCGTGAAACCGGTCGGTTGTGGAAAGTCCCCGCTGTAGGAGCCCTGGTAGCCGAATTGCACGCCGGCCCCGGGGTCGACGGCGCCGTTCCAGCTCGCGTTGGTGACGGTATAGGATGGTTTGACGCCGCTGCGGGTACCGGACCACAGGTTGGATATATCCACTGCGTGCTCGAAGTCCAGGGTCCAGCCGTCTATGGTCTCCGTAGCGATATTGGTGATGGTCACGTCGGCGCAGAACCCACCTCCCCAGTCCGAGGTCTTGACGAAAGAGATGCTGGCGATGCATCCCTGGGGGTCCGGCTGCGGCTCCGGCTCCGGCTCGGGTTCGGGTTGGGGATTGGGAATCTCTCCGTCCCCCGGCTCCCGGCCCCAAACGAGATCGCCGTTGCGGTAGAGGGTTACCCTGTCCCAGCTTGTGTAGCAGGCTTTCGAGGCATCGAAGGAGTAGTCGTCGTCCTCGCAGTACCCGGTCCAGTCGCTCTTGGCGAAACGGCACTGCACATCGCCGCTATCGCCTCCGGGGGCGATGGTCCCGGCACCGAGGTCGAAGCTTACCTCCAGGTAACAGTCCGCGCCTTCAACCGCGTGGTCAAGCCCGTGGAACTCGCCCCTTACATTGGCGGAACCGACCCAGGCCCAGTCGCACCAGAAGTTCTGGGGCCTCTCCCCGTCCACGGTGTACCAGTACCTTATGGTGCACTCGGAGAGAGGGATCTCGTCGCCAGTGTTGTTGACAATCTTGAAGTGGGGTGAAACCTGGCTGTCCAAAGGGTCGGCCTGGCCGCACTTATACTGCACCACCAGGTCCGGCTCGCTCGCCATCAGTGGAAAGGATACCAGGCAGATCGTAAGAGCCACGATGACGCAAACGGTGATCTTGGCGGCGCTACTCATAATATCTCCTCCCTTGGTGATCGTCGTAAGCCGCTTCATTGCCTCGTATTCGGACTCAGCGCAACCGAGAGATAAGAATTAACCATCTATTCCCTTAATACGAAGCTTCGCGCTCTCTACATCACCTTGCGCTCGAGAGGGATGAAGCCCAGGCAGTTACGGGTTCGTGATCGTCTCCGGCCCGATCGTCTCGAGGAGCGCGGGAACCTGATAAGCACGGCCTTCCCAACAGCGGTCACGCATCGCCGCAGATCACTCGATTACGAACCCGAACTCCGGGGCCGGATGGATGGATGCAAGCGTACGGGGGTCGAAAAAGCTTATCGAATCCGTGGCTTCCTTTGCCTGGGACGCTGATAAGCCGAAACGTCCGGCGTCCCCATCCCGCGATCACCGGGCGAGGGATTACTTGTCGCCGGGCTCTATCCCCCAGACCAGCACGCCGTTGCGGTAGAGGGTAATCCTGCTCGACTCCGTATAGCCGGAGGTAGCCGGATAGTAGGAATAGTCACCGTTCTCTGAGTACACGGTCCAGTCGTTCTTGGCGAAGCGGCATTGCACGTCGCCGCTGTCGCCTCCGGGGGCGATGGTCCCGGCACCGGGGGCGAAGCTCACCTCCAGGTAGTAGTCCGCGCCGTCCGCGGCCGAGCCGAGCTTGTGGAACGCGCCCCCGACGTTGGCGGACCCGACCCGGGCCCAGTCGCACCAGAAATTCTGTGGCCTTTCCCCGTCCACGGTGTACCAGTACCTTATGGTGTATTCGGAGAGAGGAATATCGTCGCCTGTGTTGTTGACTATCTTGAAATGGGGCGTTATCTGGTTATCCGAGGCGTCGGCATTCGCGCACATATATTGCAGGGCCAGGTTCCCTTCGTCCGGTTCCGGCTCAGGATCGTTTGCGGGATCGGGCTCGGTTTCCTCTTCGGTTGTCTCGCCTGTCTCCTGTTCGGGCTCGCTTTCTCCCTCGGGTCCGCCATCCTGTTCCCGTTGATCCTCCTGGTCGCGCTGGAGATTCCATTGATACCACGGTTCCTCCAGGACCTGCGGGTTGTAACCGGCCACGGTGACCTCGTACTCTCCCCCGATCTCTCCCGCCAGTAACTCCTCGCCTTCACAGACGAAGAGAGTTCCGGCGCTTCCCACTGTTACGGCGACCTTTCCCTCGATAACCCTGGTCCTGGCCATTTCCCGGTCGAAATCGGTACAGAACGCGCATTCTCCCTCGTTGGCCTTGGTTATCTCAATCTCCCCCAGGACGACGCCGTAATCGTAACTCGTACTGCTATGATGATAGCTTCTCCCCGTCCTGTGAACGAACACCTTGCCATCTTCATCCAGCCTGTCGATGGTCAGCTCGGTCGAGCCCTCCAGGCGGGTTCCATCGTTTTCGTGCGTGGTTATCGACGCTAGCGCATCCCCGGAGGCGACTACTCTGTCGTCGTCCCGCAGTTCCAATTCGCCACTTGTCACCATGGGGGTTTCGTCTCCCACCCTGTAGACGGCGACCTCTCCCCTGTGTACATGCAGCTTCGCAAACGTTCCTGGCCCCGCAAGCGTGAGAAACAATACCAGTCCGATAGCAACCATCACGGCGGACCCCGCCAGTGCCCTGGGTGCCGTCACCAGGCGCCGTTTCTTGTGCCCGGCCTTTTCGGGCTCGAGCGCGAGTTCCCCGTATGCTTGCAGCAAGGTGGCTCTCGCCCTCAACGCCGGCTCCTCGCGCCGCAGGACTCTCTCGGGAACCGTGTCCTCGAGAGCCCGCAGGAAAGAAGCCTCGTCGAAATCCCCGCCTCTCCTCGCAAAGAACCCGCTTATCCTGTTAGCCACCGGCATACTCCTCGTCGACTCTTCCTTTTCCTTGCCATCCGCGCATTCATACAAGCTCGTCCAGTATCCCTTGCCTAACGGCCAGCTTCCTGAGCGACCTGAGCGCCCTGGAGATCTTCACCGCCACGTAGCGGCTGCTGTATCCCAGTAGAACGGCGATCTCATCGTTCCCCATGTGTTCGATCAGCCTCAAGCCTAGTACCTCCTGGTAGGAGGCCGGCAATTGTGTGAGCAAGCCCAGCACCTTTAAATACTTCCTGATATATTCCTCGCTCAAGCTGGAACCACATTCGTATACCACCATGGCATCGTCAAAGCTCACCAGACAACGGCCGCCCTCTTTCCGGTAGTAATCCACCGTCGCATTATGGGCGATTCTGTACAGCCAGGCCAGGAACGGAGCCCGCCCGGGATCGAATCCACGTATCCCCGACAGCGCCTTCTCGAAGATCTGCGACGTAACGTCCTCCGCGTCGCTGACATTCGGGATTCGCCTGGCCACGTACCCGTATATCCTGGGCCGAGCAAGGTCGTATAACCGCCCAAATGCTTCCCGGTCATCTTTCGCCCTTTGCGCTAATTGTTCTAGTCGCACCTGCTCATCTTTGATTCCGGATCACCCGCTCTACTCTTGTATACGAAAAAAGGCCGATATACAGCACGCAAGATCGCAATTTTTTCGAACACCGTCATAATTTCTCTTTACCCGCGACCCGCCAACGGACACGGCACGCCGGGAGGCGCTTATCGGCAAGCTTAGGGCATACATTGATAATTATCGGTTCAAACAGAAATTCGCATGAAAGATTCGGCATGGGTTACGCGAGCCCTATTGTGTCATGAACAATTATAGAATCGAAGTGCCGGGAGGTTGATACGGGGAATCCCGGGCCAAATAATTATAAGGTTTTTATGCGAGGGGGTGGACGTATTTATGAAGGAACTGTCGGAGGAAGCGGTAAATTTCATAAAACTCAACATGCCTTTCAACCTGTCCAACGGGTGATCGTAGTACGCGTACAAGAGATTGGGCAGGAAGCCATCATCGAACTGGAGATGAAGATGTAGGACGATCTGCTGCCCCCAGTGGTCGACATCCTACTGCAATTGATCGAACCCGAAGGCACACCCATCGAGAGAATAGAACAGTCCCTAAGCCAGGTAAACAGGATCAACGGCTACGAGCACGCTTTCCTGGAGGAAAACCCCAGGTCCTTGAAATGGGAATACACCACGTGCCCCAACTGGAATGCCCTCGTCCAACTGGATTACGACGATTATCTCGTGAAGGGTGGCAAGCAGGCCGAGGTTTCCTGCATACATGGATATACCCGCGAACCACGAGATCTATTTCAAGAAGATCGATCCGAATACGAATATAAAGATTCAACACTTCGAATTAAGACCCAACGCGGATGATATGTGCGTGTTCCAGGTTTCTTTGTGTTAGCGGTGTAATCGGGGATCAGATCTCGCATATCGAGCAACAACCCATATTATCCCAAAACAATCGGCTTTCGACAGGCTGACCGAGAATGATCTGTGGCCTATTAATATCGCAGCATTTGCCCGGGAAGAGGATTGATACGGAAAGCCTCTTCCATGTCTCTAGATATGGAGCTCTTCCTCCCCTCGTTTTCTAATTAATCTCCATATCTTGGCGAGGTTATAGCCGATGCACATAAGCTTGAACTCCGCCCTGACCTTCTCCGTGCTTCCGAGCAGAAAGGTCTTGTACCCCAGGTTGTGTTTGAGGTGGCCGAAGGGCGCTTCCGCGGTGTGCATACGCTTGCGATAGACTCGCCTGCCATCCTCGGTGAGAAGCTTCGCCCTCATCTCCTCCAGGAGGTCCTCCCTCAGCTCACGAGCTACGGTTCTCGCCTTCTGTTTGGTGCACAGCTTCTTGGTGGGGCAGTCCTCACAATCCATGCCCCGGTAGATGATCTGTTTTCTCTTCACTTTGCCCACATGGGAGATGCGCCTCTTTTTCTGCAGCAGCACCTTCCCTTCCGGGCAGATGTAACAGTCCCTCTCGCGTTTAGAGGTAGCGTTGTCCTTATGATAGGGCTCCTTCCCGCCCTCCGACCTCTTGCGCATCTGGACGAAGAACTGGTCCGGGGTGTAGGCTTCGGTCTTCCTTCCCGCCAGGTACTCGCAGTTTTCGTAGCTGGCGTAACCGCTGTCCGCTATCACCTGCTCCAGATCCTGCTCCAGGTTGCGCTCCGCCTGCTCGATCATGCCCGCCAGCTCATGCCGGTCCACCGCATGGGTGGTGACGTCCGGCCCCACGATCACCTGGCCCTCCGTCACCGCCAGCTGGCAGTTGTGGGAGGGGTTCACCACCCCATGCCGCTCCTTTATGAAGCGGGCATCCGGGTCGGTCAGGTTCGTCTTGCCCCCGCCCTTCATATCCCTCATAACCTCCTCGATCCTCCGCTTCAGATCCTCTCTTTTGACGATGCCCTCGGGGAGCTCGTCCCCCCTCCTGTCTCCGTAGGCCTCGTCCTCGGTCGCGTCGGTCCGATCCGCCTCGGCCAGGATGTCCGCGATCTCCGCCTCGATTCTTTGCAGCCACTCCTCGTAGCCCTCGCTGTCCTTGCTCCTTCTGGTCGAGGCTGCGAGCTTGGAGCCGTCTATGGCTATGGTCCCTGCGCTGGCCATTTACAGTTCCCGGCAGATCCTCACCATCTCTTTTAAGTGTTCCTCTATCCCCGCGGTGTGGTTCTTTCTGAAGTCGTTTATGGTGCGGAAATCCGGCCTTCTCATCTGGGCCAGGTACATAAACGCGGTGTCCGACTCGCAGGCCCGGGCGATCCTCCTCCCCGACCTCACCCCGGTGGCGTAGCCGTAGAAGAGCAGCTTGAGTATGAGCTTGGGGTGATAGGTGTTCTGCCCCCGGGGGCTGTACTTGGCCTCTATGCCGAAGGTGTCCAGTCCCCCCACTATCTCCGATACCACACTGGTCAAGTGGCCCTCGGGTACGAAATCCTCCAGGGCCGGAGGCAGCAGGAACTGCTGGTCCTCTTTCGTGCTTAAACTTAGCCAACTTGACCTTCTCCTTAAGCTTGCTCCGCTAAACAATCTTTCTGGAGGAGAGTGATAGAGTCCTCTACGTAAGCGGGTGATTGGGACTATTCTCGGTCAGCCTGTCGAGACCTGACCCCATCAGTAAGGCAGGCCGGGAATTGACCCCGGCCTGCTGCTTTATCTGGCACGCCCGGAGGGATTCGAACCCCCAACCTACGGATCCGTAGTCCGTCGCTCTGTCCAGTTGAGCTACGGGCGCACATGCCTATCTTACTGCGGAAACTATATGACCTCCGCCTCTTGCTCGCTCCGCTTGTGATACAGTTTTGATACAGCCATCCGGCTCACGATTTTCTTTTCCATCCTCTCTGCCAATTTCTGGTGCGCATCCGGCATAAAATGTCCGTACCTCCTGAGGGTGAAAGCGGGGTCCGTGTGCCCCAGCTGGAGCTGCACGAATTTGGGGCTCTCGCCCTCTGAGAGCATCCAGGCGGCGCAGGAATGCCTCAACGCATGGAATGTTACACCCTTCACCTCGGCCCTTTCAAGAGCCGTCTTAAGAGCATATCTGGTGGGGTAGCCGTCGGCCAGGGGCTTTCCCTTGCCGTGGAAGACCAGGCCGTCGGGATCCCCGCGGGCCGCCTCGAGCTTCTCGGACAGAAAGGGCGGCATGAGCACCCGCTGGCGCGACGACCGGGTCTTGGGCTCCTGGAACTCCCCCGCCCTGTACTCCCTCCTCACGTGGATGTAGGAGCCCTCCACGTCCGCCCACGGGAGTCCCCGGAGCTCCGCGGACCTCATGCCCGTGAGAGCGGCGGTGAGCACCAGGAGGTACTTCTGGCCCTCCATGACCTCCAGCACCTTCCCGACCTCCTCCGGGGTTAAGTACTCGACCTCGGCCTGGTCCTCGGGGATCTTGCTCACGTCCGCCGCGGGGCTTGCGGATATAATCCCCCAGATCACGGCGAGCTTCAGCATCTGCTTGAGCGCGGTCAAGGTCTTGTTGGCCGTCCTGGGACGGTCGGCCAAGCCGGATACGAATCGGCTCACCTGGTAGGGGGTGAGCCGGCGAACCTTCCAGTCCCCGAGCTCGGGTTTTATGCGGAGCCTCACGCACTGCTCGTAATCGAGGTAGGAGCTTCGCTTGTTGCGCAGCTCCTTCTCCTCGAGCCAGGCGTCGGCGAGCTCGGATACGGTGAGTCCGGATCCCGAACGCGGAGATCTCCTGCGCAGCCTTTTGAGCTCGAGGTCGCGGTCCTGGGCCTCGTCGAAGCCGAGCCCCCGCTCCATGATCTGGCGGCCGCGGACCGACACCTTGACGTCGTAGACCTCGCGGCCGTCCGCCCTGATGCGCTTGTATACGCTCATGGGAGTGATTATAGCAGGAAGAAACGATGGTAATAATAAATATTTTGTCTATTCTCTACGCCCAGATCAACTAAATGTTAATTATGTTACTTTGAGATGGTAAATTTATATTGCAGGCATGCGCGGGATAGATTTAAGGTCATCTGAGAAGGTGGCAGCTCTTAATGAAAAGTGGGCTCCTGAAACCAGGGGCCTGCATATTTATTGGTAATAATTACGAATCCAGGATAATCTATCCTTGTTTCTTAATCTCGCCCTATCATACGGCCAGCTCTTTATTCCATACTGAAAGGCATCTACCTCTATACTCGTAACAAACAGGCCTTAGGGTCTGCGCATATCTTGGTTCGGTATAACCGTATTGAGATTCTTCCACCGCTCGAAAGTAGCTGCCGGCCACGGCATCAACGACTTGCAGCCCAGCCCTTCTGCCAGGCGTGAAAGTTTTAAATTGATTGGGCTTAATGATATCCCAACATATACTTATTCCTTGATTCTCTCAAATTGGCTTTTAATTTCTAAAGTATGTAAATAACTTCTTAACTTGTTATATGACATTGAAATGTTCACGCTCGGGGAAGATGGCTCTCGACATCAACTTCCTCGGTCCAGCACATAGAAGGGATGGTTCCCATAGATTGATCCCGGTCAGATGGACTCGCCCACCTTGATGCGCCTTTTCACCTCCACCTCACCCAGTTCCTGCAGGACGCTCTTATACACGAGTTGCAGCTTGAGATCGCCAAGGGACCGGCCGTTATCACACCTGGTGTAAGGACGGCCGTACTCGTCGAAGAATTTACCGTTATCTCTGGAGGAATTCAACCTGTTGGAGGTGCTTATATAGCCCGAGTCGTCCCTGGCGTAAAGGATAAGGTCGCTTTTCATGATTATGTATTCGGGGTGGCCATGACGCCCGTTCAACCAAGCCTCGATAGGGAACAGCTTTAAATAGAGCATCTTGTTGCTGGCGCTGTCGAACTCCCAATCCAGCACATATAGTTCATCTCCGTCTTCCTCGTCCTCCATCAACACCAGCTCAATAGCGATATCACGTGCCATAACTCCCCCTTTTCGCGAATAGCAAGAGTGTTGATAATCTATGGTGATCCAGGAGATCCTCGAACTATGCTCGGGTAGACCCCTTGTTAATTGAAAGACTCAATATTTGTATTTGCATTCCTTGCCAGTATAGCTTACCAAAAATGAAACTATTTGTCGATTTATGTAAGAATTACATGTTTTCATATTCAATCATTTTTCTCCCAATGTATTAAAACCTGATAATGACTTGCCGATAAAGTATTGAGTGGTATTGGGCAATATTGTGGAAAACATCATATGAACATAGAAGAGAAAAACAGACTCACTCGAAAGATATACATTAGCGGGATAATCATACCCGTTATAGTTTTTTACATACTCGCAACCATGTCCGTCATTTTCATCTTTCGCTTCAATGCCAGCATGATGCTCGCATACCTATATGCGGCGTTGGCCGCCATGGCCATAGCGTTTCCACCTGCCTTTATCGTCCTCGTCTACCTGGTCCGGAGGGTAAGAAGGGTGCTGGAAGAGGCAACCGGCGGTGACATTCATAAGGTCTCTCTGGACTCCAAGAGCAGCCTGAAGGCCATAGATGATTTCCCTTTTACCGGAGCCTTATTGGCTTCTTTTGCGGCGTTGGTGGCGGCAGTAGTCGAGGCGTTGTTCATCTATTTTATGGGCGGCTACAACGGGGGGCTCTCTTTATGTTTCGTTATCTTGAGCCTGGACCTAGTATTGGCGACCGGATACTTCGAGTTCTTTGTGCTGTACCGCATCATGGAGCCGGCTCGGAAGGTAGCCTATGCCAGCTTCGACTACAGGGGCTACAGGGGCGGCGTGAGCCTGAGGGCCCGGATCATCGCCCTGCCTACGATACTGACCGTATCCGTCTTGACTCTCGGCTGGACGGTGGCGGTCAACAGCTCCATCTTGAGCAAGAAGGATTACATGCTCGAGAGTGGCTTGGACAAGATAAAGATCCTCGCCATGGAGATCGACACGGAGCGGATTGGGGCCGATGACTGGATCGATCGGGAAACGGCGGAGGAATCCACCGAGGATGAAAACGGCATGCTGCTGCTTTTAAACGGCAGGGATCGCGTGGTGGAAGAGGTGGGGACGCTGGAAGGGGCGGACGAAGACAGCATTACCGATCTCATATCGAAGCTGGAGGAAAGCGGAGAATCGACCGCCAGCAACGACAGCATGACCCTGGGAGCGGCGATCACGGCGGTTGGAGATTCGAATTATAAACTGGCATGGGTCTTTGATCCGGATGTCTTCGGCGGGGATTTCATGGCTTTGACTATCATATATCTGATTATCACCTTAACGGTGATAATGGTGGCCATTATCCTCACCAAGTTGACCTTGGAAAGCATCACCGATCCCCTCAAGAGACTCAAGGAAGCGGCAAACCTGGTTTCGGAAGGGGACCTTACCATCAAGGTGGAGGTGGCCTCCTCCGACGAGATCGGCGCTCTCTCCGTCGCTTTTTCCTCCATGATCGCGAGCCTGCACAGCATTAGCTCTCGATCCCTTGACGCGGCCGAGGAAACCAGCGGTGGCGCGACCGGCGTTACCGCCACCGCCGAGGAGGTACAGGCCTCCCTGGACCAGTTGACGAGCATAATACAGCAGTTAGCTGAGAACGCGTCCCGGGAAGCCAGCATGGCCGAGGAGGTCTATTCCCTGACCACCGAGATATGCGAGGCCCTGGAGAGCAGCTCCAGCCAGGCGGACATGGGAGTGGAAGTGAGCCAAACCTCCTCCACCCTGGCCGAGGAGGGTAGAAAGGACGCCATGGCCGCTATCGAGAGGATGGGAAAGGTCAGGGAAAGTATCGATGAGACTGCTCGGGTTATAAGGAGCCTGGGCGAGCAATCCGACGAGATAGAGATTATCGTCGAACTCATCAATAACATCGCCGACCAGACCAACCTCCTGGCCTTGAACGCCGCTATCGAAGCGGCCAGGGCCCAGGAACACGGCAGGGGTTTCTCGGTGGTTGCCGAAGAGGTGCGCAAGCTGGCCGAGGAGTCCACCCAGTCAACCAGCCGCATATCCAGCCTGGTAAGGGATATTCAGAAGAACACATCGGTGGCGGTGGAGGCGACCCAGAAAGGGACGGAGGAGGTATCCGCCGGAATGAAGGCGGTCGAGGTGGCGGGGGATACCCTGGATAAGATATACGACTTTATTTTGAAGGCGGAGGAGGTATCCGCCACCATCGCCGAAACCAGCCAGAGACACCTCGAGTTGGGCAACAGGATCATGAAATCCATGGAGGATATACGCAATATCGCAGAGCAGAACGCCTCCTCCACCGAGGAGATCTCCGCCTCGGCCGAGGAGCAGTCGGCGGCCATGCAGGAACTCACCTCCACCAGCGTCCAGCTCTCCTCCCTCGCCGAAGAGATGAAAAAGATGGTGGAGAAATACCGGCTGGAGAACTAGAAACCGGAGGGGCACTCCCTGTCCGATTCCTCGATAACAAGCCATATCGCCCAGCCATGGTCTTGGTATGGGTTTCTGAGGTCGGGTTGCGCCCCCCGCCTGGATTTATCCCGGGAGAGCGGCGCTTTTTATCGCCCGTTCCTATATCAATAGATCTTCTAGATGGCGGAAGGGGAGGGATTCGAACCCTCGAGGCGCCTTGTGGACGCCCACACGATTTCCAGTCGTGCTCCATAGGCCAGACTCGGACACCCTTCCACTTTTAAGTTATCAACTACGAGACACCCGCCGCAGTCCTGGCCACCGTCACCGCTCGCGCTACTGATGCCAGGTCCTCGGGCCCCCGCCAGGCGTCACGAACCACAAAGACAAAGGAGCAAAGACCATTATAAATGGGCGGGGGAGTGCTTTCCAGCATGCGAGCTTCCGCCGCGCGGGAATAGGGTTTTTACCACTCCGAAGCCATCAGGGTTCCGAGGTTGGGCTGCGGCGACCTGGAGACATTGGCCTGGAAGTCCCCGAAGGCCAGCTCGCCGACCTGCTCGGGCGTATCTTGCCGGTAGCTCGCGTAATAAACCTTTCCGGTTTCGGAAAAAGTCGCTACTACAATGTGCTTATTGTATGTATCCTCGTCCCTGAATATAACGATAGAGGCGAAGAAGTTGTCGGGAAGATCCTTGAAATCCCCGGCCTCTATCGAGGAGGCCCCGGCCTCAACCCAACGGCAGCCCGGCTCGTTCCGGTTCATATAATCCGCGGTAAAACCCTTGAAGCCCCCGTTCTCCTGCCCCAAAGACACCCAGTAGTCGAGCACCGCTTTCTGGGCGAAATCGCGATTCTGGAGGGCGCGGGAATCATAAGCGTTATCCCTTATATTCTTCCAGACCGGAATGGCGATGGCGATCAAGGTGGTGATGATTATCACCGCCACTACCAGCTCCAACACGGATATTGCCGGCCTGCTAAACGATCGTCTCACCGGTCCCACCGCTTTGCCAGCTGATTTTGCTCTCACCATTCTATTACTCCCTTATATTCAGAAGCATCGCTTGATGATGCGTTTACCTCTATCCCCCAAAGGTATTAAGGTATGGAGCCAATGGTTACAGTATGCTCCGTGCTTATCAAGCCTCATAACGCGAGAAGCCGATTATATGAAGGATGATAAGAATGAAAAAGCTCGCGGTAGATAACAATAAGACGGTTCTGGTCCCGCTGGTGGTATTATGTGTGTCCCTCCTGGCTATCATAGTTTTTTTCGTGGCGCCGGATCTCAGGGAAACCGTGACCATAGTAAGGAAGCAGGGTGCTCATCCCGACAGCTGGGCTTATTTCGCGATACTGGGCTCTCATTCCGCACATCTCAGAACAGATATCTCCGAATTAAGTTCCCAGCTCAACTAGCCTTTTTGCTTCTTCATGCCCAGGATGCTCTCGGTTGATATCTGCTTCCAGGCGTTGAGG
>JAXHVT010000039.1:0-32395 GCA_034188985.1 Actinomycetota bacterium | reverse complement strand
CCTCATCCTCCACGTAAGCGGCCTCACGAGGCGCGACCTCTTCCACGCCCTCCTCCACCTCGGCCGCTATCTCCTCCTCTTCCGGCATCGGGATCTCCACCGACGGCACCTCGACCTCATCCTCCACGTAAGCGGCCTCACGAGGCGCGACCTCTTCCACGCCCTCCTCCACCTCGGCCGCTATCTCCTCCTCTTCCGGCATCGGGATCTCCACCGACGGCACCTCGACCTCATCGGGAGGCTTCCAGCCCAGCTTCTCCAGTACCAGTGAAACAACCCTGCGAACGTCCTCGTCCTCGTCCTCCAGGGCATTCACCAGTGAGTCCACGGCCTCCCGGTCTCCGATCTCTCCCAGGGCCCAGGCCGCTTTCTCCCTTATCGCAGCCTCCTCGTCCTCCAGAGCCGACATCAGGGGCGTGACCGCTCTCCGATCCCCGATCTCTCCCAGGGCCCGGGCCGCTTTCAACCTCGTCTCCATATCCGATTCACCCAGAGCCTCTATCAAGGATTCCACCGCGACATCGCCCAAGCCGGCCAGACGATCCCACTGCCTGTCGGCGATCAACCTGCGAGCCTCCTCCGCCTCATCGGGAGGCTTCCAGCCCAGCTTCTCCAGTACCAGTGAAACAACCCTGCGAACGTCCTCGTCCTCGTCCTCCAGGGCATTCACCAGTGAGTCCACGGCCTCCCGGTCTCCGATCTCTCCCAGGGCCCAGGCCGCCTTGCGCCTGACCTCGGAGTCCCCATCCTTCAGGGAATAAGTCAGGGGAACCACGGCTCGTTCATCCCCTATGACGCCCAGGGCCCAGGCGGCTCCCCTGCGCACGGAGTTATCGCTATCGTCAAGCGTCTTTATAAGTTCTTCCACAGTCTCGGGCATCCTGATAACACCCAGGGCCCAAGCGGCTCCCCTGCGTTTATCAGCATCCTCGTCATTCAGGGAGATCAACAGCGGCTCCACGGCTATCTCCCCCAGGGTAGCTACCTGGCCCCACTCCCCCTCAGCGATAAGCTTGCGGGCTTCTGCCGCCTCCTCGGGCTCCCATCCCATCTTCCCCAGGATGGTACGTACCTTTTGCCTGAAATCCGCATCCTCGTCATGCATGGCCTCCTGAAGGGACTGTAAAGCCGCTCCGCCTATCTTCCGGAGGGCGGCGGAGGATCTGCCGCAGACTTTCTCGTCCTCGTCCCGTAGTGCGTCGATAAGAGGGGTTATCGCCCTGATATCCCTGATATCCCCCAGGACCCTGGCGGATTCCTTGCGTAGCTCCGTGTCGCCTTCACTCAGTGACAGTATCAGAGGTTCCACAGCGGAGGTTCCGAATTTCTTGAGGGATCCGGCTGATTTCACCCTTACATCCCTGACATCGTCCTCCAATAGCTGGATCAGCGGCGATATAGCCCTTACGCTCCCGATTACACCCAAGGCCCAGGCGGCCCTCGCACGCACGTCCATATCCCCGTCCTTGAGGGCATGGATAAGGGGGTCCACCGCGGAGTCCCCCAACTCCGTAACCTGGTCCCACTGTCTCTTGGTGATGAAGTACTCGGCCTTCTCGGCTTCGTCGTCGGGCTTCCAGCCCAACCTATCCAGAACCTCCGAGGCGACCTCCTGTACCTCCTCCTCCTCCTCCTCTGCCTCTTTTTCTTCCTCAACCACGGGCGGAGGCAGCGAGGGTATTTTCATCTCGGCGGGCTCGGCCTCTATTTCCTCTTCCACCGACGAGCCCTCTATCTCTGCCTTGGGAATCTCGATATCCACGACGATTTCCTCGCGTTCCTCCCCGGTCTTGGCTTCCGCTCTGGCCTCGATCCTCTCCAGCAGTTCTGAGGCGATATCACTCACATCCTCGTCCTCGAGCGCCTTGACCAGGGACGAGCGGGCCGACACCCCCATTTCTCCCAATGCCCAGGCAGCGCCCTTGCGCACGTCCTCGTCCTCGTCCTTGAGTGCCTTCACGAGAAAGTCGGCGGCCTTGTGATCCCCTATAACGCCGAGGGCCCAGGCGGCTCCCCTGCGCTCCTCCGTATCTCCTTCCTCCAGGGATGCCATCAGGGGCTCTACAGCCACGCCGCCCAGCCTTCCAAGGGCCCAGGCGGCTACCCTGCGCACATCCTCGTCCTCGTCCTTGAGTGCCTCCAGTAATGGCTCCACAGCTTTCTCGCTGCCGATTTCCCCCAAGGTCAACGCCACATTTCTTCTCACAAACCAATCCGAGCTCTTCATGGCTCCCAGGAGGGCTTCAAGGGTACTATCGTCCCCTATCTCCTTGAAGATCAGTGCCGCCTCTCTTCTTATATCCGCATCCTTATCGTCAAGGCATCCCGTGAGGGCTTTTATAGTCGCCTGATCCGCCGTTTTCAATACCTTGGCCACCTGCCTCTTGACTTCCCAGTTCTCGTCCTTGAGGGCCTTGAGAAGAGGCCTGATAGCCTCCTCGCCCAGCCTGGCCATCTCGTCCCAATTCCTATTAGCCAGATAGAACTGGACCATGTCCGTCTCTCCATCGGGCTCCCAGCCCAGGCTCCCTAATACCCGGGAGGCCAGCATACGCACGTCCTCGTTTTCGTCCTTCAAATACGTCTTGAGGTTGGGTATAGTCCTCTTGTCCCCCAGGTTTATAAGGGCGTCCGCAGCCTCCCTGCGTACGTCCCCGTTTTCGTCCTTGAGCGCCCGCACCAGGGAGACAGAGGCTGTCCGGTCGCCGATCACCCCTAAGGCCGCTACGGCGTCCCTACGCACGTCCTCCCTGCTATCCTCCACCGATTTAACCAGGGACTTGACCGCCGGACTCCCTATCTTTTCAATGGCCCAAGCCGCGCCCCATTTCACGTTCTCGTCCTCGTCCCGCATGGCATATACCAGGGGCCTGATCGCCCTGATATCACCTATGGAGCCGAGTACCAGGGCCACCTTGGCCTTGGCCTCCCCTTTTTCCGTTTTCAAGGCCTGTATCAACGACTCCACGACCGGCTTACCTATCTTCTCTAGTGACCAGGCCGCCTTCCAGCGCACGTCCCCATCCTCGTCACTGAGTACCTGTATCAGCGGCCTCGCCGCCGGTTTGCCGATCTCCCCCAGGGCCCAGGCAGAACCCCAGCGCACGTCCTCGTCTTCATCCCTCAGAGCTTCGATAAGGGGGCCCACGGCCCGGGACTTCTTCAATTTTCCCAGGGACAGTGCGGCGTTGATGCGAAGGTTGACGTTCTCGTTCTTCAACGCTGCCGTAAGCCCGTTTACGTTTCCCTTTGCCTCCATTTTCTCGATATTGGGCTTGATGAACTTGGATTTGGAAAACTTGAAGATCTTCACCTACACTCTCTCCTTTATCAATGCGACAAGGAAATACATACGTTTTTCCCTCTATATCTAATATCATATAACATGGGCAAGAGGCCACCATAACATAACGTATGGAGAGGACAACCTCCTTTTCATCCCTATAAACCGTATTCATCAAACAACGCCGCCTGGGATTGATGCAAATGCATATCCTTCCCGAATCCGCCACTAATGATATCTCCACCGGGCGAGAAACGGCAGGTAGTGGTGGGAATGCTGTCACCCCCCTCGTCCTTCGGGCGCCATCCAGCCGAATCCGCCATTACGCGCCCTCAATAACATCTATTATATAAATAGGTGTGTCAAGACGTTCGGGGTCAAATACCGCCCGTTACGCGACCTCACGTTGCCGTCCTTCACGCGGGTGTTCTCCGGGAAACCCACGCCCCAGTCGTCGCCGGCCCTGAAAGGAAGTCAAATTGAAGGACGGACGAAAGGAAAAGAAGAATATACTAGTAGGTTTTTTGGTATTAGTAAGTTTTTTGGATACCAAAGGGTGGATGATACCGCTTTGTCCTATCGCCAAATCGCAAACGAACTGTTATAGTGGCGGAAAACAGGAGGACAATTTATACTTTAAAGGATGAAGCGTTGAATGTCTGCCTGGAAAGGCGGTGAATTCTTCTTGAAGGAGGAGATGGCAGTGGCGATCAGCCCCATGGATATCCATCTTAAGGAGTTCAGCACCGTTGACACGGGGGGGTACAGCAAGGAAGATGTCGACTCCTTCCTGGATACCTTGGCCGATGAACTCGAGAGATTGATCAATCGTACCCAGGAGCTGGAGGATTTCATCAAGGTCATGAAGCGGAAGGTCTCCAGGTACGACGAGATGGAACAGACCCTCCAGAACGCTTTGATGAATGCCCAGAAGAGCGCCGGCAATATACTTCAAGATGCACGTAACCAGGCAGCGTCCATTATCAAGAAGGCACAGGACCGCAGCGACCGTATCCTCGAGGATATGCAGAAGGAAAAGGCGGGCCTACTCGATTCATTCTCCTCAATCAGGGAACAGATAATCGACAAGATACCTCAGATGAGGGAACTGCTGGAAAAAAGCCAGGGCCTGGTACAGGAATTCGAGGTAACGACCCGGAAAGCCGAGATAAGCGTGCCCTCGGCGGCGAGTAAGCCGGAGGAACCCGAGGAGTCAAAACCGCCCGAGGCGGAGGAGGGCGAGACGGAATGGGAACCCGGGGAAGAGGGCACCGGGGAGAAAACGGAAGAAGAGGATAAGCCCTCTTGGCGATAGATCGAGATACACCTGTTCGAGGACGCGGAGATCCGCGTCCTTTCTATTTCCGGGTCGATGTTCCCCCGGAAAAAAATTTCCGTATTCCGCAGAGGCGGCTTGTCCTTGAAACCCATTTCGCCGCCCGCTCAAGGCGGCCACGCCTGGCGTTGAAACCGATTCGAGGTCCCGCGCTAACAATCCTTTACAGAACAACCTCATGTTATAACGGTTGACAAATCCCAAGGCTCTCCGGCTCAACCTGTAGATAAAGCCATAGAGGTATGCCTCCGGCGTCATCGGTGCTATCCCCCGGTTTACCTCCACCGCTTTCAGGACGACCTCGGCCACCCTGTCCGGTGTATAGTCACACCATTTGTAAATACCGTCCATGAGGGCCAGCAGCTCCTTGAGACTGCGCCGGCTGGTCCCCGAGGATATCCGGACCGTCCCGATTATACCGATGGTTATGAATCCCGGGCATATGGTTGTCACCCCGATGCCTTGGACGGCAGCCTCGGCCCGCAGGGTCTCCGAAAAACCAACCACACCGAATTTAACAACAACAGGGAATCCTGTTGGGAAATGATGCCAGCCCGCCGCAAGAGGCGGTGTTGACGATATACCCGCAGCCCCCCTGCTCGATCATGCGGGGATGGAAATAAAGCCAGCTGTGGATGACCTCCACAGGTTGACCCGACGATCCAGCGCCAATCCTCCAGGGGGATGTCCTCTATCCTGCCCCCCACCGCCACGCCGGCGTTGTTACACAGCACGTCCACTCTGCCGAACTTCGTGTAGATCTTATCGCACAGCTCCTTTACCCGGCCGGGAATGGAGATATCAACCACGCTGTAATGGGCCTCGCCTCCCAGGGATTCCAGCTCCCCCTCCTGGCAGCGAGGCCCTCTCCGTCGATATCGAAGGGGACAACAACCGCCCCCCGCCGGGCGAAAGCCAGGGCCGTCTCCCTGCCGATACCGCTGGCGGCGCCGGCTACCGCCGCTACCTTGCGGTTAAAATCCGTCATCGACTCCCCGCATTCTCAGGGGATCCCTCATGAGTATGAGAGATCAGCCGGTCATGTTAACCACGAGACCTCCACGTGAGCCGGTCCGTGGCGCGCTCGACGATATCGGGGCCTGGCGATCTCACTCTCCGGCTGGGCGCGTTCCTCTCAATCCCCGCCGACAATCAACTCCGGGGGTTTTTCACAGTCGTTCCCTCATGAGCCGGGTGGCGAGACCAAGGACGGAGTCATACAGACGCCGGCTGAGGCGGTGGGTGAAATCCCCCAGATAAGTCTCGGGACCCACCACGATCACCGCCCGGTTATCCTCCACGCCCTTTATCACCGCCTCGGCGACTTTATTGGGTGTATAGTTGCGCCGTTTGAAGAAACGGTCTATCTTGCCCTGTAGCTCCTCCGTGTTCGATCTCTCGGTCCTGGAAACGTAAACCGCGTTGTTGGTAATGGGGGTGGCTACAAATCCGGGGCACAGGACGGAAACGCCGATGCCGTTCAGCGCGGCCTCGGCCCGCAGGGTCTCCGAGAGACCGACCACGGCGTATTTAGTGGTATTGTAGGAAATGGTAAGCGGAAGCGGTATCAAGCCCGCGCCGGAGGCGGTGTTGACGATATGCCCGCCGCCTCCCTGCTCGATCATGCGGGGATAGAAATAATAGCAACCGTGAATAACCCCCCACAGGTTCACTCCCAAGATCCATGTCCAGTCATCCAGGCTCTGATCCTCCATCCAACCCGCCACGGCGACGCCGGCGTTGTTGCACAACACGTCCACCCTGCCTATTTCCTCGTAGAGGTCCTCGCAGAAGGTTTCGACCTGGCCGGCCACGGAAACATCGATGACCTTGGAGCGCACCTCCTCCCCCATCGTCTTCAGTTCCTCTTCCGCCAGGCGCAGGCCTTCCTCGTCGATATCCGCTACTACCAGTCTGCTCCCTCGCCGGGCGAAGGCCAGGGCCATCTCCCTGCCGATACCACTGGCGGCCCCGGTTACCACTACGACTTTCCCCTTGAGATCACGCATCATAACTCACCCCTCGATCGCCTCAGCAACAGCCTTTCAAAACTTATGATAACCCTCTTGAGACCTGAATGTCCCCTGGCAGCCGGCGATCTCGCGCCCGAGGTGCTAGCTAGGTAAGAACGGGGAAATATCTTTGATCTTCGATTACTAACCATAATATGGTAATTCAAGATCAAAGATTTGACCCCTCCTTCAGGCATCGAGTTTGATGGCCTTGTCCACGGGATCCCTGGAATCGCGTACCTGGCTTTCGCCCCCCCTGATGACGAAGATGGTTGCCATGCCCACCGCCACCAGATTCCCTTCGTCGTCCCTTACCTGAGCCTCCGCCACCCCGGTGTAGCGGCCTTTGTGCAACGCCCTGCCCTCACCATGCAGGACTCCGCCGGAAACATTGGAGATATAGTTGATTCGCTGGTCCACGGTGACCGCCGCCTCGTCGGTATCCAGCAGTGAACCGACGGCGATGGTACACGAGGAATCGAGAAGGGCGGCCACTACACCCCCGTGGAGTATTCCGTACAGATTCTTGAACTCATCTTTAACCGGCAGACGCAAGCGCGAGCGACCCTCGCCGGCATCGACGACCTCCATCCCGAGATGAAGGTAGAAGGGTGAATTGTTCAGGAGGCCGAAGATGTTCTGCTTTATCTGCTCCAGGTCATTTTCATCCGCCATTCCAGCCACCATCCTTTCTGGTTCGCCACATGAGTGAGATTATAACCAAGGGCGTCCGATCTTTCGAGCGATGCGCATCGACCGGTACCGCTCATCCGGCCTCGGAATGGCTTTGCAGCCGCCCTTGGCGCGCGTTCAGGCCTGAGGGCCGTCCTCGAAATCGTCGATATAGCGCTTGCGCAACTCGCGCTTGAGTATTTTCAAGGTCGTCCCGTAGGGCATCTCCTCGAGGGGTACGATATGTACTCTCCGGGGGACCTTATAGGACGCGATGTTTTCCCGGCACCACTCCAAGAACTCCTCTTCGCCAAGCTCCTTCCCTTCCTCCAGGCATATGACGGCCACGGGGGCCTGCCCTTTTACGGGATGAGGCACTCCCACCACCGCCGCCTCCTGCACATCGGGATGGGCCAGTATCTCCTGTTCCACCTCCACCGAGAAAACGGAGTATCCCCCGCACTTGATAACGTCCTTCTTGCGGTCGACGAAGAATATTCTGCCCCATCTGTCCTTCCAGGCCATATCGCCGGTATGAAACCACTTCCCGTCCATGACCTGATCCGTCTCCTCCGGGTTGTTCCAGTATCCCTTCATGACGCCGGGCCCGCTTATCAGCAGCTCACCGACATCCTGGTTAGGGAGTTTAGCCCCGCTCTCGTCCACCACTCGGGTGCGTATGGGGAAGAGGGGAATACCCACGCAGCCTCGCGGCCATTTCACGCCCGGCAGAGCCATCTTCAGGGAAACGATCGCGGAGAGCTCCACCATGCCGTAGGCCTCGGCGAACATGGACTTGGTGCTGAAGGGGCCCAGTCGCAGGAAGGATCCTATCTCCCTGGCCGCATCGATATATTCCTGGGGCATGGCATCGGCGGAGGAAGCCCACATGCGCATGCTGGACAGGTCGTAGGACTGCATTCCCGCCTCGCACATGCTCTGGTACATAACCGGCACCCCCACGAAAACGGTGGCCCGGAACCTCTCTATGGCCCGCATCACCTTTATCGGGTCGAAATGCCTCATCATATAAGCCCTCATCCCCGCCACCAGGCCCATGATACAGATGCCGTAGCCGAAGAGATGAGAGAGGGGCAGGCAGTGGATGCCGAAGTCACCCGGGCCTACCGGAAGGGCCAGCGCCGCGAATTTCTGCCCCGTGAGTAGCCCCCGTGAGGTCATCATGGCCCCCTTGGGAAAACCGGTGGTTCCCGAAGTGTAAAAGATTCCCACCACATCATCCATATCCAGCTTCACGGGCTCGAAATCCCCGGGGGTATCCGCCATAAGGTCGTCCAGGGAGTGAAAATCATCCGGCACCCGTTCCGCCGGCCCGGTCATTATCCACTCCTCTATGTCCGGCACCGCCTCCTTGTCCCTGATATTGGCGGCGAACACCTCCGGATCGGTGATGAGATAGCGGGCTCCGCAGTTGCGCGCGATATAGGCGATCTCCTTGCCGCGCAGCATGAAGTTCAAGGGTACGGCGATGCCGCCCATCTTCATCACCGAGCCCGCTAGAAGGGGTATATCCACACCATTGGAGGGACATATAATCACCCTCTTGCCTCGCTGGACACCCAGCCTGGTAAGAGCATGAGCCATATGCGAGGAGAGGCTGGCCATATCCCCATAGTTAAATTCATCCCCCGATATCACCCCGTACTCCAACGGATGTTCCAGTACGATCATATCCTGATCGCCGTAAACTTCGGCGGCGCGATCGAAGAGGTTGGCCATAGTGAGGTCGCTCGCCAACGCCAGCTTCGCCTTCTTGGTAAATCGCATGGTAGATTCTCCCCCTCTATCCCTGGTTCCATCGTCCATACGCGCCGTCTGCCGCATCCCACCGGTCCTCGATGAAAGGTACGGCGTTGCTACCATCGATAAGCCGCCATGGAGCGATCGACCGCCACCGGCCACGATCGCGTCCGCTCGCATCCGGTCCTGATAAAGCATCAAGCACTATATAACCACAAGAATAGCGGCATAAACCTCGACTTAATACTCGTGAGGAAACCCTTGTGCGGGGATTTCGAACCTTTCCCCCTCCGCCATCCCGCTTCAGCGGTTTCCGGTCCCTTTCCTCGTTCCCTCATAGGGATGCGGCCGGATCCGACCAGCCCCCCGTGACGCGGTGGCGGGACCATATCGCAGGCGCGCCGGAGTAGGTCGAGTGGTTACGGCATGTCCCGTCCCGTATCCCCCTGTCGGGCCTGGCGGGTTTCCGCTAGACGATCTCCCGCAGTGGTCGCACCTCTATCATGTCCAGGTTTTTGAAGCTCAAGGGGTACCTGCCGTCCTCCATACCCCTGATAATCTCCGCCACCTTGCCGTTGACCGGTGTGGGCACCCCCGCCTCCGCGGACTTGCGGAGAGATATCCGTTGAGGGTCTCCACCTCACAGGAACGGCCCTTGCGCAAGTCCTGGAGCATGCTGGGGACCTGGTCCCGGTGGTCTTTCCCAGACCATGCGCACAACGTTCAGAGCGCTCTCCTCGCTTTCCTTGATCACATCGAGGAGCACGTTGGGACCAACACCCTGCATGGGCTCCTCCTCGATGCCCAGGGCCCTGGCCGTCTTCATGGTTTCCACGATGATGGACACGACGACTATGAGCGCCTTGTCGTTATCCAGGATCTCGCTGTAGGCACAGCTCAAGACCGATCCCAGGCCGCTGAAGGATACGTTTACCAGGAGCTTGGTCCAACGTACTCCCAGCAGGTTGGAAGTGATCGTGGCCTGACCGGCCTTGTCCAGAACGGCCTTGACGGCATTGACGCGCCTCGTCTCCGATCCATCCAATTCCCCTACGTCATAGGTCATGACCTCGGGTTCGCTGGTGAGCTCGGATACACCGGGCTTAACGAGCTTGGCGCCCCAACCGATGGCGCCGCCCAGGGTTCTCTCCTCCCCCACCATCGAGACCACCTTCTCCTCGGGCACGCCGTTCTGCATGGTTATGACGGTACTTCTCTTATTTATATGAGGAAGAATCTGCGGCAGGGCCTTTTCGCCGTAGGTGGTCTTGGCCAGGCAGATGACCAGTTCGTATATACCCTCCATCTCCTGCGGGGTAACGGCCTTGACCGGCACCGTCACTTCCATGTGGCCGGTTATCCTGGCCCCTTTCTCGTTCATGGTTTTCACATGAGCCTTATCGATATCCACCAAGGAGATATCCTCGCCGCCCATGGCAACCAGGGCACCAATCACCATGCCCATGGAGCCCGAATCCACCAGCGCTATCCTCATATCGACCCCTCCTTTAATCTCGCGAGCGGCTAATACCGCCTCGGTTTCCACATGTTTCCTCCCGCCATGACATGGACGCTTCTCCCCCGTACAGGGAAGACTACTCTCCTCAACTAATTTATGTACTCTAATAAGCAGCACCGGTCCTCCGTGGGCCGGCGTCTCGTTCCAATTCAGCCCCGTAGGATAATCGGCATGATCTCATGGTTGACCGGCGCCCACCACCGGCATCATCGCCAGCTTGAACCCCACGAGCTTCTGGTACAATATGTCCGGAGGTGACGTTGCATGAAGAGGACATCCTCGTTCCCCGCCACGGCCCTGTCGGCCGCGCTTATACTTACATTCGCGGCCATACTGGCCTTGAGCGTTCCCGGGTGTCTCTTTGCCGACAGCTCAACCCAGGATTCTCTCTCGCGGGAAGAGGACGCCGCCCTTCTCGAGGCGGAGCTGCAATCCAGGATCCAGTACACCAGGGATAACGTAACCAACCTGGCCACCATGATCCACGGACTTATCAACGATGAACGGGTGAACAGGGGACTGCAGGTGTTGCAATGGGATCAGGACCTGGCCCAGATAGCCTTATTTCACAGCCGGGACATGGCGGAGAGGGGCTACTTCGACCATGTAAGTCCCGCTGGAAAGGACTTCTCGGACCGCTACCGTGATCACGGCTATAACCTGGAAACCCGGGTGGGGGATCAGGTCTTCATGGGCGGTGAGAACCTCTTCCAGAACAACGTTATCGAATCATATATCTTCGACCAGGCGACCCAGGAGAACCTGGAATACGAGTTCAATGACCTGGAGGAAATCGCACGATCCACCGTGGAGGGATGGATGGACAGCCCGGGACACCGTGAGAACATCCTCACCCCCTTCAGCCGCGAGGGTATCGGTATCTACGTCAGCGATGACGGGGCCGTCTATATCACCGAGAACTTCTCCTGACAGCGGCGTATACGACCGCTGCGGGTACCCGGCCCTCCCCGCGCGGTGGGAATCAACGCAACGCATATGCGCGTGAAGTGGTATACATAACCGGGGATTTCGCCTAGTATATCCTAATATCATCCGTGATTCGCACATGCCCGGGAGCAGCTATGGATTGGAGAAAACCGGAGGAGAAGGAACGTCTTGTCGGAAGGGATTTTCTGCTTATCTGCACCAGCAATACGCTGGCTTTCTCCTCCATATACCTTATCATACCTGTCCTCCCCCTTTTCCTGGAGGATATTAAGGGCTACTCCAATTTCCTTATCGGCACGCTGATGTCCATGCTGGTGGTGGGCGCCCTCCTGCGCCCCTACCTGGGAAGGGCCAGCGATATCCGGGGCCGCAAGGAACTGCTCGTATGGGGTACCCTCCTCTTGGGTGTCACCAACTTCCTCTACGCCGGCTTCCAAACCGCCGCCCCCCTTTTCGTGGTACGTCTCGTCAACGGGCTGGGGCTGGCCGCCTTCCATACAGCCTCCTACGCCCTGATAGGAGATATCGTACCGGCGGCCAGGCGCTTACACGGCATCGCTCTTTTCTTTATCTCCATCGACACGGCTATTGGCGCCGCTCCCCTGGTGGCCGAGGCTATGCGGAAAGCCTGGGGGTACGACGTGGTGTATTACCTGGCCGGCGGCCTGGCCCTGCTGGCCTTCGCGGTCTCGAACCTGGTTCACGAGACCAGAAAAGAGGGCGCGACCGAAACGGCCAGAAAGCGAACCTGGATCATGCCCGATCCCCTGCAGAGAGCCATATTCCTCATGACCACGGGCTACACCTTTACCATGGGAGCGCTTTCCACCTTCGTAGTCCTGTCCACCAGGGAAGTGGGCATCAATGAGGGTGAGCTGTTTTTCACCGTCTTCGCGGCCACCCTGATAATCTTCCGCCTGGGGGTGGGGAAAAGGGCCGATTGGTGGCCCCGGAGGCCCCTGATACTGGTCTCCGGCATCATAGTCCTGGCTGGACTGGCCACGATCGCCTTCTCGAGCAATCTCTTCACCTTCATCCTGGGGTGCCTTATCTACGCCCTGGGCTTCGCCTATGTCCCCACCACGCTCAGTGCCCTCCTCCTGGACCATACCCCCACCGGCGACCGCGGAGTCATGCTGGGGTTTTTTATGGCTATCTTCGACGTGGGCATAGGTTTGGGCGGCGTGGCCATGGGGCCGATCGCTGACGCCTGGGGCTACCCGGCCATGTATCTGGTGGCAGGGGCCGTAGCGCTGCTGTGCCTGAGCTACTTCCTGCTGCACACGACCCGTCTGCGGGAGGAGGCCAGGCTCGTCTGATCACGCTCCATCCCCCGTGCGCGAACGGAATCGCCATTGTTTCCCGCCACCCAACGATTTAGACTGTCCAGAACGGCCGATCGAGGGCTAGGAGGATCCCACGAGAGAGATAAGGGAAAGATGGGGAATGACGGATATCGCGGCATCCAACGTCCTGCTTGTGGCCAGCGCCATGGCCGCGGCGGTGGGCGAAAGGCCGGGGGAGAAAGGCCGAAAGCCATGCTTCTCGCTTCTCCTTCCCTCCTACGTGGCCTTTATGCACCTCTTCCTGCTGCGCAAGGTACTGCGTCGTAACTGCCATTACTACGACAGCTGCTGCTGTACCGGATGGGGCAAGCTGGCCCCGCTGTGGGGCGAAAAGGGGGATGAGACCGCATTTGCATCGAGCCTGGGGCTGCCGATCTTTTTCTGGGCCAGCTACCCGTCATAGGTGCGGGAGGAATCCTTGCCGCCTTCCGCTGCGACAGGGATCCCTCGAGGCTCAAGCATCTCGTGCTCTTCACCCTCTTTTTCCTGGCTTTCAACGCCTGACACTTACGGAGGGCATGGCCGAGGCCATATTGCCCCTGCGGTTTTCCGAACGATACATCGAGGAAAGCTAGGGCTTGATCGAGGATATCGTCCAGCGCTATTCCATCGCCCCCACGCCGCCCAGGGCCTTCGCCAGCCAGCTCCAGGGAATCATGTCCTGGTCCGACTATCCCCGACTTGGAGAGCTGTTCGTGCCCGTACTGGTTATCACCGGCGATCAGGACATACTCATACCTCCCGAGAACTCCAGTATCCTGGCCGAGGCCATACCGGGCTGTCGCCTTGTGGTCATCCCCGGGGGAACGCATGGCGCGATAGCCCAGTTTCCGCGTGATATAGCTAACGAGATCCTGAATTTCCTGGACGTGTAGAGATCCAGGCCGGCGACTGTCCAGGTCCACCATCTCGAGGGGATAAAACGGCGTCCACGGGTGTGCTCCTGGCGCGGGGCGGATCCACCGGCACGGTTCAAGGTTACCCGGAAAGCCTTCTAAGCACGATGAACAAGGCCGTCTAAGCTTTTTCCCGGGTTCCCGTCAGGCGCCCTTGCCGCCGTAGATCCTGAGATAGGGGACCTCCTCCCATTCGATGAGGGGCTCCAAACGTTCCGCGATATGCCTGCCCAGGCTTCCATTGCTAAGGGCTTTTCCCAACCTGCTCGAGCTGAGAGAGCTGACGCTCTCCCGTACGCCTTCGTCCCGCAATATTCCCTCCAGCTTTTCTCTCTCCTCGCTCGAACCGGAAGGGAGCTTGGGCTTGGGGACGCGATTTATCTTCAGGACGTGGAAGGTTCCCTGTATGTTGTCCACGTCATTATAGGAGGAGAACTCCAGGATCTCCTCCCTTAATTCCCTAAGGCGATTTTCCGCCTCCTGCTTGCGCTCGGTCCATTCCGCGTAGGAATCCACGAGCTGCATGCCGTGGTCCGTACCCAGCTCGCGGTGAGCGATCTTGGCTACCTTTAATATATGTTTGCGAAGAGGGCAATGCTCCTGGAGCTCGCACCACAGGCAAAGCTGGCTCTCCCTGGCGGGGAAATCCGAAGCTGTCTCGATTTCCCTCACGGTGCTTGCGGCCTCGGCGGCAACCGCCCGCAGCTCCTCCGGGGTGCGCCGCAATCTTAGCTCGCGGTCGAACACCAGGTAGTGCCATACGAGCTCGACATCCACGGCATCCGGATAACCATCCTCCACGGCCAACTGGTAAATGCTCAACTGGCGGTCTCCCTCCAGTTCCTGCCGGGTTGGCAAACTTCCGGAGGTCTTGTAGTCGTGTATCTCGTAGCGACCCGCCTCCGGGCTGTCCAGGCGATCCAGTATTCCCGAGAACCGCAACAGCCTTCCCTCTTCGTCACTCACGGGTATATTTACCCTTTTCTCCAACCCGAGGGTAGCATTGCCCTCGAAGGGATGATACCTGCGGTAGTAATCGGATATACACCGCATCCCGGTCTGACGATAATCCTCGGGACCGTACTCCTCCCTCACTATGAAGACGTCGCCGCCGTATTTTTCCTCCCAGCGATCAAGATAAAAACGATGGATATCCTCCAACTCGGGGCAACGTGACATCATCAGGTCACGGTACAGCCTCTCCAGCGCCTCGTGTACCATCGTGCCCATGAATGCCTCTATACTTCTCCTCTTCGTCCTTATGCGATCCATATACTGCAGCTTGTATTTGAACGGGCAATTCCTGTAGGTTTCCAACTGGCTGTGGGAATAGTCCAACTTCATCACCTCCTATCCCAGGATAATCTCCATCGGTGACAATGGGCGCGGTAATCTTCCCCCGCGATCCGACGGTATCGCGGATATGATCGAATCGCCTCAAGTACTGCGGGCAAACCGGTCAAATCCAGGCAGCGCGGAGTAAATATGCGATATAATCTACCTGTAGTATAGCTTTAGTATTTACACCAACCCTTTCTCCAATAAACCCTCTGGTGCCCAAGAAATCGTCTTAAACGCGGCATCGCAGGGCAGAAAACACCTCAAAAGCTCGTATTACAGGGATGCTACCCGCATTTCTACAGCAAGTAACCAGGTTGTGCCAACGGGTATGTTAACGCGATGGAAACGTAATTCGCTCCCTCTGCCGGTGGAAATCAAGCATGATAGAGTCATAATTATAAATCTAAAGTATAGGTTTAGTAGAAGACGAGGGGGCCGTCTCCGGCCCCCTCTAACGTACGTTCTTCTTGGGTTCAGGTCAGGCTTCCTCCTCCATCTGCAACAGGATCATAGCTCGCTTATCGGATCGTCGCCGGACGGCCCACTTGATAACCCTGTATCCCACATAGGCGCCGACAACGACTGGGGCTATTTTTTTAGCATGCTGTGCCATCTCGAGAACCTGTTTCTGCCGCTCTTCCGCCTCCTTCCTGGCGATCTCCTGCATCTCCTCGACCGTCTTTTTCATCTCCTCGCCGGTCGATTTGAGCTGCTGCTGGATATCCTTGCTCATCTCGGAGAGCTCCTTGCCGGATTTGCCGACGATCGCCGCGCCGATGGCCAATATCCCGCCTCCTATGAGGAGAAAGCCCCCTACAACGATCAGGGCAGACAACCACAGCCTGTCCAGGGCTATATTCACCAGCAAGATGATCACGGCCAGGACATACACGGAAGCGACGGCGGCGATGAGGAGACCGAAGAAGGATATTCCCGCTCCTATACCTATTCGCTTACCCTCCTCCTTCGCCTTCTCCTTCATCAGCTGCCCCTCCGGGCCGCTCAACCTGCTGAACTGCTCCCGCATGTTATTGACCAGTTCCGCGAGGTGCTGCAGGCGCCGCCTGATCTCTACAAGGTCACTCACCCAATCATCCTCCTTTCGCTCACGGGGCCGGTACTTATATAGAAAAACCCTCTATTGCTACAAAACGGTCTCTCTGAACAGCCGATTACCTGCGTTGTTCTCCTAATACTATATTTTTATCTTCTCCAAGGAAATATATTAACCTTCCCTTGCTATACTACTCGTAGACTACAAAGATCCTTCGAAGGCGTTTTCTTAGCATTATGACTGGGTATAAGGAACGGTATGCCGCAAGCTAACTGGATATTGGTACTGCATTTTCTGGCGCTGTGGGGAAGCGTGGCCACCAGCCTCATGGCGGGTTGGCTCCTTCCTTTATCCAACTGGATCTCATTGCCCCTGGGAATGGCCGTATGGTTGGCCGGCTTCACGTATAATCTCTATTCCATGAAAAGGTATAAGAACGAGCCGTCCCAGCAGCGGTCCACCATAGCCCGTAGGGGATATCACCGCATAACCGCCAGGACGATTATGAACCTGGGGGTGGCCGTGCTCTTCCGTTCCTGGTTCACGCTGATCATAGCCGTTATCCTTGTACCCTTCTATATGGTGGCCCTGCGGCGCAGGCAGCAGTACCTCGACTACCTGCGTACGGGCATGATGAGTGACGCCTTCCCCGAACGCACCAGGAGGCATTGATCCGAATGACGGCTTTCACGATCATTATCCCTGTATGGGTAAGTGAGCGACTTGAAGAAGAGATACTCGAGGAGGGCCAAGGCGTGTGCCCCTCGTGTGGAGTTCCCTACTCCCTCACGAGGGTAAAGATCACCCGCAAGAAGATGCTCTATTCCCTTATCCCCATCTCCTCCAAGGACATGGGGGAGCAAGAGATCTGCGGCAGATGCGGCAGGCGCTTCCTTATCGGTCCACGACGCGGCGGCTAGTGCGCTCGGGGCCAGAAGCGATACATCATATCCAGGGCCAGGGCCGGCCAGCAGAATTCCGCTATCCTTCTTCCCTCGCCCGTACGTGAATCATAGAACTCGTAGAAACCCTCCCTGAGTATCATGTGGACCACCCGCCGGGTTACCTCCGTGGCTTCCTCCGTATAGCCGTATTCACCCAATCCTATAGCCAGCATCCAGCAGAAATTGATCCAGATACAATGCCCCGCCCACAGCCTCTTATCCACCCACGAGCAGGCTCCCGCCAGCTCGTCTTCGGGGTTGAAGGGTACGAGGTATTCATTCCAGAACTCGCCGCGGTCGAGTAGGTGTTCCTCCACCAGCCTGCAGGCCCTGTCGCGTGGGCAGATGCCCGTGAAAAGGGGCATGAGCGAGTCGGCGGTGCGGCGGCGGGCCAGACACGTCTCGCCGATTCCGAAACGGGGAAAGTAACACCCCTGCTCCTCGTCCCAGCAAAGACGATCAAGCGCTTCCATCATGGACTCGGCACGTCCCCGGTATCTCGCCTCTTCCTCCCGCCTGCCCAACTCCCCCGCCATATAGGCCATACTGCGACAGGCGCGAATAGTCAGGCAGTTCATGGTCAGCTCCTCGCAGGCAAAGCCGCCCGCCCTGGTTAACCTCCGAATATCCCAACCCTTCAAGCTGTTGATGGCGAAAAGCGCGGTGGTGTAAAGAGCGGCGCGGACAACATCCCTGCGCCGGTTGGCATGCAAGTCCATGGCCTGGAAGAACTGCGGCGACATGTCAGTTCCCGACTCCCAGGGATGAAAGATGGTCACCAGGCCGTCTCCCTTCACGTCTCTCGTCACCAACAGATAATCCAGGCAGCCGCGCATTCGCGGCCACAGCCTCCGCAACCAATCACCGTCTCCGCTGCGCCTGTAAACTATCTCGGCGGCAAAATGGTAGCTGGGTGGATCCACCATGAAGGAGGCACCGTCTCCATCGTACTCCCAGCGCACCAGCCAGGTCTGCAACCGGCGTGAGAACCGCCTGGAAGCACGGTTGGGCATGAGTACCTCGTGGGGCATACGGCCGTCATCGCGTGTCTGCCGGAATAGCGTCTCCAGCTCCCTCGCCGCCTTGGAGACATCCAGGTTGCTCATCGCGGCGGCGTGGAATCCGCTGTCCCAGGCGAAGAGCGAGGGGTAATGATGAATGGAGGGCATGTGGTAGTATATCTCACCCTGATCCACCTCGTTCAACGCGAAGACCCTGGTGGATTCATTTACTATTTTCTTCCACTCCTCCTCACCGAGAGGGCCTGATGGCAGGCTATCGCCCCGCATGCCCTCCACGATCCCGCAAGATAGAAAACGCCATATATCCCCCCATTAAACCCTCGACCCTAGCCACATATACCGCCAACCACCCAATTGAATGTAATCATAGCCGGCCGGTATTCAACAAGCCGGGCCTCGCGACCACTTGAAAACAAGCTCATCTCGAATCGTGAGAGGAGCGGGCATCGACGCCGTCTCATATGCATGCGCGGGAATATATAAATATTCCCGAGGGAATGCCGGGTATGGAAAACCGGCTACTCCACCGCGGCACGATGCGCTCAAGTCCATATCACGCCATGATAAACAATAGAGTCCAGCGAAATAGAGCCCGTCTTCCCAACCTACAAAGCCCCTACGTATCCGCCCACTATCCTACCGCGGGTGCGGTTTCTCATAAGCGGAAACGCCATGAACCTTCTTGTAGGCGTTGCAATACGAACAGGGCTTCGTCTTAGCCTCCAGCTTAGTCATTCGATAAAAAGAGCCCTCTGCCTTTTTCACGGCCGCCCTTACATATCGGATACTTGTTCATGCAGAAATCGGCCTTCTTCAATGTCTTCTCGTCGAATAGTTACTTCAAAGGCTTGCTTTCCTCCATCAACGCTCCCTTCGCTCGATTTCGAATGGACATGCAATACTCTATCTCATTGTCCCGCGAATTAGAAATACCCGCCATGGGGCTGTGTACGGACATGGGGTATCCAACTGCTTTCGCGGCAACACGGCGGGAATCGTGAACGTCCCCCATATGACGTTTCGGGGAATATTGGCCTGGTTTACGATTTTACCGTTATCCTTACCACGCCCGGCTTGAGGTTATCCCATGCATAATCGGGGTCATCGCCGCCGTACAGGGCGGCTACCAGGCCGGCCAGGATGGGACCGTTAAAGGCGTTGCGGATCTCCAGGCCCGCCTTTAGCTCATCCGGGCCCGGATCCTCGCTGGCCGGCACCCCCAGCCCGCGATCCTTCAGAAAGGCCAGGTTCTCGAGGTGGGAACCGGGGAACTCCTTTTTAAGGTCGCGGTAGATCTTGAAGGAACGCTCGACCCCCTGGGCGTCGATCTCTTCTCCCAGCTCTTTCGCCAGTTCCCTGAGAATAGCATCAAGTGCCTCCACGTCCACGTATATGATCCATTTTCCAGTGACTTTATCGACTATCTTCCCCCGCCGCGGCTCCCAGCGAAGGGTGTCACCGATGTTCCTGGGGACGCCACATTCGGGGCACCTGTCATAACCGGCACGCGCCGGCACCTCGGGTAATTTTTCGAGTTCCAGACGGTCCTCGCCCGGATATTCACCGCTGGGCGTCAACTCCATATACCAGTTATCGCCTACTCGCCCATATTCAGGTTTCGCCCTCACCCCTTCCAGGCTCTCGAAGGCGCCGCATACGTCCCCCATGAAAAGGGCGGGATGGTAGACGGATTCCACAACACCAATGAATCTTCTGCCCGGTTTGTAGCTGAGGAGTCTCATCTTGGCCAAACCGATATAGCTGGCCTGAAGGATCATAATCTTATAGCCGAATACCCTCAACCAAGGCTGGCGTATCACCTTTCCCAGGACCCCGGACAGGATATCGTCCACGTAGAGCTTGGCGTCGCGCCGCTTGGCATCTATGATTATGTGATCTATAGGCACGCCCAGTTTATCCTCGATACTCTCAAGGATGCCGGAGAAAACCTCCTTCTCTATCAATATCCCCCTCGTGGAGCCCATCCTGCTCTCGAGGATCCCGTCATCGCGCCAGCGATGCGTAAGAGAGATCATCCTCGGGACGCCACAATTTTTACAGCAAGCGATGCTCATGTCCGATAACCCCCTAAGCCGTATTTATATTCACTCTAAACATCGTAGAATAGCAAGCAAAACTTTAAGAAAGTTCAGCTCTCCGCGCGTCAACACGAAAACGTTCACCGGGTCAGGAATGGGCATGAAGACGATCGCCGCAAGGCAACCGGCCGACAATGACCGAAAAGGCGATAACTGGAATGCCCCGTACGCGGGGAAAGGTAATGGAGAGAGCCGGCCTGTAAGCCGGATTCTGTACCTGGACGCATCCAGGTGGTGGTCATCCATCTGGGACCGCCGTCGCCGACGGCCTCATGCGGCCTACCCGAGCCTCGAACGCTGCGGGCCACAGCATCGGCCCCTATTTGGCCTTGCTCCGGGAGGGGTTTACCAAGCCGACCCCGTCACCGGGACCGCTGGTGGGCTCTTACCCCACCTTTTCACCCTTACCCACCACTACCTCGACCGCGCAATCGCGCGGTTCCGGCAACAGTGGGCGGTTTCCCTTTCTGCGGCACTTTCCGTCGGGTCACCCCGCCTGGGACTTACCCAGCTCCCCGCCCTGCGGAGTCCGGACTTTCCTCGAACGCGCCTCGAAAGACGCGCCTGCGACCACCCGGCCGACTCTCTCCATGCATAATTATCGGACCGGTGGACGCGGGCGTCAACAACGGCAATGTCGAGCCGTGGAGGCTAGCTGCCGATCTGCTTTTTCTCCTCCTCCTCGGCCATATCGACGAACTCGGTCCAGTTCTCGGTCATCTTCTGTTCGCTCTCGAAGCGGCCCATGCGAACGATCAGTGGCTTGACCCCGCTGCCGTCCCACTCCTTGTCCGCCGGTACGAAGGAATGGCCCGTGACCTTACCCGATTCATCGTAGTCGAACCATATCTTCTGGTCCGGATTCTCCTTCGGGGAAAGGAAAGCCTTCATGGTGAAAAGGTGCTGTGTTTTCAGGTAGTCACGTATCGCGGACATCCTCTACCTCCTTGCTAAGATTATATCCGTCTGGCTACAGCTATGTATATTCCCGGTTTACAGGCGAAAAAACCTTACCGCGATTCAAATGTCCGGCCCGATCCTGTTACGCCACCGCTCCTCAGGATTGGAAAGGATCGGGACATCCGCACGCCGCGATAAGCCTCCGCACCGTTCCCACGAGCAGGTAGTCCTCAACATCCTCGCCGAAGTCGAAATAAAGCAGGTCGTCGAGTAGGGAGGGATGGAAACCGAATCCCACCGGGAAATCAGTTCCATACATGATGCGCTCGGGATAATCGCTGAACAATCTCAAGAAATCCTGGTAGTTCTCATCCACCTTGTCGACCTCCAGGCTCTCGGTCATGAGCGGAAAAGCCGTACCGTTCTTCTTGAACTCGAGGTAGAAATGCATACAGGTGATGGTGTTGGTCATGTCCAACCAGAAGTTCGGGTATTCCTCGAGCAAACGGTGGGCAAGACCGAAGCGGGGAAAGAGAGAGTGTACCGCCACCACCTGCATTTCGGGATAATCGCGGATCACCGCCTCCATCTCCCGAAGATCCATATCCATACCGTAGAACTCGTCGAATCCTGTGTGGACCAGGAATGGCCTGTGGTGTTCGTTCAGCACCTCGAACATGGGCCGCATTTCGGCCCCAAAGGCGGGAAACCGCTGGGCGAAGGGGTGCAGTTTCATGCCGATGAAACCATATTCCTCGATACAGCGACGGGTCTCCCTCTCCTTGTCCGGGGTCTCGATGTGCACCGAACCGAAGGGTATAGCCTCGGGTATCCCGGCGCAAAGATCCCGGTTGAAACGGTTGAGGTCCTCCGTCTCCTCCTCCCACAGGGGAAATACCAGGTTGAAGAAATAGGGAACCCTGGACTTTCTCAGCTCGGCGAGTATGTAATCCTTGTCGATATCCTCGCTTAAGGGGAAGCCGGGCGTGAACTTCTTAACCCACCTGACCAGACCGGCCATGCGACGGGGCGGCAGTATGTGAACATGGGGATCTATCCATACGCATTTATTGTCCTCCAAAATCTCCAGATCATCATTCCAGCGCAATGCTGACCCTCCTTATACTAGCTTCATCTCTTAAGGAACGCGGCCTCTCGATTGTATCATCCAACGTCGTGATAGTGGCAGAACTCAGCCCGTAGGGTCCCGCAGGCTCTTGCCTCTCCGCGCCCGCCATCTCCCGCCGCCGTATCGGTGCTCACAGGTTTCGAATCCAGGCAGCCAGTTCCTCGCCTATAAGGTGGGGATTGAACATACGGCCTGACTTATCCGTCAGCGGCTCGGCTCCAGGAAGCGCAGTGACCATCCCATTGGCTGGTAGTAGGGCGGCTCGCCCCGCAAGGCGGCGGATACGTCCCGCGCCGCGGCATCGGAGAAGGCGTCCAGCATCCTCTCCCCGGCATCGGGCGAGGCTGCGCCCGGCTCACCTATATAGGTGGACGGATACTTCTCCGTGATCCAGCTGAGCATGATGCCCAGGTATCCTACATCCTCGGCCATATCCGTCAGCCCCAGGGCGCCCAGGCACTTGCCCACCGTGCCCAGAAGCAGGTTAGGCCAGCGCCTGCGGTCGATGGAGACACGGGCCAGCTCCCTCCACATGGGCCGCACCCTGGAGGGATGGGCGCGGAGCATGAGCGACGTCTCGTTGAGGCCTGCGTGGCAGTCATTCGCATCTCCGCAAGCCCCCGATCCAACGCCCAGCCGGTCCAGCAACTCGGGATCCAGCTCCACCATCTCGCGGTAGAAGCGAAGAAAGGGGGCCACGATGTGAAAACAACGGCGCTCATACAGCCGCCGCACAGCCTTAGCGGTGGCGATCTGATGCCGGGGGCCGCCGTGATTATCGGTTACCAGCAGCCAGCGGAAACCGCGGTCGGCCAGAAAAGAGGCGCTGCCCACCAGGAGCAGGTTCACGGCCCGGCTGTCCACCTCCACCGAGCCCGGTATGGTATCGCTGCCCACATACGACGGGGGAAAGAGGACGAAACGGAGCTCTGGGTGCATCTGCCCTATCTTCTCAATGGCCCGGTCCTTGATCTCCTTGGCCACCATAACGTCCGTGCCCAGGGGAAGATGGGGACCGTGCACCTCCAGGGGACTCAAGGCCATTACGAAGAGAGTCTTCTCACGGTCCAGCGAATCGATCTCCGGGCTGCTTAGCTCCTGCAATTTCAGCACTCCAACACCCATGCTGTTAAGTATATCAATCCTTCACCTATGCACGATAGCGGCAAGGTCGGCGGTTCCGTAACCGGATCCCCGAGCGACGGACATGTGGCGTAAGACAAAGTGAGGGAGATGTCGATCCTCGAACAGCTATGGAATCACGGCCATATACCTTGCTGGAGGGAAGCCTCTTATGCGCCGTGGACGCATACTTCCAGGGTGCATGGGGGAATATAGGCGCCTCCACGACAGAGATACGCGCCGGGGCCGAAAAACCTCCACGCAGGGAATCCGTTTGCCCAGGGCATGCGGAGCGGTTATCCTGTCCCACGGGGTAAGAATTCAAATGTAAATCCCGTCCAGCCGATAAGAACCTGGGAGGGCCAATGATACGACAGAGAGGCAACAGCCGATAGATACAGCCGTTGATGAAATCAATGAAGCATTCGTTGCATAAGAAGCGCAGAACCGGTATGAGGCGTAAGAGAAGCATGACGCTCTACCAGATCACCATTCTCCTCATTCTCGTATTTATCCTCTCTGGGCTGGCAACCAATTTCATCTACAGTCACTCCCAGCGCCGTCTGATTGAGAAAAGCCGTGAAAACCTCATCCAGACCGAGGTGGACAACACCTTTGTCACCAGCTCCTACGCCATCGATTTCCTGATATACCTCGGGGAGGGTAAGGTCGGGGATCTGTCCGCTCGGGGTCTCACGGAAAGCGCGGACGGAGGCGATGCCTCTCCGGGCAATGATTTCCTGAGCCTGCGGTTGACCGAGATGGTGGACTCGGGTTTCATGGGCCTCACGGAAGCCATGATAGCTCTGCCCTACCCGGACGGCGAATACCCGTACGTGGTTGTAGCAGCCAGTGACGGCAGCTTTATCTACAACCCCGATACGTCCGCTTTCGTGTCCACTTTGGTCGAGGAGGGTGACCCCTACTCCTGGGTGGACGAACCCGTCCCAGGCCTCGACCTGAAAAGCCAGTCCCTGGTGATGATCAAGACTATCACGCTGCCCGACTCGGGCCTTGCAGCCCATTACGTGTCCGTGAAACCGATGGCCGAGGACAACTCCGCCATAAACTCCTTCTTCGACGAAAAGGAGCGTGCCGGCTCCCTGGATCTCACGGTGTTCATGATCGTCTCCACCTTGATGGTCGCCATATTGACTTTGATCTTCCTGAGCTTTCTGACCCGTAAAAGGATAACCGAGCCGATAGAGGAGCTGTGCAACGCCGCGGACGATGTCATGGCGGGCGACCTGGACACGAGGATACCGGTTCGCAAGGGGGAGGAATTCGAGAAACTGAAGATCTCCTTCAACGTCATGATTAAGAACCTGCAGAGAATCCTTCGATTATTCTCGCAGGAGGGGCCGCCCGATCGGCTGGAGGAACCGCTTGACGATGACGCCGGCAACGCGGTTCTCAAAGGGAGGGCGAGTCGCGAGCAGCGGAAACTGTGGGCGCCGCGCTCGAGAACTCTGTATTATATAACCGCTTTTATTCTCTTCATATTCATAGCCTTCGGGCTGGTGGGATTCCTGATCTACAACATGAACCAGAACGCCATCATCGACGAGAGTATAGACATCATGATCGACAGCGTCTCGGAGGGCTTCAGCGGCTCTTCCATATATCTCAAGCAGACTATCAACCCTGTGATAACCGAAAGAATGAAGGAGGAGGGCTACGAGGTACTGAGCATAAACGAGCAGTATGCATACATTCTCAGGGAGGAGCCCTACGACTACCAGCTCTATTACAACGACTTCTGCAAGGACCTCGTAGAGGAGGATGTCATGGACCTCGAGGGATTGCTGGTTATTCTGGGCGGAGGTATGCTGCCGGAAACGGGAGTCGTCGTAGTCTCGAGCGACGAGAGCCTTACATATAGCTGGCAAGCTCCCGATTACCTGTTGCGGGCTATCGAAGAGGGGGAACACCACCTTTACGTTGAAAACGGCATCCCCGAGCTGGGGCTGGAGGGCGAACATATCATAGCCCTGGAACTCTTCACCACACAGGACACTTATCATGCATATCTCGGGATTAAATCGATGCAAGGCGAGGTAGAGGAGATGGAATCCTTCTACAGAGAGGAGAGGAACAGCATTTACCTCATGCTGATCCCCGTCCTGTTGGGATCCTTCATAGCCTTGATCATACTGACCTTCCTGGTCTTGAACTTCCTTATCCGCCGTAATATCACCAAACCGGTCGAAGAGCTCTCCGAGGCGGCGGAGGAGGTAATGGAGGGCAACCTGGACGTGGATATAACCATACGCGAGGGAGAGGAGCTGGAGGGCTTGAAGCTGGCCTTCCGGGAAATGGTGACCAGCTTCCGAGGTCTGATCTCCAGGTCGGCGGGCGAGTAGCGCCATAACCGCATTCCCCGCGTCCCTGTAACCTGCATAACAAGTGAATTCACGGTTCCGCCCTGTGATATAATGTCCCGGATGCGGAAAGGGACGTGTTTTTATTGCGGTTCGACTACGAGGAAATAGACGCCGTAATCAACGCCGGATCCATGGCCATCGTGGGAGCCTCCGCCAAGCCTATGAAGTTCGGCTCCCTGTACACCACGGTACAGCTCGCCTACGGTTTCAAGGGGCCCCTTTACCTGGTTAATCCCGGCGAGAAGGAGATCATGGGACACGAGGTCTACCCCGACCTCAAGTCCCTTCCCGAGGTACCCGAGCTGGTCTATATAACTATCCCCGCCCACCACTCAATGCGGGTTCTGGAGGATTGCGCCGATCTGGGGGTCAAGGGCGTCATCATCCTTGCCGCGGGATTCAGCGAGGCCGGCGTAGAGGGGGAAGCGCTGGAGAAGAAGGCCTTGAGCCTGGCTCGCGAGGGAGGTTTTCACATCATCGGCCCTAACTGCTTCGGCATATACAACCCACGTAACGGCCTCACCCTTCTGCCCGGGCACGATTTCTCCAAGAAGGTGGGGAACACCGCTTTTATCTCCCAGAGCGGCGGCTTCTCGGCCCACGTGGGCCGCCTGGGCAAGAGCATGGGTATCGACTTCTGCGCCATCATCAGTTACGGCAACGCCGCCGATCTGGACGAATGCGACTTCCTGCGCTACTTCGCCCGCGATCCCCAGACCGAATTCATAGCGGGCTATATAGAGGGCGCGGGGAACGGCAGAGACTTGTTCGACGCCCTGGCCGAAGCCTCCTCCCGCAAACAGGTGGTGCTATGGAAGGTGGGCAAGAGCGAGTCATCCCGCCGCGCGGTTATCTCTCACACCGGATCACTGGCCGGCTCTTCCCTCATATGGGAGGCGGTCATGCACCAGTGCGGCGTGATAGAGGCCTCCGGCGTGGAGGAGATCTGCGACGTCCTGCTCGCCCTGAAACACCTTGGCAGGAATCCGGGGCGCCGCCTGCTCCTCAGCGGTGGGGGCGGCGGACTCGGCACCTACGCCGCCGATCTGGCCGAGGCGGAGGGCCTTGAGGTTCCTCCCCTAGCCGAAGACGTGCTTTCCCGCCTGCGTAAAATCCTTGGGTACGCGGGAGCGGTGGCCTCGAATCCCCTGGATATCGGGACGCCGATGACGGCACCGCAGGTCTTCGACCCGGCCATGACGGAAGCCACCGATAATGCGGGCACGGATATTCTGGTCTTCGACCTCGCATATAATTTCGCCTTCGGGCTGGGCGGGGAGGAAGCTCTCACGCAAGCGGCGGATATCCTCATCAAGGCCAAGGAACGCAGCGGAAAGCCGGTGGTCGCCGTGATGTATTCCAGGGCGGCCGGTTTGGAGGACCTGCCCATGGAGGAGGCCATGCGCCGCCTGCAGCAAAGGCTGCTGGATGGGGGTATCCCCGTTTATCCCTCCATGCCCCGCGCCATCAAGGCTATATCCCTCGTAAACACCTGAGGCACATGGGTCAGGCCTCAGAAAGTGCCTGAGTTAAGCCGGCCAGCCCGTAGGACCGGGTTGTAAGCGAAGACATAAAAGATAAAGCGGCCGCTCCGTATAGAGCGGCCGCTTTAATGTGCATCATATGGAAGTTATATGGGCCAGCGCCTGGCCCCGGCTTGCGATACCAAGCGCTTTAAATCGTCTCGTATGAAGGGGAGTCCCTAATAGCCCAGGACGTCGTGGCCGCCGGTCCAGTTATAGACCCCGTAGGTGAAGTACATGGGCCTTTCGACGATGATGGGCGAGCCGTCGCTCGATTCCACCCGCACGCTCACGTCGTGCTCGCCGTATATCTCGTTATTCACCCATATGGTCTGCCTGCTGGTGGCCGGGAGATCCAATATATCCAGGTCGTTCAGGCCGTCGTCCTGCATGTAGGTGATCAGGGCCTCCACGGGATAGGCATTGGGGTTCTGCAGGCATATCCACTCCTCGAATCCCGTCCTGGTGGTACCCTCGGCGAAGTACCAGGTGTCCCCGGGGGCGTTCGCGCCCACCACGTCGTGCCCGCCCGTCCACTTACCTTTGTAGTTGAAATACATGGGACGCTCGGCCACGATTTTCACGCCGTTGGTGCTCTTGACCTCGGCCGAGTTATCCTTATCCAGGCCCAGCACCTGCTTGACGTTCACCGTAGTCCTGCTCTCCGGCTCGACACCAAGCGTACGCACCTCGGTGACCCCACCCTCCAGCATGTAGGTTATAGTCACCTCCGCCTTGTTGGTCTCGGGGTTCTGGAGACAGATATACTGGTCGAATTCCGGCCGGGTGGTCCCCTCGGCGAAGTACCAGTTCTCGGCGGGCTCCAGGGCGCCGGTGGTGCAGTGGCCGCCCGTCCACACCCCGTTGTAATTGAAATACATGGGGCGCTCCACCACGATGGGCACGCCGTTGGTGGAACTCACCTTGGCGGAATTGTCCTTGTCCGGCCCCAGTATGCCGTTTACGGGTATGGTCTGGCGCGACCTGGCTACAACGGTCAGGTCCTGGGGGATGACCTGGGAGTTCTCCAGCATGTAGTCGACGTGCACTAAGGCGTCGGTGGCCTCCGGGTTCTGGATGCAGATGTACTGCTCGAACCCGGGGCGTGTGGTCCCCTCGGCGAAGTACCACTCCTGCCGGGCCTGGCTAACGCCCACCACATCGTGGCCGCCGGTCCATACCCCGTTGTAGTTGAAGTACATGGGGCGCTCGACCACCACCTGGACGTTGTTGGTCGTCTCCACCTGGGCTGAGTTATCTGTACCCGGGAGAAGAAACGCGTTTACGTTAACCGTGGCCCGGGAACGCCCGGGGACGGCCAGCAACTCCTTCTGGGTGACTCCCCCCTCCAGCATGTAGGTTATCTTGACCTCGCTCTCGGCCGCGTTGGCGTTCTCTATGCTGATGAACTGGTTAAAATCGCTGCGGGTGGTGCCCTCCGCGAAGTACCAGGTTGTCGGCAGTGGTCCGCCGGTGGTTATCACCCGCTGGGCGTAAATATCGTAGCCGGTGGTCGAGGTATTGCGCGTGTCCCGCCAGGCGATGATGGCCTCGCCGCTTGCGGTGTTGGCTAGCGCCGGGTTGGCCTCGCCGCTCTCCTTGGAGCATATCCGCGCCCCGGTGGAGGTCCAGTACTCGTTACCGGCGTCGTTCAGCCGCTGGGCGTAGACCTCGTAATCGTAGCCGTGGCGCGAGTCCATCCAGGAAAGGATCACTCCTCCGGCGCCGTCCGGGGCGGCGCGCACCTCGCGCTGGGCTTCCACCTGTACCGTTACCCGAAAACCGTCGGCCATCCAGTAGGGGGAGCCTGCGGAGGTAATATTTTGGCAGTATACATCGGTCTCGTTCCCCCTGTAATCGTCCCAGGCGATATATGCCCCCTGGGCCCCGTTGGAGACTACCTGGGGGCGCCACTGCGCGGCCGGATTGGCGCAAACAGGAACCCCCCCCGCCGTCCATTGAGTCAATCCGGCGGAGCAGATACGCTGGGCGTAGATGTCACTGCTGGTGGCCGAGCCACCCGGGTACTCCCAGCCCACGATGGCCCCGCCCACACCGTCAGTGGCGATATCGCGGGTATAGTGCTCGCCCCAGCCTCCCTTGCCCAGGTTGACGCCGTTCGCGTTCCATAGCCGGTTACCGGCCGTATCCATACGTTGAGAATAGACGTAATCGTCACCACTGCGGTCGTCCTGCCAGGCCACTATGGCGTCGCTGCTCGAGCCGGCTACCACCTGAACATGGGTCTGATCGCCGCTGCCGCTGTAAACATAGGCGCCGCCGCCCACTACGGCGTTCCACTGGGTCGTTCCGGTACTATCCACCCTCTGGGCCAGGATATCGTTATTACCCGAGGGGTTTAGCTGGTCCTCCCAGGCGGCGATGAAGCCGCCGGACCCATCCGAGCACATACGGGGGTACCAGGAATCGGCGCTGCCGCAGTGCAGCAACACGCCGGCCGCCCCCCAGGGAAGGTTGCCGCTCTGGTCTATGTGCTGACCATGGATCTTTCCCCCCGCTTCGTCGCAGACCACGAAGGCGCCACCGCTGCCGTCCGGTATGACATCGTATCCGAAAACCGTCCCGGAGATACCGGTGAAGACGACTATGCCGTCGTTGCCCCATAGCAGGTTGCCGTTGACGTCCACCCGCTGCGCCCCAACGGTCATGCTCACGCTTTTCCAGACTATTACCGCTCCTCCGGAGCCGTCCGCCACCACCAGGGGGGCGTCGTCGTCGCCGGCCGCCCTGGTCATGGGTATACCGTCGGTTACCCATTTCACCTCCGCTCCCGCCATGAGTACCGTAGAACCTGTGAGCAGCAGGAGCAATACGGCCGCCAGTGCCGTCGTGGTCACTCGTAATGAAAATCGTAGTTTGCGGGTTGCCATCTTTTCACCCCTTTAATCGATAGATCTCACGCCCTCTTTGCTCAGAAGCGGCGTTCTCTCCGTACTCGGTCTACTCATTGTACCGGACCGGGACGAGTTACGAAAAGTCGTTGCGCCGTGTTTGACTTCCAGATCGGCCGGTTTATGGATACAACGTCGGCGCCCGTCGCTCGCAATGCCGTTGAGAGATGTTTCAACAACACCGGAATTGGGCATTTTTATACGGTGTGATTGCGTGTTCAAACCGCCGCTTCCGGCATCCACCTGCGTAGAAGCGCCGCGGACGGCCGAGCCAAAGGGAGGTGCAAGTTGTGAAAATCAGCGCACGTAACGCCCTCAAGGGCAAAGTGAAGAAAGTAGACATGGGGATGGTCAATGCGGAGATAACAGTGGAACTCCCCGGCGGGGACGAGGTCATTTCGGTTATCACCAAGGAATCGTGCGAGGCCATGGGCCTGGCCGAGGGCAAGAATGTATACGTGGTCATCAAGGCCACCAACGTCATGATCGGCGTGGATCACTGATCTCTCGCACCGATAATCATCGCTAATATGGGATGTGAGCCGCATTCCGGGCCGCCCGCGCCTATTCCAGGGTGAGGCATCAGCCCCTAATTGCCATGAAAGCGGAGGGCGGAAGCGCGGCTCTTTGAAAAGCGCGGGACGCGAATAGAAAATATATGGGCCTCTCCGCCACGATGCCCGCATCGCACGAGATCCTCGCGGAGACGTCGTGTTTACCCCCCAGAGCCTCGTTTACGCTCAGCGTAAATCTGGAATCAGGCATTATATGGTAAGTGCTCGAAGTGCATTCTCCCCTTCCGTCCAGGAAATCAATCCTGATTCGTGCCGTTTCGGCATTGGGATTCGCGATACGCAACCACTCCTCGAATCCGCAACGGGTGCACCTTTCCACAAAACACCATTCGTCGTCGACGCTCCACGCGCCCGCGACGCAGTGACCGCCGCCCCCGCTGTACTTGAAGTACACGGCCTTTCGGCCAGGATGAGCAGATCGCTCCTGACATGGGCGGACACGTCCCTGCCATCCCCCAGTACCTGGTTCAGCAAGAGGGTGGTCCTGCTGCCGGATGGAAGGATGTAGCCGACCTTGGTTGACCGCCCGCCCGCAATATAATAATCGATCTCGAACCGGGCCTCGGCCTGATTGAGGTTGGCCAGGCACAGCCAGGTTTCCAAGCCTTCGCGCGTGCTCACCGCAGCCCGTATTGCAGTTGCCTCCCCCGCAATGCCTGCTGCGGATTTCCTCGTACACCAGGCTGGAGGCCTAGACATTAACGCCGCCCCCCGGCGCGCCGCTGGACAGGAGCTTCCCGGCCGAAGGCCTGATGACCCATACCCCCTATCACTTCAGCCGGGTGACCTACCTGGCTACGGAGTTCGCCGGCTACCGCAAGCTAATGATCAAGACAGGTCCTATGGATAATAACGGCTACTTCAACTACGGGTTATTCGGCAACTATCTGAACGTGCTGGACAAGCTGGGCGTACTGTACGTTGAGGTAAACAAGCAGCAACCCAAGGTGCACGGGCCAAACTTCGTGCATATCTCCCGGGTGGGCAAGGTAGTGGAAAACCATCACCCCGTCTTCGCCCTTTCCCCCGAACCGGTGAGAGACATCGATCGCGCCATAGCTTAGAACGTCATCGATCTTATCGAGGACGGCTCCACCATCCAGCTGAGTATCGGGGTTACCACCAACGCCATCGGCGAGCTTCTGATCCAAAAGAACCACCTGGGATGCCACACCGAGATGATGGGCGACGCCTATTTGAAGCTGTTCGATGCGGGGGCCCTGGATAATAATAACAAGCTCATCTCCACAAACACCACCCTGGAGATAGACATCACCGGGCAGTGTGCCTCGGAGTCCTTCGGGCCCATCCAGTACACGGCGACAGGGGGGCAGGTGGGCTTCACGCGGGGAGCCTGGATCTCCAAGGGAGGGAAATCCCTGATGTTAACCTCCTCCACCACCAAGGACAAGGACAGCGGGGAGACGGTCTCCAAGATCGTGCCCCGCCTGAGGCCGGGCGCCGTAGTCACCCTTACCCGCACCGACGTCATATATGTCTCTCATTCCGCACATCTCGGCGATGATTTCTCCGAATTATCTCGGGCTCTCATCAGCCCCGGCTGTAGGCAGAAAGCGGCACGCCGAGAAGGCCCAAGACCTGCTTCTGCAGGTCGGT
>JAXHVT010000038.1:0-4197 GCA_034188985.1 Actinomycetota bacterium | reverse complement strand
AAGCCCCGCACCCTCACAACGGCGGTGGGCGATTTATATCTCCTTGTCCCCCAGGACAGAGACGGCACCTTCTCCACCTCCCTTTTCGAGCGTTATCAGCGATCAGACAAAGCCCCGGTGCTCTCCCTCATGGAGATGTATATACAGGGCGTATCCACCCGCAAGGTGGCCGCGGTAACCGAGAAGCTCTGCGGGCACTCCTTCTCCAAGCCGTGTTCCGCCATGATGGCACCTATAGTCCTCACTATCATCCCCAGGGCCTCCGGTGATCTGGCCGTGACCCTGGGCACACCGAGGCCGTGCCTCACCCTTCCCTCCATCCAGGGCATGCGCCTCTCCACCTCTGACGGCGTAGGCGCACTAAGAGTATGGGCTCGCTGTTCCAGGGCAGAACGGCGAAGGTTATCTCGCCGCCCCGGATGGGCGTGGTGACGTAATAGGAGTAAGGTAACGGGTACTCGCCGCGTCCCAGGTAGCAAGGGTCCCCAGACCGTCCCTCTCCATCTGGCCCTTGGCCCCTTGCAGCCTCTCCATCCTCAGACGGTCGAAGTCTACCCTCTGTTCGTAACCCACCGCGTATTTGCCGAAAGCCATCTACTTTCCCTCCTTATCGCAAAGAATCGTTCATCCACCTGATCGTCATGCATATATCAGTTCCAATATCTGCCGCAGTTCCTCAGGCTTGAAATACTCCTATTCGCCTCGTCCGTCATCCCTATTCCCTTCAGGCAGAACAAGACCGCTTCCTCGGCGAGCTTCTCCCTGGAGACCTCGTATTTAAAGGTTGCCTCTCCAGACAGATGACATAGGTTCAAGGCCATGGCCAGATGGTGAACGAACAACATGCGATCCGCGGACGTAATAGTCGCGGGTGCTATATCTCCCTCCTTTATCGCCGCCTCGAAACACTCGTTGACGATATCCGCCCAATTATCCTGCAGCATCTTGAAATTGCTGCGTGCGAAAACCGTGCCGCCCATCAGGTTCTGAAACAGCAATCTCTCGTGCATCTTCTGGTCGGGTATCCTTCCGGGCACGTAGAGCATGATCACTTCCACCACCACGAATACGAGTAGGACTAAGGTGCGGGCTCCATACTGGATGCTGTCCAGTCCCGTTAAACCCAGCCTTAGCATCTCCCGGGCGTAATCCAGAAGCTCGTCATGGATGTCTTCCTTGCCTGTGAAATGTTTGTAGATGAGCGCCTCTGATACACCCGCCGCCTTGGCTATCTCCCTTACCGAAGTGCCGTGGAACCCCTTCTCGGCGAAGAGCGGCCTGGCCGCCTTGATTATGGAGCGCTTGCGTTTCTCTCCGGTCAGAACCGTTTTGCCTGCCAATGTAGGACCCCCTTGATAGAAGGTGAGCAAACGTTTACTTACCGCTATTAATACCGTTACCCCACCTTGCCAAGCAAGCATAGCCCGATCCCGCAGGGAGTTTTCATGTTAGATTGCCTTATACGGGCCATGCAGGTTAAAGGAGGACGAGATGATAGAGGGAAGCAACGCCATAGTCACCGGTTCGTCGCGGGGCATAGGAAGAGCCATCACCCTTGAGCTGGCCGGCCGTGGAGCCGATATCGTGGTCTGCTGCCAGAGCCGGCTGGATGCCGCCGAAGACGTAAAGCGGCAGGTGGAATCGCTCGGCAGGCGGGCCGTGGTGGCCCAGGCCGACCTCTCCACGGAGGAGGGGGCCAGCCTGTGGTGGATACCTGCGTCGAGAAACTGGGCGGAGTGGATATACTGGTTAACAACGCCGGCATGGGACAGCTGTCCCCTATCCAGGACCTGGAGGACGAAAGAGACGTCGAGAGAACCTTGCGCGTCAACCACTTCAGCTATATCTACATGGCCAAGCACGCCATCGCCGACATGATCGAGCGCCAGGCCTCTGGGTGCGTGGTCAACATTCCTCCATCCTGTCCATGATCGGGAGGCCTGGACAGACCGTCTACGCCGCCTTCAAGGGAGGCGTAACCGGGTTCACGGTATGCCTGGCCCGGGAGGTGGCCCGCCATGGCATAAGGGTCAACGCCATCGCCCCCGGCTATATCGAGACTGAACTGATAGGTTGGATGCCCGATGATTACAGGGAAAAGATTCTACCACGCATACCCATGCGCCGTTTCGGATCGGTGGAAGAGGTAGCCAGGGCGGTGTCCTTTCTGGTAGAGGACGCCACCTATATCACGGGGCAAACACTGGTCCTCGACGGCGGCATACTGATCGACTAAGACCTGGGGCATATCTCGAGTTTTATCCGAACGGTGTCATCAATACTTTCTATAAGGCCTGATACATTCTTGATATAATGAATATGTACAGACGTCCACACATATAAGTGGTTGGTAAGGGGTTGGCATGTGCCTTGTCTTCCTGATGAGCAATAACGAATCCCTCAAAAAGGCCGCTGCGGGCTTCACCGATATGCGTGAGTCCGGTGCCTTCAGGGGATGTCTGAAGCTGTGGCGCGCCAGCAGCCGGCAGGCGAAGATCAATAAGGCCCAGCGCAGAAACCCCTCAAGAGTCTAAATGCTTTCATCTCCGAAACTTAGGGCTCCCGGGGGGGGCACATGATTCCGTTAATGTATATTCGCGACCATAAATCCGGATGAGGAGGCGTCTTACCCAATCGGGTCAGGCCCATTCCCTGCCTATTACCTCCATGGCGATCCGCATGCCCGGTCCGTCCCCCCTGGCCACGTTGACCGCGACGTTCTCGCCCACCGCCTCATCGATGCCGGCGACGTCCTGGTTCGTGAATCCCGGGCAGAGCATCACGGCATGGATGCCCTCCTCTTCGACCAGCCTCCTGCACACCTCTACCGCCTGACCTTGGTCCCTGACCACGGCAACGAAGAGCTTGTACTTGGGTGTTTCGACTACCGCCCGGTGTTTCTCGGCATCAGCATCCGGGGCGTGAGCTATGAAAGCAGCCTTAAAAGCCATTTTCCTCTCCCCTTTTTATCCTCGCTTCCTTGAGAGACAACGATATCGCTATACTTGATTGGCCTTCCTTCCTTTGAGCAAGTTCTTGCCGCACCTACCCATACCACGATTCTATTATCTCCCGAAATACAGTTGGGGGTCTACATCTTGGATCTTGATTTATTAACCTTATTATGCCAATTAACTCGACCTTCGAGATCCGACCATTTCTTGTCGATACAACACTGAAAAGGCCGGCCGATAAAGGAGGTATACGGTGAAGGTGAAAGGTGTGGCGATGATCTCGCGGACGCTGCGTGAGGGAAAAACGTTTGACGACTATCGCAAGGCCTGGTACCACACGCATGGCTTCGGGGTTCCAGCCAAGATGCTTACGGTGGTCAATCTCCACAACCCACGCGAGATAATATCCATCGGGATCATGGAACTCGAAGATATATCACAGCTGCAATCGGCGCTTCATATCGACATCGAGGAAAGGCTGGCCAATCCGCTGGACGAAGTCGTTGAAGACACCATCGTGCGCAAGTTCGGGATCCTTGTTTCGGAAGATGACTTCTCGATGGCCGGTAAGATTCCGCCCAAGCCGCTGACCATTGACGGCGAAGAGGTGAAATACACCGACCTCGAGGAGGTAATGGGCGTTGCCGCCGATATTTTTACAGCGGCCGCCGAGGAGCGCGACAGGCGCAGGAAGGAAAAGGGCTTATAACCGTCTCCGCTAAAACAGAGGCGGTCAAACCCAAGCGTAAAGGGTCGAACACAAAAGGGCGCAGAGACGGGTTCGAATATCTAATCCTGTTTTGTGAAATACTTTTCACCGCCTCGTCACTCGCCATCTTTATCAGCTACAACGCCACCTGGCCTCACGAAGGATCCCAACATATTACCTTCCTTTCAGCGTTCCTCATGGTTTCAGGAGTCATTGCCTTGATGTGGTGGAGCTGGATGGAGTTGCCGAGAGATCCAAACCTGGAAAGCCGCCGCCACTGAAACTAACGCAGGTCGAGGAGGCTGATAAAATCGATGCCGAGGAAATAATTTTAAGCGACCATTTATTGTATATATTTTTCTCGGTGTACTATTTCAAACAGATAACATAATCTAATGTATCGCTGGCGGACTGCCGCGCCCCTGATCTTCTGTAAAAAAGAATAAGGCTTCCGCTCTTTGACGGTAAAAGCCATCGCCCTCCAAGATAAGGGATTGATTACTGGATTCCTTATCTGAAAGGAGTAACGATGGC
>JAXHVT010000037.1:0-41167 GCA_034188985.1 Actinomycetota bacterium | reverse complement strand
TCCTCAACGCCTGGAAGCAGATATCAACCGAGAGCATCCTGGGCATGAAGAAGCAAAAAGGCTAGTTGAGCTGGGAACTTAATTCGGAGATATCTGTTCTGAGATGTGCGGAATGAGAGCCAGGTGGCCTTGTGAGATCAACACCGCCGATCCCCCGACAAGCGGGAGATCTCAGGGGCTGAACACTATCTCCCGGTTTTACTATGGCGAGGGCGCCCTGTTGATTGGAAGGGTAAAGAGGAAGGTCGAGCCCTTGCCCGGTTCGCTCTCCACCCGGATTCGGCCGCCGTGCGCCTCCACCAGGCTGCGGGCGATGGTCAACCCCAAGCCGGCGCCCCCTGTGGCCCTGGCCCGGGAGCGGTCGGCACGGTAGAAGCGCTCGAAGACGTAGGGCAGGTCCTCCGAGGCGATCCCCGGGCCGGTGTCGGACACGGACAAGACGATCTCACCTTCCCCGCTTCGAGCACCCACCCCGATCACGCCGCCCTCGGGTGTATGCAGTATGGCGTTCTTCACCAGGTTGTTCAGGACCTGGGCCACGCGCACCTGGTCCGCCTCGATCATGGGGATCCCAGGTTGGATATCGACCTCGAGGTCCACGCCCCTGGCTTCGAGTTCGGGCTCGAAGCGCGAGAGGGCGCCACGGACTGTCTCCCCCACGTCCACCGGCAGCAGGTCCAGCTCGAGATGTCCGGCCTCGGCCAGGGAGAGCTGCTGCAGGTCCTCTACCAGTCGGGTGAGTATGGCCGCGTCCTCCTTCAGGGATTCCAGGGCGGTGAGGTCCGGCTCCACTACGCCGTCCTCCAGGGCTTCCAGCTGGCCGCGCAGGGTAGTCAGGGGGGTGCGCAGCTCGTGGGCAATATCCACCACCATGTTACGTCTGAGTTCCTCGTTTCTCTTCAGGTTCCCCGACAGGGTGTTGAAGGCATCCTCCAGCTCCTCCACCTCCTTACCCCCCATAACGTCCACGGTCTCGCCGTAAGCGCCGGTTGCGATACCGTGAGCGGCAGAGGTCAGCTCGGAGAGAGGCCTCGATATGCGTTCGGCCAGCCAGTAGCTTAGAACGAAGGCCAGCAACAGGGCGAAAACGCCGGCCAGGATGAAGATAAGGTTGATGTATTGAGGCTCCCCGCTATGCGTGGACGATGTGCCCTGGCGGTGCCCGCCTCCCGGCTTATCCACCTCACGCGCGAACTTCCTTATCTGGTGTTGGGAGAGGATATTGGCCAGCAGGGCCGAGACTAAGATGCAGGCCAGGGCCACTCCCAGGATGGCGAGGAAGAGCTTCCATCTCAGGCTAAGCCTTCCCCACGTCCTTCCCTTGAGGCCCTTGCGCGGCCCGAAACCTGTATCCGACCCCGTAGACCGTCTCGATGAAGTTCCAGCCAATTGCGTGCTCCCCGATCTTCCTTCTGATGTTCTTGACATGTGCGTCGACCGTCCTGTCGTATCCCTCGAAGTAATCGCCCTGGACGGCCTTTATGAGCTGGCCCCGCGAATACACCCAGCCAGGGTGCGAGACCAGCACCTCGAGGATACCGAACTCGGTGGGGGTGAGGGCTATCTCCACCCCTTCTACCTCCACCTTGTGTTTATCCGTATCTATAACCAGGGGACCCTCGACCAGGGGTGGCGTCCCGTCTACCTCACCCACCTTCCTCCTCAATATAGCGCGTATCCTGGCAACCAGTTCGCGCGGGCTGAAGGGCTTGGTAACATAATCATCCGCGCCCAGCTCGTATCCCACCAGCTTATCCGACTCCCGGGACTTGGCCGAGAGGATGATGATGGGAACCTGCGAGGTTTGCCGCACCTCGCGGCAGAGCTCCAACCCGTCCACCCCGGGCATGAGGATATCCAGGACCACCAGGTCCGGGCTTTCCCGCCGCCAGAGCTCGAGGGCCTTATCCCCGTCGAAGGCCTCCAGGGTGACGTAGCCTTCCCTGTCCAGGTAGGCCTTCACCAGTTTGACGATCTTCTCCTCATCGTCGACGATGAGAATTCTTTCCTTCATCGTCCCATGCCTCCGAAATACGGGTGCAGGCAGCCTGGTTCCCGCTGCCTGACCCGTGGTCCGTATCCACTGGCCGCCTGGTGCATAACAGGTCGACTGTCTACGATACTCCCGGCTCCTTCATATTACGCCTTACTCGAGGCCGAGAGCCATGTTCCATTCTTAGACAAGGTAATCAATCACTTTTCGGCTCTCTTCCGGCCGTTTCCGTTCCCGGAAGCGTTCGAGGTACCGCTTTTTCCCCAGAACTCTCCCCCACCATCGGGGCGGGAGCTCCCGTCACCTCCCCTGCCATCCTGGAAGCATCCGTCGCTGCCCCGGCCGCGGGGGATGGTGTTCACCATCATTTCCGCCACCCGATCGGGCACCCTGGATTTGATATCCTCCGCCGTATCGGCATCCAGGTCTCCCTCCGCGACCGCGCCGTCTATAAGCTCGTAGATCCTGGCCGTAGCGGCCTCGGCGATCTCCTCGGTGGAGGCCCCTCTCTCAGCGGCGATATCGGCGATGGTCTTGCCTTCCCTCATCTCGTCGCGGAGCTCGTCGGTGGTGATCCCCAGGGTTACGGCGATCACGGTCTGTACCTCTTGGCGGTTACCCTGAAGCACACCTCGCTTCCCCGGGTTATCGCCTTCGCCTCCCCGGCCTTCGCCGTCACAGGAACTATGTTTTTCCCGGGTGCCCTGGCTCGCTGCCACGGCGATGCCTGTTAACAGGACGACGGCGGCTATGGCGATCATGCATACCACCAGCAGCTTTTTCTTCACGCTCCATGAAGTCATTTTTGCACCTCCTCTCCATTAAGGGATCTTACGTAAGCTATTTTGCTTGCAGGATCGAATTTACAATGGGAATGTGAATAAGCTATTAAGAGGGTTTGAGGAGTATGTAAAAAGGGCCGTTGAGAGGCATCGAAAACGGGGGGGGAAGATTCTCATTATTGTAGGAACGCCCGCAGGCGGTGAGCAGGCCCCCTTCCGGTGGTCAAGCGCTGGTTCTACGCCTGCGAAAGCCCCTCACGAAGACCAGGTCAATCATGCAGCGCATCAGTGCCGGGCTAATGCGCTGCAGCGGCCATAAAATCCAGGTCCCGGCGGTCACTAGGATAATGGCCCGATTGCGTTCCACCCCGCGCAGTATGACCTCGACGCACCTGTCGGGTGGCATGCCCCTGGGGGCATCCTCGAGTACTTTATCGCGGTCCAGGTTGAGCATGGCGATGGTATTGTAGAGAGGGGTTCTTATTAAGCCGGGGCATACCACGCTTACCTTCACCCCATAGGCCGCGCCCTCCATGCGCAGCGAGTTGGACAATCCCACCACCCCGTACTTACTGGCGGTGTACGAGGCCAGTCCCGGCACCGGTATCAAGCCTGCCAGGGAGGCGGTATTCACGACATGGCCGGAGCCCTGCCGCGCCATCACCGGGTAAGCCGCGGCCACTCCGTTGACCACGCCGTAGAGATTGGTGTCTATAACCTTCTTCCAATCCTGGTAGGAATAATCCAGCGCCTCGCCCATAACGCCTATGCCGGCGTTATTGAACATGAAATCGAGGCGGCCGTGACGCTCCGCTACCTCCTCCACTATCTCCCGTACCCCCTGGTGGTCAGTAACGTCCAGCACCCGGCCTTCCGCGTCGCCGCCACCGCTTTTTATACCTCTTATGGTCTCATCCAGCAGCTCGCGGTTCAGATCCGCCGCAATCACCCTGGCTCCACGTCGAGCCAGCTCCTGGCAGAGAGCCCGGCCGATGCCCGAGGCACCCCCAGTCACTATGGCGGTCTTGTCCTCGAAGCTATGCAACGCAATCGCCTCCTCTGTCTCGACGTAGATACCGGCCGCTTTCCGACAAGCATCACGCTCTCCGTCCGCTGTGAACTGCACTCCCGCGGTGACACCACTCCATACATGACGGCCGCCGCCACACCGAACCGGCACGCGGCGTGTTTTCATCATGACAGCTCGATTATTCTATCGGTCCGCCAAGCCCGGGCCCTTACCAGGCCCACGGTTCAAGTGCTGGGAAAAACAGGTCGAATGAAAGTTAGTTAATCCAGATAGAAGACCGGCGGGCAGGTCCACTCTTGACGAGCCGGCCTTTCCCCGGATTGGAACCGGCAAGGCGACAGAAGAAATGGTGAGAATAGAGGGAGATGGTGATGATGTCATCGAGACCCGGTAGGAGATGGTACGCGGCTTTCCTCGCCCTTCCCATCGCTCTTTTAATGATCGCCGCCCTGGCGGTGGGCTGTGGTGGCGGTGACGCCACCGACGGGAACGGCGATGACGGAGATACAGAGCCGCAGTCCCGGCTCACCTGGCCCACCGCGTACCAGAATGCGCGCCGCACCGGCAGGAGCGCCGTCAACGGCCCGACCGATAACCAGCCCGACTGGACCTACGAGACGGGGGCAAAGAGCTTTTCCTGGACGGTGCTGGGCAAGGACGGGGACATCCTCGCCGGACTCGAAGGCAAGGTGATAAGCGTCGACCCGGCCAGCGGCGGCCTCAACTGGGAGTACCCCGTCGGGGGCGACTCCGCCACTACCTGCGACATGGGCCCGGACGGCACGGTGTACTTCTCCGCCGGGAACAGCATCCACGCCCTGTCCCCCGGTGGAGACGAGAAGTGGTCATACGATCTGGGCAACGAAGCCGACGGCCCCAGCGTGGGAACCGACGCCATCTACGCGGGCAGCGTGGGTGGAAAGCTGGTGGCTCTCTCGCCCCAGGGCGAGATGATATGGGAGACGAAGGTTGAGGGGGATATCCGCTCCCCTTCCATAGGCAAGGACGGCAACCTCTACTGCGGCGCCGCGCCCCTGGTGCTCTACGCCTTCGATAAAGACGGCGAGAAGCTGTGGGAACAGAGACCGGAGGGCGAGCTTCCCCTCTACGGCAACCTGATGGAATGGTCCAACACCATGGACTACCCCTCCATAGGGGACGACGGCACTATATACGTGGGGTCCTTCCCCTACCCGGGGGTCACTAGCACGGGACAGATGATACAGGGCTACGCCATCCCCACCTTCGGAAAGCTCTACGCCATCTCTTCCCAAGGGGATCTGGAATGGAGTCTGGACCGAACTTACCAGGGCTGCACCTACTTCAACGTCCATTCACCATCCATAGGCATCGACGGCACGCTTTACGCCGGCACCTCCCATTGGAGGGTGTGGGCCATAGACCCTGGCGGCAACCTGATGTGGGAGTTCAACCTCGAGGAGGTCATAAACGAATGCCCCAGCGTCTTCAGCCCGTCCATCGGCAAGAACGGCCTGCTCTATGCCGCCACCACCAGCGGCAAGATGATCTGTATAAACCCAGACGGCACGGAGAACTGGCGCTACGAATCAGGGGTACCCTGGCTTCCCGACATGTCCCGATCCAACAACATGACGCCGCCGCCCATCGCCGAGGACGGCACCCTCTTCTCCCTGCAGGCCGAGGGAAAGATATACGCCTGGAAGACGGGAACCGCCCAGTAGAAGACCCGCGCATCGAGAGGCCCCTGTCGGATCCGACGACCTGGCGAGGGGGGTTCGGCTATAACGTAGATCCCTCTTTCCCGCCCCTGCCGCTGCGTTATTATAGTAGCGAGGCCGGCAGCGGACGCGATGGAGGGACGGGCATGGAAGCGGTTATACGGGAGGCGGCGCCGGAGAACTTCGACGGCATATTCGAGTTGCTGCTCGAGCTGGGGAAACACTTCGGCGACAACAAGCCCGTTGACGGGGATAAGATCCTGTCAATCTATCGGGGCTTCCTGGAGCGAACGGACCGCCTCGAATACGTCGTCGAGGCGGACGGCCGCCTTGTCGCCATGATGAGCCTCACCATCGACGAATCCCTGTACGAGGACAGGCCGTACATGATTATCGAAGAGCTCATCGTCACCGCCGGCTGCCGGGGGCGGGGGATCGGCAAACGCCTGATATCCCTGGCCATCGTAAGGACGCTGGAAAGGGGCTGCTGCGTGTTCTGCGTGGAGACCGAGGCCGCCAACGAAGGGGCGACGCGCTTCTACAGGGGCCGCGACTTCGACAGGGAGAGCATCCTTTTCGAGATGGAGCTCGACCGGAGAGGGGCCGGACATAACTGACTGGGATGATCTGTCCCAGCGCTTCGACGACATATTCCTGGCGGACCCCATGTACCGGGATACCCTGGAGACGATGGTCTAAAGGGTCGGGCACGAAGATGGCACGCACGTCCTGGACCTGGGCTGCGGCACGGGCAATCTCATCTCCCTGCTATTGGAAAGGCACCCGGGGTGCAACGTGGTTGGAGTGGACCCATCGCGGGGTATGAGGGATTCGTGCGAGCGGCGCTTCCAAGGTCTTCCCAACGTGGAGATCCACGAAGGCTACGGCCTTAACATCCCGCTGCCCGGCAACAGCTTCGAGTACCTGATGTCCAATCTCGCCCTCCACCACGTACCGCCGGACCACAAGGCCAATTGCGCCGGGGAGATGGTGAGGGTTCTTAAGCCGGGCGGCCGCCTGATCCATGCCGACGTCTTCAGCGGTGTTCCCGGACCGCCAGAGGACCCGGAGAGAACCCGGGACATCATCGAGCGCATCGTTGCCAAGGCCCTGTACTCGCTGGAGCACGGCGCCTACGGGTTGATGCTGGGTGAGTTGAACTCCCTTCCCAGGATCCTGATGGAGGACGGGGAGCATCTGGCCACCACCGGGGAATGGGCGGAAGTCCTGAAGGCGGCCGGGTTCGGGTCGTTCGAGGTAATAGACAGACCGCCGGTAGGGCTGATAAAGATCGTCTGCGGCAGGCTGGAGGGCTAGGCGTTCAAGGATGCGTTGCCCGGGCCGGCGGCCGGGCCCCGATCCAAATTACGTTTCCGGCGCAAGACACCTGCTGTAGAATAACAGAAGGATTATCGAGACGAGGAGCGGAGGAGTGATTACCCTGGCTGAGAAACCGCTGATAGAGGAATACGAGATGGAGCTGCACGAGCCGCCCTGCCTGCCCGGGGCCCCGGTGTGGGCGGTCAAGGCCAAGCTATCCCGGGACGTCAGCGAGGTCATGCCTTACCTCAACGCCGTCAAGGATCGCCCCTTCTACGGCGGGGAGGGCAAATTCATCATCTGGAAGGATAACGAGAGGAAATACGCCCTGAGGCCGCTGGAGCTGGCGGTGGGCGCGGTCTGGGAGCGAGAGCAGGCGAGGGAGCTGGTGGAGCAGGTGGTGGAGGAGATAAACAGCGTCTGGGAAAGGCGGGAGAAGATAACCCCCGACCACACCACCCGGACGCCCCCCAAGGTCCTGGATATCCTGAAGCTGCTCCCTCGCACCAACTGTGGGGAGTGCGGCCTTGCCAGTTGCATAGCCTTCGCCGCCGAGTTGATCGAGGGCAACCGCCGCCTCAAGGATTGCCCCGCGCTCGAGGAGGAGGATTACGCCGAGGCCCGGCGGCAGCTCGAGGAAATGGGCCTGTGATAAACGCCGGCGTGAGCCCCTACCTGGTGATCGGAAGATCCTGAGGCATTTGCCTCAAAGTATCGCTGCTTCGCGTTGATCCTGTCCAACAACTCCTTGCCCATGGGATAGCCAGGGCAGGCCTCGAGCGTCGCGCAGGCGTACTCCTCGCAGTGGCCGCAGGTGGGCAATCCCTTACCGGCGGCGCAGGTGCGCGCCTGGCACATCGAGCAGTAGGAGCAAAGCCTGCCATCCTCCACCTTGCAGCCGTCGCAGATTATGCTCTCGGCCGGTATCTCAATACCGAACTGCTTGCTCCACTCCGCAGCTACCCTGGCCAGTTCCTCCATGTCGTCCTTCTGCGTTGCCAGGTAGGCCGAACACTCCGAGCACTCCAAGCCACAGTAGGCTGTCATCTCATGCATCCAAACCCTCCTTTCAAGACGATGTCTCCCCGCACCTCAATTGACGGGACCTTGCGGGCCGCCTTTCATCCTCTCCATCTCCTTCTGTACCATGGCCTCGCGGCGCTCATCGAACCTGTCGCCGCGGTATACGCCCCAGCTATGGAAGAAGACGCCGATACCCCAGCCTACCAGGGGAAAGAGAAACCAGGGGAACCACCCCGCGTCGGCGAAGAGACCTATAAAGAGCCAGATAAGGAAGAGAATGAAGTTCACTGCCAGATAAAACGTGAGGTGTATCTTGAAACCAAGCTTCTCCTCGACCCTTTTCTCGGCCTTTCTGCGTATCTCGTCCTCGCTCATCTGCTGCGTCATCATCCCCTCCTTCTTACGCGGAACCGAGCCGGCTTGTCTTAATATTCTTCCACCGCGCGCCTTACCCCAAACCCGGCCACCGTAGCCCGTTTCCTCCGGATATTACGAAGTATCCTCATTAAAGAGCCGCGGGTACGGGTTACGCATGAGATTACGCAGGGGTTTGTGTTGGAGGGGCTCTATAAGAGGGACCACACGGGGAATTCCGCGGAAGGGGTTCTATGGCGGTTCGCATATAGTGTGAGGCCTGACCTCGAGGGATCAGGCCTCAGAGGGAGTATACGGAACTGGACCCTAAACGATCCCCTTGGTATCTACGCCGAGATCTAGGCCGGGAAGATGGAGGCCGGGGCTCCCGGGATATCCCCGTACTGCAGGCCTGTGCCGCAATCCACGCAGTTCCAGGTGCCGGCCTCATTGTGGTAGTAGCAGTTCTCGCCCTGGTAGGTCATGGGATCATTGGGAGCTATAGAGACCCGTGCCCAGCCCCCGTCTATAACGATCTCTCCCACGTGGAACTTATCCCCGCACATGGCCTTGCCCAGAGCATACAGCTTATCGTAGTCACTGGTCGTATCGGCCGCCTCCACGCCGTCGCAATCGTCGCCTTCCTCATCTTTTGCCTCGTCTTCGGCCGCGGCCAGTTCCTGCCTGAGGCTCTCGACCTCACCCTCCAGGTCGTTCACCTGTTCTTTCAGATCCTCAACCTGGTCCTCCAGCTCCCGCTTCGCGGCATCATCGCCCGCGTTCATAGCCAGGATAACGATAGCCACCGCCGAGCCGACCAGCAACACCACGCAGATAGCGGTGGTGATTTTCCATACCATGCTGTTGTCCCTATTCACTTCCCATCACTCCCCTCTTGCTTTCCGGGCTTCAGCTTCTACAACGACGCGGAGGGCATCCTGTCTACACCCGTGCAGAACAAGAATCTCCCGCTTCTTACAGGGGTAATGAATAGCATAATATATGATGCACAGGCGTCAGGCCCGAAGATGTGCCTGGAGTCATAGAAAGTGATGAGAAACGACAGGTATCAGGGCTTTGCCCATGAAACAGATGCGATTATCAGCTAGGCACATAAACGCTAAGGAGGCTGGAAATGGGAGAAAGCACTTCAGGTGAGATAGAGGTAACGCGCCGCTCGGAGTTAGCGGATGAGGCGATAGCTTTACGATTGGCAGGCCTGGAGCCAGGCCGGCGGGTGAAGGTAAGGGCTTCCATGAGCGATGATGACGGCGTGGAATGGGTATCCAAGGCCCTCTTCGAGGCCGGCGATTCCGGTGTTGTCGACCTGTGGGAAGCGAGGCCGATATCGGGCACCTACGACAAGGCCGATCCCACCGGCTTTATATGGTCGATGAAGCCGGTTAGCGACAAGAAGGTCCTTTCCGCCTTCTCGAAGCACACCCTGGATCCCGACATAATAACTATCACCGCCGAGGTGGATGGTAAACCAGCCGCCTCGAAGGTTATAGAAAGAGTCTATAGCCTGCCTGGGGTGGAGAGAGCGCCCCTTGACGAGGAGGGCCTGGTGGGCACGTTTTTCCGCCAGGCTACGGAGGAGCCCCGCCCGGGGATAATGGTGCTGGGTGGGTCGGACGGCAGCATACGGGAGGATTACGCCGCCGTCCTGGCCTCGCGGGGGTACACCACCCTGGCCCTGGGCTACTTCAGCCTGGAAGGGCTCCCAGAGGAACTTGTAAACATACCCCTGGAGTACTTCGAGCGGGCCATGAAATGGATGGCCGAACGGGACGAGGTCCAGGGCGAAAGGATAGGGATAATAGGGAAATCCAAGGGCGCCGAGCTCGCCCTGCTTCTGGGGGCGACCTTTGAGAAGGTGAAGGCCGTGGTATCCATCGTGGGAAGCGGCCTGGTATTCCAGGGAATACACAAGGATCCCCACAACCGGGATCAGCAATCCTCCTGGACTTGGCGGGGGCAACCGGTCCCCTTCCTGCCCTTCGGCTTCAGCTTCTCGATGTTCGCGAGGATCTTCTGGAAAAAGCTGCTCGGAAAGCCCGCGCCCACAAGGGATATGTACCTGTCGGCCATGAAGGATGAGGAATCCGCCGCCAGGGCCGCCATCGAGGTTCAGGACACAAAGGGTCCTATCCTGCTCATATCCGGCGAGGATGACGATATCTGGCCTTCCTCACGACTCTCCCAAAGAGTAATCGACAGGCTCGAGCAGCGCGGCCATCCCTACGACGATGAGCACCTGCGCTACAAGGGCGCCGGACACGGATTCGGCCTGCCCCACCGCCCTACATCCGTAAACCAGCTATTCGAGCCCCCTTACATGATACTGCCCTTCGGTGGAGACCCGGAGAGCAACGCAAGGGCCTGCGCCGAGGCCTGGAGCCGTATCGTGGAATTCCTCGGGGATAACCTCCAGCCCGATTGATAAGGGGGCCGGTTCCTAATCGATTTCCCGGCCAATTACTGGCAGCGAGTAGGGGCGAAACGCGACTTAGGATTTTCAGTACTCGGTCCCAGTGATGCCGTTACGCCGCGATCGTCCTTTGCGTAAACTGGTAGGGTATTGGGCCTCTACCGGGAATCGCTCCGCATCGGCGGCCACGTATTGGGCCGCTGACCCCGGGTTCTGACATTCTATGACCTGGGAAATGTCCGATGTCAGTGCCTGACCCCATCCGGTTGTAGGAGCCGGTCCAGTTACAAGCGTCAACGCTTGATGATCATGAAGGTGGCCATGCTCTTGGCCACCAGGTTTCCTTCCTCATCGCGTACCTCTGACTCGGACACGGCGATGTCCTCCCGCTTGCGAAGAACCTTGCCGTAGCCTGTCAGGTCCCCCCGATGAACCGGCGCCATGAAATTGACCTTCTGCTCCACGGTAACAGTGCGCCGGGAGCCACGCGGGATGAGCGTGGCCAGGGCCACGCCGGCGGAGGCGTCGGCCAGGGCGGCGATGGCCCCACCGTGTACGATTCCACCGGTATTGTGGAGCTTTATCCCCGCCTTCAACCTTATACGTGCCTCCCCGGGAGCGAGGCCCGTGACCTCCAATCCCAGTAGTGCGTAGAAGGGGGAACTCTTAACCCGGTCCTGGATGATCTCCCGGTATCTCTCCTCCTCCTCGGGCGTCTCCGCGCCCCAGAGCCTGCCTTCTTCGCCCAGTTTACAACTCCTTGCGACTCGTCCGCATAACCTCCGTCGCGGGGCAGCCCGCGGGCATCACTCCTCAGTGATAGGTATAGAAACCGTGACCGGTCTTGCGCCCCAGTTCCCCCGCGGCCACCATCTTGTGAAGCAAAGGGCAGGCGCGGTACTTGGGATCTCCGAACTCATGGTAGAGGACATCCATGATATGGAGGACGATATCCAGTCCCAGCAGATCGGCCACCTCCAGGGGACCCATGGGATGTCCAGCTCCCAGCTTCATGACGTCGTCTATTGCCTTGGGCGTGCCCACTCCCTCGTAGAGGCAGAAGATTGCCTCGTTTATCATCACCATGAATATGCGACTCATGGCGAAACCGGGCCAATCGTTTACCTCCACCGGTGTCTTGCCCAACCTCTCGGTCAACTCAACCACCGTGGAGTTGGTCTCATCGCTTGTGACATGGCCCCGGATTATCTCCACCAGTTCCATAACCGGCGCAGGATTGAAGAAATGCATGCCGATAACCTTATCCGGCCGGGAGGTTACGGCGGCGATGGGTGTGATGGGGAGGGAGGACGTGTTGGTGGCCAGTATAACCTCGGGCCTGGCGAACTCGTCGAGGGTTCTGAAGACCTCTTTCTTTACGTCGGTATCCTCGAAAACGGCTTCCACCACGAAATCGGCCTCGCCGGCGGCCTCCCAATCCGCCCTTATAGCGATCTTCTCGAGAGTCGCTCCGATCAGCTCCTTGGCGATCTTGCCTTTTTCGAACGCCTTCTTGAGAGCGTTCTCCACGTGCCCGTATCCTTTTTCAGCCAGCTCCAGGGTGCTGTCCATGAGCAAGACGTCGTAACCCGACCGCGCGAACACCTGGGCGATACCCGATCCCATCACCCCGGACCCTACAACCAGGACTTTCTCGATATCCATTTTCAACCTCCTCCCTGAAACCAGAATGATCAGTGGTCCTTTTTCTACATCTTCCTTCCCAGACTTACATTCTGTCAATCAGCAAGCCGAGTGGGTGGGCGAGATAAAGCTATGCCGGTTCGGCTTTCACTCCATGCTGAAAGCGATCACCCATAGTCCGCGATCATGCGGTTTCGGGCCGTCCGCCCGGCCCTGCCATCCCTACCTGCGGAACTTGCGGAAGTCGGGTTTCCTCTTCTCTTCGAAGGATTTCATGCCCTCGGTGAGCTCCTCCGAGCCGTAGACCAGGGCCAGCATCTCCCGGCCGTGCGCGAAGGAACCGTACAGCAGGTCGGATTCGAAGTTCATCGAGGTGCGGGTGAGCTTGATGGACTGCGGGCTCATGTCCAGGATGCGGTTGGCCCACTCCTTCGCGGCCGACATAAGCTCCTCGTGAGGCACCACCTTGTTGGCCAGACCCATCCTCTCGGCCTCCTCGGCGGGGTAGCGGTAACACAGGAAAGCCAGCTCCCGCGCCTTCTTCTCGCCCACGATGCGCGGCAGCATCTGGGTGCCTCCCCAGATTGGGGCGCTTCCCACCGAGGGACCGGTCTGCCCGAAGACGGCCTTATCGGAGGCTATGGTCAGGTCGCACATGGCATTGATCTCGTGCCCGCCGCCCAGGCAGTAGCCGTTGACGGCGGCGATGACGGGCTTGGATAAGGAACGTATGGTACTGGACAGCCTGAGGCATTTTCCCAGAAACTTTCTTCCTACCGTGGGATCCAGCTCGCCCATCTCCGAGATGTCACCGCCGGCGCAGAAGGCCCGATCGCCCGCCCCGGTGAGGATTACCACCCCGATGGCGGGATCCTCCTCGGCCGCCTCGAAGGCGGCGGTGAGCTCGTCCAGGGTGCGGGAGCGAAAGGCGTTGTGCCGATCGGGGCGGTTGATGGCGATGATGGCGATACCATCTCCGGCCTCGTAGATCAGGTCCTCGAATTCCATGTAATCCCCTCCTTCTCGATAGCTCTAATCATATGCCCGGATAAAGCCGTCAAGGTGTTGAGATATAAAAAGACCGGCCGTGTTAATCCCGCTTAACCGTTGATATCGCGATATCCCAGGGCATCCTCCGCCTGCAGCAACTTGTGAATCTCCGTGGTGCCCTCGTATACCAGGGGCGCCCGCGCATTGCGGAAAAGCCTTTCCACCGGGTACTCCGCCGAGTAGCCGTACGCGCCGTGGATCTGTACGGCAAGGTGGGCCGCCCGGAAGGCGCATTCCGTGGCGTGCCACTTGGCCAGGGAGGTCTCCCGGGTGTTCCTGCCCCCCCGGTTCTTCGCCCAGGCCGCCTTGTAAACCAGGAGGCGGGAGGTCTCCAGCCCCCGCACCATCTCCGCTATCATCTCCTGGATGAACTGGTTGCGGCCGATGGGCTTCCCGAAGGCCATTCTCTTATTAGCGTACTCCACCGAGGCGTCCAGGGCGGCCCGGATGGTGCCCACGGCCCCGGCGGCCACGGTGAAACGCCCCATGTCCAGGGCGTACATGGCGATCTTGAAGCCCTCGCCCTCCTCGCCCATGCGGTTCTTCTCCGGCACCACCACGTCGCTTAAGAATATCTCGCCGGTGGAGCCGGCCCACACCCCCATCTTCCTCTCGATGTCCCTGGTCTCTATGCCCGGCATGGAGCGGTCGAGGAGAAAGGCGGTTATGCCGCGGTGGCCCTTCTCTTTGTCCGTTTTGGCGAAGACCAGGAAATTGTCGGCGACGTCGGCGTACGATATCCAGGTCTTCTGGCCGTTTAGGACGTAGGCGTCTCCCTCGCGCCTGGCGGTACACTCCATGGAGGCCACGTCGGAGCCGGCGCCCGGCTCGGTGAGGCCGAAGCAGGCGATCTTTCTGCCCCGGGCCTGGGGCGTGAGGCATTCGCGCTTCTGTTCCTCGCTCCCGAAGCGCAGGAGGGTCAGGGAATTCAGCCCCAGGTGCACCGAGAGCAGGGTGCGGAATCCACCGTCTCCCCTCTCTATCTCCTCGCAGATGATGGCGGTGGAGATGAAGTCCAGGCCCTGCCCGCCGTATTCCTCGGGGATGGGCGCCCCCAGCATGCCCAGGTCGGCCATGCCCCGGATGATGCCCATGTCCAGGGTATGGGACTGGTCGAGATCGGTTATCCTGGGGAGTATCTCGTTATCCACGAACTCCGCCGTCGAGGCCTGAACCATCTTCTGCTCGGGCGTCAGCTCGAAGTTGATGCCCGCCTGCTCCAGGGAGGGCGTCATGTTCCTACACTCCTTTATGCGTCTACATTATCTCCTCGAAGAGGTCCTCCGCCTCCAGGATGTCCTTCAGCTCGTCGCCGCACTTCTCGCAACAGACCACGAACACCAGATCCCAACCCTCCATCTTGGCCCGCGAGCCGTCGGCGGTGACCATGCACTTGAAGGCCTTGCCCTTCAAGGGAAGTTCTACCTGGGTCATCCTCCCCACCTCGGAGGGATAGCCCATCCCCTCCTTCAGCCTGACTCCCAACCCGAATACCTCGCTGCCAGAGGGCATCTTCTTGTCGCAGTAGGCGCACCTGTAGCTCTCTTCCTTCATACCATCACGACCTCGATCGAAAGTGCTTTCCCACTTTATCTCCCTCCCCGGGAGCGTGGATCAGGGACCAGGCCCGACCAAAGCGGTCCTGTCACCTATCCACCCTTTCTTCACCGGAAAGAACCCCTTCTATATTTATCTCCTATATATCAATCATTTATTCCCCGCCACGCCCATTATATCCATAGTCGGAGCAAGGGGGGGAAAGGATGCCTCCTTCACTCAAACAAGTGCACGGCGGGATAGTTCCCCTCCACGCTGCGGCGGAACCTGACATCGGGGCAACCCACCTCGAGGATGGCCAGTATCCTCCTGTCCCGGGGAATACCCAACATGCGGAGTACCCTCCCGCTTCGAGAGAAAAAGATCAGACCGCTGCCGGAGACAACCGAGCCCAATTCCAGGGTCTGGGCGGTCAGAATCATGTTGCACAGGGCGTAATTGGCGCTGGTCTCGGAGTAACCTATCCAGGGATTACCAGTAAGCATGATCACCACCGGCGCCCCGCGCAGGCTGGAGCCGCCGCGCCCTATGATCCTCTCCGTCTTGCGCTTGTCTATGTCACTGACCGCCTGGGGGGACAAAGCCTGCAGGGGCTTGAAAACCCAGGGGTTGTTGAAGAACCACCTGTTCATCCTGCACACGCCCTCCGAGCTTATCCTCTCCAGTTCCTCTATTATCTTCCAATCGCTTATCAAGACGACCTCGAGGTCGTATATGTTGGAGGGGGCCAGCTTCACCGTGCGGCAGATCTTCTCCAGCTTTTCCCTCTCCACCGGAGTGTCATTGAACCCGCGAGTGGCGCGCCGGGCCTCGAGCAGGTGAAGGAGCTGCTCGTAAGAGACGGCCTTCTCCGGCTCCAGCTTCCTGGATTCAAGCCCGTCCCAGGTCAGGGCTCCCGTGGGACATACAGCCACGCACTGGCAACAAGTGCTGCACAGGTGGTAGTCGTTCCGCAGCCTCCCGCCGGTGACGGACATGCAGCCGGTGTGGCAGACGTTCACGCATTCCCGGCAGAGGTGGCACTTTTCTCCATCGATCTCTATCATTACCTCTTCCTCCAAGGCATCATCCGAATACGATAAGATAAGGATAACCGAATCCATACCGGTTTTACCCTCCGTTCACCCGTCCTTAGCCCGGCGCCGCTCAGCATGATCGAGGCTCCACGCAAACTTCATAAGACGGGCCGATGTTTTAAAGCCCGATCCTGTGGGTATCATCCGAACAGCAAGCATCGATTTATAGGTCCATTGATCCGGGAGGTGCTTCTATGGATCAGCAGAGATTCACCATAGGCGATGCGGTGCGCTACGGTTGGGATACTATGAAGAACAACTTCGCCTACTTCGTGGTGATCGTTATCATATCCTGGTTCGCGGAGGGGGTCCCCTCGTCGCTGCAGGCCATTCTGGGTAAAAACAACGGCGGCTTGAACGCCCTCTTCGGCATCATAGGCTTCGTGGTATCCCTGTTCGTGGGCATGGCCTTCATCAAGATCGGCCTGCGCTTCACGGCTGGAGAGAAGGCCGACTTCGACGATCTGTGGTCGGCCTATCCCGCCCTTTTCCGCTACCTTCTGGGCGTCATCCTCTACGCCTTGATCATTATCGGGGGGCTGATACTCCTGATAGTTCCCGGCATTATCTGGGGTGTGAAATACCAGTTCTTCGGCTTCTTCATCATCGACGAGGGCAGGGAACCCACCAATGCCCTGACCAGGAGCGGCCAGATCACCAAAGGCGTGAAAGGCTATCTCTTCCTGTTCAACCTGGCCCAGCTCGGGATATTCATCCTGGGCATACTGGCCTGCGTCGTAGGCCTGCTCGCCGCCATCCCCGTGAACCTCGTGGCCCAGGCATATATATACCGCAGGCTGCTGGCCACGGAGGCGCGAGGGCAAGCCGAGCCGGTTCAGCCCACTCCGCAGGCAGGGGAGCCCGCCCAGCAGAATCCTCCCGCGCAGCCTCCTACGAATTAAACAATAGGGGCCGGCATGGGTCGAGCCCCCGAGGCCGGAGGCGTCCCTTGTCGTTATTGAGGGTAGCAGGTGGGTTTCAAGCTCCAGGGGCTCATTTCTCCCGCACGGACGTCCGTCTGACAGCGAGCCGGGCCGCGTACGGACCTCATACACGCCGCCGGCAATGATAGAATCCTCGTATCGGGGTTAAAAGCCGGCCGTTTATATACGGCTGTTGCTTGTGGATTAATACGGAGGTGTTGACATGGCGGAACAATACAAACCCAGGGAAGTCGACCAGGTCGAGATCCTGACGCTCTCGGATAATTACATAGACCTGGTCTCCATGGATTCCAACGAGATAGTGACCCGGGCCATGCCCATAAAGGACCTGGAGGTAAAGGGCTCGGTGCTGGCCGAGCATGGCTTCGCAGCCCTGGTGAGGACGGTGGCGGGCGAGGAGACCCACGAGCTGTTCTTCGACTTCGGCCTCTCGGACGTGGCCACCCCCTACAACGTGGAAGCGCTGGACGTGGACCTCAGCGGGGTGGAGGTCGCAGCCCTCTCCCACGGCCACCCGGACCATTACGGCGCCCTGGTGCCGATAATGGAGGCCCTGCCCAAGAAGCCGGTACCGCTCTACCTTCATCCCGGCGCCCTCAAGGAGAGGCGCTTTCTGAAGGCCGGCGATATCAGGATAATGTTCCCGCGGGCCGACCGGGATGCATGGGAGAAAGCGGGGGCCAGGATCGTCGAGAGCGCGGAGCCGGTGCTTCTGGCGGATGATACCATCCTCTTCCTGGGGGAGATAGAGAGGCTCACGGACTTCGAGAAGGGCATGCCCAACGCCTACTGCGAGAAGGACGGCGAGGAGGCATGTGACCCCATCGAGGACGACACCGGCATCGCCATGAACCTGCGGGGAAAAGGCCTGGTGGTACTGTCGGGTTGCTCCCATTCGGGCATCGTCAACACCGTGGCCTATGCCAGGAAGGTGAGTGGGGTGGACGACGTACACGTGGTCATGGGCGGTTTTCACCTCACCGGTCCCGTCTTCGAGCCTATCATCGATAAAACCATCGAGGCCATAAAGGAGTTCGCGCCGGATTACGTAGTGCCCACCCACTGCACCGGCCGCAAGGCGATCCTGGCCTTCGAGGAGGCCATGCCCGAGCAGTACATAACCAACATGGCGGGGACACGCCTGGTCTTCAGCGCCTAGACACCCATCCGGCGAAACCCCCGCTATCCGCCGCCATAGAGGTAACTACGCGCCCGGGATCGGGTCGGGGGGGGATGGGAGCTCGACGGCCGATACCCGAAGGTGGACTCGACGACCCTTAACCGCCGGGTTCACCGGGATATGACCACAACTCCCGCAGGATGAAGTCCTCCATCTCCTCGTCGACGTTGCGGATATTCCGCAGCTCACCCCTGGCCGCGATATCGGAGAGCGACTCGCCGAGGTTCTGGATGTTCATACCCGCCCAGAAAATCCTCTTCCAGGCTTTGCCGGTTACCTGCAGCAGGTAGGAACGGTTGAGCAGCTTCTCGGATATCATGTAACTCTCCCGCCTGAAATCATCGGGGATATAACGCTTTATGCGATACGGCATGTCGTACTTATCGCATAAGGAGAGCAGCTTCCCGTTCACCCCCAACTGGTAACTCCCCCTTGGTTCGTAGCTTCCCGCATACGATGAGGGATCGTACCTGAAACCGTAGAGTTGCTCGTAAGCGCCCACCAGCTCGGGGTATCTTTCCGCCAGGTGCTTCATGAACCACAAGGCCTGCGTGTCCCGCATGCTCATACCGCCGCCGAAGAGGATGTAATCCGCTCCAGCTTCCTTTGAGCGCCTGACGACATCCTCGAGCTCCCGGTCGGAATCGCAGAGAAAGGGCACCACCGGGATAAGAAAAACCCCGGTCTGTACGTGCCCGGCCTCTCTCCTCACCGTACGGATAACGTCGAAGCGTGCCCGGGGATTAGGAGCCCTCTTCTCGAGGAAGCGGGCCGTCTCGGAATCGGCGGTGGTGATAGTAAGGGATACCGTGCACCAGCCGTCCCGCCCCATGCTCTCCAGCAGGTCCAGGTCCCTGAGCACCAGGGTCGACTTGGTGGCGATATGCACCGGATAGCCGTGCTTTGCCAGAATCTCGAGGCACTGCCTGGTATTGCCGTATCTCGCCTCAGCCGGCTGGTAGGGATCGGTGCTTCCGGAAAAACCCACCACATCCGGCAGCAGGGTACGCGCCCTGGATAGTCGACCGTCCAGCATCTCCCCCACGCCGGTCTTGACGATGATATCGTTGTCGAAATCGGTGGGCAGGTAGTATCTGTTGCTGCGGGAATCGCAGAAGACACAGCCGAACTGGCAGCCGTTGTACGGATTGATGCTGTAGCGATCCCAGAACCAGCTGTCCACGTACTTCCTCTTGTTTATGATGGATTTGAAGCGCTTCTCCGCATACCTGGTCATGACCCGATTATAGCAATGCCGGGCAGCGGCCCGCCTTGACGACCGTCCCGGGGAAAGATGCGGCGCACGGAGTCGAATCCCTCTTCCGGGGTGGGATAAAAGGGATTTCTGTGTTTTTCAGCCAATGACGATATATAAGGTGAACTTACTACTATGTACCGCGGTCGCGCCAAAGGAGGCTTGGATGAGCGAAAAGGTCAAGGAGCCGGTTCAAGGAAAGGAAGAAGAGGAAGGCGTGCCCGCCGGAGGAGAGGGGGAAAAACATGATTGGGTGGAGATAGCCTCAGCTACCCTTCTTTCCCTGGCCATGATAGCCACTGCCTGGTGTGCCTACCAGGCGGCTCGCTGGAGCGGGGTTCAAGCCATCGAGCTCAGCCAGGCCGCCGCCAATCGCGACAAGGCCGCGAGAGCCGAGAACAGGGCCGGCCAGGACATGCTGCTGGACGCCTCCGTTTTCCTTGACTACGCCATCCTGTACTTGGAGGAAAACGTGCCCCAGGAGTACCTGGATACTTACGAAGAGCACCTGTTCTCCAACGATCTCGAGAGGGCCATGAAGGTATGGTTGGCCACCGACCCCCTCAACGATCCCGAGGCCCCTAAAAGCCCCTTCGAGATGCCGGAATATGTGGAAAACAACCTGGTCATCTCGGAAGCGCTCAGCAACATCGCGGAGAACAACGCGGAGGGAGCCAAGAAGGCCAACCAGCAGTCGGATAACTACGTGCTTCTGACGGTGCTCTTCGCCATCGTACTCTTTTTCGCCGGCGTGGCCACGAAATTTAATATCCTCTTGGTCAGGATAGCCACTATCTGCTTGGGAGGTATTATCTTCTACGTAACCGCCCTCTCGCTTTTATTTCAGTCCATCCATTAGAGATTGTTATCAGCCGACGGCCAAATCAGGCCGGCATGGAAACGATGCCGGGTTGTGCAAGCCAAGGGTAGGTTTGCAAGCGAAAAATGTCCGATGTCAGTGCTTGACCCCATCTTGAGTCTTCAACCTGCTTTGTCCGATGAGTGGGTTCCACCAGGTGATTTAGTGTCCACCGGGTGATTATTCCTGGCGGCCCAGAATGCCGTTCAGTGCTCTGGCCAACCTGCAATTGGGGCAAACGTCACTCTTCCAGGGCTCACGGGAATAGATAGCGCACTTGCCGCAACTTACGTGGTATAAGGCAGCCTGGAAGACCAGGTAGAGCAGCAGGAAGAGGACCAGGACCCCTTTATCCTCGAGCGCCGCGATCGCCGGCGGCGCGACCATGACACCCATGAAAGCTCCCTCGCTAATGATACCCGAGGCACCCAGCATCTTATCCGGCTGTTCTCGAAAGAACAAGCGGTGTATTTGCCTCCATAACATAAATCACACGGTTTGTCATAGCACTCACAGCGTGCGTATATCAGGTATTTACAGAGCGTCCCCCATACGGCCAGGGCTGCCAGCCAGACGGGAAACCATTTCCTCCTAAGACGCCATACCGCGCTTCCGCCGCAGGCTACAAAAGCAGCTCCCAGGGACATGAGTGCCGCTTGCTGCGAGGATCCGCCGCCGGTCATTCCGGATTGTCGACCTTCTCGATCTTCTTTTTTGTTCCTTCCCCGTAATCGCTCGCCGTCGTGCAAGCCGTCGGGCCCGCTCAGCCTCCCTCTCTCCTCAGCTCCTTGACGCGTGCCACTATCCTGGGGAGCACCTCGCCGCTCTTGCCCAGGATGCCCACGTCCACCAGGTCGGGAAAGTATACGCCGGTGGCATTTATCTCCACTAGCCTAGCTCCGGCCCTCTTGGCGTACTCCGGCAGGGCCGCGGCGGGGTAGACGGCCCCCGAGGTCCCCAGGACTAGAAGCAGATCGCAGTTTTGCGCCTCCATTATCGACTGCGGCATATCCTGTACCGGCTCGCCGAAGCCCACCACGTCCACGCGGCATACTCCGCCACAGCGGCACCTGGATGCCAGGGTTATGATCCTCTGCAGGTCGCCCCGGCTCATGTATTCGACCAGCTCTCTGCCCATGGAGAAGAGCTCCTCCCGCTCCAGTAGGATTTTATTGCCGCAGATAAGGCAGACCAGGCGAAAGATATTGCCGTGCACCTCTATGACCCGTGTATTCCCTGCCTCACGATGAAGGTTGTCTATGTTCTGGGTAATAACCGATTTGAGTATCCCCATCCTCTCCAGCTCCCCCAGGGCGTAATGGCCGGGGTTGGGCTGGGCTCTCTCCAGGGTGGACAGCATCTCGGACACGAAATCGAGGCCTCCGGATGGTATCCCGGAGCCACCGAGCACGGAGCTGAAGATATCGCCGCTCCCCAATTGGTAGGGATCGAAGCGGTCCCACAGCCCGCCGGGGTCCCTGAAGGTTGGGACGCCGCTCTCCTCCGAGACGCCGGCACCCGAGAAGGCCACCAGGCGCTCGGATTCGTATATGAGCGAGGCGGCCTTCTCGATAAGCTTCTCGTCATCCATGCCTATCACTCCATTTGATCGCTCCCAGGTAAAGAACCGGTGCCAGCCGACATGATTATCATAGTCGAATGGACGGCGGGTGTCAGGTGAGACCACGTGGTAAGGAGAGCTGGCGCGAGTATAATATACGGACAAATCCACCCGGTAGATCGCCGAGTTTCGTGCCGAGCCCGGCCGTATCGGGCTCGGTCTTTCATTTTTTCCGTTCCTGGCGATAGCCCGCTCGCGGGGCTTTCTTATGATTCTCCCACATGATAGCGCCGTTCTTCTCCCGCCGCCGGGCCGATATGGGAGTGACCCTTATACCGGAGCAATACGCTCATAGTAACATGCATTAATAAAAACGGTTCCGGCAGAGCATGGGCATCCGGCCCGATTTCTTCGCCCGGTCCATGTCAGGCACCGAGTCAGGCCTGATTCCCGTGCCGGAGGGGATTACCATAGGATATCGATGGGACGCGGAAGACTATCGCCAGCCCTCCTCGCAGCAGAAAAAATGGGGGCGGGAGCTCCTCTCCAGGCTTGCTTTGGAGGGTCATGAACGCCTTCTGGACCTGGGGTGCGGCGACGGCAAGCTCGCCGTGAAGATAGCCGAGCGCCTGCCATGCGGTTCGGTCCATGGCATTGATAAGTCCGAGGAGGTGGCCAGCCTGACCGGCCGCACCTACCCGCCGCATGGATATCCCTCCCTGTCCTGGGAGGTCAAGGACGCCAGCGAGCTCGATTACCACGGGGGAATTCGACGTTATCTTCTCCAACGTTGTCCTGCATTGGGCGATCGACCACCGGCCCGTCCTGGATGGCATCAGAAGAAGCCTCAAGCCGGGGGGCGCATCCTGGTCCAGATGGGAGGACGGGGAAATGCCCACCGGGTGGTCGAGGTACAGGCCGGCATGCTGGGACGCGAGGAATGGAGCCGCTACTTCGCCGATTTCTCCATACCCTAAGGTTCTACGGTCCGGAGGAATGCGAGGGATGGCCCGAAGAGGCGGGCCTGACGCCGAGGCGAGTCGAACTGGTGGAAAAGGACATGGTGCACTGGGGACCCGAGGGGCTGGCGGGATGGATACGCACCACCTGGCTGTCTTTCACCCACAGGATACCCGAGGGGTTGCGCGACCGCTTTATCGACGAGCTTGTGGAGGGCTACATCCGACGTTATCCACCGGACGAGGAGGGCCTGGTACATGTCCTGGCCATACGCCTGGAGTTGGAGGCGGAGAAACCGCGCTAAGGCATGGAAACGCTATCTCTCGACCTCTTCCTGCAGTAACCCCCCCCAGCTTCAAAGCCTTCTCGATGTTTCCCTTGATCCTGAGTTTCTTGGTCATATAAGCGTTGATGGGCTTGAGGTTGCCGCGGTAGATATCCAGTAGTACCTCTCCGCCTATATCCAAGACGATCTCCGCCTCCTCCTTCCCACAGGTCAACTTACCGTCTTTGACCTCGGTGGTCCACACACTGGGCTCCTCCCAATCCATATTCCATCGTGCCACCACCTCTATATCCTCCACCAGGTCCGGTCTCTCCTCCACCATCCTGGGCAGGATTAGATCGAAACACTGGTCCGGGTTCTCTATATTATTTCATTCTATATATTTCATTCCTGAACCTCCATTTACCCTCTATCTCCTCGGCCTTCCTATATCTTCAATACGCGTTGAGCGTTTTCAGCCAGGATCATCTCACGCTCCCCGACGGTCAGCTCCAGCTCCTCGACTTTCCTCAAGGACTCAGTCGTGTCGCAGAACGGGAAACCGCTGCCGAAAAGAATCCTCTCGACGCCTATTCCCGCATCAGGATGGAAAGCTCCCCGGCGTCCAGGAGATCCATAGTGGCGGCTACATCCATGCAAACGTTGTCGCACTCGCGCAGGACCTCCCTGCTCTGGTCGAAGAAGAGCATGCCCATATAAGCTATTATGATGACCGGGTCGGGGAAAGCGGCAGCCACCTCCCCCGCATTGTGGGGTGGCCGTAATCCTCCATGCCTATGATAGGGTCAAAGCCGGTATGCATGATCACAGGCAGGCCGTGGCACATATGATCCCCGGAATCCCCTTGGCCTTCACCATATCCGTGCATCCATCAAGCTCGAGCACGCAACTCCTCCTTGGCAGCTGTAACAGAAAGGGAAGAAAAGCCGACCAGTCTGTATCGAAATGCAATATCGACACTATGCCTCGGCGAGCAAGTTCTCCAACCATCTTCTTCAATTGGGGGAAGACCAGGTACTCAAAGGTGGATGGTGATATAAAGAGCGGCGAGCTGCGCGAATCGCCGACAAAGACCCTTTCAACCCCGGTGATTCTGACGTTCATCCTGGCTATGGTCAGCATGTCATTTACCGTCACGTCACAGGCCGCCTTTACCTTATCCGGAATGCGATGGCTATCCAGGGAGAAACACGCCAGGGATCGTGCCAAGCTGAAGAGGACGAAGGGCATAAGCGGGATAAAGCCGCCGGGCAAAAGCTCCGATCCCAGTTTCGAGAGCGACAGGAGAGTGGTGGAGGCCCATCTCACGCAGATGGATGAGGAAGCCTACCTGGAACATCGGGAGCTGCACGATAAGTTGGGCGCTGTCCCTCATGGACGATAACGAGAAGAAGGTTGTTTTCGGCCCGTATGAGAAGATCTCCAGGCTTGTCGATGAATCAGAAGATGTGGTATGATCCGCCGAAAATTGTTTGGCACTGGTTCTTGGGACAGTCGATTGACCATAATTCCCGGTTTCAGCGCCAAAGACTTAAAGAGCTCCGTGGAGTTGGTGCCAGGATTGACAGGATCATCACCACCGCTCCCTAGTTTCCCCTCCACCAGCGCCAGCACTCCCTGGCGTTATAGGGCTTTACGTTGAATTTTTCACCGGCGGACGTCGTCCTCCCGGCCGCAACCACGCGTCAACCGTTGATCATGGACAATGAGCCGTTCTCCCTGACCATGTATGCGAAACCGTCTCCCGCACGCTTCTTCAAGCGCTCGGCCTTGTGCATGGCGTCGAGGGCGCAGCGCTTCATGGGAGTTTCATCGAGGAAGTTCGCCGCCGCCTCCCAGCCGTATTTATCGGCGTCCAGCTTCCGGTAAATCTCCACCAGCATATCGGAGAACATGGGCAGCATGTAATTGCTCTCTATTTTCTCCCGGTACAGCCTCTCGCACATGGGCGTGAACTCCTTGAATGGGGTGTCCAGGACGGTGAAGATACGCCTGGATACATCCACCTTACCCTCCACATATCTCTCCAGTCTCCTGGAGAAGAAGCTTCTTTGAAGCCCGCTCTTCCTGTACCCGATGATATCCTTGAGGGCCTCTTGATAGCCCTCGCGAGTCGCCTCGCGCGTCTCCATGTACGTCACTCCTCGTAATGTTTCCATGAGTCTCCGCCTCAGTTTCTCGAGTCCCGCTTTTTCCACCAGCGGCTCTTGCTTTTGCCCGAGTAGGGCTTGACGTCTAACTTGCGCTTTTCGGGCTTCTCGTCCTTGGAGACCAGGTCCGAGAACTCCTCCATCATGCAGGAGTGATTCCCCTTGGGCAAAGCGTTCAGGCGCTCGATCTCATCCAGGGCCCGCATGGCGCAAATTCTCATCGGCGTGTTCTCCAAGAAATTGGCCGAGGCCTGCCAGCCCGCCTGGTCCGCCTGCATACCCTGAAAGATCTCAATCAGCATGTCCGAGAAGATATGGAGCAGTGCCTGTCCCTTGATTTGCTGCTTGTAGATTCTCGCATAGGACGATGGGAATTCCTCGAAGGGTGTATCCATTACCTCCAGGATACGTCCGGGGATATTGATGCCCTTAACCTCCAGGTGCTGCTCGAGCTTCTTCATAAAATAGCTCTTGTGAGGGGTCGATGTCGTGCCACCCAGGTTCGCCTTCACTATGGATTCCAACGTGGTCATAACCATCCTCCTCCCTACAGGAAATAGAGTAAGCAGATCGCGGTCAGGGCGAGGAGGGTTACGATATAGACGAAGGCCTTGCTCTCGGTAAATGTTCTCAATCTCTGCATGTCCCCTCACCCTTTTTTGTTCTTAACTTGTCAAAAGGGTTTGCCCAAATATTCCCTCAACTTCAAGGCTATTACAATTCATACAAATCGCAAAGAAATTTCTGGGGAACGCTAACGAAGCATTTAGCTATCTCCGGGAAGAGGGAACAAGGGTTCCGCGAGTGGATATATAAAAAGGGTGAGTGTGTTTATGTGGGGGGTGAATGGGCCGACTGCCTCGGTGACCGGCGGCATAGCTGGATTCACCCCGGGTTGAACGGCGCGCATCAGGAGCGCCAAGTGTTAGTATACGTTTCCTTATTACTCGCTCGGGTTAATGGCCGTTTTATGTTAAATTATACTAATAAGACCTGGTAATTGTATCTATCGCGGCGAGGCGCGTAAGGCCTTCTTACAGGTGAGTCGCCAGATCCAGGCGGGTTATGTCGTTGGGGCACAGGTTTACCAGAGCGTCACGCAGAAGCTTTTCCACACCGTAGTCCCTCGTACAACCATACCCGCCGAAGACCCGCACCGCGTCCATGGCCACCCTCACCGCCGTCTCGGTGCGGAATGCCCTGGCCATGCAGGACAGGGCGGGCTCTCCCCCCAAGGGTTCGGATATTGGCCCACACCGATTTCCAGGCCAGGGTCCTGCCTGCCTCGATCAGCGAGTCCATCCAGGCCAGCTTGAAGGGGACCGCCTTGTGCTGGATTATGGGCACTCCCCCCTGCACCCTCCGGCGCGCGTATTCCAAGGCCCGTTCGTAAGCGGCGTGGGCTACGCCTATGGAGCTCGCGCCCGCCGCCCCGCCAGCCAGGGGATGATGCATGTTCTCCACGTACCACAGGCCTTTTCCCTCCTCGCCTTAGAGGTCCCGGCCGGGACGCGCACGTCGGCGAAGACCACCTCGGCGTTCTGCAGAGCGCGCTGTCCCATCTTGTCCTCCACCCTGCCCACCGACACCCACGGGGCGTCGCCGGTCACGTAGAAATATGCGGAACGGTCGCGGCCCCCACCGGGATCCAGGGAGGCCAGCACCAGGTAGAGGCCGGCCAGGCCGCCGTTGGTAACGTAATCGTTTCCGTCACGCCGGGACATGGTCCTCAGGGTGCCGGGTATGTACCGGTTGTAGGTCCAGGAATCGGAGACCCCCATGGCCTCGGTGACGGCGTTGGCGCTCATTACGCCCTCCTCGGATGACAGCATTGGCAGGAAACGGCGGTAATTCTCCGGCCTCCCCTCCATCAGTATCATGACCTCGTTCAACCAGCTGATGCCGATGCAGGACGAGAAGCCCGCGTCCCCATAAGCCAGCTCCTCGGCGGCTATGAACAGGGAGAACAAGGACAGGCCGGCGCCGTCGTACTCCTCGGGAATCGGCATGCCCATGATGTGCAATCCGTCGGCTTTTCCCACCAGTTCCCAATCGAAGCGATGCTCCGGGTCCGCATCCACCACCGCCGCCCGGGGTCCTATCGCCCTCATGGCAAAGCCGCGCAGCATGCGGCGTGCGCCCTTTTCCTCCTCGCTCAGGGAGAAATCCATTACTTCCTCTCTCGTATGGCGGCCCGACAGCGATACTCCTCCATACCACCCGGTCGCCGCTTATTGCTCGCTCACGGACCGCATGATCATCTTCCTGAAGCTGGCCACCATCTCCTTGAAGGCCCGCTCGAGCCCCTGGAAGTCTCCGCCCTCGTGCACGGTTACCTCCACGTCGAGATCGCCCTCCATGACCCGCTCCGCGGCGTCGGAAAGCTCGTCGATGGGCTCGGTGATGCCCCTGCGTATCAGGTAGCTCAATATAAAGAAGGAGATAAGGGAGACTACCGGGATGGAGCCCCCGATAACTCCGGCAAGGACCATATTGATCCTGGTGCGCTCCTGGTCGTAAAATCCCTCGATCTCGGCGATACTCTCGGCCATGAATATGACCGCCGCCGTGCTAGCCGTACCCATGCCCATCCTCTGGCTGGGGCTGCTTTCGACCTGCTCCAGTACTATGAGATATTCGCCGTTTAAGCCCGGCTCCGGTATACCTTCCTCCATGAATATGTACGGCTCGCCCTCCTCCATGCGATCGGGCACCTCCCAGGTGTATCTCAGGCTCTCGTCGTCACAATCGACCACCGCGGTCTCTGGAAAGACCTGGGAGTTCTGAGGAAGGTTAAAGACGGTTTCAATGTCCATTAGACCTCCCTCGACTATGCGGGCAAGCTCCTGGTTTATGTACCGCTGGGTATCCACGATACGTTCGTCCATCAGAGCCTGAAAGAACTCCCGCGCATCCGTCTCAGCGAGCATGGCCTCCATCTCCCCTGTCAGGGAGGTAGATACATACGTATAGGTGGAGTAGGTGTTCTCCGTATTGGTCTCCATAAGCTTCTCCACGCTATTGTCGATAAGGCGCTCCTGCGAATCCCTGACGGCAAGAAACGTCGCAAGTCCCGAGACCGCCAGCACGGCCACGATGAGCCCGGTTATCTGGTACAGGATGCGCGATCTGCTCGAGCGGAACCCGGCCTCGAGCCACTTCTTATCCGCTCTGATTTTCATTACTTTCTCCCCACCCTTCGTCTCCAGTGCACGCTTCATGGTTACGGGCTCTCAGGATCCGTCCCGGAGCTCGAATATCAACTCGCAGGTATCGTCCCCGCCGGAGAGGCAGGTGGTATGGCTGTGGACCAGGTCGGGATTGATGGCCTTGCACAGCCCCTGGAAGGCGGGTCCACTGACAGAATCCCGGCAGAACCCCGGAGAGAGGAAGCGTGCCCCGGGGCTGCATCTCTCCTCCCGCACGCATCTGTGCGGCGACATCTCGGTTATCTCCCCCTGGTGGTGAGATTGTTCGCGTAGGTAAGAGCCTTCACCGCGGCCATGGCGTCTCGTTCCTCAATATCAAGGGCGTCGAGTACGAATCTCGCCTCGTAGTCACGCATATACTTGCGCATGACATCGCCTTATTTTTCCATATCCGTAGGCATTATGCCCCGCAGCAGATACCTGATGATCAGGTAGGGTACGGTTATCGCTCGCTTTGCCAGGATAGTCGCCTTCTCCCCAGCCGATATCACTTAGGTGTGGTTCACGAACATGGGCCTGTTTTTTTACTGGGGGGTGACTTCGCCCTTTCCCACCTCACCGGCGGCCATTCTCTCCACCAGGCGGTGGATCCCCTCCACCCGCTCCGGCGAGAAACCGAAAGGAGGATGAAGCCTTCCTAATATGCCCTTCAGGGGCGGCTCCATCTCCGCCAGCACCGCCGTCAAACCTACAAACTTCAGCATCTCGCGTCCCTGGTGCTCCAGGACCGGTTGCTCGGCTACCTGGTGAAGACCCTGGTAAACTGGGGGTGAAGAGGGTTATCTGCGAGACCGACGGCTACGACATGCTCCTGAAGCAGGATTCCTTCCGCGTGCGCATAGACCTGTAGGTCTAACACGTAGTGGAATGGCTGAACCGCGGGCTGCTGGAGGGGGAGGATGCGAGTAAGCAATCCCCTGGACATCAGGCTGACCATCCACGACAACTGCATGTCCCGCGACTTCCCGACCATGATGGACGGGGCCAGGGAGCTGGCCTCTTCCCTGGGAGCGGATATGATGGAGATGGAGAGAACCAGGGAGAGGACTCCCTGCTGCTGCTCAGGCGGCGGCTCCCGCTCCTTCAGCCTGCCGGACATGATCTCGCAGATGATATCCAGTCTCGGGGAGGCCGAGGCCAGCGGGGCCGAGGGCCTGGCCGTGTACTGTACCGGGTGCCTTTGGGCTCTCTCCATGGCCAGGACCCTAACCGGCTCCGACCTCCCCGTCTACCACGTCTTCGAGCTGGTGCGTATTGCGAACGGCGAGGATGATCTTCAGGCACGTCACCTGGAGCGAGCCTGGCAGATTGTCGGGGCCATGGGCGACGGCGTCCTCGACTACTTAATGGGCGGGGAGAGAAGGCTGTTCCTGGATAACGTACCCCTCGGCGGGGAAAAGAATCTTGCCCGGGATCCTAGGCCCTTCTCCAACACGTCGATACCATCTCTGCTGGACCGGCCCGACGCCCGCGATCTGATAGGCCGGTTATCGGCGGGAACCGTACCCGCCTTCGCCGCCTTCTACCTGGGAGGTGCCAGGCTGCTCTTCTCCGCAAGGGTCCGCCTGGGTGGGCTGGCCGGGAACCTGCTCTCCTCCGCGCCGGCCCGAGCCCTCGAGAAGGCCGTGCCGGCTCCCGCCGACACCATCTACCGGGCGGGCACCGGGGAAAACAACCGCTTCATGGGCGTCCTCAAAAAGACGGTCCTCAATCGCATCCCCCTGAGATATATAACCCGCCTGGGCGGCAGGCTTATTATCAGCTTCCCCTGCGCCGCGCCGGTCAATAAGTACCTGGGGAGGACCTTCGAGGAAGCCACCTGGAACCCGCAGGTCAACTTCGACACTGTCAACAGGATGGTGGAAATGTTCGACTCGGATATGCTGCTGGGTGTGATCGACGGTTCCATCGAGCCACAGGCCTGCGGTTGCGAGGTGGATTACCCCGAGATAGGAGTTCCCTGTGTCACCACCCACCCCGCCGTCCCGATAGAGGAACTCGAGAAACTTAGCGTGCCCGATCCCAGCCGGGACGGCTGGCTGCCCCAGATGACGGAGGCTATGAGGCCGATAAGCGGCAAGTATAAGATCACCTGCGCCTCCGCCGTGGGCGGCCCCACAACCATCACCTGCGAGCTGGGGGGGCCGAGAACGTCGCTTCGAGCATCATCACCAACCCCGCTTACTTCACCAGGCTGTTGGAGTACACTCAGAGGTGGACACAACGATGATGAAGGCCTACGCGGAGGCCGGCGCCGACGCCATACTGGTGGGCGAACCCACCGGCAGCATGCTCTCCAGGAAGCACGCCTGGGAGTTCATGGGGAAATACCTGAAGGAGATCATAGACGCCTGCCCGGTACCGGTGGTCCTGCATATCTGTGGCAACGCCAACCACCTCCTGGAGCTCATGGTGCACGCCGGGCCGGCCGCCATCGGCCTGGGCAAGGAGGACCTGCCCTCGCTTGTCCCCAGGATACCTCCGGATATCGTCATTGTCGGAAACATAGATCCCATATCCGTCCTGGAGGGGGGAAGTCCCGAGAACGAACGGCGCGAGGTCGAGGAGCTGTGCGACAGAATGAGCCACGTCCCCTGTTATATCTATGCCCCCGGACTGCGACGTATCGCCGGATACGCCTCTGGAGAGCCTGTCCGCCATGATCGAGACGGTGCGGGAGATGGGCCGGGGATAGGGGACCGGGAATATAAGGCCGGAACGCGAAGACGTGCCGATTCGCGGATCGCGTAGAGAAGGACACGCACTCGAGGGGCGATGAAAGGACCTGGTGAGACGCAAGCATTAAGGTACTGAGTATCAACGCCAGCTCGCGCGGGAAAGGCAACACCGCCTACGCCTGCAAGATACTGGCGGAGGTGGTGGGAGGCGAGGACGGAGAGTTCGTCCATTACGACCTGTGCAAGATGGACATCACGCCATGCAAATCGTGTTACGTATGCGAGACAAAGGGTAAATGCGTGGTCCATGACGACTGGCAGAAGGTCTACGACGCGATGTGGGACGCCGACGCCCTGGTCTTCGGGACCCCGGTTTACGTTCTGCGGGAATCGGCCTGGGCCAGGATCTTCATAGAGAGAAGCGTTTACCTGATCTCCCATACTGAGGGTATAGGGAAGAAGGGAAACCCATATATCAGGCCATGCGGGAGTTCAGGGAGGAGCATCAGGGGGAGGACTACGGTATGCCGGCGGTCCGCCTGCCCGGCGGGGAAGCGGGTCTGCCTCGTCGTAACCAAAACAACCCCATCCCCTTCGCGGCCGAGCAGGTCATGGGATATCTGAAATTCATATTCACCGTCGTGGGAGGAAAGATCGAGAGGAAGCGAATCGTCACCGAGACCCTGGAGCCCCGCGACCTGGAGAAGCGCATCGAGATATAGGGCCGACCCCCTGAAATCTTCGACGGCCTGTGGCGGGTTCCGCTCGCCGATCTCGCCCACGTGCTCTCCAAAAAGCGATACCGGGCGAATGGCGTAGAGTTCCTCGCTTGCTCGTCATACCACGAGCGTTTTTATATACTTGTACTTGCATCCGTCGCGTCCGTTTAAACGAAGGAGGGACAGATGAACCGGTCGATTATCATCATCGGGGCAGGGATCGCCGGGCTTTCCGCCGGCTGCTACGGGCAAATGAACGGCTACGACACCCACATCCTCGAGCTTCACGATAAACCGGGAGGGTTGTGCACCTCCTGGGACCGCAAGGGCTACACCATCGACGGCTGCATCCACTGGCTGGTGGGCACCAATCCAAGCAGCTCCATGAATCAGATGTGGAGGGAGTTGGGAGCGATAAAGGGCAAGAAGATCATCAACCACGACGAGTTCTTACACATAGAGGGGAAAAGCGATAAGACCTTTATTCTCTACACCGGTGTCGATCGCCTGGAGGCGCATATGAAGGAACTCGCTCCCGGCGACGCCGACGTCATCGAGGAGTTCACCGGCGCCATCCGGTTTCTGAGCCGTATCGACATGCCCCTGGGCAAGCCGCGCGAGATAGCCTCTCCCCTGGACGGGTTGAAGGCAATCCCCATGATGCTGCCCATGCTGAGGTACGTGATGAAGTGGAGAAAAACTTCACTCAAGGATTACGCCGACCGTTTCAAGGACCCGTTTTTACACGAGGTCTTCAACGTCATCTTCGATATCCCCGATTTTCCCCTTCTTGGGCTCGTATTCACCATGGCCTGGCTGAACAACAAGGATGCCGGTTACCCGGAGGGCGGATCGTTGGAGTTCTCGCGGGCCATAGAGGACCGCTACCTGAAGCTGGGGGGCGAGATATCGTACAAGTCCCGTGTGGAAAAAATACTGGTGGAGGGCGGCCGTGCCGTGGGCGTGCGGCTCTCCGACGGCGGCGAGCACCGGGCGGATACCGTTATCTCCGCCGCGGACGCCTATGCCACCATCTTCGATATGCTGGATGAAAGGTACATCGACAAGGAATACCGGAAATGGTTCGACACCATGCCCATCTTCGAGCCCCTGGTCCACATATCGGTGGGGGTAGCGGCGGATCTGTCGAGCGAACCTAGCATGTTGAGCTATCCCCTGGCAACCCCTATCGAGGTAGCGGGGAAGATGCGTGATCGCCTGAACGTTGAGAACACCTCCTACGATCCAACCCTGGCTCCTTCCGGCAAGTCCGTGCTTATCATCACCCTCGAATCAAACTACCCCTACTGGGAGCGCCTTCACGAGGATAAGGAAGCCTACAGGGCCGAGAAAGAGCGCATCGCGGACGACGTCGTCGCCTCCCTCGAGACCCGCTTCCCCTCCATATCGGGCAAGGTGGAGATGGTGGATGTGGCCACACCCATAACCTTTAAACGGTATACCAATAACTGGCAGGGCAGCTTCGAGGGGTGGCTGCTCACCACCGATAACATGTCCACCGGTATAATGAAGGGCTTGAGCAGGACGCTGCCGGGCCTGGATAACTTCTACATGATAGGCCAGTGGACCAAGCCGGGAGGGGGGCTTCCGCCCGCGGCCACGTCCGGGCGTGAGGTTATCCAGATAATGTGCCACCGGGAAAAGCGCCCCTTCACCACCACCGAACCCTAAAGATGGGGTCAGGCACTGACATCGGACATTTTCATCCGAGCCCCCTCATTCGCGATCGGTCACCCCCAAACGATAAGGCCCGGATGGTGAGCGATAGATCCATACGGGCAGTATACCGCGGGGCGTGAGCGTTCAGGTCGCCTCGTTGGCGCGGACGCCTCCTCGCGATGACGGTCATGGTATGCACGGTTTTCACCCTACCGATTGAAGAGGGGTCATGCACTACGCGCCGGAGGTGGAACGTTTTTTACGGAAGATATCCTTTCTCAGGACGCCGAAACCATCGAAGCTCATCACCAGTGTCAGGATAACGGCCAGGGTCACGGTCATGGTCACGCAAACGAAGATGGCTACGACGATGGCTATCTGGTAACGCACCGCCAGCAAGGGGCTCTCCCCGCTGAGTATCTGGCCGGTCATCATACCTGGGAGAAAAACCAAGCCCATGGCGGCCATATTGGCCAGCGCGGGCTTCAAGGCCATGGTCATTCCACCGCCCAGGTAGGGGGCCAGGGCCTCGTAGCGGGTAGCCCCTGAGGCCAGGGCGAACTGGTACCGGTTCTCGTCCCGCTTGATGCTCTTATAGAAATCGCCGATGCCTATGATAGCACCCCGCAGGGAATTGCCCAGCAACATGCCGGCAATGGCTATCGCGTACCTGGCCTCCAGCAGATTATCCAGCCTTATGACCATGCCGTTGAAATACAACAGCACCAGGAAAGCTGAGACCAGGAAGGATGTAAAAACCAGGGGAGCATACCTCCGGTAATTCAAGCCGGTGCTCCCGGTTACGGAAAGGGCAGCAAAAATTATCATCAGCAGCAGCCAGGCCAAGGTTATGGGGTTACTGTTCCACTCGAAGATGTACTTGAGAAAGAGTCCCACCAGAAGCAACTGGACGCACATCCTCAGCGCCGACCAGGCGGTGACCTTGATCAGCTTTACCTTGAGCAGGACGAAGATAGCCAGCGGGACGGTCAGCATGGCCATGCAGAATCCAAGCGCCGGCCAGGAGATATCCTGGGCGCCCATCATCCCACCCCCATCCTTACCACCTTGAAGCCGTCCTTCTCGAGCCAGTTCACGTCGTGAGAGACGGACAACACTGTTTTGCCCTCAAGACCCGCGAAGTAATCGACGATCTTTTTCTTCATCTCCTGGTCCACGGCTGAGGTCACCTCGTCCAGAAGATATATACCCCTGCCCAGCAGTACGGCCACGGTCAGGCCAACCCGCTGCTTCTCTCCCCCCGAGAGGTCCCCCATATCCTTTTCCAGGATAGAGCGGTTGAGCTCGAAAAGATCCATGGCGCGCCGCATCCTGGAATCGAGGTCGTTAAGGTCCTGGTTGGCCTTGTAGCTCATAATATCTTCTATGAAGCCTGCCACCTTCCCCTCCCCGATATCCATATCCTGGCTGACATAGGCCACCCTCTTCCTTACCTCCCAAACCAGGCCCTTGTCCAGCACCCGCCCCTCGAAATAGACGGCGCCAGCGTCCGGCCGCGCGAAGCCCAGCAGCAGCTTGAGGATGGTGGATTTGCCCACACCGGATTTCCCGTATATTAGAACCTTATCTCCCGCGTCCACACTCAGGTCGAAATCTCGCAAGACATCCACGCCATCGAAGGTCACGCGCACCTTTTCGTAGTGAATCATGATGCCGATCCTCCCCTGCGGCTCCCCCTACCGGCGGTCCTGGGCTCCCGGTCATGGAGCACCTCGTCCACCATCTCGTTTATCCTTTCGACCGCCGTGTCCAAGGCTTTCCCGCCCAGAGCGGTTATAGAATAATACCTCCTCACCTTGCCCGTTACCGCCTCGCGGTAGGACTCGAGATAACCTTGCTTCTCCAGGGAGTGCAGGATTGGGTATAGGGTTCCAGGGCTCGGCCTATAGCCGTGCCTTCCCAGTTCCTCCATGAGCCACACCCCGTAGACCGGCTCCCTGGAGGCATGATAGAGGATATGGATCTTGATAAAACCGAGAAAGAACTGCCTCTCCATATCATCCATTGTTATCGCCTTTAGATATCGTATACCGATATTATCTATTAATCCCCCGTCCGAGCGATGTCAAGCAATCCAGGCACCAACATCGGACTTTGCAGGTCAGACTATCCTGTGCCTATTCGAAGATGCGGCCAGGCACTGACCCCGTTACTGTTTTTCTTCCCTCAAGATAAGGTCCTTCGCCTTGACCGTTCTGTTGGTGACGTATTTCTTACCGGGCATGTATATGACCCCCTGCGGGCAGAGGGATATGCATCTCATACACTGCTGGTACGAGTCGCCGAAGGCAGGATAAACGTCAACCGAGATATTATCCACCGGACATAGCATCTCGCATATACGGCACCCGGCGCACTTCTCCCTGTCAACGACGAACCTGCCGCCCTTCTCTGCTATGGCCGCCCAGACCCTAGGCCCGCAGGACAAGCGGTACATGGCGTCGAGAGCAAGGGCACACTGCGCCAGCGGGATATTCCGTCGGCGAGGTCGGAGGCATAGCACCGGGCTTTCTCCAGCCCCCTGTCCACCTCGCGGGCGGTCTTCTCACCGTCGAGCCTGCGGGGGTAATAGCTGCTTGGCATGATTATCTCCCTGGCGCCTACGGGCTTGTAACCCCTTCCGGCCAGGAGCTTCCTCCTGGGACCGACGACACCCCCGGAGAAACCCTGCAGGGTATCCACCATGAACACCTCCGTCCCGTCGGCCTTCGGCAAGCCCCGCACGAAGTCCCACACCAGGGGGAAAGTGAACTGGCAGGCCACGGGAAAGGCGAGGCCGATGGCGTGATCGAGCTCTATCCGGCCCGTCTCCGGCCTCTCCATCATGAGCATGACGACCTTGAATCCCTTGTCCTGGAGCACCTCTGCCATCTCCCTGGCCACCAGCAATGTGTTGCCGGTACACGAGAACCAGTATAGATCGATGTTTTCGCTCATCATGGCTCAATCCACCAGTATCATACCCCAGGAGCTGAAATCCTCTCCATACACGGCCAGCCTCTCCTCTATCCCAGCTCTCCTCAGGGTCTCGAAGACGTTTATGCCCAGGCCGGACATGGAGGGGCGGGCATTTATTGGGTCTCGGCAGGGCTCGCCCGGGGGCACGCATTTCTCGCATAGATAGCAGCGGTGTCCCTGCATGCCCAGGGCCAGGTAGTACCCCCTCCTCATGGCTTCCTTCTCCATCGCCACCACCACGCGGTTGAGGTCGGCGAGGTCACACTGCACCAGCGCCGCCCACCTGTACCTGCGCAGAGCCTTCTCGAACTCGGCCGGCGGCTGCGTGTGAGGGGGGCATGTGAGATAACGGCCATAGGCCGGACACCCGAACCGGCACTTGTAGATGGTCCTCTCGTCGAACTCTACCTCGTGCGCCGGTACGATCCATGCCGCCACCGCGCCTTCCTCCACCGCCAGATCTTTCAACTCCTCCAGGTCCAGTTCTATACCCATGTGAATCCTCCCGGTTCTCACCTCCTCCTGACCTTGTTTCGTTACCTCACGGCCTTTCTCGCCTTTTATACATCACACCGCCATAGCTATGTATAGATATCCCGCTCTCCAGCCTGTTCTTGCGCCATATCAGGCGCAAGATCTCTCCTGCTTCCCCCGCCTTACTCCTCATCTTTCAGGCCCCTGGCGTTGAGGTAGGTGATGGCGGCCTGGAATACCCACATGGGCGCTATCTTTTCGGGCTCGACGAGATCGGTCCTGGCCGCAGCGACCACCCCGGAGAGGATGAGGCCGAAGAGCACCGGGAAGATGGTCAGGAGCAGAACGCCCTTCCTCTCAACCGGCTTGCGATCCGCCTAAATCAGAAGAAAGGTCCGGCCCATCATGAGGGAAACCCCAGGTCCATGGCGTACCTGTACTCCGGACCGGGATCGAAATCCTCTATGCCCATTATCTTCCCTCTACCGCCGGGGACAGCATGGGGATCACCTTCAACACGTCCACCACCGCTCCCACCCGGTAGCTCCACCGCAACCAGCATATCTTACCTTCTCTGTCCACGCCCACCTCCTTCTCACCAAGGGATTATCATCTTCAACTCCCGGGCCGGATACCTCTTTCAGTCCCCTGCCATAATAGCAAAACGACCGTCCCGGCATAGTCTTCTTTGCCGGTGCAAACCTCCTCTCGTATTTCGGGCGGCCTTCCCCGGTTCACCGCGGGCTCTGTCAAGCACTGGAATAGAATCGCCGCCGACTGGCGACAAGATATCTTTCCGCGCTCAAGGGCGTTCCCGCTTGTGGAATATCGCCTTTCCAAGCCATAGAATATTCCTATAGCGCGAATGGAGGTGAAATCGTGCCTGAGCTGGATAGAGCATGGAAAAGCGTGCGTGCCTGGATACCCGAGCTCTGCAGGGGAATCATCGCCTTCGCCTCGGGGTTGGCCAGCCCACGCCGTAGGGTACCCAGCGAGGAATGGTGGCATAGGCCCGGCTGGGGCATTATGTACCAGATCGAACACCGCCCAGGATGGGACTGGGACCGCGATTACGACGAGTTCAATGCCTCCATGCGGGACGGGCGAGGCGACTTCTCCTTCAACGGCCCGCTTTGCGAGGTCGAGGAGTGGATGGATTTAAGCCGCGAGGTGGGGGTGGACTTCCATGTCATGGAGGCGAAATGGCACGACGGCATCTGTTTCTTCGACAGCGAACTCACCGACTGGAAATCAGACCGAGATTACGCCGCTGCCTTCTCCGCGCTGAGCCGCGATGCCGGCATCCCCTTCCTCTACTATTATTCCAGCGTATTTGACCATAACCCGCGCTTCGACTCCGTACAGCCTAACCGCCACAAGACCTTCTCCATCATCGCCCTGGGCGGGCAGCCCGTCTACGAGGAATACTTGCGAGGGCAGTACCGCGAGCTTGTGGAACGCTACAGCCCAGACGGCATGTGGGTGGACTGGTACTGGCCCGGCGACGCCGCCACCGAGATCACCATCGAGTTTTTCCGTGACGCCTATCCCGGCGTGATCCTGGGCTTCAACATGTCCAATTACTTGGCCGGCTCCTACAAGAGGCTGGATTACGCCATCGGCGAGGCCCACGAGCTGGACGGACCCCTGGTGAAAATACGCAGGACCGGCGCTATGTTCATACCTGTGATATGCAGCACCTGGAAATGGACGGCCATCTTCCGCCGTATGCTCGACGTTCCCTGGGAGCTTGTCGCGCCGGCGGGCCGCTGGTGGCAGGATCCCCGCCGCCGCGAGGATCCCTACGAACTGGTGAGGATGGCGGCGGTTGTCATGGCCGGCGGCGGTCGCTTCAGCCTGGGCACCACGGTGATGATGGACGGGCGCGTCGTTCCCAGCCAGGCAAAACAGTTGCGCATGTTGGGTGACTGGTACCGGCCCAGGCGGCGGCTGTTCTCGGAGGCCCTGCCACTCGGCTACCGGGGCAGGGAGCCGAACGGGGTCAAGGTACGGTCAAGCAAGGTCAAGGCCGTGGCCACCCGCCGGGAAGACGGCGTCATCCTCCATCTCATAAACATGGACGGCGGTACCCGTTCCTTACAGCTCACTCTCCAGGGTGAGCCGTGGACCGCAGCCTCCAGCATCCTGCTGGAGCCCGGGGGCTGGGAGCTGGAGGCAAAGAGGACGCTGTCCCGGGTCCACATCAATATCCGGCCTGAGGACCTGGACCCGGTGGACACCATCCTGCGCTTCCCGTTATGGAAGTGATCGCGTCTTTAACATATAATTCAATGCCATATAGTATTAAGTTTCCAAGATCAAAGATGTGACACCCTGTTCTGCGCTTTCCGGCTAATCTCGCCGGCGGTTCGCGCCGATAAGAAAAAGTGCGTCCGCCGTGAAGAAGCGAACGGCTGCGGCGTCGAACGTGCACGAGGGGTTTTGCCGTCCACCTGGAACCCTGCGCCGGCTTGCGCGGGAGATGCCGGGGAAGCTTACCAAGACTGTCGGGCGCTGGTAAGAACCCTTCCTAGAGGATGAAGATCTCGACGAAAGGAGAGAATTATGAAGAGGTACATGACCATCATCGCCTTACTTGCCCTGGTCACGATCACACTATCGTTTGTCGCTGGCTGTGGCAACGACAACAAGACCGAGGCGAAGAAGATCATGGAGGAAGCCGATGCCATTATAAGCCAGATAGAGGCCGATATGGAGGAATTGTTGGCCAACATGAGCGAGACTTTCTACAATGTCTCCGATATGGATTCCCTCACGACGGCGGTGGACGAGACCAAGGACGCCACAGCCGAGCTGAGCGATAAAGCCGACGAAGCCGCGGCCGAATACGAGAAGATCAATGACCTCGAGGGTGTGGAGGATTACCAGGAATACGCCGACCTCCAGATCATGTCCGGCGATATATTCAAGGATATGCTAGATACCATTGACGAATTCCTCGACGAGATGATGGAGGCTGTCGAATCTGGTGCCGTGGACGAGGAAACCATGACCGAGATCGCGGAATCATTTCAGGCCGAGTTAACGGAACGGGGCATGCTGATGGATGAAGCCGAGACGGCGGCTGAGGAACTCAAGGAGGATAAGAACCTTTAGGGTAGCCGGCTTACCGCTTACCCTGTCCACAATTGCCAACGGGGACGCCGGCTCCCACCGGGATAAGCTCTATCGCCCGGTGGGAGCCGTAGGGATTACATCTTTGATTCACTGCCATATATCGGTTACGAATTCCAGATCAAGGATTTGGCCCTCTATTCCAGGTGGGAGAGGATGAGATCGGCGCATTGCATGCCGGAGAGGGCCGCCCCATTCATAGCCAGCCCCCGCCCTATGTAGGTATCCCCGGCGAAGTAAAGGTTATCCACCCCCGAGGCCTGCAGCTTGGGCTTGAACCCCCCTATCAGCCAGGGCTTGCGGGCCAGGCCATCGCAGCCAGCCACGTAATACGGGATCTTCCATTCCACATCTCGCCGATGCCCGGGAACATCTCCTCGAGGTCTCTCCATAACAGGTCAAGGATACACCTGCAGCGGAAGGGGTCGGAAGCGTCGGGTATTCACAGACCATGTCGGTATGCAGGAGCTGCTTTCCCGCCGGCACGACCCCGGGATCGAAGTTGGATACCGGAAATGCCTGGAAGGGAAAGCTGGCATGGGAGGTGGACAGGGCGCTGAAGAAACACGGCTTGTCCGTCACCGGCTCGGAAAAGCCCAGCATGAATCCGATGAGACAGGTCACCTCGTGCATGATATCGCCTATCCCCTTCAGCCACCAACCCAGCATGAGCGAGGTTGAGGGCGAGAAGTCCATCACCGCCGGAAGCTGGTAGATGGGCAGGGCGGCGGCGATCTTATCCGACGCTATCTCCTCCAGCCCGGGCATGGCGTAATAGGCGGGGCACGATCCCTCTCCTCCCGTCCGTTTTACCTTGACACCGCAGGCTTTTCCCCCAGAAATCACTATCTCCGCCACCTCGCGCCCGGTTACCACCCCGCCGCCACCATTCCTAATAACCTCCACACCAGGCCGCCACCCGCGGTCCCCGGCCACGCAGCGCCGGCCGCAACCGCTCCACAGCGCATGTAAAAGCGCGGCCTAAACCCCTGGCCCACTCCACAACACAGCGCACCGGGGCCCTGGAAGCTCCGGGATCTCCCCCTACCAGGGCCCCGCCGGCGCAGCTCCTCGAGCACCTGTAAGGCCGTTCTCCTGGTGGTTCATCTTCACTTTCCCAGGCGGCTCTGCGCTCCAC
>JAXHVT010000036.1:0-51760 GCA_034188985.1 Actinomycetota bacterium | reverse complement strand
AAAGGTTAGTGGCGGGGGGACAGTCTTCCTTCAACTGTCCCGCTTTTTCCCGGGAATTCCCCTTGCTCATTCCAGGGAATTCTGTTTGCTCATTTCAGGGAATTTCAGTGTACGAAAAACAAACGGGCCTCCAGCTGCTCCACCACTGCAAAGTGCTGGGCGTAGACGCTTTTATCATCGGGCTGGGCGAAGATGGTGCGCACGCAGGTGGCCACCAGGTCCTGGGAGGCCTTGGGGACCTTGGAGAGAAGGTTGCGGGCGAAGTGGGTGCGGCACCTCTGCCAGGTCGCGCCCGGCAGAGTGGAGGCGATGGCGTCGGTAAGACCGGAGTGGGCGTCGGAGATGACCAGGGATACCCCGGAAAGCCCGCGGGCCACCAGGCCTCTCAAGAAAGCGGTCCAGCCCGCGCCGTCCTCGGTGGTGATGAGGTCTACTCCACACACCTCGCGGTGCCCGTCGGAGTTCGCCGCTATGGCGATGACGCATACCACATTCACCACCCTGCCGCCCTCGCGCACCTTCTGGGTGAGCGCATCCAGCCAGAGGTAGGTATAGGGGCCGGAATCCAGGGGACGATTCCCGAAGGATGCCACCATCTCGTCCTAGGCCTTGGCCATGCGGGACACCTGGGACTTGGATATGCCCTCTATGCCCAGGGTCTTCACCAGCTTGTCCACCCGGCGGGTGGGGACGCCGGCCAGGTAGGAGTCGGCCGCCACGTTCACAAGCGCCTGCTCCGACCGCCTGCGGGGTTCCAGCAGCCAGGCGGGGAAGTAACTCCCCTCCCTCAGCTTGGGTATGGAGAGATCGATGCTTCCCACCCGTGTGTCCCGGGGCCGCTGACGGTGACCGTTCCAAGAATTCGTTCGCTCCTCCGTTCTCTCCCTGTACTCGGCTCCGCAGATCGCGGCCACCTCGGCGTCCATGAGCATCCCCGCCATCAACTTCATCATCTCTCTCAGCAAGTCCGTATCCGCCTCCTCCAGCTGCTGGCGCAACCACCCCATAAGGTCCATAGTATTGTTAGCCATCGTGCTTCTCCTTTGTCTCTCATTTCTACCTTGAGAAAAGGATGACACGGTGGCTCTTGCTTTGCTAGAGGGTTTTTGGCTTATACACCACTACAGGGGATTCAAACTATATGTTGCTTTCCTTATAAGTCCTCTATTATAACGATTGCCGTTTTATGGCATTTCATTCAAGATCAAAGATGTGAACCTTTCTTCTGTTTGACCTTTTCTTCTGCAAAATCGAAGTCCCCATTGACGCCCCTTTTTCCAACATCGTACATTGCAACCGCTTCTCCTTATATATTGGTTTGTCTTAAGGAATTGAAAGGATGCCATGAGACATTGGGCATGATCTCATATCGCTCTTTTTGCCAGTGCTATCCGCAGACAGTATTCAGGTAATCGGGAGCCTCTTGCGACGAATTCTCTCCTGCTCGATCACGATGATGCTTCCTTCAAGCTCGCTGATAGGAATCAACTCCAAGGCCCTGCTCAGCAACATTAGAGTCTGTTTCTCAGTGAAATTGCCGCCTCGGAACAGGATAGTCCCCGTGCCTTCTTCTTGTGTGAGGGCTAATAGTCGCGGATAATCCAGGTCCGCCGTTATCACTACCATACTATTTGTTCTTGCATAATCTAAAAGCGTTTCATCCATAGCATTGTACATCTCGATCTCATAGGCATGAACTGCTTCGAATCCTTGACCTCGTAGCCATGCAGCCAACCCCGGGGAGAGGGGCATATCGACAAGAAAGCTCACTTGGCGATCTCCAGTGTTTCCTCTTCGGCGAGAAAGGCGGCATAGCGCAAGGCTTCATCGACGTCCTCGGTTTCCAGGTAGGTATATTCCTTGAGGATCTCCTCCCTGGTTTCACCCGAGGCGAGCAAACCCAACAGGCGGGAAACTGGAAATCTCAAGCCCCTGATACAGGGCTTCCCTGCACATATTTTAGGGTCTATCGTTATCCGTTCGAATTTCATCTCCACCACCTTCTCTTTACCTATCATACGCTTTGTCATTTATAGTGTCATTCAGTGCCTTTCTGAGGCCAATTAGGGGCCATCAAAGGAGAGCAAGTTCAAAGATGAGCCCGACGTCTCAGATGATGTTGCAGAACCCTATTCAGCAGGATCAACACTCACATTATAAGAAACAGATGCGGATCGCTGAGAACGTTTTGCCCCAGCCTTCCTCTTCTTTCTGTCTATACAACACCCGGTTTCGCCCCATGGTATCGACACTGAAAAAGGCGGTGGGCTTTGAATCGGCGATCTGTATCGCCAAACCACTGACATCAGAAGGCCATAGCTTTTCAAACGAGCCGAAGTCCATGCCGTCCCAGGTTGAATAATTTAACCAGTTATCCTCCCACAGGACATGAAGCCCGGCATCACTGCCTACCACTGAGTAATGTGCGCCGCCAATATATCCTACCTCCCGTGGCTCGGAGAATCCGTCTTGACCGGCATCGGTTACACGGATAAAGCCCACCGAATCCTTATTCGTATGCATCAAAGCGAGCCTTTCTCCAAATGGCTCTAACACGCAATGTATCTGTTCCCCGGAAGGGCCATACAGCATCACTGCCTCCGAACTTGATATCATGTGGCCGTTAATGGATATCATGCAGCAATCCCCGTCTAAGATATACGTGCAGAGGATAACTTATATGGAAATCATGTGCTTCAATTGCCATGCTTTATTATTCCATACAAACAAAGGAATTGCAGGCCTAAGGATACCTCCTCTGACCTGCACTATTTCCACTTGATCTCCATAGCCTGATCGACTTCTCGATCAAAACTAGCAATCATTATTACGGATTATAGCCCACCACGTCATGTCCCCCGGTCCAGACCCCCTTGTAGTCGAAGTACATGGGGCGCTCGGCCACGATGGGCGCATCCGCCTGCACCATGACCGATACGTCCTTGTTCGCGCCCACCGTCTCGTTCAGGTTCACCGTGACCCGGGTGGTGGCCCCGACGGGGACGTCCTGGGCCTGGATGGACCCGTCGGCGAACATGTAGGTGAAGTGGGCGGTGGTGGGCGAGGAGTTCGGGTTCATGAGGCAGATCCATTCCTCGAAACCGGAGCCGGTGTAGCCCTCCGCGAAGTAGAAGTCGAGCCCAGTGGAACCGGTATGCATGATGGCGGGGCCGCCCGCTACCCAAGCCGTTTCTCCGTCAATAGCGGATATGGTGGATAGATACAACATGGTCGGGCTCACGTCTACCCAGCTTTCACCGCCATTCGTGGTCTTATAGGTCTCGCCGCTGACTCCCGTCACCCAGAATGTGTTGTTGTCGACCGCGGATCCATTTGTATGATAGGCATCTTCGCTTTGACGCAGAACGTCCCAGGTAGAACCGCCGTCCGTCGTCTTGAATACCATGGAATATTGACTAGGCGTAGCAGGATATCCCACAACCCAAGCCGTGTCCTTATCAACGGCGGAAATATCACAAAGGGATGTATTGCCTTCTGGATAAGACCTCTTCCAGTTGCTGCCGCCATCCGTTGTCCTGAGGATTACGTTACCGGCAACCGCCCATGCGTTATTCTCATCTATCGCCGAGATATCATAGATACTATTATGTACCTCCCCCCATGGCTGAGAAGTCCAGGAACTGCCTTCATCGGAGGTCTTCATTATGAAGCCGTCCCAACCTCCGATCCACGCGGTGCTTTCGTCCACCGCCGATATCGCGTATATATTTTCACTGACCACGGGGTTCATGTTGTTCCAGGTCTTGCCGCCATCGGTGGTCTTCAGGACTTCATCAAGTCCAGCCGCCCAAGCCGTATTTCTATTCACAGCCGAAACCACATCGAGACCTGAGGATGTATCGGAATCCTGAAGGGCCCAGCTCCTCCCTCCATCGGTGGTCTTCGCTATCGCCCCATCCAGTCCAACCACCCAGGCGGTTTGCCTGTCCACTGCAGACACATGCCTAAAATTCTCGTACAAACCCTTCGTCTGTTTGTTCCAGGTCGCTCCCCCATCGACGGTTTTCAAGATGGTGCCTCCCCATCCCACCGCCCACGCCGTTTTAACGTCCGCCGCCGATACGGCATTAAGGGACCTGTCTACTTCAGAGGTCTGTTTGTCCCAGGTATCACCACCATTGATGGTCTTTTCGATAATACCCGATTCGCCCACCACCCATACGACATTCGAATCCAAGGCTTCTACCCCATTAAACTCGTTACTCGAAGCCGTAGTCTGTTTGGTCCAGGCGCTTCCCCCATTTGAGGTCTTCAGAATCAGGCCGCCTTCGCCCACAGCCCAAACCGTGTTACCATCAATCGCTGATACATCGTTCAGATCATTGGACCCCGAGGCCACGGTAGGCCAAGTGGAGCCGTCGGAGGTCTTTGAGATATAGTATGCGGATGAAGTATCACATCCTACCGCATAGGCGCTTGTAGCACTGACCGCGGATACCGCGTTTATATCGTAATCCGTGGCGGGAGCCTGGTGAGCCCAGCTTTCTCCTCCGTCCGCAGTTTTGAGGATCGTGCTATTTTCACCAACCGCCCATAAGGAGTTCTTATCGGCAATATAAATATCCCGAATACATCGGTTTGTGCCTGCGTCCAATGGTCCCCAGGTGAGACCGCCGTCGACGGTCTTGAGAATGGTACCCTTATCTCCCGCAATCCAGGCTACGCTTGAATCCAGGGCGGTTATCCCCTCGATCGTATCGGCGGTTCCCGAGTGCTGGATAGCCCAGTTTAATCCGCCGTCTACGGTCTTTAAGATTGTGCCGCAATCGCCAACCGCCCATGCCGTGTTTTTATCGATAGCAACGATATCGTTTAGAGTATTACCCTGTGGCAGGGGATTCTGCCAGGTCCAATAGCAGGAGCTGCTTCCCGATGATCTGTCTCCGATCGAAAAGAAAATCGTTGTGTTTATAACCAATGCTATCAAAAGTAATGTTGTCGATTTTGCAGAGCTTTTCGTGGCCTCTTTTCTATCGTTCCGATACAGCCAGCAGAATTGAAAGATCCGTTTGCTGCCGCCCTTCATTGCGTACCCCCTTGACATAGCCCATGTTTTCGTTCTGAAGACTGTTCATATATCGGAATGGCCGGCAGTTTTCTTGACCTTATATTTCCTATATATTCCTCATGATATCGTTTTGCCTGATACCGGATTATCCTCTTTCCAACCTCGTCGTTAAGCAGGTGCGGCGCTGCCGTATGTAGAAATATTGTATGATTATCTGGATCGGGTATATCATCTTGACCAGGTTTATTATATGTTATCGCGCTATTCTCGAGCTGGCCGACATCCTGTTGGAGGAACTAGATGAGGGATGCCCAGGTGGATGGATCGACTGAAGACAGCCGGCCTATCGTGCACCACACGCTTGCCAGGAAAGACGACCCCAAGACCAATCGCAGGGATAAAGGTATCATCTGGCCCGCCCGCCACCTGTCACGGGATATCGGCCCCCGCCCTCCGGGAAGCTCGGGGGAAAGATCCGCCTCCCGCTTTATCGAGAAGGAGCTCAGGTCGCTGGACCTGGAGCCCGAGAGCGACAGGTTCCGCACGCCCGTAACCACGGCCTGGAGCAAATCCATCGTCCACCTCGCGCTCGTGATAGGCGTGCTCGTCTTTCCAGCCTCCAGCCACGCCTCCTTCGCCTTGGTGTGCATCGGCTTCGTTCTCTTCCTCTTCGAGGAACACGGGCGCAGCCCTTTCGCCTGGCTGCAGCCGCACGCGCAGTCCGTCAACCTGGTAACCAGGATTCACCCCCTTAAGAAGACCGAGAGGAAGCTGGTTATCCTGGCCCACATGGATTCCCCCCGCTCCGCCTTCTACTACAAGCCGGGTATCGTCCGGCTTTATCGCACCGCCTTCCTGCTCGACTCACTCTGCCAGATACTGATCTTCATGCTCTCCACCGTGCTCTACGGGGGATATCTCCTGAGCATGGAACAGGATAAACTGTCGCTCCTCTGGAATGTCTCCCTCGTCGTGGTAATTCCACCGGCCCTGGCCCTCCTGGGGCTGCTGTACAAATCGATACTGGGTAAGGCCACGCCGGGGGGCAACGACAACGCCTCGGGCGTCGCCGTTCTGGAGCAGATAGCCCGCATCTACTCCCGCCGCGCACCCCACAACACCGAGTTGTGGCTGGTATTCACGGGCGCTTCCGACGGGGACTCCTCGGGCCTGAAGAGGTTCATACACGGCAACCGCGCCCAGTTGAAAGGGGCCTATTACATCGTGCTCGACCAGGTCGGACACGGCTTTCCCGTATGCTACCGGCGCGAGGGCCGGCTGATGCCCTTCAGAGCCAACCGCCAGCTCCTGAACCTGGCCCGCCGCATATCGGATATGCACGCCAACTACGGCCTGGAGCTGAGAAGGAATTTCCTTTACCTAAGCGAGGGTTACCAGCTTCTTTCCAGGGGCAGGAAGGCCATGACCGTCAGCTCGCGCGATAAGTCCCGTTACCCGCGTTACTGGCGGTGGCGCAAGGACGACTACGATAACGTCGATCCCAGGACGTTGAGGCTTTCCGCGGATTTCATTCAGGCCATGGTGGATAACATGGACAGGGGCAACCTCAAAAAGAAATAGCCGCGCGGACGGCACGCCGTCTCAACCCGGATATCTTCTTATTTGCTTCGGCTCATTATCGTTCTTCTTCTTGCGTTTCGGTCTAGCTCTGCGCCGCTTGGTTGGTGACTTCCTCCCGCCCAGCCACGAGGCCAGGATAAACGCGCAGATCATAATAAGTAGCGAGCCCACGATGGCCCAGGCGGTTCCAGCGGCGGTAAGACCGCTGAAAACCGTCCAGTCGCCGCCCTCCGCCGCGGCGATTATCCCGCCTAGGATCAGCGCCACGGCCGCGTAGCATAAAAATGCCTCTATTCCCCTCCACAGGGGGTGGTAGTAGCTCCACTTGCTCCATAGATATGCCGGGAGTGCTACCAGAAAAATGTAGGCGGCCAGGGCCGCGGGCAGGCATATGGCGTCCTTCAGGCCCAGGAGCTGGCGGTCCAGAACATCGTCGATATAACGATAGAGCAAGAAATGGTAGCAAAGAAAAAGGGTGACGTAGTAGATGATTGCCCACGACCAATATGGCAAGGGACCGATTTTTCCCCGCTGTACGCGCTGGCCGGAAGCACTACGGGCTGAACTGGCCGATTCTCTTACTATGTAGGGCTCCTTCCTCATTCCCCCATTATCTGGAGTACGATACTGCGCCTGCGAGGGCGATTGTCGAAATCCACGAAGGCGATCTGCTGCCAGGTTCCCAGGGTCATGCGCTTGTCCTTGAAGGGCACGCTCAAGGATGGGCCAAGCAGGGTAGCCCTCACGTGCGAGTGTCCATTGCTGTCCTTCCAGGCCCGGTTATGATGGTACTCCATCTCCCGCGGCGCCCAGCGGTCAAAGGACTCCCGCAGATCCCGTACCAGGCCCGGTTCGTGCTCCAGTGTGACCACCCCGCCGGTCGAGCCGGGAACGAACACCGTCACCAGGCCGTCGCTGATCGTGGAATTTGCCACCTCTTCCTGTACCTGTTCTGTGATGTCGATGATCTCGGAATTGCCGCGCGTAGAAAACTCCAGGGTTGCGGTATGAACCGTCAACTCGCTCCCCTCCGATCACTTCTGCTCAAATACGGTACACGTCCTCTTCTCGCATCACCTTGTAGCCGCCGTTCTGCAAAGCCTTTATGGCCTGGTCGAGCTGCTCGACCCTGAAGACGACTATGGCGCTCTCTCCGCTCTTCTCCACGAAGCAATATATGTATTCGATGTTCACGTTGGCGCTGTACAGGGGGGCCAATACCCCGGCCATCCCGCCGGGCTCGTCGGGGACCTCTACCGCTATGACCTCCGTCTCGCTTACCGTGAATTTCTCTTTGCTCAGTGTCCCCAGGGCCCTGCCCGGATCATCGACGATAAGCCGCAGAACGCCGTAATCGGCCGTCTCGGCGATGGAGAGAGCCCTGATATTCACATTCTCCCTGGCCAGGCACTGGCAAACCTCCAGTAATCTGCCCGACTTATTCTCTAAGAAAACGGATATCTGTCTTACCTTCACCCCAGCAACCTCCTATATCTTCCTGTTGTCTGCAACCCTTACCGCCTTCCCCTCGCTCCTCTGTATGGAGCGTGGCTCCATAAGGCGTACTTTCACGCCCAGTCCCAGGTAGCTCTGGACCTCGTCGCCTATCCTTTTCTCCAACTGCTCCAGGCGCTTTATCTCGTCGGAGAACACCTCCGATGACACCTCCACCTGTACCTCCAGTATGTCCAGGTTATCAACCCTGTCTACCACCAGCTTGTAGTAGGGGCTAACCCCCGGTATCTGCATGAGTACCGTCTCCACCTGAGAGGGGAAGACGTTCACGCCCCTGATAATAAGCATGTCGTCCGTCCTGCCGGTCACTCTCTCCATACGAATGTGGGTACGCCCGCAGGGACATGGCTCCTCGATCAACCTGGTTATGTCCCTGGTGCGGTAACGCAGCAGCGATAGGGCTTGTTTGTTTATATTAGTGAAGACCAGTTCCCCCGGCTCCCCTGCGGGCAGCACTTCTCCCGTACGGGGATCGATAACCTCGGCTATGAAGCAGTCCTCGAAGACGTGCAGCCCGTGCTTCTCGCCGCATTCTATGGATACTCCGGGCCCGACCACCTCGGACAGCCCGTATATATCGTGGGCTGATATCTTCAGGTTCTCCTCTATCTGTACGCGCATCTCATCCGACCATGGCTCGGCACCCAGTATGCCGGATTTGAGCTTTATCTCGTCGCGCTTAACGCCCATCTCCTGCATCACCTCGGTGATGTTGAGGGCGTAGGAGGGGGTGCAGCACAGTATCGTGCTGCCAAAATCCACCATCATGCGTATCTGCCGCTTGGTGTTTCCCCCCGACATTGGTAGGGCCGTGGCTCCCAGCATCTCCACCCCGTAATGCAGCCCCAGGCCCCCGGTGAACAGCCCGTAACCGTAGGCCACTTGCACGACGTCGTCGGGATTCCCGCCCGAGGCCACGATGGTTCGGGCCACCAGGTCGGCCCAGACCTCTATGTCCCCGGAGGTGTATCCAACCACGGTGGGCTTCCCGGTGGTGCCCGATGAAGCGTGTATCCTCACCACATCACGCATGGGAACGGAAAACAAGCCGAAGGGATAATTATCACGCAGATCTTCCTTGTAGGTGAAAGGCAAATCCTTCAGGTCTTCCAGGCTGGTTACGTCTCCTGGTTTAAAACCCACTTCTTCCAGCTTTTCCTTATAGAAAGAAACTTTGTCATAAAGACGGTCCACGCTAGCCCCGAGTCTCTCTAGTTTTAAATCATCCAGCTTCCCGCGTTCCATAACCTCCACAGAGTTGAAATATTCCATGTCGCTCCCCTCTTTCTCACCTTCAAACTTAGAGTAATTTTAGCATATCGCATTATTCCGAATACGGTATTATTTGACTTTTGGTGATAGGGATCTCATTCTCGCCGGCCCGCGGGACGACCCTCCCGCCACGGCGCTTTCGTGTTCCGATATCGCCGGGTTCAGTCGTGGCCCAGCAGATCCGGCGCGCAGTAGGGCATGTAGTATCCCTCGCGCCTCACGGCTCGCGCCGCCCCCGTCGGGCAGTGCACGAAGCACTAGCCGCAGCCGTAGCACAAGGACGAGTCCACCCAGGCTTCGCCCTCGCGCTCCCCTATGGCTCCGAAATAGCAGTACTGGCAGCAGTTCCACTCGCACTCGGAGGGCCCTAAGCAGAGCTCCGGGTCCACCACGACGTAGTTGTAGCCTTTGTAAAATACCTTGTTTGCCCTCTTTCTCTAGTTGTGCAAGGGAACGCAGTAATCGGACATGCAATGACAGTACGAAGCCAGGAAACCGTGGATGGTGTGGCAGCCCCAGCCGGTGAGGATGCGGCCCCCGCCGCGTATCAGAGGTATGACCACGTGGTTGGCCAGCTTGTCGACCGCCCAGTTGCTCAGGCGGTGGCGGTAGATCCACTCGGCGTCGGTCGTCTTTCCCAGAAGCCCCATCAAGGCCTGCTCGTACCTGCTGCCGATTATATTCAGCGAGAAGGTTATCCTTGAACACAGCCTGAATCCCCGCGAGTCTATGTGCCCGAATAACATACCATCACCCCTAACTCAAGCGCCCGTTCCTTATCCATCTCCCCGCTTCCCAACCCGTAGAGCCCCCCATCCTCGCCGGTCTTCTCCCGGGCGTTCGCGGTACCCCTCAAGCCTACCAAATCAAGCTCCTCTTCTCCTAACCAGTGCCGAGCCCAGGGCCAATAGCGCCACCCCGAAGGCCACCAGCGCGCCTATCTGCCATGCCACCCCGCTCAGCGGCTCACCCCTGAGCATCACTCCAGTCAGGGCCTCTATGGCATAGGTTAGGGGTATGGCCCTGGCTATCCATTGCATGAATGTGGGCATCTGTGAGAGGGGGAAAACGGCGCCGGTCATGAAGATAAGGGGAAAGGCCACCAGTACGCTAAGTATAACCGCTCCCGCCACCTGGCGGGCGAAAGCGGCTATCACCAGGCCTATTCCGATGCTGGAGGCGGATGCGGCGGCGATCACCAGCAAGGCCAGAGGGGCGTTGGAGGCGAAGGCACCGAAAACGGCTATGGCCATGAAGAGCATCACCGCCGATTGCAGGAAAACCACAGCGGTGGCCAGCACGAGCTTTGAGCCCACCAGCGCGAAAGGACCCATCTCGGTCAGCCTCAGCCGGCTGCGCATGCGCTCTTCCTCCTCCACCACCATGAGGATGGCTCCGCAGAGGATGCCGGTCCACAGGATAGACAGCGCTATCAGCGATGGAACCACCGCATCCTTGGCCGACAGCCTCCTCCCCACCACCGAGGATATGCTCAGATCTATAGGCAAGGCCGTGGCCTCAAGGTATGCCGCCGCGTCCTCGATATCCTCTATCACCGTGTCCGCCAGATCTATGCCTATATCCACCGTCTCCTCCAGCTCCGGCCGGCCCTCCAAGGCCTCCTTTATCTCGATCAGGTCATCCCTGACCTGGTCCAGCCCGACTATCTCGGTGCCGAAGAAATCGCCGCCTCCGACCAGTACGTAGAGCCCCGCCACAACCGCCTCCATCTTGCTCTCGGTTATCTCCTCGTTTACGCGGGACAGAAAGCCCCTTATGCTGGTTTCGGCGAACTCCGATTTCACCAGGTTGGATTGATCCAGTATGACCCTCACGCCGGCGATCTCCTCCAGGGTTTTCAGCTTGTGGATGAAAGCCCTGGGAAGAACGATTATGGCGTCTATTCTTCCCTCCTTCAGGTCCCCGCGGGCCTGGGATTCCATTGCGTATTCCTCTATCTCGGTCACGTCCTCCCCATACCTTTTCACCAGGGACGAGGCGTCGTAATGCTCCCCCTCCAGCCAGATGGTCTCGCCCAGGTAGGGGTATTCTTCCATCCTTAAGGCCATGAGCACATTGTTCTCACCCTGCCGCAGCGACTCCAGGGCCTCCCCGGCGTTGGCGTAATCGCACACCGTCTCCACCAGGTACTCGAGGTCGTCTATCATTACCTCGCCCATGCCCTCGGAGGTGACCGCCCCCGTCCATCGTGTGGTCTCCCCCTCTTCCTCCTCCTCGACCACTACCAGCAGCGCATCCACCTCGCCTTCGTCGAGGGCCGAGAGGGCCTGCTCCTCCCCCTCGAATTCCACCGCCTCGTCCGCCCGCATGCTGAACCGCCCCGTGATCCTGGAGGTTTTCTCCGCCTCTCCTCCCATCCAGATCACGTCCCCTACTTCCGCCCGATCCAGATTCACCAATCCTATGGGAACCGGACGCCCCACGTCGTAGAAGGCGGCGCCTATCACCCCCATGATCAGGAAGGGGTAGACGATCAGCACCACCAACAAAAGCCGGTTGCGCAAAACAAGCTTCCAGTCCTTGGAGATCAAGGCCGTCCAGCCCCTCATTCCGCCACCTCCCGCATGAAACGCAGGAAAGCGTCCTCAAGGGTGACCTCGCGGTAGTGCAGGCCGCGTACGTCGCCCCCCAGGCCTATGACTATCTCCGCCAATTTATCCGTAAGCTCGGGACCGGAGATTATTATCCTATCGCCCTCCGCCCTCCACGTAAGACCCATGCCCCGGGAGATCTCGTCCAGCTTACCCGCGACGTCCCGGGCCAGACGTACCTCGACCTGGTCCGCGCCCAATAAACCCTTGATATGGGCCGGGCTACCCTCCTCCCTGACGACGCCCTTTACCAGTATGGCCAACCTGTCGCAGACGTGATCTGCTTCATCCATGTTGTGGGTGGTGATGAATACGGACCTTCCCTCCTCCGAAAGGCGCGCCATCAGCTCCCACAGTGAGCTTCTCGCCGTAGGATCCAACCCGGAGGTGGGCTCGTCGAGATATATCAAATCGGGCCTGTGGACGAGACCCATGGACAGGCTGAGCCTCTGCTGCATTCCCCGGGAGTAGAAGCGCACCTGCCTGTCCACGTATTCCTCCAGGCCCACCCAGCTTAGGAGCTCCCCCACCCTTTCCTCCACGTCCTTTTTGCGCATACCGTAGAGCAGCCCTAGAAGCCTGAGGTTCTCACGCGCCGTCAGTCGGCCATAGAAGGCCGGCTCCTGGGGCACCAGCCCCACCTTCAGGCGATAAGCGGCGTCCCCGGGGTTCACCGGCTTTCTCTCCAGAAGGATCTCCCCGCGCGTGGGGGTTATCTGGCCGGTGAGGATCTTTATCAAGGTCGTCTTCCCGGCGCCGTTAGGCCCTATCAATCCGAAGGTCTCCCCGGCGGCGATCTCGAGGCAGACCCCGTCCAGGGCCTTTACGCCGTTGAAATCCTTTGATAGATCCTCTACGGATATCAAGCAAATACCTCCCTGGGAGACGTTTCGAGGTTTCATTTTAACAGAACCTGTACGGATTAAACGACTAATAACATCTTTTCACAAAAGTTGACTCGATTAACAAACAGGTGATCTAATAACAATAGATAGATATAGCAACAGAACGCCATGGGAGAAATGGTTAAAAAAATCACAATATTATTATAATATGAACAAAATAGGGCGATATATTGTCATAAGGGGAAAGGAGGAACCCGGGAGCAATATGAGAGGACTGAGCGTAAAAAGCGTGCTGTCATCGGCCCTGGTCGCCGGCTTGATAGTGCTCCTGTCCCTGCTTCCCATGGCTGCTTCGTCGGCCACGCTGGAGGAGAAGCAGCGGGAGGCTCAGGAGGTCAGGCGGCAGATAGAGGCCTTGAAGGCCGAAAGCCAGCGCCTGGCGGAGGAGTACAACGCAGCCCTGAGTGAATACGAATCCATACGCTATGAGGTGGAGCTCAACCGCGAGCAGCTCGAAGCGGCCCAGCGCGATTACAAGAAGGCCAGGACCATCCTGAATGATCGCCTGCGCACCATATACAAGACCGGTGATATCAACTCCTTAGAGGTCCTCCTCGACTCCAGTAGCATCGACGATCTTCTCACCCGTTACGATTTCTTCACCTACATCGGCAACCGGGACATCCAGGTATTCGATGAGGTAAAACGCCTGAAGGAGGAGATCAGCCAGAAGCAGTGGGAGCTCGAGGAAAAGGAGGCCCGCTCCAGGCAGGTAGTGGCCACGGTTAACGCCAATCGCTTCGCCATGGAGGCCTCCCTCGAGGAGCAGCAGAAGTTCCTCGACGGCATAAACGAGGAGATAAAGCAGTTGCTGGCCGAGCAGGGCACCGGCGGCTCCGTCAGCGTGGGGTCGTTCGTCTTCCCGGTCAACGGGCCTCATACCTTCACCAACGATTGGCACGCGCCCCGCACAGGTCACCTCCATCAGGGAAACGATATCTTCGCCGCCGAGGGTACGCCTTGCGTGGCCTGCGCCTCCGGTACCGTACATCACGGCGAGGGCAAGAACGCCGGTCTCTACGTGCGGCTTGTCGCCGACGACGGCAACGTTTACTACTACATGCACCTCCAACGCTTCGCCGCCACGGGACATGTCGCCGCGGGTACTGTAATCGGCTACGTCGGGGATACCGGCAACGCCGAAGGCGGTCCGCCCCACCTCCACTTCGAGGTACATCCCGGCGGTGGCGCCGCGGTTAACCCCTATCCCCTACTGGTCGCCTCCGACAACTGAATCCCGAGCCGATCCATTTCCCGATCCTTACGGGTGCCCGGCTCCGTATGTTATATGATCCTTAAGAAAAGGGGGTCATCGGTTGATCTGCCAGAACTGCAAGAGGCGGCCCGCCACCATGGCAGCCGACCTGGTTATAAACGGCGATTTGATGACCCTCAAGCTATGCGGTCTTTGCGCCCATCGCATCCAGATGAGGCAATCCTGGGACGAAAAGGGCCTAGGCCTGCCATCCCGAGGAGTACACGTAACCCAGGATCTCAACCTCCCCTTCCCGCGCGGTACCGAGGCGGTGGTGTTCACCGCCATCACCAAGCGGGGTCAGCAGGTGATGGAATGGGCCGAGAGGGAATCCCATAACTTCGGTCTGGACGACATCGCCTCGACGGCCGTTCTCATAAGCGTCCTCTCCGAGGAGAAAAGCGCCAGCTACAACATACTGAGGGAGATGGGTATAAACCTCGACGCCGCCTTCAAGGCCATGCATGAAGCCCTTAAAAGCGGCGCGGAGGATTTTAGCGGAAGCGAGCCTCTGACACCCCGGGTCCTGCTCTCCAAGGCACAGGAAAAGGCGGCGTCCTTCGACGACAAAGCGGTGGAGCCCGAGCACATCATGCTAGCCCTTCTCGACTCCGACAAATCACTCGCATTGGAGATACTCCTCAGGCTCGGTGTCAATATCAAGGAACTCAAGGCTCGCTTGCTTTACTACCTGGAATGCCGGCGCATGGAGATGAACATGGCCAGGCCCACCTCCCTTTTCCGGCAGATGAGCCCGCTGGAGCAAGCCCTGTCCGGCACCCCGGAGGATGCTTCCATCCTTAATTTCTTCTCCCGCGACCTCGTCGGGGAGGCCAGGGAAAAGATGCTTGACCTGACGGCCGGCAGAGATAATCTCATAGAGAGGATCATTCGCGTGCTGTGCCGCCATCGCAGGAACAACCCGCTGCTGGTGGGCGAGACCGGGGTGGGAAAGGCCTATCTCGTGGAGGCCCTGGCTCACAAGGTATCCTGCGGCGATGTCCCCGACCAACTCAAAGACGTCCGCATCGCGGAACTCGACGCCGTGGCCCTGGCCGAGGGATCGGAGGTTCGCGGAGAGCTGGAGAAGCGAATAAACCGCCTGGTGAAGGAGATGGCCTCCTATTCCTCCGGCTTTATCCTCTTTATCCCCTATGTCCATACCGTGCTGGGCGAGGAGAGCAAGATATCGGGCGTAAGCCTGACGCCTATCCTGCAGCCTATCCTGGACTGCTCCAGGGTTTGGATCATCGCCACCACCACCTACAGGAATTACGACAACCTGATACCCAGGGACGAGAATCTCGCCACCTTTTTCCAGAGAATCACCGTGGACGAGATGCCGCCCGATGGAACCAGGCAGTTGCTGGAGGCGCTGCAGCCCCACTACGAATCCTTCCACAAAGTGAGAATAAGCGACGGGGCGCTGGAGGCGGCCATAAACCTCTCGGACCGCTATCTGACCGACCTCTACCTGCCCGACAAGGCCATCGATCTGATCGACGAGACCTCCGCCCACGTGGCGGTGATAGGTGACGGCATGGAGGTGAAGGAAGTTACGAGGGAAAACGTGGCCGAGATCGTTACCATGGCCACCGGGATACCCGTCAACCGCCTGCTCAATGAGGAGGCTGACAGGCTCATCCACATGGAGGAGATGCTCGCGCGGAGGGTCATAGGCCAGGACGGAGCACTCCAGGTCGTCGCGGAGACCATCCGCCGCTCACGCGCCGGCCTCTCCGACAGCAAGCATCCCATGGGCTCCTTCCTGTTCATGGGCCCCACGGGCGTCGGTAAGACCGAGGTCGCCAGGTCGCTTGCCGAGTTCCTCTTCGGAGACGAGAGGGCCATGATCAGGCTGGACATGTCGGAATACGCCGAGAAGCATTCCCTGGCCAGGCTTATAGGCTCACCCCCCGGGTACATAGGGTATGAGGAGGGCGGCCAACTGACGTCGGCCGTGGATAAGAAGCCCTATTCGGTGGTGCTCCTGGATGAGATCGAGAAGGCCCACCCCTCTATCTTCAATCTTCTGCTCCAGCTCCTGGACGAGGGGCGTCTCACGGACAGCCACGGCAAGACGGTCAACTTCAGCAACGCCATCATCATCATGACCTCCAATATCGCGAGCGGCATCATCGACGATATCGTGGCCGCCGATGGGACGGAGGCGGACGATCTGGACCTGGATAGGGAGAACCTCATCCTGGAGGAGGTCAAATCGCATTTCTCCATGGAGTTCATCAACCGCATCGACGAGATAGTGGTATTCGATCACCTGTCCCCGGAGGTGATCGAGCGCATAGTCGATCTCAAGGTGGGTTCCATCATCAAACGACTGGAGCAGAAGGGCACGAAACTCTTGCTCGATGAAACAGCGAAAGTGCTTCTGGCCCGCCACGGATACAGCAGCGATTTCGGGGCCCGTTTCCTGCAACGGGTCATGCTGAAAGAGCTCTCCAACCCCCTGTCTGATTTCCTTCTCAAGGGAGAGCTGGAGCGGGGGGAGACCGTGGAGGTTGTGGCGGAGGGCGATGCCCTGAGCTTCAAGGTATTCGATACCCCTGACGAATGACAATACCGCCACGCCATGCGGCGCACCCGCATCCCCGCCAGGCTTGCGCCAACCGCACCGGCGAACATATACTCTTTTCAAAGCGTATCGGGGGTATGTACAGTGGATAAGATAATTCTGGAATCGGGCGACCTGTGCAGGACGCCCATAGAGCTGGTAGGAAGCAAGCTTTTCGCCGGGGTTTCCATGTCCTTTCTACGTTCCCTGTATGGCAGGGACTCCGAGCTCTTCCAGTTCCTGTGTTCCCATGGCCTGATAGAGATGTCGGAGTGGGACGATTCCTCGGACATCTCCGGTCTGCTGGATATCCTGACCCTGCTCACGGCGAGGACCATGGAGGAGGCTATAACCAAACGGCCGGAGTACGCCGCCCTGCAGGCCGGTAGGGATATGCTGCACGAGTTCGTCGAGGAACTCTATAACTACTGGCGGAAAATGGAAAGGTACATCCTCGTCCGCGAGACATACAAGGCCGTAAACATCATGACCAGCGACTATCACAACTGGTTCCGCGATATCGTACAATCATTCGAAGCCCTGGTACGGGAGACCTACAGGCGCGTAGCCTTCAACGTCAGCGGGGAACTACCCAAGGTCTACCGCCAACTGCCCAGCGGAGCCGGGGTGGGGGCCCTGGTCGAGCGCATACCCTGGGAATGCCCCGGCGGCTATTACCGGGTTCTCGAGGATATCTCCTTCATTCAGCTGGTGGTGATAGAGCCCCCTCTCATCTACTACCCCAGGCGCAATTACCGCAGGGGTATTATCAGGCGCGTGGACGAGAACCCCCTGACCGGTATGGGCGAGTTGAAGGGCAACTGGTACTGCTACCCGGCCAAGGTCGGGCTGCTCCTTATCTTCGTCTACCTTCACGAGGATTTCCTGCACCTGGGAACCAGCCTCTGCAACCTCTTCGAGCTGGCCCAGGGCCGCGAGGTCAACGAGCGGCGCCCCGACGGCATCCTCATCTTCGGGGGTAATGCAGGGTCGCTGCCCGAGGACGAGACCTGTTTTTACGAGGATCACCACAACGAACTCATGATAGGCTACGTCAGCGGCATTGAGGAGCACGACTATTTCGGATACCTCAAGAAGACCATCCTCACCCTGCATAACTCGATCATGATCAACCGCGGCATGCTTCCCCTGCACGGGGCCATGGCCCACATACGACTGAGGACCGGCCAGACCGCCAACATCATTATCGTCGGCGACAGCGGCGCCGGGAAATCCGAGACCCTTGAGGCGTTCCGCAAAATCGCCGGAGAGGGAAACGTCACCATCAAGGTTATCTTCGATGATATGGGGGTGCTGGGGAGCGATAACAGCGGCAGGGTGGTCGCCTACGGCACGGAGGTGGGCGCCTTCGTGCGCCTGGACGATCTGAATCCCGGCTACGCCTACTCGGAGGTGGATCGCAGTATTTTTATGAACCCGCAGCTGATCAACGCCCGGGTGGTTATCCCAATAAGCGAGTTCTCCTACATCACCAGGGGACACGCCGTCGACGCCATGCTCTACGCCAACAACTACGAGGAGGTGGACGGGGAACACCCCATCCTGGAGTTCTTCTCCGATATCGGGGAGGCCATGCCGCTATTCGAGAGAGGTGCCCGCCTCGCCAAGGGAACCACGGACGAGAAGGGCCTGGTTCACTCCTACTTCGCCAATCCCTTCGGAGCGGTACAGAAGCGCAAAGAGCATAAGGCCATCTCCAGGTATTTCTTCGAGCGACTCCTGTCCTCGGGATGCCGTATCGGCATGTTGAGAACCCGCCTGGGTATAAAGGGACACGAGATGCGAGGGCCCGAGGAGGCCGCCACCGCCCTGCTCGAGCACTTCTTCAGTTGACGCCCCCGCTCCGCGGGCACGGCCCGGCTGCTCCTGACCCCGATCGGCTCCTCTACCGCCACCAGTCGCGGGCCGGCTGCAACATCAGCTCGTCCCTGCGCCGGCGCAGCAAGGGGTATAATATTCCGGTCAGTATCAATCCCAAGGTTATTCCGCCAATATGGGCGAACCAGGCCACACCGGCGGTACCCCCCACCACCGATGTAAGCCCATATATGAATTGCAGGAATATCCAGAATCCAATGACCACATAGGCGGGCACGGGGATTATCAACACCAGCACCAGTGTATATATCCATGAGCGTGGATACAGTACCAGGTAGGCGCCAAGAACCCCCGATATGGCCCCGCTCGCCCCCAGGAGGGGGTTAAGGGTATTGGGGTACACGGCGACATGGGCCAGGCTCCCGAAGGCGCCGCACAGGAGGTAGAAGCCGAGGAAAGGAAGGTGCCCCATAACCTCCTCCACATTGTTGCCGAAGATCCAGAGAAAGAGCATGTTGCCACCCAGGTGCAACCAACCATCGTGTAGAAATAGCGAGGTCAGAAGGGTGAGGTAAACGTTCTTGGAGGGCACTCCCCCCGCGAACCCCCGCAGGACGTACGACGGGAGCTGGCTGGCGTGAACTATCTCCCATGGAACGATGGAAAAACGGTACACGAAGATATCGTTTTGGGCTTCCGTCAGGAAAAGCATGCAAAGGAAAACCGCCACGTTTATCAGCAGGAGAATCAGCGTGACCAGGGGCACCTTACGGGTCGGGTTACGATCGAAAAGAGGTATCATTTATATGCTGCCACCACTCCCTCCGCCGTTTGTATCCACAATCGCAATCGCGCTCCATGGCGGGTGCAGGAGAACGTACGATCACGTATGCCCTCGCCGTTAATGCCCTCTCCACGATCCGCCAATTCACGACAACCCCGGAACGGCATCAAGCCTTTGTGGCCCCGGCCAGAATGAATCCCTTGGCCCCCTCAAGTCTCAGGGTGTTTACCGCAAGCTCGTAAACGAGGGCCAGGGCTCCCAACAACCGGCACACGGCGCTCACGTAACAGTCGCTGTAGGTGCGCAGGTGTATCATCTCAAAGCCGGCGCCATTCAGCCCTTTTCTAAGGCAACCGGGGGTATTACAGCGGTAGAATACCGGGAATACATCCCCCGGGGGCCTGCCGGTGAAAAGTTGTACAGCCCGCATGCGGCTTTGCTGGGATATAAGCCGCGATAGCAGAAAATTAACGGTGTAGGGATAATAATAGACATTGGGGGTCAAGAGCAGCAGCGTACCCCCGGGGCGCAGTATCCTGTACACCTCCCGAAAGAAAACTCGGGGCCTCTCCAGGTGTTCCAGCATGAATTTTCCCACCGCGAGGTCGTAACCTCCCTCTTCCAGGGGCAGGCGACCATCGAGGTCCGCCTCCAGGTAGCGCCGGTAGGGCCCATCCAGAGCCCGGTTATCGACGCCGGTTATATCCGCTTCTTTTTCCAGCAGGAACTCCAGGTATCCTTCCCCACCGCACCCCAGATCCACCACCTTGCCACCCTCTGGACAACGCGCGCCCGCCAGGTGCAGAAATGTACGGTAGGCGTCTGGCTCATCGGGAAGATACCTGTATTGCAGGTCGCGGGTCCATTCCCTAGATCTATCGCGATTCACAGCAGCTCCAGCAGGCTATCCACGATTATGTCGGGCTGGGGACTATAACCCTCCAGCTCCTTCCTCCCGGAGACGCCGGTGAGCACCAGGCAGGTGTCCATTCCCGCCCTCCATCCCCCCAGGATATCCGTCTCCAGCCTGTCCCCGACCATCAACGTAGCATCGGCCCTGCCCCCCACCATGGACAGGGCGGCCCGCATCATATACATATTAGGCTTTCCCACCACTATGGCGTCGCGGCCGGCCGCTCTCTCCAGGGCCGCTATGATGGAGCCCGCCCCGGGCCACAGGCCCTCGGGGGAGGGGAAAGTGGCATCGGGATTGGTGCCGATGAAATGAGCTCCCGCATGCAGGGCCAGGCAGGCTACCCTCAGCTTCTCGTAAGTCAGGCCGGTGTCCCATCCAACCACCACGTATTCGGCCTCTACCCCGTCCTCCCCTTCCAGCAGCCTGAGTCCGGTCCGGGAAAGCTCCTCCTTCAATCCCGTTCCACCTATCATGAAAGCGGTGCTTCCCTCCGGCTCGTACTCCTCCACCAGGAACCCCGCAGCGGCCGCCGCCGAGGTTAATATCTCCTCCTCGGTCGATTCCACCCCCATACCGGCCAGCTTCTCCCTGTACTCGGACCTGGTGTACTTGGAGTTGTTGGTCAAGAAGAGTATCTTTCTGTCCATGCCCCTAAGGCGTTCTAGGAAACCGACCGCCTCGGGAATGGGCTGCATGTTCAGGTATATGACCCCGTCCATATCGAACAGGAAGTTGAAGTATCTGTTCACGGCGGCCTTCGCTTCAGCCAAGGTTCCTCTTCCCCCCGGATTCCCGTTCCCTCTGGTATCGCTCAAGCGCGTCTCCGTAGAGATCGTTATCCGGTTCCATAACCGCGGCCAACTTGACCTGGCCTATGGCCAGGCTGAGCATCCCTTTTCTATACAGGCAGCAGCTCATCCCGTACCTGGCGTAATGATTGGTGGGATCCACTTCCAGGGCTTCCTCGAATTCCCTCATGGCATTCTCGTGATCGCCGCTGTTATAATAGGCTATCCCCAATGCCTCCAGTATGGAGCCTCTGCGCGGCTCTATTTTTTTGGCCCTTTCCAGCAGCGATACAGCGCGTTCCGGCTGGCGTCCCTCTATATGTTTCCTGGCCTCCTGCAGCAAGTCGTAGGCGTTATCCGCCACCCTGATCGTCCCTCCTATCCGGCCTGTTCTTCTCCGGCGGCTTCTTTCCTCCGTTCCGACAACCTTATCAGGCCGGAGAACGCAAATATACTCCCGATAAAAACCATGATATATGCAGACCAGAGTGTCTGTCTCTGATAGCTGTACAGTCTCTGCCCGAAGTAATTCTCGCCTTTGCCTATCATCCCGGCCACGATACCAAGTATTCTGTCGTTAGAAGATATAGTCACGAAAAAGATAATGATGAAGATTATTCCCACCAGCATCAAGACCAGACCAAAATCACACCCGAGCCAGGCCCGATGCAAAAAGCGGGTTAAGATCATGTAAAGCCAGGCCGTGCACACCAGGACGATGATCACGTAAATTGGAGCGCCGAGATCGATGCCATTGATGGTTAACGATCTGGGCTGCACACCCTCAGCTTCCGACCAGGTTATCCTTACCCAACCGAGATTTACAATTACCAAGCAGAACACCATTGCCGCCGTCGCCATGATCGCCGATGCCAGATCCCCTTTATCCCATCTCCTGTCCCTGTACGCGATAAACTCTTTTATGCCTTTCTCCGGCTCGCTCCTTCTCCCCGATATTCCGGAAACCGCCTTGAGTTTCGGCCTGCCGTAAAGACTCCTCTTCTTCCTGGGCTTAGGGGATTCTTTCGGGGTCACCACTTCGTCACCCTCCACCGTGGGCAAAGCGTCCTTTTTCCTCAACTTGAGACGCGACAGGGTTCTGTAGCTCCTCTCGCTCAGGGTGATGGTTATCTTGAATTTCTTACGCTGGCCCGCCTGCTTCCCATCCGCCGACTCTTGCATCCCCGGCTTCAAGGCGATCACCTTCTTGCCCGCGGTGGGAGTAAGGGTGCTCCTGAGCTGCTTCTCGATGTAACCAACACCCTTGGAGGGTGCTTCCGCCCCCTGGTCCGGGCCTTCTCCAGGCTCAATCTCCTGTGAGATCTTACCCTCCACTGCCTTGGCCTTGCCCGCCTCCGTTTTTGACTCGACCTCTTTGAGAGAGCCCCTTTTGCCCTTCATCTGCTTGAGGCATTCATCGCAGAAGAACTTACCCGCCGCTATCGCTCTCCCACAACTGACGCATTGTGCCATATTTATCTACCATCCCGCGGCGCCCCGTTGCCGTCGCTGCCATCCCGGGCAGGGCCTATATCCAGGCCAGACCGACACCGCAACGTCCATCATTGCCTATCCACCTCTCTGACGTGGTCCCTCACCCAAAGATAGAAACCGGGCATTCTCCGGCTGAAATACGCCTTGGCCCGTTTCCAATAATTCTCCCCTTTCCGGGCCAGGAACACCAGTATCCCGTGGGGGAGGTGTCTGCTTGCGAAGAGCTGGTCGGCCAGCTTCTCCATATATCCGGAAAGGGGCCGTGGAACCCGCTCCAGCGCACGGTACAGGTGTACGAATGTCCTGAAGTAATAGCGCGCGAAATAGAGCTGGTCCCTGGGCAGGGTGGGTTGTTCCACGTAACGATCCTCGCGGTAATCATAGGAGGAAGGCACGAAGCCCTCCTCTACCGCCACCTCGTAGAGCACCGTATCGGGGTAGGGGTAATAGATCGGGCTTAGGGAATGATCGGCTTTTATATGCGCGTTGAGCTTGATGGAATCCAGGATCTTACCCTTATCCTCGAAGGGAAGTCCGACCATATTGTAGGCCACCGTCTTGATTCCCGCCTCCCTGCAGGCGTCGAAGGCCTCCACTATCTTCTCCCTCGACATGTGCCGGTTTAGGACCTTGTTGCGGATATAATCGTTACCGCTCTCGACCCCGAAGAATATCTGGTAGCATCCCGCGCTCCTGAGCATGCCAGCTATCTCCGGGGTCACCAGGTTGGCCCTGTAGTTGCATATGAACGGCAGGTCGATCTCCTTCTTATATAGCCGCGTGAAACTCCGCAGCCATCCGTCCTTCCAGGGCAGAATATCGTCCCGGAAATTCAGGTATTCCACCTCCGGGTATACCGCGACCAGTTTCTTGAGGTATTCGATGCTGTACTCAGGGCTGTGGAACCTCGAGTAACAACTCTTGTTGGGGTAGATATCTCTCATCTTCTTGTTGGAGCAATAAGTGCAACTATAGGGGCACCCCCTGGAGAGTATGACCACGCCGGTATTGATACGCGTAGACATGAGCTTGGAGAAGTCGAATACGGTGAAATCGGGCAGGGGAAGTTCGTCGATATCCTCTATGAGCGGCCTCACCGGGTTGCGCTTTACCACGCCGCCCTCCTTGATCCATATACTTCTCGTTTCGGAGTAGTCCTCTCCCGCGTCCATGAGGTGCACCAGTTCCCTGAGCGCGTACTCACCCTCTCCACGGCAAAGCATGTCTATGCCCTCGGTGGTGATCACCTCCTCGGGCAAGGTAGTGGGATGGTAGCTCCCGGATATAATCGGAATATCCACGGTATCCTTGGCCCACAACACGTACTCCTTTACCTGAGGATATTCTCGTGTCATAGTCACGAAGCCCAGTAAGTCGGGCCGCTCGAGGCGCAGGTTCCTCTGAAACTCCTCCCTTACCACCGGGCCGGTGAAATGATAGAGGGATGCCTCGTGTCCCTCCTGCTTGAGGATGGCGGACAGGGAGGCGATGCCCTCCATGTACCATCCGCCCTCGTCCACGCCCGTCATGCGGTGGCTTTCCGGGTCGATATTCACTTTGTAGTCCGGGTAAACGAAGAGGATCTTCATCATAAACACCTTTCCGGCTCTCTTCGATTATAGAAGACTATATTTATCACCACCATATCAACCTCGGAACTCTATCCCGTAAACCTACCCCGGTTCCCGATACTCCTTATATCAGGAGCGCACCCTCAACACTTTCGAGCTCATCGCCCGTAAGCTGTGCTCGAGGTATAATCCCGGATCGGAGATCGGCATGAAAAGGAGGGGCGACACCGTCCCGCTCCATGCGATATCGCGTGTTTCCCCGCAAATCAAGAAGAGCCCAACCGCTTCAAGCCCCTCCTGGCGGTGGATAGATGATCTATTTGAACCTGTACAGGGAAAACGGCTCGATATCAATGCTGGTTTCTCCATCCAGAACCAGTTCGCTTACCAGCTTTCCGGTTATCGGCGCCAGGCCTATGCCGTCCCCGGAATGCCCGGTGGCCAGATAGAAGCCCTTCACCCCCTTGACCGTTCCCAGTATGGGCAACCCGTCAGGCGAGTAAGGTCGCAATCCCGCGAAACTGCGGATTACATCCAGGTTCTCGATCCAGGGCAGGTACCTGATGGCGTTTTTTGCTATGGCGTTGATCGCCTCGGGCGTGGTGTTGTTATCGAAGCCGGCGAATTCCCTGGTGCTTCCCAGCAGTATGTTGCCGCTGACGGTCTGTTCGGCCGTAAAGCCCAGGCCCAGCTTGACCGCGTCTTCCTCTCGCGGCATCAGCCCCTCGATATTGGCCTTGGTGCCTAGGTACTCCGCCCCGGATACGATCTTGTCGAGGGCGGGGTCGCTGGGCTCGGTGACCAGTATCTGTCCCCTCTGGGGAAGCACCGGTATATCCACGATAATCATCTTTCCGATCTCGTTGGAACCGGTGCCCGCGGCACACACCACCCGGCGCGAATGTATGTTGCCCGCAGTGGTATGTACCTCTCTTACCCGGTCGTTCATGACCATGATGTTCTCTACCTTGCAGCCCTTGAGGACGGTGGCTCCCATTTCCTGCGCTCTCTGTGCCAGGCCCAGGGTGAGGGATATCGGGTTGACCTGCCCATCCTCGGCACAATAACTGGCCCCCCTTACCTCCTTGCTCACATCCGGGAGTATCTTCTTGAGCTCCGACACGCTTAGTATCTCGATCTCCAATCCCGCCTTTTTGAGCTCTTTGGACCTGGACCTTAGCTCCTTGAGCTGATCCTGGGAGGTCGCCAGCATAAGGCCTCCGCAGGAGTTATACTCGATATCCACCTCTAGATCCTTGGAGATAGATGGGAAGAGCTTGATGCTTTCCCGCGCCAGTTCAAGATGGCTTCCCGGCTGCTTGGTCTGCAGCGACAGGAACCCGTCGCATGCTCCAGACGCACCACCGGCCAGGTCGTCCGCCTCCACTATCGTAACCTCGGCGCCCTCCTTACAGAGATAGTAGGCGGCTGCCGCGCCCACCGTGCCTCCTCCTATAACCACCACCTCGGAACTCAAAACCTCAGTCATCTTCTCCCCCTAACCGACTCAGCTTGACCGGCCGAACCGGGGGACGCACCTTGAAGGCACCCACGTCCCCTTCCTTTATGCACATACGCGCCGCGAATTCCTCGCGCAGCATCTCCTGACAGAATCTCCCTTGACATACACCGAGTCCCACGCGGGAATAGCGTCTCAAGGCGGTGAAGGATCGAAATCCCTCCCCTATTCTCTCGCGTACGCCCGAATACGCTACCTCCTCGCACCGGCAGAAGGGGTAATCCTCCTCCCCTCGGTATTCTTCCAATATCTCTGGTTCCCCTACTGCATTTTTTCGGTCTTTTACTCCCCTCACCTTTAGTGCCCAATTCTCGGGAACCTCCACGGTAACCAGCAGGGTCTTGTCCTCTTTACCCATCCTAGCCGTCTTCACTATTTTTGCCGCTCCCAAGATTTTTCCTTCCCCGTCCACGGCCCATGTCCTCCGCTTCCCCTCGATTACGCCCTTCATCTCGTAGGGTACGGTTACCCGGGCTTTCCCATTTCCCCGTGAGCGGTCGATCAGGAACACGGCCATTCCCGGGCATACGGCGACGCACTTTCCGCATCCGTTGCATGCCTCGGGGTTATAAATGGGCAGGGAACAGATATCCTCCCCCACCTTTATAGCTCCCCTTCCACATACTTCCTCGCAGGGGTTACAGGGTATCTCCTCCCGGCAGTCCACTACCGCCACCGGACCCTTGAGGGCCTTTTCCCACATCATCTCCCACGCGCTGCCGTTTTCCAGCATCATCACCCGTTATGCATTATCCTCTTGATCTCCGCCTTGTTCCAGCCGTAGGGTCCCCCGCGCAATCCCTCCAGCCTACTCCTTACCACCGCCCTCCTCCGTCCCGCCTGTCGCCGGTTAATGCGGCCCAGATCCTCGGCGGCCGAGATCCCGGCCATCCTCCCCTCCTCCATGGCCACCGACGCCTCCTCGACTCCCGCGGCGTCACCCGCCACGTAAACCCCCTCCCTGTCGGTGCGCATATCGTGGCCGTGCCGGGGAACGAACCCGCCCAACCCGGGTTGGTAGCTCATCCCGCATCCCCTCATGGCGGCCAGCTCAGCCACGGGGATGAGCCCAAGGGCCATACACAGGCAATCCGCCCTGAAACGCTTGATATCGCCGCCCTCGACATCCTCCGCCACAACCGCCTCCACCCCCGTTTCGCCCTCCGCAGCGACCAGCCTGTGGCGCGTATATATCAGCACCCCTTCCCTGCGTACCCTTTCGGCATGCACCCGGTATCCCCCGATCTCTCCCTTGACATCTATCAAGCCTACCACCTCGGCACCGGCCTGCAGAAGCTGGTAGGAGACTATCAATCCCACGTTACCGGCACCTGCCATGAGCACTCGCCGTCCGGGCAGAACACCATGCATGTTAACCAGCGTCTGCGCCGCACCCGCACCCATAACCCCCGGCAGGGTCCAACCGGGAAAGGCCAGGCTCCTCTCGATCGCGCCGGTTGCCAGAACCACCGCCTCCGGCTTGATCAGGTAAACCCCATCGCCACCATCCACCATCAGCTCCCCGCTTTCGAAGAACCCCAGCACGGTCGAGGCCAACCTCAACTCCACCCCCTCCTCGAGACACCCCCTTGCCAGCTCCTCCGCTATCTGGTATCCACGTTTGCCGGCACCGTGGTGGTGAGAGCCGAAGAAACGGTGAATCTGCTTGAAGAGCTGTCCTCCCCCGCGATGGTTCTCATCTAAGATAACCGCCTCCGCGCCGGTCCTGGCCGCCTCCATGGCCGCGCAGAGACCGGCGGGGCCGCATCCCACCACCGCCACCTCCATCCTCTCACGGCTCAGGTTCATTTTCTTATACCCCGCGGTGTATCCACCCGCATTCCGTCACGGACGCGGGCGAGGCATGTCCTCACCCCGGTTACACCGTCGACTATCATGGCACACTCGGTGCATCTTCCTATCATGCAGAAAGGACCCCTTGGCTCACCGGTGCGGTGCGAGTATCGCGTGGTCCTGATCCCTGCAGCGTATAACGCCACGGCCACCGGCTCCCCCTCCAGAGCCTGGACGGGACGGCCGTCCACGTATATGGTGACCCTGCGACCCCGTTCCATGTCCCCCAGTATGGGATGCTTTCCGACCCTGAGATGCAATGCGGCCTCCTTAACCCCGGCCTGGTTCATTTATCTATAGAGGGAACGGCGGCATGAAAACCGCTTTTCTCGCCCTCGGCTCCTGAATCCGCAGCATACTCGATTTTTAGTATAATGGATTGCCGAGTGATGATGCTCTATGAGGAAGAAAGTATGGAGATCACGCCATGACAGATGGACGAGCTCCGCCTTGGCGCACTGACCGCTATCGACGGTCTGTGGTTCCTTGAAGCGGAGGTCAAATTCGGTTTCGAGCAAGCCTTCGTGCTGGCCCTGGATATCTGGAAAAACTACGGTATCGTCATCCTGAGGCGGCTAAGCCGCATTCTGGGTTTGAGCCTCGACAAGGACACACCGGACCCGCAAACGGTAAATTTCCTGATGGAAACCCTCTGTCATGTCGACGGCACGGAATGCGAGGGATAGGTGTCGGGATCGGGCGAGATCATCTTCTGCGTCTATCGCTGTTCCTGGTGGGAGAACCTGCGTAACTCTGGAAGAGAAAAAATCGTTCCGTGCGAGGATATCGACAATACTATCTTTCGACAATGGCTGAAAGCGGTGGACCCCGGCCTGACCTTCTAGATAACCTATTCCCGCCCCCGTGGAGACGATCATTGCCAGTGGACCATCAGAAAGCTGGAGGGTAACCGGTAATCTCGTATTCTATCTTACGCTACGCGCCGACCGGGGCGGCCAGCCTTGCCTCCTGCATCCCCGCTTCACGGACAGAGGGCGCGGGTTACAAACTCCACCGCCTCCCTGGTTATATCCTTCATATCATGCCTCATGGGGTTCTCGACCCAGAAATTAGCCAGGCGCACCAACTGCCCCATGATAGCGTTCGCCGCAATATCGGGCTTCACACGCCTTATCGACCCCTCCTTGATGCCCCTGGACAGGGTTCCCTTCAGGTCCTCGACAATGGTGGCGGTGAACTTCCTCAGCTTCTGCTCGTAGGTAACGTCGGCCAGGACTGATTCCTCCATGTACAGGGTATATATCTCGCGGTTTTCCACGATAAGCTGAAAGGCGATGGGTATGGCCTTGCTTATCCTCTCCAACATATCCGGCTCGTCGGAGATCTCGCGTGTGACCTTCTTACGAAAGATACGTACTCCCTCCTCCGCGACATCCAGCAGCAGTTCCTCCTTACCTGAATAATAGTCGTAGAACTCGCCCACCGGCACTACAGCCTCATCGATTATGTCCTCCTCCTTGGCCGCGAAGTACCCGTATCGTGAAAACACGCGCATACCGGCCTGCATTATCCTTCTACGTGCGTCCTTCGCGCTTGTGGAATCTACGTGCGCGTTCCCGGTGAAGATCTCCTCGGCCTTTACGCCTGAGCCGCTTTCAAGACCTCTCCAGACGGTTATCTTTTTGGCCATTATTCCCTTGATCTCCTCCAGTGGCAGGTGTTTCTGAAACTGCAGCCTCTTAATATAGTTAATCATCTGTATGTAAGTGGGATCGTAGTAGGCCATATTCTTGTGGGTCTTTACCGGAGGCGGTAGAAGCCCTATACGCACGTAGTAGTTGATCGCCGACGTGGACACGCCCGTGGCCTTCGACACCTGGGACACCTTCAGGAGCGACCCCGTATCGTCTGGCTTTCCCCGGACTCCTCTACGCTGGTTACTTTTATCAGGCATAATATTAAGTATAGATTGATACTATTGGCAGTCAATACTTTTATTACATGTATCGCATCCCGTGCTCTTGTTGTTCCTCCTTCCCCAGCGTCTAGAAAGGTCGGGTATTGAGATGATGCGGTTATAGGCATGTCGATCTCTCAAGAGAGAGCCGTGGCATGGTCGTAAATCACCAGACCGGAGGGGAGCTTTGGATAGAAATACGAGCTCTTGTGTGGCATCCTCTCCCCTCCCCTGGCTATTCTCCAGATATCCTCGATAAGCGTGGGCCGCATTATAAAGGCCGCGTCGGCCCGGCCTTCCGACACGTCGCCGAGCGCCTTGCTCTCCCAGGGCGTGAAGTACAACCTACCCTCCTCCGCCAGCCGATCGGCGTCCAACCCAAGAGCTTCGCGCAGCACCAGGGTGTGAAGTACGGATACGTCCAGCCGCTTCCAACTATTGCTCTCCGGCCCCTCGATGCATCCGACGGGATCGACGCCCGGGCGCAGGCGGAGTAAAGCGTAGCCGTTGGTGATGATCATGACGAAGGCGGGTCGCCGCGATTCCTCCAGCCTCGCTTGAAGCATACCCTGGTTGGCAAGGATATCTCCCCGCAGTTCCTCCACCTCGAAATATCGTCCTATCCTGTCCCGGACTTCCCCATCGCTCACGTGGCAGCCTCTCAATATACGATGAACGGGCAGTATAATCAGGCCGGGGTCCTCGGAACGGAACATAGCCACCGACACGTATAATGCCGCCTGGTTCGTGTCCTTGCCGCCCGGGACGTCCTTGCTGTAAATATTGGCGGTCTCGTAACGGTGATGGCCATCCGCGATTATCAGTTTTCTGTCTCTGATAATCCTCGCCAACGCCGCCACCTGTCCGTGATCCTCCATGCGCCAGAGCTGATGCCTAACGCCCTCGACGTCCGTGACGTCTAAGCAAGAAGCCCCCGTCATTGCTCTCTCCAGGCTGTCCATGGCCTCCTGGCCGGGATCCCTGAAAACGGTAAAGATCTGGCTGAAATTCGCCTCGCAAGCTCGCAGGAGGTTAAGCCTCTCCTCCCTGGTGTGCGGGAAAGTCTTCTCATGTGGAAGGATATCGCCGCTTCCCAGGTTCCTACATCTTAAGGCGGCCAGTATTCCGCTGCGGCTGGTCATACCCGCCTCGGGCAAGTTGAAGGTCTGGCGATATGCGTATATGCACCTGGAAGCGTCCCTGACCAGTATCCGGTCGTCTTTCCAGGCGCGAAAGGTCGCGGCCGACGCATCCCAGAAATCCCGCTCCAATCCAGGCTCGGGCATTATGAGGCGCACGATGTTATAGGGGGAGCGGGAAACGAGATCCTGCCTGCGCTGCTCGTCTATCACATCGTAGGGCGGCGCCAGCGCTCTGGATACGTCCTCTATCCTCTGATGGTTGAAGAAAGTCCCTCGAAAAGCCCTTATCTCGGCCAATAATATACTCCCAATTAATTCCAAATTGGATTCTCTCTCCCGGGCGCTACCTGCAACATTATATCCAATGGCCATCTCCTTGTATATGCGACTGATAGCCGACCATCCCCTCCTTGATCGAGAGACTCGAAACCGCTCGCTCGGCCACTCATTTCTCAGGATAAAAGGCTCACCGCCGTTTATATTACCTTTCTTTCGGTAGAGATATCCCTGCTCCCTTTTTCGGCGGGGCTCGAACGTCGTTCGAGCGACGGCATATGATTTATAGCCCGTCCCAGCAATACGATCCTCCATAAAGCGCCGATACTGGAGCTCGAACCCCGCGTTCCCCATAACCTTTCCCTCATAAAATGAAAAAAGTCCCGGTTTCCTATTGAATCCTCGCAGGCATTGTATTAAAAATAGATTCACCGATATGGAGTATTTAGGGTGCAACTTCCGTTAGAACCGATGACGTGGCTGCCCTAGGGGGGCGGTATGAATTTTAATACAGAGCAGGCAGCCTGCATTTCAGGTTGCACTTCAAGGCAGATCCGTTACTGGAAAGACACGGGATTGATTCAACCGATCAAGGAAGATACCAGCGAGAACGGCGTGGTTCGAAGCTGGTACGATTTTCGCAACCTGGTGGAACTCAGAACCGTCTACGGAATGCTACAGCGAGGGGTCAGCCTCCAGAAGATACGCAAGACCCTTCTATACCTCAGGGAGAACACCGATTACTCCCACCCTCTCGCGGAATGCAAGCTGGTTACCGACGGCTCGACCATCTTCGAGATATGCGATGACCCAGCCTCCATCCTGGACACGCTGCGCAGAGGCCAGGTGGCGCTTTGCATCGCCCTGGACGGTATAATCGAGGAGCTGTCCGCCCGTCTCGTAGAACTGGAGCGGGATCGCGACGATTTCATAAAGACGCTTACGGCTTGAACGCGAAAGCGGCGACCCCCGCAAGCCGCGAAGAACGACTACATGTTCGGTGGACGCTTCGATAATCTTGCCGCCTTGCCCGTGAAACCGTCAGAGTTTATCATTGCTTATTGGTAATCGATTATACGAGGTGGGGATGATGCTTTTTTCTAAACCCGATATCGTGCTCTTGCATCCGCCGAGCGTATACGACTTCAGGCATATAACCACGGTGCCCAGCCCCATAAGCGACCTGGTGCCCTCCACCCCCGTCTTCGAGATGTACCCCATAGGCTTTACCTTCCTGGGAGAGTACCTGGAGCGCAATGGCATAAACACCCGCGTAATCAACCTGGCCCAGCGTATGTTGGACGACCGTAAGTTCGACGTACCCAAGCTGATATCCAAGTTGCATCCCACCGCCTTCGGTATAGACTTGCACTGGCTCACCCACGTGCAAGGCTCCCTGGAGATAGCCCGCATAATCAAGGAACATCACCACGAAACCCCGGTGATAATGGGTGGGTATTCCGCGACCTATTTCCATCGCGAGCTTCTGCGCTATCCATATGTGGACCTGGTCTTGAGAGGCGACTCAACCGAGGAGCCCCTACGCATGCTGATGGAACGGATAGCAACGGGCGAATCCCTCGACGACATACCCAACCTTACCTATCGCGTCCCCGACGGGCAGATCATCGAGAACCCCTTGAGCTACTGCCCGGCGGGCCTGGAATACCTGGGCAATAACTATAAGTATATGATCCGCTCGGCCGTGAAATATGGGGACTGGAAAAGCCTCAGGGCTTTCTGGAACTGGTGGGATTACCCTATCACTATGATCCTTACCTGCAGGGGATGCACCCAGGACTGCTCCTTCTGCGGCGGTTCGCGAAGCGCTATCGCCGGCTACTGTAGAAGGGAGCAGATGGCCTTCAGGACCCCGGAGAAGATAGCCTATGACGTGGAGCTGCTCTCGAGCTTCAGCACCGCCCCCATTTTCCTGCTGGGGGATATTATGCAGGGAGGGCGCGATTACGCCCTGGAGATTCTGGAGTTGATAAGCCATCTCGATCCTCCCAACCACCTGGTACTGGAGCTCTTCAATCCCGCTCCCCGGGAGTTCTTCGATCGCGTGGCCTCCAGCTTAAGACACTTCAACTTCCAGGTCTCCCCTGAGAGCCACGACGAAAGCGTGCGTCATTCCATCAACAAGATATACTCCAACGATGACCTGGAGCGCAACATCGGCTGGGCCCTCGAGGCGGGCTGCGAAAAATTCGACGTTTTCTTCATGATCGGCCTCCCCGGCCAGGACAAGGACTCGGTGATGAAAACCGTGGAGTACTGCGGTCAGCTGGTGAGGAAATTCGGCCCCCGTGTCAATCCCTCCATAGGCCCCCTGGCACCCTTCATAGACCCTGAATGCGATATCTACAAGGATCCGGATTCCTACGGGTACCACATCATCCACAAGAGCCTGGACGAGATCGTCAATTCCTACCCCTCACCGCATTGGAGGGATCTCTTAGGATACGAAACCAAGTGGATGAACAGGCAGGATATCGTGGATGTGACCTACGAGGCGCTCCTGGCCTTAAACTCCATCAAGGCTAAGAGTGGACTCATCTCCCCCGAGCACGCCAACCTCAACGACCGGCGCCTCAGGGACACCGTATCCCTGTTGAAAATGGTGGACGACGTGCTCCGGCTCGAGGACGCCAGGCTGCAAGAAGTGGAGATGCAGAAAATCGCCGAGGAGGCCTTGCAGCTGGCCGGGCAGCTCTACCTTCCCAAGGAGGAACTTACGTGGCCCATCGTCGGCAGCCGTTTCAAGCGCGTCAACATCTTCCGTATCCTCATGGGGTGGATATAATCATCGAAAACGCTCCAGCGCGGGCCATCACACGAGACCCATGCATGAAGGTGTTTCGAATCCGCATGTAAAGGGGCGCGCCGTGCCGCGCCCGATCTTCTGCATAAAGGATCCGGCCTAAGGGGTGTAATCCTCATCCATGATCTGCTCCGCCTTTTCCTGCAGTTGCTTGAAATCCCTCTTGACCCTGCTGCTCTCCGGGAGGAGCTTATCGGTGGCATTGAATCCCCAGCCCTGGTATTTGATGGCGATGCGAGGGCTGAAAACCCTCTTAGCCCTGGCCCCGCATTTCTCGCAATCGGCCACCTTCTCCGCGTCCATGGATTGGATGAGGTCGAAGCTGTGCCCGCACTCGCTGCACCTGTATTCGTATATCGGCAAGTTTTTCACCTCCCGCAGATTATTATAGCAACCTTTGACGAGCCGGTTATCATTTCTCCTTTCACTCCTGCCGTCCCCGGACTCCCGCGCCGAACCACGGTGGTTACGATCGCCGCGATTGCGCGACGGCTGCTTCCGTGACATAATTTTTTACTATGAGCGAACGAGTTATCGTCACCGAGAATCTCACCAAATACTACGGGAAAACCCTTGGAGTATCGGGACTCAGCTTCGAGGTGCACGGCGGCGAGATTTTCGGCTATCTCGGCCCCAACGGAGCCGGCAAGACCACCACCCTTCGCTTGCTCGTGGGCCTTCTTCACCCCACCTCCGGTGGGGGCACCGTCCTGGGCTTCGACCTGGGCCGGCGATCCCTGGACATCCGGGAGAGGGTGGGATACATACCAGGCGACGTACACCTCTTCGACGATCTGACCGGCAGGCAGGCCCTGCAGCTCCTGGATTCCCTGCGCCCCAGCAGATCCGCCGTCCTCATGCGGGAGCTGGTGGACAGGTTCGAGCTGGACGTCTCAAGGAAGATAAAGGAGTACTCGTCGGGTAACAAGCAGAAGCTGACCATCATCCAGGCCTTCATGCACGATCCCGATCTACTGATACTGGACGAACCCACTTCCGCCCTGGATCCGCTCATGCGGCACCGTTTCTACGAATTGTTACGGGAGTTCAAGACGCGGGGCAAGAGCACCTTCATCTCCTCGCACGTGCTACCGGAGATGGACCAGATCTGCGACTGGGTAGGCATTATACGCTCGGGCAGCCTGGTCACCGTGGAAGACATCAAGAACCTATCGGCGAAGAAGTTGAGGCACGCTACATTTACCCTGACGGAAGAACCTCCGCCTCATATGCTCGATTTCACAAGTGCGCGCCTGACGCGCCAGGATGGATTGGAATTCAAGGCGGAGATTCCCGGAGAGATGGACCCCTTCATCAAGGAGCTGGCGCGGCTACACGTCATCGATCTGCAGATAAGCCATGCCAGCCTGGAGGAGATCTTCCTGGAATTCTACACCGGCGAGGGCGGGGAGTAGCGATATGATAAATCGCAGCCTGCTCCGCTATCAGCTCAAGACCAAGAAGAGGAGTATGTTCTTTTTCTCCATCGCATTGCTCCTGTGGGGGTTCATGATAACCGCGCTCTACCCCACGGTCTCGGACTTACAGGGTTTCTCCGATTACTGGACGGATTTTCCCGATACCTTCAAGAACCTTTTCGGAGGCCACGAGGTGAACATCCTCAAGCCCGAGGGCTATATCACCCTCGAGTATTACCAGCTGTTTCTTCCCATCATCCTGGCCGCCTTCGCCCTGGGATTCGCGGCCTTCTGTGTAGTGAAAGCCAGGGAGAACGGCACTATGGAGATCCTTTTTACTCATCCCATCGAGAGATGGAGATACGCCCTTACCTCCTTTCTCTCCATGAGCGCGGGGTTGGCCGTACTCAGCGTCGTTGGTGTCGGTTCGGTGATGCTGACCGCGCGAATTTTCGGAATAGACCTCGATTACCTGGGGCAGCTCAAATTCATTGTGCTGATCTATTTCTTCGTCCTGGCCTTGGGGAGCATAGGGCTTCTCGCCTCATGCGGCCTCAACAAGGCAGGGCAGGTATACGCGGTGGGCATCACCCTGCTCGCCGCCTCCTACCTGGTCAACTTCCTCTCCAATAACTGGTCTTTCTTCGGGGTGATCGATCACGCCTTCCTCTACTACTATTACGATCCGTACGGGTTGATGACACAGGCGGGTTTTCAATGGTTCAGCATCATCTATTACGGGGTCATCATCGCCTTTTCTGCTTTTCTTTCCACCTATACACTGCAGAGGAGAGATATCGCCATATAACCACCGGGTACCGCTTGATACAAGGAGGTCTAGAGTGGAATACGAAACCCTTACCATCGAAAACAAGGAAGGCGTGGGCGTACTAACCCTCAACCGCCCCGAAACGCACAACGCCATGAACCACGCCATGTTCTTGGAGCTCGGCAAGGCGGCCGAGGAATTGAACAACGATTCGGAGGTCCGTTCGGTGGTTCTGACCGGGGCCGGAACCTCCTTCTCCAGCGGACTGGACCTGAGCAGTTTCGCCGGACTGGGCAAGCTCACACCTCTGCAGATCCACTCCTTTCTCAAATTCGTCCAGGGCGTGTTTCTGGCCTACGAGATGATGGATAAACCGGTTGTCGCCGCAGTCAATGGCCTGGCATTCGGCGGCGCAATGGAGCTTATGCTGGCCTGCGATACGCGCTTCGTCTCCGACGACGCCAGCTTCGGCCTGCTTGAGATCAAGTTCGGAATCATCCCCGACCTGGGTGCCTGCAAACGCCTTGCCCGCCAGGTGGGTAACGGCTACGCCAAGGAGCTTATATTCACTGGTGATACCATCTCGGCCGAGGAAGCCCATCGTATAGGCATGGTAGAGCATGTCTACCCCAAGGACCAGGTGCTCTCCGAGGCCATGAGGCTGGCCGCGAGACTGGCCGAAGGACCCATCCTGGGCATTGCCATGTGCAAACAGGTCGTTAACAGGGCCTGGGATTCCGACCCGGAGACGGCGCTGGAATTCGAAGCAATCGCCCAGACGCTGTGCCTGAACTCCGAGGATCACAAGGAGGCGGTGCAGGCGTTCATGGACGGCAGAAAGGCTAAATTCGAAGGCCGCTGATTATCCCGTACACCATAAACCGCATACTATGCGAAAGATCGCGGCGCCTGAGCATGGCGCTATCCTCGCCGCGATAGTGCCGGCTCGTCCACGTTCACGAACACATGTGCGCGGCACCCACAACCGGCGATAAGGCCGGTGTTGAAAGTGAGTGGCTCAACGCTACTCTCTTAACTGTTGCAATTCCCCGCGGGCAAGCGCGCCCGCCTCCCCGTCGGGATCGAGCTGCACCGCCTTGGATAGCTCGAATTCCGCCTCGTCGTCCTTTCCCAGCTTCGCCAGGCAGGTCCCCAGGATATTGTAGGCCCAGGGATCGCCGGGACACAGCTCTATATAGCGGCGTATAGCCTCCTCCGCCCCCTCGTACCTGCCTCCCTTAGCCATAATCCTCCCCAGCGAGAACCAGGCTAGGGGATACCTTTCGTCGATTGCTATGGCTTGCCTGCAATACCCCTCGGCCTCGTCTATCATGTCACGCATGCCATAGGCCGAAGCCAGGTTGCACAATACCTCCACGTAATCGGGGCGTGCCTCCAGCGAACGGCTCCAGACGTTTACCGCCTCCTTCCACATGCCCAGGTGCAGCGTGGCCACCCCCAGCAGGTTCAATACGTCCGGCTCCATCTCGCTCCCCTCGAAATGGGCCTGCGCCCTCAACAGCGTTTTCATCGCCTCACCGAACCTTCCCTCGCCTATGAGAAGCTGGGCGACGTTGGTGTAGGCCAGGGCGAAATACGGATCGGCGGAGATAGCCTTGAGGTAGAGCTTCAGCTTCGTATCGGGGTTCCGCGCGATCTTCAGGGCGTATACGAAATAGATCATGGCGCGGTCGGAACATGTCAGGCCCTCCCCTATTCTGTCGAGCCGCAGTGCGCTCCGGTCGTGTCCCAGCAAGTCAGCCACCGCGAGAAGTATATCCTCGACCAGGCCCTCCAGCGCAGGTATATCCACGCTTATAACGGCGGATTCCACATCGCCGCTCAGGGCGTTGAATTTGAAGCGCCTGGTTATCACCTCATCTCCCGTAACCGTCCCGGTCACCAGCATGGTGATGTCCAGGTTCCCTATCACCCGTTCGCCCTCGGGTCCGAAGTCGAGACTCCCCCATATGCAAATCTCTGCCCCTGCACTCGTTCTCGCCTCCCTTACCTCGTCAACCGCAAGTACCTTGGTCAGCGAGAGCAGCTCTCCCTCCTTCGGCCGCGGGATGAGCTGCTCGACCTGAAATCCCGCCGCATTCTCCAAGGCGTTTACGAAATAGAGCGCCAACATGTTCTCAAACACGGCGGGCACTTTACCCACTGCGTTTGTCGCGAACTGGAACAGGGCCACTTTCAAGCGGGCTTCCTCCCGTAAATCGTACTCTCGGACCGTTTTTTCCATTCTATCAGAGAGACATCAATCGCCTTGCGGCGATCGCCGGTGCGGCGTTAAATCCATCGCCTCCGCCGAAGACGAAGGCGGGAGAGCTCGACCTCGTTTTGTGATACGATTTAATCCAGGAGGTGGTTTTTATGAAACAGAACGTTGGCACTATGGACCGGGTGGCAAGGGCCGCCCTTTCCGGTGCGCTTCTTCTCGGGGCCTTGAAGAAAGGGGGCAAGGCGGGCACCCTGGCCGCGTTCCTGGCGGGGATATTCTTGTCCTCCGTTTTGTCGAGCTATTGTCCCTTGTACGAGATTACGGGCATAAGCACGGTCGGAAAGCCCATCTAAGAAACGCCTCGGGCTTCTCCATCCTTCACAGGCGGCGAGTTCACGTCCCCGCACACGCCCTGAAACCAATTTTGGCAAGGCGGTTGATGATGCCGTCCGAAAACCCGGGCTTCGCCGTGGCCAGGATCTCGATACACGAACGGTATGCACGCCACAGCGTCCTATACCGCATTTGGGATTTAGAGTTTACACAATAAGTCCCCATAATAAAAAGGGTCGGTTTCCCGACCCTTTAAAAGGTGTTCCGGCGGCGACCTACTCTCCCACACGGTCTCCCGAGCAGTACCATCGGCGCTGGAGGGCTTAACTTCTGTGTTCGGAATGGGAACAGGTGATCACCTCCGCTATGGCCACCGAAAACATTTAGTATTCGATTTTCAATACCGTCTTCCCTCATACCTTCAAAACTGCACAGCAATCGCCGAGAAATAGAACCAAGCCCTCGACCTATTAGTACCGGTCAGCTCCATACGTTACCGCACTTCCACTTCCGGCCTATCAACCTCGTGTTCTACAAGGGGTCTTACCCGGTTTCCCGGTGGGAGAACTAATCTTGAGGTCGGCTTCCCGCTTAGATGCTTTCAGCGGTTATCCGATCCGAACGTGGCTAACCAGCAGTGCTCTTGGCAGAACAACTGGCACACCAGAGGTTCGTTCACCCCGGTCCTCTCGTACTAGGGGCAACTCCTCTCAATTCTCCTGCGCCTGCAGCAGATAGGGACCGAACTGTCTCACGACGTTCTAAACCCAGCTCGCGTACCGCTTTAATGGGCGAACAGCCCAACCCTTGGGACCTACTTCAGCCCCAGGATGCGATGAGCCGACATCGAGGTGCCAAACCTCCCCGTCGATGTGGACTCTTGGGGGAGATAAGCCTGTTATCCCCGGAGTACCTTTTATCCGTTGAGCGACGGCGCTCCCACTTGCTACCGCCGGATCACTAGGCCCTGCTTTCGCACCTGCTCGACTTGTATGTCTCGCAGTCAAGCTCCCTTCTGCCCTTACACTCTACAGCTGATTGCCGACCAGCTTGAGGGAACCTTTGGGCGCCTCCGTTACTCTTTTGGAGGCGACCGCCCCAGTCAAACTGCCCACCTGACACTGTCCCGCAACCGGATTACGGCTGTCGGTTAGAGTTCCAGCACATCAAGAGTGGTATCCCAAGATTGGCTCCACGGAGACTAGCGTCCCCGCTTCAAAGCCTCCCACCTATCCTGCACATGATGAACCAAAACCCAATATCAGGTTGCAGTAAAGGTTCACGGGGTCTTTCCGTCTTGCTGCAGGTAGCCCGCATCTTCACGGGCATTGCAATTTCGCCGAGTCCCTCGTTGAGACAGCACCCAAGTCGTTACGCCATTCGTGCAGGTCGGAACTTACCCGACAAGGAATTTCGCTACCTTAGGACCGTTATAGTTACGGCCGCCGTTCACCGGGGCTTAGGTTCAAAGCTTCGCCTACCGGCCGAAGCCGGTGGCTAACCCGTCCCCTTAACCTTCCGGCACCGGGCAGGCGTCAGCCCCTATACGTCGTCTTACGACTTTGCAGAGACCTGTGTTTTTAGTAAACAGTCGCTTGGGCCTGTTCGTTGCAACCCCCTCGCGCTTAGGGAGCGAATCCCATCACGCTACCGGGGCACCCCTTCTCCCGAAGTTACGGGGCTAGTTTGCCGAGTTCCTTAACGAGGGTTCTCTCGATCGCCTTAGTATTCTCTACTTGCCCACCTGTGTCGGTTTGGGGTACGGGCACCAGACAGCTCGATAGAGGATTTTCTAGGCGGCATGGATTCAGCGACTTCCCCTATATGGCGGGTCGGCATAACGCCTCAGGCTTAACGCCGCCAAGCATTTAACTCGGCGGCACCCTGCGCGATTACCCGCGGTCTACCATCGCCGCGGTTCGCCTATCCTTCCGCGTCCCCCCGTTCTCTCAAACGCTGAACTGGTGGTACCGGAATATAAACCGGTTGTCCATCGACTACGCCTCTCGGCCTCGCCTTAGGTCCCGACTAACCCTGGGCGGATTAACCTTCCCCAGGAACCCTTGGGCATTCGGCGGACGGGTTTCTCACCCGTCTTTCGCTACTCATACCGGCATTCTCTCTTGTCTGCGGTCCATCGACTAATCCCATACGGGAAGCCCTTACGGGTCGACTTCGCTCCCCAGACAATGCTCCCCTACCCATCACGCCCCGAAGGGCGCAATGCCGCAGCTTCGGTGTCGGGCTTGAGCCCCGCTACATTATCGGCGCGAAACCACTTGACCAGTGAGCTGTTACGCACTCTTTCAATGGTGGCTGCTTCTAAGCCAACATCCTGGCTGTCTGGGCAGTTTCACATCCTTTCCCACTTAGCCCGAACTTAGGGACCTTAGCTGGCGATCTGGGCTGTTTCCCTCTCGACCACGGAGCTTATCCCCCGTAGTCTGACTCCCGGGCTCTGGAGCATTGGCATTCGGAGTTTGACTGGGTTTGGTAACCGGTGAAGGCCCCTAGTCCAATCAGTGCTCTACCACCAATGCTGAACACCCGAGGCTAGCCCAAAAGCTATTTCGGGGAGAACCAGCTATCTCCGAGTTTGATTGGCCTTTCACCCCTACCCACAGGTCATCCCCTCCGTTTTCAACCGAAGTGGGTTCGGGCCTTCACGAGGTCTTACCCTCGCTTCACCCTGCCCATGGGTAGATCACTCGGCTTCGGGTCTACGGCACGCAACTAATCGCCCTTTTAAGACTCGCTTTCGCTACGGCTCCAGGTATCTCCCTTAACCTGACGCTGCGTACCGGTAACTCGCCGGCTCATTCTACAAAAGGCACGCCATCACGGCCCGAAAGCCGCTCTGACAGCTTGTAAGCATACGGTTTCAGGTACTATTTCACTCCCCTCCCGGGGTACTTTTCACCTTTCCCTCACGGTACTAGTTCACTATCGGTTGCCAGGGAGTATTTAGCCTTGCGGGGTGGTGCCCGCAGTTTCCGACGGGATTTCTCCGGTCCCGCCGTACTCAGGAACATCGTCGGGAGATTCAACTCTTTCGCCTACGGGGCCGTTACCCTCTGTGGCCGACCTTTCCAGAGTCCTTCGGCTAGAGATGAATTTTCTTACTCCTCGGTGCCTCCACAGCGGCACCTGACAAGTCCTGCTACCCCTGCCGGACAACGCCTGCGGGCTTATACATCCGACAGGTTTGGGCTGTTCCCGTTTCGCTCGCCACTACTCAGGGAATCGCGGTTGCTTTCTCTTCCTCGGGGTACTTAGATGTTTCAGTTCCCCCGGTTGCCTCCTCACGCCCTATGTGTTCAGGCGCGGGTACCAGCGCATTACCACTGGTGGGTTTCCCCATTCGGAAATCTCCGGATCAAAGCCTGTTATGCGGCTACCCGAAGCTTATCGCAGCCTTCCACGTCCTTCATCGGCTCCTGGCACCTAGGCATCCACCGTATGCTCTTAGTAGCTTGGTTAAGACGATCTCTTTGATCACTGTGCAGTTTTCAAGGTACGATCCCAGTCTGTTGGGCGCACCCATAATGGTGCGCCCAAAAACTAATCCTAACTTAATTATAAGCCTGCGGTCAATAGCCTTTCCAGGCCTTTTTTTACGTTTTCGGGCTCTCGAATCAGCCCTTCTGTACCTTCATCCACCCCCCGACAATGGGTAAGATGGATAAAACGATCATCACGATCCACATCGCCCAGTTTATCTTCACGTAATCCCAATCCCCCGGACGGATCACAAAGGCTAACAGGGTAAAGAAAAGCCCGGCTATCGCCCATATAATGTATATGGGTCCCAGGGGAATATCCAGTGACACGAAGTTAACCAGTGCGTTTACTATGAAGAATCCGGCGAACAGCAGCAGTAGCAGGTAGATTATCATGGGCCAGTTCTGATAGCTTCCTCTTCCCGAAGCTCCCCCGAAGCCAAACCCGAACTCAACCTTATACCAGTTGAGAAGGGAAAAGATGAAGGCTAAAAGGGCTCCGCCTGCCACCACGATATCTGGGACGGGAAGACTCGAGGTATCGAATCCACCCCTTGGTGGACCCACCGGCGCCTGCGGGGGCTGTCCCGGGGGCGGCGGTGGCGCCTGCATTCCTCCCGGGGGCTGTGGTGGTTGCTGTACCATCACTCACTCCTTTCTTTCTTAATAGTACTTGCCGAGATTGAATCATCCTGACTTTCAACCGTAAGCCTTATTCTATCCCTTATTAAGCCCCCGTAAAAGGGGGCTGTTACCTATTTTCCCTAGAAAGTCTCTGCTTAAAACTTGAGTATGCCCCCGATCCCTATGATCACGCCGGTGATGAGCTCGATTATGGGTACGCCCCAGTTAACATCGTAGCTCTCCTTGGCGAAGACCATGGAGAGGATAGAGACTATTATAACGATGCCCGCCGCCGTATTGTAAGCCCAGCCCGGGCTACGCATCAGCCAGGAGTCCTTCTTCATGAACTTTGACCACAGCACCGCCGAGGCGAATATGAAACTGAGCCCGGCCACGATGATAATAATTATGCCATATACGCTCTCGTAGCCCTTGATCGCCTTTCCCGCCTTGTCGGTGTAGAAGGTCAGGAAAGCGAAGATGACCGCAGCCGCAGATGCTATCTGGGCTACGAAATCCCCGGCCGGAGCGGCCGCTTCGCCCTCCTCCACAATCTCAACCTGCTTGGTTTCGGATCCTTTTTCCTCTACCATATGCTCAACCTCATCATATATCCGATATTGAAAACGGTCTATATTCGCTCAAATAATAATTCGGTGCCCCACGACTTCATTCCTTCAAAACTAAACAGCGCTCAGAACAGAGATGGACTTGGTTGGTTCGCCGTATTCAAACGGCGTTTTCCCTAGAAAGGAGGTGATCCAGCCGCACCTTCCGGTACGGCTACCTTGTTACGACTTCACCCCAATCGCCGACCCCACCTTCGACAGCTGCCCCCCAAAGGGTTGGCCCACCGGCTTCGGGTGTTGCCGACTTTCGTGGTGTGACGGGCGGTGTGTACAAGGCCCGGGAACGTATTCACCGCGGCATTGCTGATCCGCGATTACTAGCGACTCCGGCTTCATGAAGGCGAGTTGCAGCCTCCAATCCGAACTTGGACCGGCTTTATGGGATTCGCTCCACCTCGCGGTATCGCAGCCCTTTGTACCGGCCATTGTAGCACGTGTGCAGCCCAGGGCATAAGGGGCATGATGACTTGACGTCATCCCCACCTTCCTCCGGTTTGACACCGGCAGTCTCGCATGAGTTCCCGGCATAACCCGCTGGCAACATGCGATAAGGGTTGCGCTCGTTGCGGGACTTAACCCAACATCTCACGACACGAGCTGACGACAGCCATGCACCACCTGTGCACACGTCCCGAAGGAAGACCGTGTTTCCACGGTTGTCGTGCGCATGTCAAACCCTGGTAAGGTTCTTCGCGTTGCGTCGAATTAAGCCACATGCTCCGCCGCTTGTGCGGGCCCCCGTCAATTCCTTTGAGTTTTAACCTTGCGGCCGTACTCCCCAGGCGGGGCACTTAATGCGTTAGCTTCGGCACGGAGGGAGTTGGTAACCCCCCACACCTAGTGCCCATCGTTTACGGCTAGGACTACCAGGGTATCTAATCCTGTTTGCTCCCCTAGCTTTCGCTCCTCAGCGTCAGTCTTAGCCCAGGAAGCCGCCTTCGCCACCGGTGTTCTTCCCGATATCTGCGCATTTCACCGCTACACCGGGAATTCCACTTCCCTCTGCTAGACTCTAGCCTGCCAGTATCGAATGCAATTCCTCGGTTGAGCCGAGGGCTTTCACATCCGACTTAACAAACCGCCTACGAGCTCTTTACGCCCAGTAATTCCGGACAACGCTTGCCCCCTACGTCTTACCGCGGCTGCTGGCACGTAGTTAGCCGGAGCTTCCTACCGAGGTACCGTCACGGTACAAGTACCGCTTCGTCCCTCCTGACAGGACTTTACAACCCGAAGGCCTTCATCGTCCACGCGGCGTCGCTGCGTCAGGCTTTCGCCCATTGCGCAATATTCCTCACTGCTGCCTCCCGTAGGAGTCTGGGCCGTATCTCAGTCCCAGTGTGGCCGAACACCCTCTCAGGCCGGCTACCCATCGTCGCCTTGGTGAGCCTTTACCTCACCAACTAGCTAATGGGGCGCGGGACCATCCCGAAGCGGAAGTAAAACAACCTTTTCTTGCCAACTTCATGTGATGAAGGCAAGGGATTCGGTATTAGCCCCGGTTTCCCGAGGTTATCCCGATCTTCGGGGCAGGTTCCCCACGTGTTACTCACCCGTTCGCCGCTAACCTGTCCCGTCTCCGAAGAGTCGGGGTCGGTCCGCTCGACTTGCATGTGTTAGGCACGCCGCCAGCGTTCGTCCTGAGCCAGGATCAAACTCTCCACTTAAAGTACAGTCCTTGCGGACTTACATGCGTAGAGCATCCAGGCTCCAAACCGGCAATGATCTACTCAACGTAGATCGGTACGGAATTGATTGGAGCTCTCTCTATTCTGCTACGCTGTTTAGTTTTCAAGGAACGAGAGCCGAGCACCGAATTACACAAGGCTTTAAGCTATCACGCGGCCTCTTCCCTGTCAACAAATCGAGCAAGAAAAAAACCGCTCTCCCAGCGGTATTCAGCTCTTGGAATCCTTCTCCTGTTCCTAAGCCTCCGAATACTGCCTCCTTATATCATCGGGTTCAACCCGGCGGAACAAGTCCGCAACTTTCATATTAACATCGAAAATATCCTATGTCAACTGGGCTTTTATGGGTCTATAATCGTGGTTTTCGAGACCCGCTCCCACCTTGCACCGACCTTGATATCATTCCTTATGGACCACGTTTTTCCTTGTGTGAAACCCTTTATATATTTATTGATATCGGTCAGGCTCTCTCTCATATACGATATTCAATCGGCTTTAATCGAGCTCTGCCGCCACCTATCCTCTAGGCACTCCGCCGCACTGTAATCACGGTCCGCTACTTCCCCGTATCGTACCTCAACCTGCGGAAATGGCGTTTCCCTTTCTGGATGACAAGGCCGTCGAGACAGTCCGCCTCCAGCTCCATTTCGACGTCATTCACCTCCTTCTCATCGAGTTTCACGCCCCCCTGGTTTATCAACCTGCGCCCCTCGCTGGTGGAGGAAGCCAGGCCGGCAAGCATCAGTAGCCGGGGTACCCATATCTTCCCCTCCTTCAGCTCGGATGTCTGCACCTTGATCACCGGGATATCGTGGGGAAGCTCCTTCTCCTTGAAGACGCGGTCGAAGTGATTCTCCGCCTCCGCAGCCGCCTCATCTCCCTGGTACAGCTTTACCACCTCGCGGGCCAGCCGGCGCTTGGCCTCGGCGGGATGCCGCTTGCCGTTCTCGAGTTCCTCGACTATAGCCCGTGTCTCCGATGGCTCCAGCGCGGTTGTCAGCCGGTAGTATTCGGGCATGAGGTGGTCGTCGAGGGACATGAGCTTGCCGAACATCTCCTCCGGGGGATCGGTTAGCCCCACATGGTTGTCCAGGCTCTTGGACATCTTCTTCTCGCCGTCCAGCCCCACCAGTATGGGTAGGGTGAGCACGCACTGCGGCTCCTGCCCCATGACCCTCTGTAGCTCCCTCCCGGCCAGCAGGTTGAATATCTGGTCGGTCCCCCCGATCTCCACATCGGCCTCCAGGGCCACGGAATCGTAAGCCTGCATGACCGGATAGAGGAACTCGTGCAGGCCGATGGAGACATTGTCGGCGTAGCGCTTGGAGAAGTCGTCCCTCTCCAGCATTCGCGCCACGGTGAAATAGCTGGTCAGCTTGAGCAGTTCCTCGAAGGTAAGGGGTGCCAGCCACCTGCTATTGTAATCCAGCACGGTTCTGTCCTTGTCCAGGATGCGGAAGGCCTGCTTGGCGTAGGTCTCGGCGTTCTCCCTAACCTCTTCCACCGTGAGTTGGGGCCGGGTGACGTCCCTGGCCGAGGGATCCCCCACCCTGGCGGTGAAATCCCCGATGAGGAGGATGGCGGTGTGGCCGAGGTCCTGGAACTGCCTCAGCTTGCGCAGGGGCACGGCGTGACCCAGGTGAAGATCGGGACGGGTGGGATCCACCCCGAACTTGACCTTGAGGGGCGTATCCTCTCTTATAGCCCTCTCCACCTTGTCCCGCATGTCGCCCTCCGGAAGGCACTCCGCCGCACCGGAGAGGATGACTTCCATCTGGTAATCCAGGCCCTCTACCAACGCCACTTGACTTCCTCCTTTACGATCAAACTTAGAATACCAGCCCCTACCCGTCTTTGGGTAGTGCGGGCATACACATGCAAGGATACCACCGAGCATGAGTTATGTAGAGTCGAACGCAGTCGCCGCGGTTGCAGGCTCGGAGAGGATACAACCCTCCCGCTTTTCAGCGGAGGCCTCAGCCCTAAAACCATGCCCGGTTTCCTGCGAGCGCTCATCGAACCCGGCGTACGGTTTTCCCGCACCGGGCTCTCGGACAGGTTTCACCCCAAGGCATTCTCATACCTCTTGCGGGGAAACTGCAGGACCGACAGAACGTCCAGCTCTCCAAATACCCTATCCGCCGGAAACGCCTTGGTGCCACGACCCGCGATCTTCGTTCTCCGTCTCATGAAGTGACTCACGCGGCCCTCTACGTAGAGGTCCACGCCGCGCCTCACCTTGGTCAGGCCCCCGTACGAGAAATAGTTGGCCCAGCTCCTGAGTTTCCTGTTGAGCCGTACCACCACTATCTCCCAGGGATCGGGGTGTTCCCCCGGCATAACAGGCCTCGTACGTTCTCCCTGATCCGCTTCGTCGCCTTCTTCGAGGGCATGGCCCTCAGGTAACGTATCTCACCTGGCGGTAAGTAGAGGGGGCCGAAAGTATATCCCAGGAAATCGAAGTACTTCTCTACGGCATCCCGGATCGCGGTATTCTCCTGGTTGAGCTCAAGGCCCATCTGCTCCATCCAGCGCCTAGTGATCTCCAGCACCTGCTCCGGCTTGTGCCTGCATGGCACCACGAGATCGTCGGCGTAGGTGACCAGGACCGCCCCATACTTCTTATCCAGTCCGCACCTCCTGAACGTCTTGATATAGCGGTTCATATAGCTATTGGCAAGGAGGGGGGATATCACCCCTCCCTGGGGAGTGCCCCGCTTCGCCTTCTTCCCCCCAGTCAGCTTCTTTCTGCCCCTCTTGTCCACCTCCAGGGCGGGGCTTCTAGGCCACATCCCGATAAGATGCAGCACCTTGCCGTCCGCTATCCTCCTCGCCAGGCATTTCATGGCGTGGCGCGGGGGATTGAATCGAAGTAACGGAAGATGTCGGCGTCCACCACCTGAGTGTGGCCACGGATGATGCTTCTGTGCACTTTCTCCACCGCCTGGAGGGCGCTCCTTCCAGAGCGATACCCCGTAGGCCGCCTCATCGAAGTCAACCTCGAAGACGGGCTCTAGGATGAGCTTTGCCGCGGTCTGCACCACCCTAGTGGTTATCCCGAGCGGTCTCCCGCCCACCCCGTCCGACTTGGGTATCATTACCCTGCGGACCGGGCTCGGCCGGTAGCGTTCCGTCCTCACCTCCTCCACGAGTTCGGCGAGCTACCGCCCCACCCCGCCCCACCCCATAGGCCTCGATGTCCGAGAAGGTCATCCCGTCCACCCCCGACGCTCCCCTGTTCGCTCGACAGAGCCAAAAGGTAAACCCAAGGATGTCGTCCGGCACACCTTGTCGATGAGGCTATAGAAGCGGTGGTCCTTCTCCTGCTTGGCCTTGCGGTACAGCTTCCTCCGGAGCTCCTGGATCCCTTCAGGAGTTACTAGGCTCACGCCAGCCCCCTCTCCCCCTTCGCTCGTTCGGAAAGCGCACCCGAACCAGGGCTCCTTCCCTCCGCCGGCATTAACCGGGTCCAACGGTGCTATGAGCCCCTCCGACTCCTGCCGGGGCCGGATCCCTCTTCGTGTCCGTCGCCCGTTTAGGGCACCCCGGCAGATCTCCCTCCGTGTTGCACACTCCCCCTGTGCACACATGCCGCGACCCTTACCCCGGCGAGCGGACTTGCCTTCACTCATCGGTTAATCCGTCCAGTCCCGGCGGCCTTCGCCATATGGGCGGCGGCTCTGCGCTTGCATCAGAATTTTCGAGGCCTGCTCGGGCTTCACTCGTGTTGCGGCCCGTATGTTTGCAAGCCCTTCCAAAATAGGACAACTGTCCCTGGAGCTTCGACGGGTCGGTCGCCCTTCCCGCCGTCCAGGTAGCTACCTGGGTGAACCGATAACTACCAAGGCTGGACTTTCCCCAGCTAGGTTGACGCTCCTTCGCACGGAAGGCTCACGGAGGGTCATAACTTCTTTTTTTTCACTCCTCAACTAAAAAGCCAAGATTTTAGCAAATCAAGCTCTTAGGGCGATGCTCCGAAGGAAAAATGGAGGCAACAGCGAAGAAAGTACCGGATAGAGGGAACAACAAGCGCTTCCTGGAAGGTCAAATAATAGGTTACTATTCTATTAGGCGCACGATAAGTAGAGTCTGGAGTGGACGGGGATAAATATGCGAGTAGTACTCAGGATAGCCCTTATCTTCATACTCTGTATCGCCATGATGACGGGAGGTTTCTTCCTGTGGTTCTACTCCGGGATCGGGCTGCCCAAGCTGGAGGATATCAAGTACGACCAGATGGCCCAGACCTCAAAGATCATGGCGGCCGACGGCACGGTCATCACCGAGTTGCACGGAGAACAGAACCGGGAGTATATCGCCCTGGACCTGATGTGCGCAGACGTGCAGCATGCCGTGGTGGCTATCGAGGATGAGCGCTTCTACCACCATAGCGGCGTTGACTGGATGGCCATAGCCCGCGCCTTCTGGACCAACTTCGTACAAGGCGAGGTGGTGCAGGGCGCCTCCACCATCACCCAGCAGTACGTTAAGAACACCCTCACCGGCAAGGAGCGTACCTACTGGAGAAAAGTTGAGGAGGCCAGCCTGGCCTATCAGATGGAGAGGAAGTACTCCAAGGATAAGATCCTCGAGATGTACTTGAACGATGTCTACTTCGGGCAGGGATGCTACGGGGTAAAGACCGCCTCTCTCACCTTCTTCGGCAAAGAGCCCCCGAATCTCAGCTTGAGCGAGTCCGCCCTGCTGGCGGGGGTTATCCGCATACCCAATTATTACTCCCCCTACCTGTATCCCGAGAACGCCCAGGCCAGGCGCAACGTGGTACTGGACAAGATGGTGGAACTGGGCTACTGCACCAGCCTGGAGGCAGAAGAGGCCAAGTCGGTGCCGGTAGCCGTGGGACCCGAGGAAATGGTGAAGCCCATCGAGGAGGGGGCGCCCAGCCTGATAGCCCCCTACTTCGTGGAATACATTAAGCAGTATCTCTATAACGCATTCGCCGCCGATCAGGAGCTCAGGGCTAAATTCGGCGATCTATCCCCGGACGACATCATCTTCCGCGGTGGGCTCAGGGTCTATACCACCATCGACCTGCAGTTGCAGGAATACGCCGAGGACGCCATAGCCAACACACTTGATCGCGAGGGTGATCCCGCCGCCTCCCTGGTGGCCGTGGACCCCAACAACGGCCACATAAAAGCCATGGTGGGCGGCAAAGACTACAGCGAGCTGCAGTACAACATCGCCGCCCAGGGCGGCAGGCAGCCGGGCTCGGCTTTCAAGGTATTCGTGCTTACCACGGCCATCTCAAACGGCATATCGCCTTATAAGACCTACGACTCCAGTCCCACCACCCTGCAGTTTGCTGACGGCACCAAGTGGAAGGTCACCAACTACAGCGGCAGCGGCTACGGTACCATTACCGTCTACAGCGCCACCGTCCGTTCCGTAAACGTGATCTTCGCGAGGCTCATCCGCGACGTCGGCGCCCAGGGGGTGGCCCAGATGGCCAAAGCCATGGGCATCACCACCCCCATCGATCCCTACCCATCGATCGCGCTGGGAGCCCTGACCAACGGAGTGAACCCCCTGGAGATGGCCAGCGCCTTCGGCACGCTGGCCAATAACGGCGTCCACGTATCGCCCATCTGCGTCACCAAGGTGACCGACGCAGAGGGTAATATCATAATCGAGAACACCCCCAACGAAAAGCGGGTGGTGCGCGAGGACGTCTGCGCCGTGGTCAACTCCATTCTCCAGGATGTCGTGAAATACGGTACCGGGCGCGCCGCTCGCATCGGCAGGCCCCAGGCGGGTAAGACGGGCACCACCGATAACCACGCCGACGCCTGGTTCGCCGGTTACACCCCCGACCTCTCGGCGGCGGTCTGGGTGGGTTACACGGAGGGCCTGATCCCCATGACAAGTGTTCACGGCATAACCGTGGCCGGAGGTACTTTCCCCGCCCAGATATGGAGAAAGTTCATGGAAAAAGCCCTGGCGGACGTGCCAGCCACATCCTTTCCCGAGGCAGAGTTCGGATATGATTATGAGGATGAGGATGAGGATGAATGGGTGAGCTGTCTGGTATGTACGGAAACAGGTCTTCTGGCCACCTCCTACTGCCCGCACACCGAGCTCCGCTCCTTTCGAAAAGGGCAGGAGCCCACGACGTACTGTAACGTTCATAACGAGAATGTCCAGGAAGCGGTGGTTCCCTCGGTGGTGGGCATGAGCGAGAGCGGTGCCAGGTCAGCCATCCAGGCCACCGGTCTCAGCCCCTCCGTATCTTATGCCTATTCCAGTTCCGTGGCCAAAGGAACGGTGATCAGCCAGTCTCCCCTTGGGGGCACCACCGTTAACTCCGGCTCCGCGGTATCCATATCCGTAAGCCAGGGCTCTCCGCCCCAGTCCAGCGTCCCCAACGTGGTGGGCATGGCGGAGACCTCGGCCAAGGAAACCTTATCCGCATCCGGTTTCACCTACAAGGTGGTCTACAGCCCCGCGGACGAATCTCAGGTTGGCCTGGTAATCAGCCAATTCCCCGGAGGGGGCGCCTCCGCGGGACCGGGATCGCAGGTTATCATCACCGTCGGCAAGAGCATGTCCGGTCCGTAATCCGCCAGGTCACTGCTGCGGCCAGCCTCAATCCCACCCTTTCCCCGGGTATATCGAAGGCTCTCCATCCTGTACACGATTGTTACGGCTTGAGAAATGTGGTGAATACGGTTTCGTGAGTGTCGATGTTGAGTTTTCTCATCATGTCTCTCCGTCTCTCGAAATGCCGTAGCAATATGCCCGGCCCTCGCACGGTGATTCACCGGACGGGGTCACCTTTAAAGACCCAAGTCAATGGTAGCTCTCCCCTATCCCCTCCGTAGAGGGGCTTATCTCTTCCCTATTGGCTTGGGAGAACACCTCCGAGCGGACATCTAAGCCTCTTTGCCG
>JAXHVT010000035.1:0-3104 GCA_034188985.1 Actinomycetota bacterium | reverse complement strand
TCCTCAACGCCTGGAAGCAGATATCAACCGAGAGCATCCTGGGCATGAAGAAGCAAAAAGGCTAGTTGAGCTGGGAACTTAATTCGGAGATATCTGTTCTGAGATGTGCGGAATGAGAGATATGTAGCCTCGGAGTACGGGGTGGTCAACCTGGAGGGCAAGAGCCTGAGGGGACGGGGCCAGGCCCTCATCGGCATCGCCCATCCCGACTTACGGGGTGAGTTGAGGAGATACGCCAGGAAGGTCAAGTACTTCGTGTTGTCGGGGCACGATCCTTTCGAGGATTAACACCCCTATCCCGTGGTGCTGTCGACCTCCAGCCCTTGCGCGGCGGGCGCGGTACCTTCAACGCCGCGATGCCCTTTCGGGGGGCCTTTAGTCGAGGAGGTTCTCCACGAAGTCCCGTATGCGGGTCTCCACCTCGCCCCGGTTATACCAGCGGGAGTCGGTATGGTCAGCCTCCAGGATAAGGGTGGGATGGCCGGTGCGCCGGGTGAACTCCCTGGCCAGGTCGTACTGACCCAGGGAGTAGGGCTTACAGCTGCGGTTGGAGTGCAGGACCATGCCGTCCACCTCGAATCTCTCTGCCAGATTTACTATCGTGTCCGTCATGCGCTCAAGGTTGATATTGAGATAGACCTCGGCGTAGGCCTCGGCCAGGCTTTCGATGGGGCGCTCGACATCCACGCCCTCGAAAGTCCAGGCCGTAGTATAAGTATCCACCACCAGGCAGCTCTCCAGCTCCATGAACAGCTTGCCCAGGTTGCGCATCTCGTACCATATGGGGATGTTATCCCAGAGCAGGCGGTGCCTCTCGAAAGGCAGGATACCTATGCCCTCCTCCACTCGCGAGTGCATCTCCTCCAGCACGCCCTGGTAAAAATCCACCACCTCCTGCGTCCCGCGCAGCGTAACGATGGGGGCCATGAGGATGAAGCAGTCGAAGCAGGTCATTGGGGCTGGGCGACTGCGGTTGCAGTCCAGTACTTCACTCCACAGGTTGATGGCCTGCAGCGACTTGGCGGCCACCTCCAGGAAGCTCCCCTCGTCGAACTCCCTGCCAGTCACCCTTTCCAGGAAAGAAAAATATTCCTCCATCTGCCGCATTGAGTACTTGGCGATGTGTTCGGGAAGATCCCCGCGTACGAAGGGCGTATCGTAAATGAATAGAGGCACGTCGAAATAGCGGGCCAACTCCTCGTACCACTTGAAGACGGTATTGCAGATATTGTTGCAGCAAACCAGCAGGTCGGGGCGGGGCAGGCCGCCTATGGGACCGCCCTTGGTGATGGCACTGCCGATATCGCCCCGGGCGTAGGAACATACGTCGCGCGAGAAACCCTTCGACTCCGCCACCTCGCATAGCTCAACGTTCATGTGTGCGGCACCGCACATGGCCCCGTGGTTTTCCGGGTAGACGGGAATGATGTCGAAATGGATCAGCGGCTCTACCGGTCCCCCGCTGGTAATCCAGGCCACCGGCCTGTTCGTATCCTCGGCCGCCTTAGCCTCCATGTAATATTTGGTCATCAGCTCCCGCATGGCGGCAGCGGATTTAATCTTTCTTCTTTCCTTGTCCGCATCCATCTTGCCGTTGTCGTTCATCACTTCATGCCCCCTCTTTATTAAACGCCGCGAATAGTCTCCATGAAGGCTTGCAACCTGGTACGCAGCTGGCCCCTGGAGAAGGACTGCAGCTCGCTCTCCAGCACCAGGGAGGGTATATCCCTCTCCTGCAGCAAGCCCTTGAGATAGGGAATATCAAAGAGATGGGGCTCGCAGAAGGACTGCAGGAAGAATACCACGCCCCTGGCGCCGCTCTCCTCCACCCTGTGCATCAGGAAGTCAGCGTGGTCTTCGCGGCACTGGTGCTTGGCAGGGCAGTTCACTCTCCTCCACATACGCTCGGCGATGGCCTCCACGGGATCCCCTCCCTCCTGCACCATGGCGTCAATGTACCTGTGTCCGCAGCAGAGATCATCGTCCACGACATCGGCGTCCAGCTCCAGCAGCAACTCCATGAGGTCCGGCGTGGAGCACACGCTGCCGCCGACCAGAAGCGGCGTCCTGCCATCCTCCACCGGCTCCGTGCCCTCCAGCCCCTTCAGGAGTTCCTGTAGCATCTGGTTGTGTTCCTCTCGCCTCATCCAGAATCCCGCCACCACGCACGCGGTGGCGGCCAGCCCGTCTATTATCCCGGGGTTGTTCGCCCGCAGTCTGTAGAGCCTCTCTATCAGTTTGCGGTTGCGGTTATATATATAGATGTTCTGGTTGATAGTGTCGTCGTACATGGGCTCCCCCAGGTATTCCTCGATCGCGCCTCGGAAACGCCTCAGCTCTTCCTCCAGGAAGGGCAGGGAGGTCTCCTCCCCCATACGGATGGGCAGCACCAAGTCTCCGTGGAACTTGAAGTCTGTGTTGCGTCTCCAGATATCCGAAAGCCTCTGCATGGTATCGCAGGTCTGCACGAATACCGCTCCCTCCAGGTAATGAAGCTCGCCGGCCAAGGCCATATCCAGATCGGTGCGGGCCAGCGAACAGCAGTAGGCCTGCAGGTGGGCATCCGCATGGGTGATTGTTCGCACGGCACCCATGAGGCGTACGGGGATAAAGCCAGCAGCGTATATAATCTCCTCGGGGGTATAGGTACAGAAGAAAGCGATCATTCTCTCGCCCCTTAGTCCCAAATCCGCCAGGTGGTCATAGGGATCCCTCCAGAGCTCCAGGCATTTATCCACAATGCTTTGGGTGTCCATGGCACTCCTTTCATACAAACCACTCGAGCATACCGGCATCAAAGCACGTCTATTGTAACATCGGGGTTTACCCCTGGTTCTTACGTTTTTACATTGTGGTCGAACGATTATTACATGCCTAAAGAATCCGTGTGGGTTGAATCCCGCTAATCAACCACAGTATGCATGCCCCGAATCTCTATAGGGCCCACAAATTCTCAGTTTCTCGGGCCTGAGAGCCTGTTGCCCGAACCTCCCCATTGCCGACAAACTGGCTGACATATATTAGCGCTGATATTAACGCTGATATTCGCCGCTGCTGGAGTGCGCCCTGCCTTCCTTTTTAAGCGGGTCCCCGGGGCCGTCCTC
>JAXHVT010000034.1:0-156151 GCA_034188985.1 Actinomycetota bacterium | reverse complement strand
ATACTCTTTCTTGACCATCGTCTCTCCCTTCTGCGCTTGTCTTACTAGTGATAAAACATTCGCAGATGGTGGACGATGGTCCTCGTTTCACCCATACTTTATGGAGAAGAACCATATTTTTTATAATAAAACGACTCCCGGGTGTCAATAAAACGAGGAAACCGAACCTCCTGCTATCATTGACAATTTGCAGATGCGATTGCCGTACCCGATATGTGATACGGTGAATTCGCCCCGGTTCTCCTAATACAGGTAACGCTATTCCTCAGAGACCATCAATTCGATATCATACGTATGCTTCTTTAAGCGGAGTGATTCTGATGTAGTTTGAGCTGCTTTCGAAGGGGAGACGCCCCCGGATATAAGGACAAGAACCGGAGAACTGGTTTAAGAAACAACACCGCGATATCATACATAGTGTAGGCGATTGAGCCGTCTTCGGTATAACATGTCAGTGCCCGGCATCCTCGAATGACCGGGCCCGGTAAGGATACGTTGCGGATTACCCACAAACGTACGACAAAATACATAGCGTAAGCGATAGCGGCGCACCGGTGTTCCAGCGCCTGGATATGTCAGGATAATCTTAGTATTCTATTTCGGCAGTTGGACATGTCCAGGCCTGGCATGTGTACATAGGGAAGAGGATGTGGGGGTATTTGTCATGAACGAGGTAAAGACCGTAAATGGCCAAAAACAAGGTGGCCCCAGAAAACAGATGGTGAGGGAGCTGTTGAGGAACCGCGACATGGTATCCAAGGCGTTGCGGGGAGTTATAAGATCACAGTTCCTGAAACACAGGGGGCTGATATCCAGGATCCTTGAGTTGAGAGCAGAGGAACACCCCAACAAGCTTGGATTGATCATTGATAACGGGGGGCGTTACCCCGACGACAGGCTGACATACGCTCGATTGTACGCCAACTCCGTGCGCCTGGCCCGAGGCCTTATGAAACAGGGTTTTGCAAAAGGGGACAAACTGGCCATGGTTATGCGCAACCATCCCGAATACGTGTATGGCCTGGCCGCTTGCTCCATGCTGGGCACGGTGCTGGTGCCTATTGATCCACGCGCCAAGGGGGAGAAGCTGGCTTACCAGCTGGGTGACTCGGATGCCAAGGCTGTAATAACCACGGCGGATCTCCTGCCCGAGGTGGAGAAGGCCGCCGGGCAAGCCCCCGGGTTGGAGAAGATCTATCTCAGCCTCAAGCCCGACACCGATCCGTCCCTGGTGGAACGCTATCCCACCATAAACGAGATGCTGGATGTGCCGGAGGTCCATGGCTTGGACGGACGCTGCGATGACCCAGCCATGCCGGTGCAGATCATATATACATCGGGTGTCACGGGGAATCCCAAGGGAGTGACCTTGAACTCGCAGAGGAACGCCATGTACTGCCTGCTTGGTTATATCGTCTGGGGATATAAAAAGGACGACATCGTGTATACGGGTCTTTCCCTGGCCCACGGCAACGCCCAGGCGGTAACGTTGTTTCCAGCCCTGACCATGGGTATACCGGCGGTGATCAGCCAGCGTTTCACCAAGAGCCGTATCTGGGACGTATGCCGTAAGCACGGCTGCACAACCTTCTCGCTCCTGGGAGGGATGATGTCGGGTATCTACAATGAGCCGCCGCGGCCCGACGACGCGGATAACCCGGTGCGTATGGTAATATCGGCTGGTACCCCACTGGTAATGTGGGAAGATTTCGAGAGGCGCTTCGACGTCGAGATATTGGAATGGTACGGCGCTATCGAGGGGGGTTTCGCCTATAAGCCCGTCGGTGAGGGCCCTATAGGCTCATTCGGAATGCCCCTGCCTGGGCTGGTGGAGATGAAGGTGGTTGACGAGGAGGACGAAGAGGTACCGCCTGGGGAGAAGGGCGAGTTGATATGCTTCATGCTCACCCAGAGCAAGGTGGATTATTACAAAAACCCTGAGGCCTCGTCGGAGAAGACCCGCGGCGGCTGGCTGCGCTCCGGTGATATCGTACACCAGGACCGGGAAGGGTGGTTTTTCTTCGATTATCGCAAAGGAAGGGCCTTGAGGAGATCGGGGGATTTCATCAAGCCCGAGCTGGTGGAGATGGCCGTCGGGGAACATCCCGACATATCCGAGGTATGCGTATACGGCATCCCAGCCTCGTCGGGGGCCCCGGGTGAAAGCGACCTGGTAGCTGCGGTAGTGCCCTTCGAGGGCCATGATATCGATGCCGATAGCGTGTTTCAAACGGCCCTTGAAGGACTGGAGCGTAACTCGGTGCCCTCCTATATCCAGGTGGTGAGCGAGATTCCAAAGAGCCCATCCGAGAAATACCTGGATCGCGTTCTGCGCGATGCATTCAGTCCCGACGCGGATAACGTGTTCACGCTGTAGTGGGGGAGGCCGGAAACCCCCTCGTTGCACGAGGTTAGATCAGGCTGGTATCCGGTTGAGCGCCGGGGTATGAACGTGGCGACCGCCGAGCCCTAACCGGCGGGAGCTTTATCCGTCGCAAGGCTTTCCAGCAACAGGCTCATAAGCTTGTCGCATGTCTGCACCAGGTCAAATGAGCCGTTGGTCAGGCACCAGTGATATATCTGACCGCGGAAGCAGTTGATGAGCATAGAGGTTATCTCCTCGCTGTCCATATCCCCATGTATCTCGCCCTTTTCCTGACCTTCCTTTATGAGGGAACCGGTTATCTTGTAGAGAGAACGATCGTTGTCCGTCAGGTAAGCCCTTTTCATGTTGGGGGCGATCTGCGAATGGTATACCACTTTCATCAAAGTGACCCCCAGGTCGGACATGAGCCTGATGGCCTCCCTGTTGAAGATCATCAGTTTTTCCACGCTGCTCTCCAGCCCGGAGATGTCCTGGGAGACCTTGATATAATGATCATCCATCTGCATGAAGTGTTCTATGATCACCTGGTCCTTGGACTTGAAGTGATTGTAGAAGGCTCCCTTGGTAACCCCGACATTTTCGCATATGTCGTCTATGGTTACCTTGTCGTACCCTCTTTTAGCGAAAAGGGTTATGGCTGTATCGTGTATGGCCTGCCGCGTTTTCAGGCCCCTCTCCACCCTCGGTGTTATCTTCCTTCTGGCCATGTTCCCGCCTCTGTCCGTACCGTGCAACAAAGGAGAACGCCGGCCGGGGCGTTCTCACCGTCTCGGTCGCTAAGTATACAGGATATCTGGGACGAGTTCACACCTCGTCCTCCAGCATCTGTCTCCACATCGTCGCTTGGCGTCAGGATGTCTTATTGATCCGGCCCGTAACGTTTAGGAGTCTTCCCCCGGGCCGCCGACCATTCTATCGTGGAAGAGATCAAGCACGTCCAGTGCCCACCTGCCGGGCTCGTATATGGTCATATAATCCTCGGGGAAGCAAACCCACAACAGGGGATTTGGCTGATAAGCACCTGCCTGAGCTCATCCGCCAGGGCGTGGTTATCGACGAGCTTCAGCTTGAGCTTGCTTCCTCCCAGGTAAGAGCCAACCTTCTTGAACAGGACCTTGCCGTATTCCACCATGAGAAGCCTATCCCGGCAGAAACATGCATGGGCATCAAGCTGGTACCCTTTCTTCAAGTCGGGGGTCTTTATCTTTTCCGCCTCGTAGGTCAGTATCTCCTCGCCCTTGTCACTTGCAGAGTAGACGATGCGGTCGCCGGTTTCCTCCCAGGTAAGGTCGATGGCGAACTTGGGCATGCCGAATGCTTCGTACCCCAATTCATAAGAGATATAAGAGTCGTCGGGGATATGCCAGACAAACCAGCTCTGCAGTTTCCTCGGGAAGGTCTGCCTGAGGATCTCGTAACCGGGTATCAGCTTCAAGGGCGAGGTAAGCCCGATGAATTCGGGGCTCCCGATGGGTATCACGATCAGGATGGAGTTATAAGGCTCGATGTCGGTATCCCCGCTCTCGATAGCGGCAATATAAAGAAGCGAGACGCCCGGCAACACCTGCAGGGGATGGATGAACGGGTCATCGGGAAGTAACCTCTTCAGCGAGCAATACCGCGCTGGGAACACTCCCAGTATGCCCCTCTGCTCGTGATAGAAGATCGGCCACTTGCATGAACACCCATCCTCGTACTGGTATTCGAACTGGTAAATATCCGCGAAGAAATCGTCTTTGCGCGATTCCTCGACGGCTTTCATCTCGGCGAAGGTCGGCATCTTGTAGAAGTTTTTTCTTCTCTCTATTAGTAACACCCTTGTTTTGCCGGTGATCGAATAGAATTGTTACCACAGGGTCTGTTCATTTGCACATACTCGGGTAGGATGCCTTGGTATCTAATATTGAGAGTACAAGCTCGGAAGAGCCCTGTCAATTTGCCCATCGGAGCGGCGAACGCCGGGAACCCCGTAGTTTCAGCCATGTGGCAATGGTGAAGGTGGGGCATATGTCGAGCACCTTCGTCGCTCGCATGTATAATCCAGCTACCGGCATTGCGGCAAAATAGCATTACGCTTGACTGGGTTGACTTTAAAACATACCATGGTAGCATACTTAAGTATGTTATCTGGCGTTAAGTCTGGGCTAATCGGCAATCGATCGAGAGAAAGGGGTATTTGCTATGCCGGTGTTCAAGGACACGGACCATATGTACGAGATCCTGGGGCAGCTCTTCAACAAGCTGCTGGAGGACGAGACGGCTTCCAAGAGATTCAACGACGATGATATCAACGTTCAATTCGTCATCAACGATCCCGATGGAGAGATATGGCTCCTGCATGGTGACGAAAAGCCCTCGCTGTCCCTGGGGGACACCGATGCGGAGGGGGATATCATCATGTGGCTTGCGGGAGACGACTGCCATGCCTTCTGGCTGCAGAAGCTAAAGTTGCCCGTTGCTTTGGCCAAGAGGAAGGTCAAGGCCAAGGGTCCCATGGGAAAGATACTGGGCTTGCTCCCCCTGCTGAAACCAGCCTACGAGGCCTACCCGAAGATATGCGAGGATAACGGGCTTCCCACGGATGTCTAGGCCGAACGGGCCTGGGCTTTCTTGTCGAGAAAAGCGCGGTTTACACCACGGGATCGTTTGACCCTGGATCAGGAGGAGGTGCCGCATGGAAAGGAAACTGAGAGAGTACGAGGAGAGAAGAGCCGAGAGCGTCAAGCTGGCCTCCAAACTGCTGCTGGCCTCGGCCACCACCACCCCAAGGGTGGGAGGCGTCGACGAGATAAGCATCCATGTCCTGGATGACAAGGACGACATAGAGGACCTGGCCATAAACATCGACAAGATGGCGAGCGATAATCCCCGCTGGGATTTCTTCCACTCCGATGCCGTACAGGTGCGGGACTCCGATGTGGTCATGATCATGGCCGACCGACGCTCGGGCCACGACCCCATGGATTCCAACTGCAACCTTTGTGGGTATATGCTGTGCGATCAGCTGCGGGAGGCGCAGAAACTGCCCGACGAACACTCCGTGGCTTTCAGGGGTCCCTTCTGTCTGCTGAGGTCGCTCAACCTGGCCTACGCAATAAACGGCGCCGTAAACCTGGCTCGCCAGTTGGGAATAGACCATACCGTCAAGATGTCAGTGGGAGCGGCGGCCTTGAGAATGGACCTGGTGCCCTACAAGTGCGATATCGCCCTGGGTTTTCTGGCCTCGGTCACGGAGAAAAACCCCTTCAAGGATCTACCCAGGAGATGGGCGGAGTACAACGACGAAACACTGCAAAACCGCCTCATACATCGCCTTTTCCCCGTCTTCAGGTCAATCTATTCCTAGGGGGGAGGTGAGCTATATGTCTATCATCAGCGGAGAAGAGTTGTTGAAGGGCGGATTGGACGGGGCGGTGAAGCTCATGGCCGTTGCCGCCAATACCGCGCTGAAATTCGGTAATTCCAAGCTCAAGATAGTGGCCATAGGCCCGGAGGAATTTCAGGAGATGGCCGATTTCTGCGAGGGCCTGGCCGATGTCTCGCCCCTCTTTAATCGGGACGGGCGCAGTTTCGTGGACCTGGCCAAGAAGGATACACGCGCCCTGCTGATAGGGGCGAAGAGGAAATCGGTCTACAATTTCGACTGTGGCGCCTGCGGCTTTCGCACTTGCGAGGAACTCAACAAGGCCGAGGTGGTGGAGTCGGTGGTTATTAACGGACCCTGCTGTCACTTCGTGGTCTACGACGTGCACATGGCGGCCAACGCCGCCGCATCCGTGGCCTGGTACATGGGGCTGCACTGCCGCGTATTCCAGACCATAGGCGGTGCCGCCTCCGGGTGCGACCTCATAGAGGACTGCGATTTCAGCATAGGCGTGGGAGTAAGCTACCAGGCCCTGGACCCCTTCTTCGACCGCCATAAGTACTGGACAGAGGAGGAGTGGGACGAGCATTTCGCCCGGGAGTTCCCCTCCTTCACACGCCGCTTCATGGGCGCAGTCGAATAACCGTCCCGTGGCCGATATGCAAGGAAAAGGGTGATGTATATGGGCGAGAAGAACCCGGCTCTCATCTTCCACCAACTGGAGATGAGGATGGAGGAGAAGCCGGACGCTATCGGGCTGATCTTCGAAAACGGCGGCCTCTACCCCGACGAGAAGTTGGCTTACAAACAGCTGGTGGCCAACACATTCAAGTTGGCCAGGGGCTTGAGGGAGAGCGGCATAGGCAAGGGCGACGCCGTGGCTACGGTTATGCGCAATCATCCCGAGATAGTTTATACAATGGCCGCCGCCACAATGTTGGGATTCGTCACCGTCCCCATCGACCCCAGATCCAGGGGCGAGAAGATGGGATACATGCTGGAAAACAGCGAGGCCAAGGCGGTTATCACCACCGCCGATCTGTTGCCGGAGGTCGAGTCCGTGGCCGGGAGCATGGATGGCGTCGAAAAAATATGGCTGAACCTCAAGCCCGATGCCGACCAGTCTCTGGCCGAAAGCTATCCCACCATAAATCGCTTTCTGGAGGAACCCGACTTTTTCGAGCTGGAGGACCGCGTCGACGATCCCAGCTTGCCTCTGGAGATCATCTACACCTCGGGGGTCACGGGGAACCCCAAGGGGGTAATCGTCAAGTCGACACGCATAGTTATGTACACTGCCCTGGCCAGGATGGTATGGGGGTATACGGGGGAGTCAAGACCCTATACCGGCCTGTCACTGACCCACGGTAACGCCCAGGCGGTGACCCTGATGTCTTCCATCTCCCTGGGGATACCGGCGGTGATCAGCCAGAGGTTCACCAAGAGCCGTATATGGGATATCTGTCGAAAGTACGGCTGCACCACCTTCTCCCTTCTGGGCGGGATGATGTCGGGCATATACAACGAGCCGCCCAAACCCGATGATGCCGATAACCCGGTGGAGGTGGTTATCTCGGCCGGCACCCCCATAGCCATATGGGAGGCCTTCGAGAAGCGCTTCGGTGTAAAGATCCTGGAGTGGTATGGAGCTGTGGAGGGCGGCTTCGCCTACAAGCCCATCGATCAAGGCCCTATCGGATCCTTCGGCAAGCCCATCGAGGGGGTGATGGAGTCCATCATCGTGGACGAAAACGACAACGAGGTACCACCAGGAGTTACCGGAGAACTCCTGATGCACGCTAAGGCGGCGAAGCCCGAGGTGGTATATTATGGTAAGCCCAAGGATTCCGAGGCCAAGACCCGGGGAGGCTGGCTCAGAACCGGGGATATGGTGCATGCGGACGAGGAGGGCTGGCTGTTCTTCGATTACCGTAAGGAGGGGGGAGGCCTGAGGAGGGCCGGGGATTTCATCATCCCCTCCTACGTGGAGAGAATCATCGGAGAGCACGAGGACGTCTCCGAGGTATGCGTATACGGCATACCGGCTGCCTCGGGGGCTCCGGGTGAGAGCGACCTGGTGGCGGCAGTGGCCTCCTTCGAGGGCAAGGAGATAGATGCGGCGGCCATCTTCAAGATCGCGGTGGAGGGCTTGGAGCGCAACTCGGTTCCATCCTATGTCCAGGTGGTGGACGAGATCCCCAAGAGCGCCTCGGAGAAATACCTGGGCCGGCTGCTCAAGGACCGCTTCTCGACGGACGCGGATAACGTGTACAAGCTGGAGGATTACGAGCTCTAGGAGTCGACCTCCTAACAAGGGATAGAAGGGGAATACTATGCCTTACATGGACCTGAACTTAAGCGTCAGCAAGGTACAGAAGATTAACCGGGATATGGTGCGCACCTTCGCCCATGACGTGCTAAGGCCTGCCAGTCTGGAGCTGGACAAGCTGGGTCCCGAGGATGTCATCGACAAGGAATCCATTTTCTGGGACATCTTCAGGAAGGGCTACAAGATCGGGCTGCACAAGATACTCATACCGGACATCTACGGGGGCGGCGGCTTCTCGCCCCTGGAGGTGCACATGCTTTTCGAGGAGATATCCTGGGGCAGTGTGGACTTCGTAGTCGCCTTCGGGGTGGCGTGCTTCCCCGCCTTCATAGCCAGCCTGGTCCCCACCGAATTCCTGGTGGATAACATCATCGTGCCCTTCTGCGAGGACGAGGAGGCCAAGATCATTGGTTGCTGGGCCATCACAGAGCCCGATCACGGATCGGATACCCTTGGGCCGTTCACCGAGCAATTCTCGGATCCCGAGATAGCCAAGACGGCCTGCCGGGCCACCCTGGACGGAGACGAGTGGGTGATCAACGGCACCAAGGCCGCCTGGGTATCCTGCGGTACCATAGCGACCCACGCCACCACCTACTTGACTATAGACCCCGAGATGGGCATGGCGGGGGGAGGTATCTGCGTCATCCCGCTGGACCTGCCGGGCTGCAGCCGCGGCAAGCCCCTCGACAAGCTGGGTCAGCGCGCCCTCAACCAGGGGGAGATATACTTCGATAACGTCAGGGTTCCCAAGGACTACATGCTCATCGAGCAGGATTCCTATGAGGCCATGCTGGATGTCACCCTGTCCACCGCCAATGCCAGTATGGGCGCCTTTTTCACAGGCGTGGCCCAGGCGGCCTACGAGGAGGCCCTGGGGTATTGCAAGGAGAGGGTACAAGGTGGTAAGAAACTCATAGATCACCAGCTGGTCCGCTACAAGCTCTTTCACATGTTCAAGCAGGTGGAAGCGGCCAGGGCCTTCTCCCGCGCGGTGATGGATTTCAACTTCAGCACCAACCCTCCCTTTACCCACTACTCCATTGCCTCCAAGATTTTCTGCACCGAGGCGGCTATGAACGTGGCCCACGAGGCGGTGCAGCTATGCGGAGGCTTTGGCCTGACCAAGGAGTCCACGGTGGAGAAGCTGTACCGAGACGCGCGGGCCGGCATGATCGAGGACGGCTCCAACGATTACCTGGCGCTGGTGGCCGGCGAGGTCCTGGTACAGGAGGATTAGCTGCAACCGTTATAAGCGGGCCACCCGCATTTTACAGGGAAAAAGCGGAGGTACCGGCTATACTTTGAAGCGGCGCCTGCAGTCCTGTACCTCTTCCTCGGAGAGGTACATGCTGGCCGCGAAGAGGAGGTTGAGGTCGGGGTAAGTGGCCAGCTCCACGTATCTCATATGGTCGGCCAGTTCCTCTGCTTGTTCCCTTACCCGAGTGGAAAGAAGCATGCCGCGGGCTCCTGCCCCCGCTGCGTTGCCCACCTGGTGGATGCGGCTCAGCGGTATGGGGGGGAGAAGGGCTATGGATACCGCGGCTGCCGGATCGATATATGAGCCGAAGGCCCCGGCCAGAAGCACCTCCCGTACATCCTCTTGGCTTATACCGGCCTCCCTCATGAGTACGTCGACCCCGGTGCGGATGGCCCCGTTGGCTTTCTGTACCTCCCGCACGTCAGCCTGGGTGACCGCCACCCCCTCGACCTCGCCGTTCGTGGGAGGAACCAGGTAATAGCACAGGCCGCCGTCGTGACGGCATACCAGGCTATGATCTTCGCTCATCCTGCCGCTGCCGTCCACGATGCCCGCCTCCTTGAGCGAGGCTATAGCGGCCAGGATGCCGGAGCCGCATATACCTGTGGGGTTGGAGTCCCCGATTATCAAGACCTGGGGTTCACCGGTAGTGGGATCGATGCTCACCTGCTCGATTGCCCCTTCTCCGGCTCGCATGCCCCGGCTTATACCTCCACCTTCGAAGGCGGGTCCTGATGCACAGGAGCAGCACCATATGGATCCGTCCACCTGCAGGGCCACCTCGGAGTTGGTGCCTATATCCAGAAGCAGGCAGGGTCCCTCTCTCTCCGCAAGCCTGGTGGAAAGCACTGCGGCGAGATGGTCGGAGCCGACGAAGCCGGCGATGGGAGGGGGCATGTAAAGTACCGCGGCCGGGTTCAGTTCCAGCCCTAGTTCACCTGCCTTGATCTCCAGGGGAAGGTCGGTGGCGGGAAGGTAGGGGCTTCTTCCCAGTTGCTTGACGGGAAGGCCAAGGAAGAGGTGGTGCATGGCTGTATTACCCACCAGCACTATTTCGAAGATGTCGCCGGTCGTATACTCGGAGGCGTCCAGGAAATAGGAGAGGTTGAGGCTGATATCCTCAACCACCAGTTGCATCAACTTGTCCGCTTTGTCCTCTCCCTCCATGGCGTACTGTATCCTGGTGATAATATCCTCCCCGAAGGATATCTGGGGGTTCAGGAAACCCAGGCTCTCCAGCAGCGCTCCCCTTTCCAGGTCGTAGATGAAGAGGGCCACCTTGGTGCTACCGAGGTCCACGGCCAGACCCAGGGTTGGGCTCTTGGGCGCCGCGGCGGCCAGGATCTCACCGTCGCGGAGAAAGGTCCGTATCCTCCCTTTCTCGCGCCTCATAACCGTGGGAAGTGAACGCAGAAAATGGATATCAGCTCTATAGCCGTGCTCCTCGGGTCGCGTCCGTTCCAGGGCTCGCAGAGCCCTCAGCAGGTCAGAGCCCAGATCGTCTGGTGTGTAGGGTACGTCCAAAACCAAGTCGACGTGTTCCACGGCCGGGCTGAAGTCGTCCACCTCTAGTTCGGAGGTGAGCTGAAGTCTCTGATCCCGGGTCAGGGACGAGGCGGGCAGGTAAACAACCAGGTCTGAGAGGGGTTTCGCCTGGCAGGCAAGACGCAAACCCTCGTCAAGGCTTCGCTCTGAGATATGATCCTTTTCCATCGCGGTGGGGGGGGCGGTCTCGCCCTCCAGGACATGAATGCGGCAATTACCGCATTTGCCCAGGCCACCACAAAGATTCTCAACCCCCACTCCCGCCTCTTTCATAGCGGCCAGGAGGTTATCAACGTCGCCGCAGCGAATGGTGATACCCAGGGGAACCAGGGATACGCGGTGGTATGTTGGCACCGTACTCACTCCTTCCGGCTGCGGTAGTAATTGAGGTAAGCTCGCCCCATCCTGTCATTGCCCAGCAGGAAATCGGCGGCGCGTATGGACGTCACCAGGCCGGGTTCCAGGGGATTGACGATGGCCGCCCTCAAGCCCGCCCTTACGGCCATGGACAGGAAAGCGGCGTTGATGGTCGGCCTCATGGGCATGCCGAAGCTTATGTTGGAGGCACCCAGTGCCACCGGGCACCCTAGCTCCGATACGATCATCTCTATGGACGAAAGGGTAATGCTGGCGGCCCCTCCTTCGGTGGCCGCGGGTATGGTAAGGCAGTCCACCAATACCTTCTCCCTGGGTATGCCCAGCCCGAGGGCTCGTTTCACCACGCGGGAGGCTAGGGACAGCCTGTCCTCGGGCGTGGCCGGTATGCCGGTTCGATCCTTGGTCATGGCTATGACGTAACACCCGGACTCCGCCACCAGGGGCAGTACCGAGGACATGCTGTCCTCGTCACCGGTGACCGAGTTCACGATGGCCTCGGGGTTATCGTATCTTTTAAGGGACGCGGCCAAGGCCTTGGGGTCCGCCGAATCCACGCATACCGGAAGGCCGGTGACCCCGGCCACCTCGTTCACCAGCCTTGGCAGCATTTCCTCCTCGTCGACGCCGGCAGCGCCTACGTTTACGTCTATGTAGTCCGATCCCGCTTCCGCCTGGGCACGGGCGTCGGACAGGGCCGTGTCGAAGCGCCCTTCCTTGAACTCGTCGGCCATTTTTTTTCTCCCGGTTGGGTTGATCCTCTCTCCAATAATCGCCGTCAGGTCTTGGGGGCCGAACATAATCTCTCCTTCCTTATACGGCAGACAAATCTATCGGTAGACAACGTACCGGGGTTTAATGCCGGGCCGCTAAAAACCATCAGCGGGCGTACCGAACCCTAATGGCGTCTTCGCGCGCCGCCTTCCTCGCTCCTTGCGGCTGTTCGATGAATATTATATCAATTAGTATAGGCCAGTATCGGACATAATAAACGGCTTAAACGCAAAGTGCGGGTGACCCGGAAGCTTACGACGCTAATGCTTGCCATGCCCGCAATACGGCTTCAACCGGTGGGCGTGAAATCGCCCGCCTCCCCTCACCACGAGCTCCCGGGAGCGATACCCGAGGCGATTAGGCGGCCTTGAGCGGCGGTCAGGGGGATGAATCTGCCCAGGAATCCCTGTCTTCCGGGCCGCCGGGTTCCTCTTCGTCAAGCGCTTTTCTGCCCGGCATCCTGCTCAAGTCCCTCATAATGACGATGAAGGCGCCTCCTCCCACTATCAATCCTAAATAGAAATCGAAAAAGCGCCATATCAGGGTGAGCAATCCCGCCACTCCCGTCTCGGGAAGGATGGTGCTGTAGATATAGAGAAAGCCGAACTCCCCGAAGCCGCTTCCACCCGGGGTGGGAATGAATGGGAGAAGAACCTGGACCACGAGCTGGGCGACAATGGCCTTGCCGAAATAGGAACCGTATCCAAGTCCCACGAGGGCCACGGGCACGGCCATGAAACCGAAGGTCCAGTAGAGCAGGGTAAGGATGACTACGGCCGTCAGCCTGGACACCCCCAGGCTCACTATCTGGCGTAGGGACAACGCAAAGGTTTGTATCTCGTGGCCGAGCCGCTCCAGGAAGTGCCGGTAACGCTCCCGTCGCCTGAGAAAGGAGGGCGAGTGGCGCAGCAGTGTCTGGCCGACGGCGGTGTGCGGGCGCAGTATGGCCAGCAGTACCAGGGCCAGGAATATCAGGCCCACCGCCAGGGCGGAGAAGAGGAAGCCCTGCACGGTGAAGGAGAACTCGAATATGCTCGAGGATAACCATATGGCCAGGGGAAAGAAGAGAATCAGGAGTATGGTGGAGACGCAGGCGCCAAAGGAGACTATAGCCACCGCCTCGCCGGCTTCCAGGCCGTATATATACAGGAAAGCCGCCTCGCCGGTGACGCCTCCGGCCCTCCAGGGCGTGATAAGGCCGGTGAAATAGCCTCCATAGACGATCTTTAAGAGATTACGAAAGAGCACTGCCTTATCGGTCGATACCAACAGGAGCCGTATGCGGATGGCGGACCATATCCATCGTCCCAGGGAAAGAGCCACCGCCAGCAGCAGGAAGGTGAGCGATAAATCGGAGAGAGCGTCGAAGGTATCGCGGTTCAGGGTCAAGAGGGATATCGCAACCAGGGCGGCCGCGGAGAGGGTGATCGCCAGTATTAAGCCCCTTTTGAGCCGGGACTTGTCCAGAACCCGCCGCCCCCTGGCCTCCAATTCATCTCCCATACCGGCATTGTAACCGATGGCCGTGGGCTTAGATATATCGGTTGAGCGTTGCCCGGATAGGAAACGGAGGTTGAGGGAAAAGCCGCTGTTCAACGGGATGGGTGATCGTCATCTCCCATACCGGCATTGTAACCGATGGCCGTGGGCTTAGATATATCGGTTGAGCGTTGCCCGGATAGGAAACGGAGGTTGAGGGAAAAGCCGCTGTTCAACGGGATGGGTGATCGCGCTCATATCAATTATCCGTGATCCTTCTACAATGGATTTAGGGATTGAAGTATCCGTTAGCGCGGTTGGATAAGGATACTCCCTGCGGAGAGGAGTTGGTCGGAATGGAGTATCAAGGAATGGAGAGGAGCGCGGATCGCGAGGACGCGAAACGGGTGGTTATAAGGATCGGGGATATGACCTGTTCCACCTGCGCCGCTAGCGTGGAAAGATCTCTTGCCGGTATGCGGGGAGTCGAGGACGCCTCAGTCAACTTCGCCTCCGAGAGGGCGACGGTCACCTATAACCCCGAGGAGACGGGGCTGGAGAATATCGTGGACACAATCCGGGGTTTGGGTTATCGGGCGGGGCTGGAGAAGTCGGTTTACGTCGTGGATGGTATGACCTGTGCCTCCTGCGTTTCCCGGGTGGAGAAGGCCCTCTCCGGACTTGAAGGCGTGGCGGGCGCCAACGTCAACCTGGCTACAGAGAGGGCCACCGTGACCTATGACCCGGAACGGACAGGTTTCGCGGAGATGGCGCGGGCCGTGAAAGCGGCCGGCTACCGCCTGAGGCCCGCGGATATGGGGGAGGAAAGCCTGGACCGCGAGAGAATGAGTAGGGCCAGGGAGACGAGGGGTCTGAAGGTCAAGCTGCTCTACAGCGCAGCGTCCGCCATGGTTCTGCTGGTGCTCTCTCTGGGCAGGGAAGCGATTCCGGGCATCGACGCGCTATCCGACCGTGCATTTTTCATGCTCCTCTTTCTCCTAACCACGCCTGTTCAGTTCTGGCCCGGCCTGGTCTTTTATAGTGGAGCCTGGAAGGCGGCCCGTCACGGAACCACGGACATGAACACCCTGATCGCTGTGGGCACATCGGCGGCATACGTATACAGCCTGGTGGCTACCTTTTCCCCCTCCTTCATCAGCGGCGCCGGCCTGGAACTGGCTGTTTACTATGACGCATCGGCCTCTATAATCGCGTTGATACTCCTGGGCAGGTTTCTTGAGGCCAGGGCCAAGGGCCGTACCTCAGAGGCGGTGCGCCGCCTCCTCGACCTTCAGGCCAGGACCGCCCGCGTCATTAGGGATGGTGAGGACGTGGAGATACCGCTGGAGGAAGTACGGGTCGGGGACCTGGTAGTGGTGAGACCGGGAGAGAAGGTTCCCGTTGACGGAAGGGTGATGGAGGGGCGCAGCTCGGTCGACGAGTCCATGATTAGCGGCGAAAGCATGCCGGTAGAGAAGAAGCCGGGAGACGAGCTGACCGGGGCCACCATCAACGGTACGGGATCCCTGAGATTCCGGGTGACGAGGGTGGGTGGAGACACCGTTCTGGCCCGAATCATTCAAATGGTGGAGGAAGCGCAGGGCAGTAAAGCGCCGATACAGCGCATAGCCGACCGGGTAGCTGCCGTATTCGTACCCGTGGTGGTGTCCCTGGCCGTGTTGACCTTCGTGGGATGGCTGCTGGTGGGACCGGAGCCCTCCTTTAATTTCGCGCTTATCAATTTCGTCGCCGTACTGGTTATAGCCTGCCCCTGTGCGTTAGGGCTGGCCACTCCCACCGCCATCATGGTGGGGACCGGTAAGGGGGCCGAGCTCGGGGTACTGATAAAAGGAGGGGAGATCCTGGAGAGAGCGGGAAGCCTGGACGTGGTGGTCTTTGATAAAACGGGCACGCTCACTTGGGGAAGACCAAGGGTTACGGATCTGATCGCATTGCCCGGGGTGGACGAAGGAAGGCTTCTGGTCCTGGCCGCGTCGGCTGAACGCGGTAGTGAACATCCATTGGCGGGAACTATGCTGGAGGCGGCCGGGGACAGGGGCCTGGCTCTGCACGAGGCGGAGGATTTTCGGGCGGTTCCGGGCAGTGGGGTAATCGCTATGGTAGAGGGAGCGGAGGTAAGGCTAGGCAACTCCACGTTCATGTCCGAGTCGGGCGCCGATATGGAAGGGTTGGAGGAGGAGGCCGGGAAGATGTCGCGTCAGGGCAAGACGGTTACCTACGTGCTGTACGATGGAGAGATGATGGGCCTGGTGGCCGTTGCGGACACCCTCAAGCCCATGGCCGGGCGGGCGATAAAGGATCTCAAGGACATGGGGGTGGAGGTGGCCATGATAAGCGGCGATCATATCTCCACCGCCGAGGCGGTAGCTCGCGAGGTGGGTATAGAAAACGTAATGGCCGAGGTGCTGCCCGGCCGGAAAGCGCGGGAGATAGCCCGCCTGCAATCCCTCGGCAAGACGGTGGCCATGGTGGGAGACGGTATAAATGACGCGCCAGCCCTGGCCCAGGCCGATGTGGGGATAGCCATCGGCAGCGGCACCGATGTAGTGCTGGAGACCTCGGATATAACCCTGATCTCGGAGGATTTACGCAAGGTGGGGACGGCCATAATGTTGTCCAGGACGACGCTTCGCACCATAAAACAGAACCTGTTCTGGGCATTCATATACAACATAATAGGGATACCTCTGGCGGCGGGGGTTCTTTACCCGGTATGGGGAGTCCTCCTCAATCCCATATACGCCGCAGCGGCCATGGCCTTCAGCTCCGTTTCCGTGGTTAGTAACTCCCTCAGGCTGCGGCGTTTCACCGAGGATCGGAAGGAAGAGGGGCGGGATCTTGGAGGGGAGCAATGGGTGTCGAACCCATCCCGGCTTTCTTAGAGCCGGTCAGCGGGGTTGCAGCCAGTGGGAGACGCGGGTCTCATGCACCGAAGAAAAGATTATATAATATAAAGTGATATTATATACCCTGATTAAAAAGGCATCGGGGAAACAAGGACCACGGTCAAACATCGGTGCACGTCTCCGCTCCAGGAAAACAAGTGAGAAGAGGTTAAAGAGGATATACGGTATCGGAGATGTGATGTTCGAGCGCCGCAACGCGGTCCAGATTATCCTGCATAAAGACAGGGATTACGGGAAAGGCATGGCGTTCCTCGCCGGGCACCTTCGCCCATGGGAGGTAGAGATACTGCTCTTGTGTGCTCCGCATATATAGATGATAAAGGCATCTGAATCCGGGTTTGGCGAGCTTATCGCACTCGTTGACTACCAACATCGCATCCGCCCTCCTTTTACATGAGAAGGATCTCATACATTTCACCCTTCGCCAATTAATATGATTCATCGCCGCAGAACATGCGCTAGATGGTGTTCGGGCCGGGGTTTGGGGCTTATCCTATACTTCCGGGTTATCGCCTAGGCGATAACTAACAGCTCCCGAGGACGGGGCAGGTCGTGAACCACCCTTTAAGATACGGTAGATCCTGTCCATATCGAGGGAATCGCGTACCTCCGATGCCAGATTATCGAAGCGCTCCTCCTTGGAATCGTCTACCCACAGTAAAGTCGCCTCCGGAGGTTTCAATCCTTTTCTCTCAAAGAGAAACTCGACAAAACCCATGCGTACGGGAGCGTTGTCGAAAAGACCGTGGACATAGGTGCCTAGAACCATGCCCGATTCACTCAGCGATCCCTGAATCATCAGGCAGCGTGCGAGCTCGCCAATACCGTCTTTCAGGGTATTTCGCCTCCTTCAGCGAACCGCCGCTGTAACCGGGCGTAATCACGGGGCGGGACGTGTCCTTCAGGGCGGAAGGGACCATCCCATCCCTGATGCGCGAGGGTAAGGATCCCATTAACGTCACCATGGTATTACCCACCACCAGCTCTTGCAAACGTTTACCGGCTATCTCCAGCGACTCTCGACCGGGCTGGAGAACGCGTGGGAATGTATAATGGGGGAGACGGCATAGAGGTCCGTGGCGGGCGATAAAGCGATTGTTGCCGTTCATGGAATGAGAGTCGAGAGGCATAAGGCGCGATAAAACCCGATTATGGAGGAAAGACATACCGAGTGTACGATCCAGAGCGCAGGAAGAGGCGTTACAGAGAGCCCGAGGTATATATCGGGACTTGAGAGGTGTTGATGATGGGAGCGGCCAAGGTTGATCAGGACGCACTCAAGGACAGGTTGCCCGAGCTTTACGATTATCCGTCAGCCACCAGGTCGAGAGAGGAGAGAGGCAAGGTTGTGGAGGTGTACGGTGACACGGCACGGGTAATGCTGCGCAGGAGCAGGTACTGTGAGGGATGTGGATCGTGCTGCGTAGTCGTGGACAACGATACCATGCTGGCGGAGGCGGAGAACCGTATGGGTGCGGTGAAGGGGGATCGGGTGATGGTTAACCTTCCCCTGGAAAAGTCCATAAAAGCCGCGTATATCCTCTACGGGATACCGCTTATCGCTTTCCTGGCCGGGTTCGTACTTGGCGCCCTCCTTGGAGCAGCCGTTTCGGGGAGCTCCCTGACCATGCCCCTGGGACTGGTGTTCGCCTTCGGCTTGATGGCCCTCTCCTATATCCTCCTTTCCAGGAGATACGGCTCGAATTCCAAGGCCTCCAGAAGTTACCGCCTGGTGATCACCCGCAAGCTACCCGACCCCGAATCGGAATCCGTGCAGGAGACTTGAGCTACAGATCTCTTGCCTCGACTTTGTCCCTCCAAATCCCTGAGCCTTTGTGTCCTACTCGCCTTCGCGTGTGTAACACGGCAGTTAAAACCCGGTTTTGTGTGACGCGGAAGGCTGTGTGGACACAATAGTTACCAGGGACTGGGTAATACATTTGGAGCGAGGGATCGAGCTTGCTTGCCAGAGGGCATCCCACGGTCCGGGAAGTAAGGGGCTAAGGAGGCAGCGTTAAAGGTAGAGATGTGCTATACGCCACTCTGGAGGACTATGGTGTAAGCGGAGACTTTACCGCCATTCCAGGCTTCTATCTCACATGTCGGCTAGTGCGCAAATCGGAGCTGGATACCAAGCCTCCAGGGGTTCCGTGCACCAGTGCATATACAAGTAACCTACAATCCAGCGAAGGTGAGCTTGACATCAAGGCCCCAGGAGTGGAAGCAACTACATTGATGCAAGTATAGATCTTCGAGCAAATTAAAACTGGACACAAAGGCCCGTAGAGTGGGAGTCGCATGCAGGGGTATGCAATAACGTAAGTATTAGGTAAAGGGGCCATGGGATTCCCGGGGTGGGGCGCTTTGGGTAGACGTCGTTTGCTATACTTTTAGTGAGGGGGTGAGCATGTGATGAAGACAATAGGTGGAGCTGCAAGAGAGAGTCTGCCTCCGGTCATAGGCCCGTATTCATTGGCCGTGACGTGGAATAACATGGTTTTCGTTTCGGGACTGGTGGCCATCAGACCGGATGGGAAAAAGATCGCCGGAGATGTTCGGGAGCAAGCCATGATCGTCCTGCGCAATCTCGAGGCGGTTCTGGAGGAAGCCGGCAGCGGCATGGACAAGGTGCTGATGGTGAACGTCTACCTAGACGATATAGGCGAGGTATCGGCGTTCAATGAGGTTTACGAGGAGTTTTTCGCCGCTCCTTATCCGGCCAGATCGATCGCGGGGATTGATCTTCCGCAGGGGTTCCTGCTCGAGGTATGGGCGGTGGCTTTCAAGGAGGGGGATGGGAGCTAAACGGCGCTTGACACGCAAAGGCGTTGGTGGAAACGACGTGATGGTCAGGTTCTGGGATCTGGTGACGTTGTACCCCAGGATAAGCGACCGCGAGTTGGAGGAACGCCTGTCCGTGTTCATAATGGAGGGAGATGAGGAGGAGCTACTAGGTATGGCCAGGGAACTCCTCGAGTTCGCCTCACCCCTGATGCTAGAGGATGAGGGTCTTCGCGGGTTGATGGCCTCCCTGGAGGGAAAGAAACTGGGCCTGATTATCGAGGGAGATTATTATTCATTGGTCACATTCCGGCGTGGTGGCTTCGAGGTGGAGTTGGGAAGTGACGAGACCGCACCGGCTCTTATCGCGGCCGATAGGGGCGTCTACAGGGATGCCGTCCTGAAGCGCGGGGACCCCATGCGGCTTTTCCTGGAGAGAAAAATCAGGGTGTGTGGCTTGCCCAGGATGATCCGTTGGGTACTGCCCTATATCAAGGTTTTGCGCAGCAGGGCTCTCTATGAGAAATACCTCTCTCGCCAGGCGGAGATCGAGGCCAGGCTGGAGGATGCCTTGACGCGCATCGGTTATTGAGTCGCCGCAGGCTCTGCATGCCGGCATGGTCGGGGCGTAAGGCGGGTTGGAGGAGGCTGTGAGATGGATAAGGTAGTAGTCGCACCCATAGGCGAGGATATCGACGCGGCGGTGTCGGAGGTCCTGGAGCCCTTTGGGGGAGTCGGCGAATTGCTGGATGGCCGGAGGGAGGTCTTTATAAAGGTCAACGCCGTGGATTTCAAGGATTACACCTTCACCGATCCCCAGGTGCTCAGGGGCCTGATAAGGGCGATGCGGCGCGGAGGAGCGCAGCGGGTATATGTCATGGAAAACTGCACCCAGGGAAGCTTCACCCGACTGGTTTTTCGGGTAAGCGGCCTGGAGAAGGCCGTCAGGGAAGAGGGTGCCGTTCCCCTCTATCTCGACGAGGGAAAGCAGGTGGAGGTATTCCTGCCTAAATTGAGATATCCAGTACACGTATCGCGCTGGGTTAAGGAACAGCTGATCGAGGGGCGGGACCATGCCTTCTATCTGAACTTGCCCAAGATGAAGACTCATTCCATGGCCACGGTGACGCTGGGGGTCAAGAACCAGTTCGGGCTCATCGCTCAGGAGGACCGCGTAAAGGATCATAATTGGATGCTGCATCGCAAGTTCGCGGACATATACTCAATGATAAAACCGCATTTTACCCTGATAGACGGACTGTACGCGGTTAATCATGGCCATTATCCACCCCGGGGGCTCGTGGAGAGGAGCGTGGAGCGACTGGGTGTTCTGGTGGGAGGCCGCGATACCCTGGCGGTGGACGCGGTGGGAAGTGATCTCATGGGCATCCCGCCTGAAGAGGTGGAGCATTTGAGGCTGGCCGCGGAGGACGGCATGGGTACTATCAACCTGGACGAGATCGAGGTGATTGGCGACAGGGAACCCTTCCGGCGCTCCTACACATGTGAGCTGCTGCCGGAATTTCCACCGGATGTGAAGATAGTAAAGGGAGAGGAACGCTGCTGTCGCGAGGGATGCCGTATGAACACCCTGGCGGTGATGCAGATGCTCTACGTGGACTTCGACGGTAAAGGCGGATTCACTATCTGTATGGGTAAGGGATTCGATCCCCGGGAACTGGAGTGTATCAAGGGAAGTGTGCTGCTGGTGGGCGATTGTGCCGTGGAGGAAGCATACCCGCCGCTGAGCAAGCATCTGGGCAAAAAGGCGGTACGCACGGTGCGGGGTTGCAACAACCTGAGGGATAACGTGGCCTCGCTGGCCGCCCTCATGGGTGTCAATCCCTTGAAGATGGTACCCCTGCCGCCCCTGGAATCGGTAGGATTGCTCCTCAGGGCCAGGCTCAACCGGACCACCGCTCGCATAGCCCCCCTTTGGGCGAGATAACGAAGCCGCGTTGCCTGTTGGGACGTGCGATCCGGGCTGGCTTTTTTGCCTTGATTTCCATGATTATATTAGGATGTAAGCTGTATTAGGATGTAACCTGGAGGGGTTACGGATGGGGACGTTTTATGCATATTTTGAGAAGTCCCTTTGGTAATCGGGGGGGAAGTTGCAGGAGAGGATAATAACCCGCAAGGAAAAAGCCAGGATATCCAAGGAGGATTTTCCCGAGCATCTATCCTTACGCAGAAGCAGGCGTGATCCTATACTGTTTATACCCGGTTTCTTCCGTTTTTACTTGCTCTCCGCCGCTATCCGCAGGAGACTCAGAAGTCTGGATTTCGAGGTCTATTCGGTGCGGCTGCCCAATTTCGCGGCGGGGGATATTCGCGGGGGGGCTCGGATTCTGCTGGAAAGAGTGGAGGAGGTGAGGGCCCTTCTCGGCGTGAGACGCCTTTCACTGATAGGCCAGGGCCTGGGCGGCCTGGTGGCCAGATGTATGGCGGAACAGCTGGGGGGTGCCGATTACCTGAGCCGGCTGGTTATGCTGGGTACGCCCAATCACGGCTCGGTATCCTTCTACCCCTTGTTCCTGTGCAAGGGGGCGCGGCAGATGCTCCCGGGAAGCTCCTTCCTGAGCAATCTCAACTCCACCTACAGCCGCATATTGAAGGAATCGGCGGATCTCAATTACGCCTCCGTTTACACTCCATACGACCTGTTCGTCGTTCCCTGGATCAACTGCCGCCTTCAGGGGGCTTATAACCTGCGCATGGGTTGGTTCTGCACCCATATGGGCCTGGTACGTTCCCGTGCCGTGCTCAAGCTTCTCGTGGAGTTGCTCGAGGGCGATATCACCGGTGGGGAAGGTGCGGAGGAAGAGGACGCCTTGTTGAAGGAGCTTTCCCAATCGCTCGAGGACGATCTCCAGGATGAAGGGGATCTTTACAGGAGGGCCATGCTCCTGATGGAGAGGGGCTATTACGGTTGGGCCATAAAGGACCTCACCCGGCTGATAAAGATGCGACAGGATCTGCCCGAGGCTTACCTGCTGAGGGGGAAGGCATTGCGCCGGAAGATCAGCTACGACGAGAACCCCATTTATAACCGTGCCATCCGGGATTTCAACCAGGTCATAAAGCTCAAGCCGGGGTGGGCCGAGGCGTACTACCAAAGAGGGGTCTGCTACGCCCTGCTCAATTCATGGTCGGACGCTGTGGATAACTGGGATCGCTCCCTCATCCTGAACCGTGATTTCTATCAATCCTACCTCGCTCGTGGTATCGGCAGGAAAAGGAGAGGTGATATCGCCGGGGCGGTGGAGGATTTCAGGGAGGTCCTGCGCATCCAACCGGACGAGCCGGAGGCTCTTCGTTTCCTTTCCGAACTGGCATGATAAGGAAACTTGCATGCTCCCTGCGCATCCCTGCTATTGATGTTTTCTGCCAAGGCAGGGCTCAAGGGTTTGGATGAGCGCTGTCGAAATAGAAAAGGGCTGGAAATTTCACACGTTGGAGGAAAAACTCTTTATGATTCCAAGGGCCCTTTCGAGCGAAGGCGGCGCGCGTTTCGGGCGCTCTACGCTAGCACTACCGGCGATCGTCGCGTTGCTGGTCTTTCTAATGCTAGCTTCGCTTTTTCTCCTGGATACACCGGGCATCGAGGAAGCTCGGGCCGGCGCGCTGGTGGGGTGGAAGTTCTGCATAGACGCCGGGCACGGAGGCTCGGACGCCGGAGCCATAGGGCCCATGGGATTGACTGAGAAAGAGGTAAACCTAAACGTCGCCTTCAAGCTCAAGCTCCTGCTGGAGGAGGAGGGGGCGGAGATCCTGATGACCCGCACCGAGGATGCCTACGTAGGTATCAGCGAAAGATACGATATGGCCAATGCCTGGGGCGCGGACCGTTTTATCAGCCTTCATCACAACGGCATCATCGACCCCGATGTCAACGGTACGGAGACCCTGGTCTCCATCTACGCCAGCCAGGAATCGCTGGAGCTTGCTAACAGCGTTCAGGCCGAGCTGGTGGGGGAGTTCGGGCTCTCCAACCGTGGCGTCAAGAGGGTCGACTACTGCGGCGTGCTCAACAATACCGACATGCCGGCCATCCTGACCGAGACCTCCTTTATGACCAACCCGGAGGAGGAGCAGAGGCTGAGGAGCGATTCCTATCTCATGCGTGAGGCCCAGGCCATACTGAGGGGGATACATATGCCCTCGAGCATCAATTTCATCCTGCCGCAGGAGAATGTAATATCCTTCCAGGATGTAAGTGTGGACCTCCAGGTGCTGGGAACCGACGACGTCGACCATGTGGACCTTTTCGTGGAGGGAGAGCTGCTCGAGAGCAAGTTCTCGGAGCCCTTTTCCTTCGACCTGAATACCTCCAGCATGGAGGACGGCTGCTATCGCTTGAGGTCCATGGCCTGGTACAAGGACGGGGGGAACCCAGCCTCCATAAGCAGGGATCTCATACTGGCCGATCTCGCCAGGAGCTGGTACTTCGCCGAGGGAACCACCAGGCCTGGTTTTCAGGAGTGGCTGACGGTGCTCAACCCCCACCTGGAGGCGGTGGAGTTCACCGTGACCTATGCATTCGGTGTGGGGGATTTCGTGGAGAAGGGATATCGAGTCGAGCCCGAGAGCAGGTTGAGTATCGAGGTAAACGAGGAGATCGGCCAGGGACATGACGTCAGCGTGCTGGTAGAGGCACCGGTGCCCATAATGGTGGAGAGGCCCATGTACTTCCTCTACGGCGGGAAATGGGCGGGAGGCCACGTCTCCAGCGGCGTTAACCAACCCTCGACCACCTGGTACTTCGCGGAGGGATACACAGGCGAGAGCTTCGAGGAGTGGCTGTGCCTTTTCAATTCCAGCGATGAGGAGGCCACGGTCGAGGTGGAATACATCTCTTCCGGGGGTTTGCTGAAGCGGGAGGAGGTAATCCTGATGCCCTGGAAGCGCCATACCATCTTCGTGAATCAGGTAGTGGGCGAGGACAAGGACATATCTGTTCACCTGACCTCCGACCATCCGGTGGTGGCCGAGAGGCCCATGTACTTCCTCTACGGCGGGAAATGGGCGGGAGGCCACGTCTCCAGCGGAGCCACGCAGCCCTCCACGACCTGGTATTTCGCGGAGGGGTACACCGGCGAGGGATTTGAGGAATATCTCTGTCTGTTTAATCCCTCACAAGAAGATAACCTGGTCAGTGTGGCCTACAGTACTAGCGGCGGGGTCAACATCACCACGGAGGTTACAGTTCCGCCACTTTCGCGCGAAACCGTTCATGTCAACGAGGATGCAGGGCAGGACCTTCAGCTTTCCATGGAGGTGAAAGGCAGCGCGCCGCTGGTGGCGGAAAGACCTGTTTACCATGACTATCACGGCTGGTGCCTGGGAGGAGACGTGGGCATCGGCGTGAGCCTGCCTTCCCGCCACTGGTATTTCGCGGAGGGTTACACGGGCGCGGGATTCGAGACCTGGCTTTGCATACAGAATCCCTGCGAGCTGCATCTGGAGGCGGAGGTCAGGTTTCACCTGGAGAGCGGCGAGGTGCTCTGGGAGGACGTAAGCCTGCCCCCACTCAGCCGGGTTACCATCAACGTAAATACCATGATTCCCTATCAGGAGGGTGTGGCTATCTCCGTTCATGCCCAGGAAAACGTGATTGTGGAGAGGCCGTTGTACTTCGATTATCGTGGTTCCTGGGCGGGGGGACATGTATCTTCCGGTTACGCGCCGGGGGTGAAACGGTGATGGATCCCGTGATCCTGGGGGTGATCTCCGATACCCACATATACCGTCAGCCGTTGCCCGCCGAGGTACTCAGGAGCCTCGAGGGTGTGGACATGATACTCCACGCGGGCGATGTCGTGGAGATAGCGGTACTGGAGGAGCTGGAAAGGCTGGCCCACACCGTGGCGGTGGCTGGCAATATGGATCATGCCGAGGTCAAGAGGGAGCTTCCAGCCAAGACGGTCTTGGAGGCGGGGGGGTATCGATTGGGTTTAGTCCACGGCTCGGGGGGGGCACCCCAGATAACCAGAAGGTTGCGGCGGGAATTCGAACAGGTGGATATCCTGGTCTTTGGCCATACCCATCAGGCCTGTAACCACGAGGAAGAAGGGGTCTATTCTTTAAACCCGGGAAGCCCTACCGATAAGATGTTTGCCCCGTTCAGGTCGGTGGGCATCCTCGAAATCGATGAGAAGGTCAGGGGGCGGATAATCATGCTTGAATAACAGCCCGCCTCTTGAAAGGGGACGTGAACATGAGGATTTTGCCGTTTTCAATGGTAGCGGGCCGGGCCAAAGGGTAAAATGTAAGATAGCGATACCGGCACGAGCAGGAGGATTCCGCTTAGGCCATAGAGAAGAATTTATCCGAGAAAACGGATTTAGCTGGAATGTTAGGATTCGTACAGCCTTAAAGGAGGTCGCCATGAAAGGGGTCGCCAGTAAGATACTAATAGCTCTGGGAATACTACTTATCCTCGCTGCTATCCTGTGGTGGGCCATAGCAGTTAACTCCCTGGTAAAGCTGCCTTCGGATATCGATTCCGTCACCGAATACGAGGGCACCATGACTTACTACGTGGATCCGATAAGCAATCAACCCCTGCCCGAGGGTGAGGAGCTTCAGCTAGATATGAAGGTCGAGCGCAACATCACCTCGAATGCGGACGAATTCGACTCCTCCAGAGGTGTCCTCGATGAGGAGATCGTGCTGGACCTGGGCATACAGAAGCAAAGCATGGAATTCGCCTATGTCCTGGACCGTAAGTCCATAGAGAACGTCAAGGACGACCGGGCCTGGGCATGGGATCCGGCCAACGTGGTTGACCGCGAGGGAACCTATTACCCACTGCTGGGTTTCGACGTCTCCAAGGACGAGACTTATCTGATATGGAAGAACGAGATCGATGCGGGCCTGGAGGCCGAGTTTATCGACGAACAGGATCTGGAGGGTGTAACAGTTTACAATTTCAGCAGCGAAATAATGGTCACGGATAAGAAAGAGGTCGCGCCGGTCTATATCGAAGCCCTCGGGCTTCCCGCCGAGATGACCTTCGATGACTTGAAACCCAGCCTGCAGGCTCTGGGTGTGGACGTGGACGGGTTGCTTGTCGTGGCCCAGCAGGTGCTCTCAGCCGAGGACCAGCAGGCCCTCGGCCAGGTGCTGCAGGAGACTGTACCGGCGAATTATTACTGGGCCATGGATACCAAGATTTCCGTGGAGCCCAAGACGGGTCTCCCGGTGGATGTGTACAAGAACGTGGAGTCTCTCTATATGGAGCTGGATATGACCAAGCTGGCGGGGCTCTTCACCATTCTCAACAAGTACAAGGACGATCCCAACCTGGGTCCCGCCCTGGCTCAGCTGGAGGATCTGCAGGTCCAGCTGGCGCAGGCGGAACCCAACAAGATATTCGAGTACAGCTACGAGCAGACGGACGAGACGGTGAAGGATGCGGTGGACGAGGCCAAGGACTCGGCCTCGAAGGTCAACCTCGTTAAGGTATACATACCCTGGGCTCTGCTTATCGTGGGAGCCTTGATTTTGATCATCGGGCTGTTAATAGGCGGAGGCAGAACTCAGCAGCCCGAGGCTTAATCATCGTGGGGGCTCGCCTCGGCGGGACCCCGGGGTTCACGGCAAGAGGGGTCAGGTGTCAAGCCTGACCCCTCTCATTGCCCGATATCGGCGGTTGGGGATAATCTGGTTACGAGGAGCGATTGATTTTGGATTCGCAGGAGGAAGAACGGCACTGTCCCCTTTGTAACGGCTTGCTGCGGGAGTTGGATGAAGCCGATGGGTTGGAGTGCATACGATGCATGGCCCTGTCCCGCTTCAGGGGGGATGAACTGGTGGCCATGTACATACCCAGATACCGGCTTCGCCTGGAGGAACTGAAGAGGCGCAACTCGGAACTGATGTCGCTGATAGAGGTGGAGGGCGGCAGGGGACAGAGCAGGGATATGAGATCATTGCGTTCACTACATGAGGAAAGACAGAGGGTTCTCTCGGAGTATTCGTTTTTAAGCTATTTTCAGCAATTTGTCGATAAGTGGTAGGAACGAAAGCGGAGACGGCGACGTCTAAGCCCGGGAGGATCTCGAGAATCAAAGGGAGAGGAAACAAGCAAGATGCCCAGGAAGAACATGAGCAATTGGCAGAAATTATTATCTATGCTCAAGCCAAAAAGCGGCGTGGTGCGCTGGGCTCTTATTCTCAGCGGCCTTGTCCTGGTGTTCCTTATGCTGGCGTCGTCCGTCCTGGTGTATGCGGACTCCCGCCACCGGGGCCAGATGTTCCCCAACACCGTCGTGCTGGGAGTGGATATAACCGGCATGACCAAGGAAGAGGCGGTGGAGGTGGTGAACGAGCGGGCCGTCAAACCTCTGATGATGCCGCTTACGGTTGAATATGACGGCATGCAGTGGGTGATAGAGCCCTCCGAACTCGGATTAAACGTGGATGTCGAGGCCCTTGTGGAAGAGGCATACAGGTGGGGCTGGGATGGTTCCATCATGGAGCGCCTTTACCGGCGTGCTCTAAACAAGCCTATGGATATAAGCATCGGGCTCGAATACTCGATCGACGAGGAGGCCCTCAAGCAGAAGCTGAACGCGATAGCTGCCGAGATAGACCGGGAGGTGGTGAACGCCTCCCTGAACTTCGATTTTCAGACCGGGAACCTGAGCTTTCACCCCTCTCAGGAGGGCCGTTGGATGGACGTGGAGGCGTCATTGAGAGCGGTGGAATGCGCCATGCTCTGTGATATCGTCAGCGAGAGGGTGGTTCAACCCGTGATCACCGTTACGCCCCCCTCCTTATCCAGCGAGGATGTTGAAACCGTCCTGGTGGTGGATGTTATGGGTAATACGTTGAGCTGGTACCATCAGGACACCCTGGTCAAGACGTATTACGTGGCAACGGGGGAGCCGAAGTATCCCACCCCCCTGGGTAAGTATTACATCATCCGCAAGGAGGAGAACCCGGTATGGCTGAACCCCAACGCCGAATGGTCCAAGGATATGCCGCCTCGCATAGAAGCAGGACTGAACAACCCCTTGGGCTTGAGAGCCTTGGTTACCAGTGCTTCGGGGGGAGAGGTGCTTATCCACGGAACCAATAATCTCGTGCCGGGGCTTTATTCTCACGGGTGTATCAGGATGGCCAACTGGGCCGTAGTGGAGCTTTTCGACAATGTGGAGGTGGGAAGTCCCCTGTTTATCTGGACCTCAAGTCCCGTGCCCGAGCCCTCGCCAGAAGAGGGTCCCGCTGAGGGACCCGAGGATCCTGGCCTGGATACCGACGAGGGTGAAACCCCATCCGAGGAGGCGCCGTCAGAGGATATCCCATCCGATGAGACACCTGCCACCTGATGGCCTAATCACGCTCGCGGAACACCCGCGATGCGGGCACATTACCGGTATAAAAAGATCATCGGGGATCAGCTTGCGAAGTCGCCCGTGTTAACCACCCGAATGAGGTGGAATAATGTAGGGTGAGGAAGTCCCGGATTCCGTGGGTGGACCCGGGTGATTAAGGGATGGGAGGATTCATGAGGGTGGCTGTTATAGGCGCGGGAGCCTCGGGAAGTACACTTGCCTGCATGCTCTGCGAGGGCGGGATGGATGTGGTGATATACGAGATTAGGGAGGACAGGGTAAGGGATCTGCACCGCGAGGGCCTTCGCGTCAGGGGTGCGATCGACGCACGGGTTCTTCCGGAGGTAAAGGCGATGGGGGAACCAGCCGAGCCCTTTGACGCCATGGTGCTGGCGGTACCGGTACCCCAGACCGGCGAGGCCTTGCGACCCCTCAGTCCCTTCGTGCACCGGGAGACACTATACCTCTCCCTGCAGGAGGGAGGAGGCATGTCAGAACTGGCTCAAATAGTCGGCGTGGACAGGGCGGGGGGAGGCTTGTGCTGGATATCCGCCATGGAAACGACCGAAGGTGAGGTGGATGTAGAGGGTTTTCACGAGATCGTCATAGGGGCCTGCGCCGGGGGTACGGATGATCGTATCGTCGCCATGGTGAAGGCCGTTAACGATGTTGTTCCGGGGGGTGCACGCTATACGGACGATCTGGAAAGGGAGGTCTGGCGCAGGTTGCGGTCCGCCGCCGCGGTCAGCGCTCTGTGCGGTCTGCTAGGCGAATCACCGCAAGGGATACGGACCATCGACGAGGTCGATGGCCTGTGCCGGGAAGCGGTGGATGAATGTAGGCGTACGGCGAGCTCGGTGGGTATGGATATCGAACTTGATGGATCGCCCTGGGATGAGGCGGTGTGGGAACGGCTGAAGCCTCCCATGTTGCGAGACGTGGAGTCCTCCAGGAAGACGGAGCTGGAATCCCTGGGCGGCCTGATCTGTAAGCAGGCCGCCTCAACGTCGGTGCGGGTGCCCGTCCAGAGTGCCATGTATTCGCTGATGAAGGAGGTCGAATCCGGAAGACGCAAGCCCGGGGAGGCAATCTTCAGGGAACTGCGGAGGCGTATCGAGGAGGAGAGGGGCATGACGCTTTTGTAGGTGCGAAGGCTGGCCAACAGTGTTGCCGCATCGCCTCTTACCCTTGAGGTTTAAAGCCGGTAATTCCTCCTCCCGCCAGGTTCTACGATATCTGTGGAAGTCATCCTATTCTGCTTCGAGGTTGCGACTCATCATCGCGGGAAGCGCTCTCTGAGCAAGCGGCGGGAGGGTTTGCCCGGGTAGGCCTTAGGCAGCTCATGCAAAAAAGTGACGCGGTAAGGGCATTTATAGTACACGAGATATTTGCGGGTGAAAGCGATTAGCTCATCCTGCGAGATCTCTCTTCCCTCGATAAGGGTTACGAAAGCGTGCACCATCTCGCCCTTGATGGGGTCCGGCTCCCCCACGACCGCCGCTTCCTCAACGGCGGGATTTCTCTCCAGGACCTTTTCCACCTCCGAGGGATAGAGGTTGAAACCGCCGGTTATAATGAGATCCTTCTTACGCTCCACGATATAAAGATAACCCGCCTCATCAATATAGCCTATATCGCCGGTGTGCAGCCATCCTCCCCGGAGAGCCCTTTCCGTCTCCTCGGGGTCCTTTAGATAACCTTTCATGACACCAGGCCCCTTGACGGTTATCTCTCCGGGGCTTCCCGGGGGGAGCTCGCGCTCGAAGTCGTCCCTGATCTTTACCTGCACTCCCTCGATGGGCGGCCCCACGGAACCATATTTAACCTCCATGTGGGGCGCCTGGGCCGAGACTATGGGCGAAGCCTCTGTCAGGCCGTATCCCTCGTACAGGTGCACCCCGAATTTCTCGCGAAAGGCCTTGAGGACCTCCTCGGGGCAGGGGGCGGCACCGGTTTGAAGGCGTTTCCAGCTGCGCACGTTGAACTGAGGCGCCTTGGGATGGTTGAGCAGCTGGATAAACATGGCGGGAACACCGGTCATGGTGCGTATATGGTGTCTTTCCGTTTCCTCGAAGATCTTCCCCGCGTCGAACCATCGCATCAGGATCGTGGTCAGCCCGCACAGCCAGGGGATAACGGAGATGGTAAGGCCATAAGAATGTGAGAGCGGCAACGCGGACAGGGCCACTTCGTCGCGGGTTACCCGGATGGAGCTGGCGGTGGAGCGGATATTGCTCCCCAGGTTGCGGTGGGTGAGGACGGCGCCTTTAGGCATACCCGTAGTTCCGGAGGTATACAGTATCGTCGCCGTATCCTCGTCGCTCAAGTCGGAGCTTGCAAGGGATTCCGGCTGGTTTTCATAGAGCTCCTCCATAGGCAGGGTTCCGGCTTCCCCCGCCATGCCGGCCAGGATAACGGCGTTTCTCTCGAAGAGACGGGGGCAGGCGGCTCGTACTTTCGGCAGGAGATTGGGGGTGGTTACCATGTATTTGGCCTCCGAATGCTCAGCGATCCAGGAGAGCTCCTCCTCGCTTATGAGGAACAAGGTGGGGCAGAAGATTATGCCCGCCTTGATACAGGCCCCGTAGAGCATGGTGATCTCCGGGCAGTTCTCCATATGCACCAGTATAGTATCGCCGGGCTGCAACCCCAGTTCCAGGAGGCCGTTTCCCAGTTGACAGAACTTGCGGTGGAGCTGGAGGTTGGTGTATTCCCTGCCTTCGAACAGCAGTATGGGATATTCTAGGTAAAGACGAGGATTATCGTCTAGGATGCTGGTAAGCAGTGTCAATAACAACCACCGCCTTCTCCCTATGCCCGTGCGAGATCCCGCTCAACCCTTTTATCCTAACAGCAAACGCCTTCAGACTGCCTGATCGCGAGGGAAGCAAAGCGCCTTTCGACCATACCCCCGTTCCTTATCAGGCACCAAGTGAATACTATCATACATCGTGTGACATCTTTCGCTCTAACATTTTACGAAAGGCGTCGATAAATAAGGGATGATGATTTTGCTTCTGGTCAAATTCTTCGGCTGCGCCCCTGATCTTATCTGTAAAAGCATAAGGCTTCCGCTCTTTGACGGCGAAGTCATCGCTATCCAAGATAAGGGATTGGTGTAACAGTCCCTTGTCTGAGAGGAGAAACGATGGCTAAGAAAGTGACGCCTGCCCATAAACAGGTACCGGGACAATCTCCCGCCCCCTGCTACCGGGGCTTGATGCTGACAGCCGGGAGGTCTATCCTGACTAACAGGTTACCTTATAACCTTATCTTGGGTGGCAGGTATTTACAGAACAACGTGGAGCATAATTAATTCCTCTGGTTAGGAAGGTAACCTCCCGGGGATGAAGTAACTTATATATAATTAGAACATTATTATTAGGAAAACCGGAGTTGGAACGGCGCCGCCGCTTCCAACTCGGAGAGTTAAGAGGAGAGGATGCGAATGGCCTTCTTCGCCCGTATATGCCGAGAACACGCGCGGGCCATAGTGATCATATGTATTTTATTGACCATACCTGTGGCGGCTGGTATCGGGAAAATCGAGGTTAAATCGGGCCAGAAAGATCTTATTCCCACCAAGGTCGAATCCTCGAAGGCAATCGATAAAGTGGAGGAAGTATTCGGTGGGGTCACCTACGAGAACATCATGGTGGAGAGTGGGGACTTCCTGACATATCCCATGATAAAGAAGTTCATCCTCCTCGAGGAGGAGATGAAGGATGCCGTCGGCGAGGATAACTACGTGTTCATGGAGCATTACCTCAGCGGATTCATCGTCAATATGAAGAACATGGCGCGGGAGCAATACGGCGTCGAGATAGACGACATGTCTCTGATTCTCATGCAGGAGGGAGTCGCAACCCCCAGCCCCGTGGATGGTCAGATGATACCCTTCGAGGAGGTCATAGAGCAGGGCGTGGTCATATATCTAGAGGATCCTGTAGCCCAGAAATGGGTCATCGCAAAGGAGGGAACCGCCCTCCTGTCCGAGGACCTGCAACAGGCTATGATCCGTATCAAGGTGAACCCGGAGCTGAGCACCTCCGAGCAGAACCAGGTGGCGAGGGATATGGAGGAGTTCTTCACGTCCTATTTCGAGGAGGGAGAGGTCCCGGCCTCGGTGGTGATCAGCGGCGATCCCTCTATCGATAAGGAACTCGAGGAATACGTTCTGTCCAGCACCTGGATACTCGCCTTGATCGCCTTCGTTTTTCTCATGGCTCTTCTCTACCTCACCTTCAGGAGGTTTTCCGACGTTATTCTTCCCCTGCTGGTTATCGTCATCGTCTCCATCTGGATCTACGGCTTGATGGGTTGGCTGGGTTTCCCCTACACGGTGATATCCGTGGTTATCGGTCCCCTGGTGTTGGGGATTAACCTGGGCAACCTGCTGTACCTGATGAGCCGCTTCTACGAGGAACTGGGTATCCGGCGGGATCAGCGCGAAGCGGCACGCAACGCGATCGTTACCGTAGGAGTGGCCATTTTCCTGGCCACCGTCACCACAGCGTTCGCCTTCCTTTCCTTCAGTTTCTCCGACTTCGACGCGCTCTGGCAATTTGGCCTTCTGGCCGGGGTGGGTGTGTTGTTATGCTTCCTGATGAGCGTGACCTTCCTCCCCTCCCTGATGATCTTGCGAGAGGATCTGCGGCAGTGGCGGGAGAGAAAGGGCAAGACCACCAGGACCCCGGCGGGCATAAACATATTTTCGTATAAAAGAAACACCCGTTTGGATCGCGGCCTGAAAAGGGTGGCCGACCTGTCCGTCAACCACTCCTACGCCGTGCTGGGGGTCTATGCCTTTATCATCCTTATCAGTCTGCTGGGCGTTACGCGTTTGACAACCACACCGGACCTGCGTGCCCTGGCCCCTCAGGATATACCCTCGTTGCAGGCCCAATACGAGCAAGAGGACGTGTTCGGAGGGCAGCAGGAGGATTTCGTGCTTCTCGAGGGTGACGTGCTGGAGCCCGATACGCTCGTAGCCATGTACGATTTTCAGAAGGAGCTAGCGGCCAGCCCTTATTTCGAGAAGCAAAACGTCTCCAGTATCGGCGAGCTGATATACGACTACCGCGTGGCCATGGGACAGGTGGAAGGTCTGCCCCTGGAACCATCCAGCAGAGAGGAATTCACGGCCGGCATTCCCTCTACGCGAGAGGAGGTGGAGGTGACCCTGGCCGAGATAGCGGATAACTTCAGTCCCCAGGAGGGAAAGTTGGTCTCGGAGGGCCACGATGCCGCCATGATAAGCGTTATGAGCGAGGGGGCCAAGGATAACGAGGAGATGCTGAACAAGGACGATCTTCTCAAGTCCGCCGCCGCCTCGAGCTTCGGGGAAACGAAGGTATCTTTTACGGTGGGGGGGATAACGCCTCTTACCACCGATCTGCTGGGCAACCTGGTCCCCACACAGTTGAGCACGGCCCTGCTCGCCTTGGCTTTCTCGGCCTTCATACTTATAATTATCTTCCGCTCCTTATCCTACGGGCTGGCTACCCTGAGCGTTCTGGTGGCAGGTGTGGCTTGCGAGATGGGCTTCATGGCCCTGATGGGCTGGCAGCTGGATATGGCCACCGTCCTTATCGCCTCAATGATTATAGGTATCGGAATCGACTACGGAATACATATAACCCACCGCTTCCTGGAGGAGTTCAGGCGGGGCGAGTATAAGGTGGAGGATGCTGTCGATATCTCCGTGATGTCCGTGGGTAAACCCCTGGTGGCCAGCTCCATATCCACCGCCGGCGCCTTCGCCATCGTCGTCTTCTCGAGCATGACGCCCATCAGCCGCTTCGGGGCCATCACCGCCGTATCCCTGGTGGTGTCCCTGGTGGCCAGTCTGGTGGTTCTGCCCTCGATCATCACGCTTATCGCCCGCCGCAAGCAGCGGGTGGCGGAGGAAGCCGGGGAGATAGCCGAATTCCAGCCCGCTGAGGTGGAGAGCTAGTCTCGAGCCCTACGGGGTACCCGTGGGTACCCGGACTCTCCGGTTGGTAGTCGGGTATTTCCCGATTGTCTATTCCAGGTTCATGAGATGGGCGAAGGCAATGCCCATAACCGCGTCGATCTCCTCCTGGGTGAATGATACATCCGTGCGGGAGCTGAGGTCGGGCTCTTTGATACCCTTAACCCAGACGTCAATAGGCAGAATTACGTTCAGGTAAGGACCGTCGGTGGCGAAGAAAACCAGCCAGGGCCCTACCCCGTCGAGCACGGCCCGCAGCCTGCGATAGAATTCCCCGGGATGGTTGTTGAAGACCATCTGCCAGTTGGAGATGTCGAAGTATACGTTTGGTTTCACGATGGCCACGGTCAGCGCTTCCTCCCAGAGGTGATGGGATACGTGGGCCATTATTATGGGCAGATACGGGAAATCGGCGGCCACGCCGTCCATGTTGACGGGAACGGTATACCGTCACTTCAACGGGGCGGGCTGGGTGCCCGTTTGCATGAGGACGGGGATGCCGTAGTCCATGCATTTCTCGTAGTAGGGGCATACCACCTCGTCGTAAGGGTAGTAACCGGAGGTGGGATGGAGCGTGGGATGGAGCTTGAGTCCCTTCATGCCCTCGTTCTCCACGAAGCGCTGAAACATATCCAGCCCCTCGGGACGGCGGGGGTCGATGGTGAAGAAGGGGATCAAGCGGTCGGAAAAGCGCTGTGCCGCCTCGGCTGTGATGCGGTTCTGCTCCTCCATGGGCACGCCGGGGTCGCCGGTGGCAAGACCGTAGTCCGCGGCGAAGATGCAGGATATATCGACGCCGGCACCGTTCATGGCGGCAACCAGTTTCTCCCCCGTGGGATCGTAGAGAACGGGCATGAGGTTGTCCGCCAGGGCATTGGCATCAGGGTATTTCCCGGTGACCTTGCCCATCATGGCCGTGGCCTCCCTCGCTATTCCCATCATGTGACTGCGCGTAATCCAGCCCTCCCCTACAAGATGAACGTGGCTATCGATTATCATGCGAATCACCCCCTTGAAAAGAAAAGCAACATCCCTGTCATCCCTGTCGATAGTGTATAGAGATTCTATAGGGCTGCAAAGCAGATATATGGCGGTAAAGCGGCGAGAATCGTGAAGCCGGCAAATTCATCATTGCCCACGGGGTTAATATATGCTTTTGTTAGGTAAGATGGGGTTGGTTTCGATAGAGGTAATATGAACGGCCGGCTTGGAATAACGTTCGATCGGCATTACCGGCCTCCTGGGAGGGCCGATGATAATAGAGGTAGATTGAATATTATCCGGGGAGGTAGTCAGAAGAGAGGAGTGGGATAGAATGCTCGGCCTGTATTTCAACGGCGAACTGCAGCTGAGGGATGACTTACCAGTACCCGAGCCCGGTCCTGGAGAGGCCTTGGTAAAGGTAATGGCCGCAGGTATATGCCATACAGACCTGGAGATAGTCAAGGGCTACATGGGCTTTGTAGGCATACTAGGCCATGAATTCGTGGGCTTGGTGGAGCAGGCTGACGATCCGGAGCTGGTGGGGAAAAGAGTCGTGGGAGAGATCAATTGTCCTTGTGGTGTCTGTCCCATGTGCGTGGAAGGAAAGGCCAACCACTGTCCTCACCGCAGCATCCTCGGCTTGCAGGGGAAGGACGGAGCTTTTGCCGAATATCTGACCATCCCCGTCTCCAACCTTCATGTGGTGCCCGATGGCCTGCCTCGATATTCGGCCGTTTTCGTTGAGCCGTTGGCGGCATGCTTTCGTATAGCCGAGCAGATTCACGTGGATCCCAGGAGGCGAGTGGCGGTCCTAGGAGATGGAAAGCTGGGATTGATGGCCGCGCAGGTGATGCGCCTCAGCGGTTGCGTGCTTCTGGCCATTGGACGGCATGCCCACAAGTTGAGGATATTGGACCGGTTGGGGATAAGGACCACACTGCAGTCGGAGCTCGATCTCGCTGAGAGGTTTGACATCGTGGTTGAATGTACAGGCAGGCCGGAGGGTTTCGAGTTGGCCCGTTCCATCCTCGATCCGGCGGGTATTATCGTGCAGAAGAGCACTTACGTTGACATGGTCAATGTCGATATATCCAGGCTGGTCGTGGACGAGATAACGGTGATCGGTTCCCGCTGTGGACCCTTCGGACCGGCGATACGCGCCCTCATGAGGGGCCTGGTAAACGTGCAGGAATTAATCGACAGGAGGTTTCCCCTGGAGATGGGCCTCCAGGCTTTTGAGTACGCCGCAAACGAAGAAGCCTTGAAGGTTATCCTGGAGATGAGGACTTATCCGGCGGAGGGCCTCAGGCAGGCGGGAGAACTGGAGGAGGAACCGATAATCTGACGGGATGAGAAGGTCGTAAAGGCGACAGATAGGTGCTGGGCACGGTATACCGTGCCCGCCCTGCTTTATGACAGACAACTGCGGTTGCCGCAGGTTAATGTGAAGAGGAGGCATATGATGTTGAATGAGAGGCTGCTCGCCGTTGCCCGGGGGGAGGAGGAGGCCGACTTGGTCATCACCGGGGCTAGATTGGTAAACGTGTTCGAGGGGGTTGTGACCGAGGGTGACGTCGCGATCTGTGACGGCATGATAGCGGGTACAGGGGAATACAGCGCCGCGCGGATGGTGGATCTCGGGGGGGCCTGCTTGTGTCCGGGATTCATAGATGGTCACGTTCATGTAGAGTCCTCCATGGTATCCCTGCCAGAGTATGCGAGGGCCGTGATACCGGCGGGCACTACCTCCATAGTGACCGATTATCATGAGATAGCCAACGTACTGGGAGTCGAGGGAATAAGATACATGATAAAGGCGAACGAGGGGCTGCCGCTGGAGATCTTTATCATGTTGCCCTCCTGCGTTCCAGCCACCCCCATGGAGACGGCCGGGGCCGTCCTAGAGGCCGATGACCTGCTACCTCTTCTGGAGGAAAAGGGGGTTATAGGGCTGGGGGAGGTTATGAACTATCCGGGCGTGATAAACGCCGACCCTACGGTGATGGCCAAGCTGAGGGCCTTTGCCGGGTACCCCATTGACGGTCACGCCCCTGGACTGTCCGGCAAGGATCTCAACGCCTACATAGCGGCCGGAGTGGAATCGGATCACGAGTGTGTAAGTGCCGACGAGGCGGTGGAGAAGCTGGCCGGGGGCATGTATATCTATATAAGGGAAGGCTCGACGGCTAAGAACCTGCAGGCTTTGCTTCCCATAGTCAATGCTTCCAGCGAGAGGTGCTGCATCTTCGTGGTCGACGACCGTCAGCCCAATGACCTGTTGGAGGAGGGGCATGTAGATTCCATATTGCGCAAGGCCGTCAAGTCGGGCCTGGAGGCGGTTACAGCGGTGCGCATGGTAACCTTGAACACCGCCAGGCGCTTCGGCTTGAAACACCTTGGAGGAATAGCGCCGGGGATGCAGGCCGACCTGTCGGTCGTGAAGGATCTGGAGAGCTTCGAGGTACTTCAGGTCTATAAAAAGGGAGTCAAGGTGTCGGAGGGGGGAAGGTTCCTGGTGGATATGCTCCCCGCCCCCCCGCCTGCTCCCGGAGCCATGAACATCGCTTGGGACAGGATGGCGGGAATAGAGGTCAAGGCTGTCAGCGACGGCATGTTGGTCATAGGCGTGATTCCGGACCAGATAGTGACTGGAAAACTTCGCGAGAAACCTCTGGTGCGGGAGGATCTCGTAGTGCCGGATATATCACGCGATATCTTGAAGATCTGCGTGTTCGAGAGACACAAGGGAACCGGAAACGTGGGCGTGGGCTTTATCAAAGGCTTCGGCTTGAAGGCGGGCGCCATGGCCTCGACCGTTGCCCATGATTCCCACAACCTGATGGTGGTGGGCGCCAGCGACGAGGATATTCTGGCGGCGGCCAAGGCGGTTGAGGGAATGGGCGGCGGTCAGGTTGTAGCGAGGGGCGGAGAGGTGCTGGCCGGACTTCCCCTGGACGTGGCCGGCCTCATGTCCTCCCTTCCCCTGAGCGAGGTCAACGACAGGATTAAGTATCTTCAGAACAAGGCCGAGAAGCTCGGGTGCCGCCTGCGGGATCCCTTCATGGCCCTGTCGTTTATGGCACTGCCGGTGATACCGGAGTTGAAGATCACGGACAGGGGACTCTTCGACGTGGGCGCTTTCAGGCACGTGGATCTCTTCGAGGTCGACGTTTGAGGATCCGAAGAGGGAATTCTATCAGGTGGCTATACTCCTGGCTTTGAACCAGGCTCGAAGGTGGTTGGCTGCCGATACAACCGCTATCAAAAGGGCGGCGATCGCTATGCTGACATACCTTTCGGAAAAGAAATCCTCCACCTTCGTTACCAGGTATTCGAAGCGGCTCAGGGTATGATCGATATCGTCGCCCATATGGGAGAGCGTCCCCAGCTGGTGCCTGGTGGTCTTCACGGAATCCAGCACGTCCTCCAGTATGTCCTCAACCATCTATTCATACCTCCTCGCTCTAAGTAGATTCTACCCATCGGAGTGTCTGTATGCGAGTTCTTGGTATCTTGCATCAACCTTGTCGGCATGACTCCCTGGGCCTTGATGTCCAGCTCGCCTGCGCGTGTGTAACCGCCGTTCTGGGAAAATACCTGGGATGACGTGGCAGGCTGTGCTTACACCATGGTTCCCAGGGTGGGCGTGGTACATATGCAAGCAGGCTGTTTGTTTCGGCGTTGCATGTTGAATTACTGGGAGTTTGTGCTTTGTGTTATACTTTTTAGCGCCGTGGGTATGAAGGTTTCCGCGACGGTTGTACAAACCCGTTTATCTGCCATTTTGAGGTTTGTATATGACGGGGAGATAAAGAGGAGGTAAGAATGGAGATCAAGAACGTTTTTGTGGTAGGATCCGGCTTGATGGGAGGCGGTATAGCCCAGGTAAGCGCTTTCGCCGGATACAAAGTGAAAATGCACGATATAGACGAGGAACGCACGGCGAAGGGATTACAGGTGATCGAGAAGTCACTAAGCAAGTTCCTCTCCAAGGAAAAGATCAGCCAAGAGCAACATGATACCGCCCTGGGCAATATAACAACCACGACGGACCTCAAGGATGCCTCGGACGCCGACTTCACGGTGGAGGCGGTTTTCGAGAACCTCGATGTCAAGAAGAAGGTATTCGGGGAACTGGACGAGGTCTGTCCGGAACACGCTATACTGGCTACCAACACATCGGCTATACCCATCTCGTCTATCGCGGCGGGCACCAAGCGTCCTGAAAAAGTGGTGGGAACCCACTTCTTCAGCCCCGTTCCCCTGATGCGTCTCTGCGAGATAATTCGCGGGTTGCAGACATCCGACGAGACCCTGGGAATAGCGGAGAAATGGGCCCAGTCCCTGGGGAAGGAGACCGTGCTTGTACGCAAGGATCATGCCGGTTTCATCGCCAACCGGCTGTACCTGCCGATGGGTGTTGAGGCGGCACGCATGCTGGAGGCCGGAGTGGCGACGCCCGATGATATCGATAAAGCCATGCGCACGGGATATAACCTTCCCATGGGGCCGCTAGAGCTGGCGGATATGACCGGTATAGACGTTCTGATGAACGCATGCACGGCCATATATAAGGATACCGGAGATCCCAAGTTCTATCCCCCTCCGCTTATGCGCCGGATGGTGGCAGCCGGCCTGCTGGGGAGAAAGACCGGCAAGGGTTATTACGACTATTCCAGCGGCAAGAAGGAGAGTTACTGGAGCTTATAGGAGCCGTGGCCGTGACGCATGCCTTACATGTTGAAGCAAGGCTTATATCCATCGGGTCGCCCGGGCTGAAATAAACATAGGAGAGAACGAGATGGTGGAGACCTCCAAGGGCCTTATTTTCGAAAAGATGGAGAAAGCGGGATGGATAACCATATCCCGGCCCGAGAGGATGAACGCCCTGGCCTCCGAGTCTCTACGTGAGTTTTACCTTTATCTGGGTAAGATGGAGGCGGATCCGGAGGTAAAGGTGGCGGTGATAACCGGAGAGGGGGACAAAGCCTTCTGCGCCGGTATGGACATGGTGGGTATGGAGAAGAGCGCGCCGCTGGTGGCAAGGCGCAGGTCGCGGGAGATACAGATGCTGACAAATCGCATCGATTCCTATTCCCTGCCTACCATTGCTGCGGTAAATGGCATTGCCATGGGAGTGGGATTGGAGATATGCATGTCCTGCGATTTCGTGATGGCGTCTGCGCACGCACGCTTCGGTTTTCCGGAGGTGAGGCTGGGAATGATCCCCTGTGGAGGAGGCACCCAGCGCCTGCCCCGCCTCATCGGTCCGAGGAGAGCCGGGGAAATGATCCTCGCCGGAAAGATAATAGACGCGGAGCAGGCACTGGACTGGGCCTTGATAAACGCGGTAGCAGAGGGTGAAGGGCTTCGTAAGGCCGTGGAAGAACTGGTCGAGAAGCTTGTACAGGGCGGAAGGATAGCCTTGTTCCAGGCCAAGAGATGCCTGGGCCATTCCATGGACATGGACTTGAACAGAGGATTGGAATACGAAACGGAGTGCTTCACTACCTGCTTTTCCACCGGTGAGCTGGCTTGGGGCTTAAAGCATTTTGCCGGAAAGGTGGGCGGCGAGAGCGGAACGGATAGCGATGTCGAGGGGAAAGAGGCGGGGCGAGAAGGGGAAGACGATATCTTCGAATAACCTCAGGTTAGGATTTGCATAATGCTCCGGAGGCTGGAGGTACGTTGAGCGGTCCTAATCACTGGCTTGGGGGTGTGCCGACGATAAGAAGGTTCTATTCATATGGAGTTCACGAACCTACTGATCGAGAAGGATGAGGATGGCATCGCCACACTTCGAGTCAACAGGCCAAAAGCCAAGAATGCTTTGAACAATGAATTCATAGCCGAGCTGGGAGAGGCGGCCGATCTTCTGGCCAGGAACCCCGGGGTCAGGGCGGTGATCGTCACCGGTGGAGAGGAGCTTTTCGCAGCGGACGGCGATATCAAGGAGATGTCCAGAAAATACGCGCCGGATATGCTGAACACCTACGGTACCGGCCTTTCCGGTTTCGACACGATAGAACGCATACCCAAGCCGGTGATAGCGGCGGTGAGCAGCTACGCCCTGGGTGGCGGATGTGAGCTGGCCCTGGCCTGCGATATGATCGTGGCCTCCGAGACGGCGGTCTTCGGAATGCCGGAGATAACCCTGGACATCATCCCGGGAGCCGGGGGAACCCAGAGGCTCCCGCGCTTGATCGGCCCTAACCGGGTCAAGGAACTCATCTTCTCAGGTTCTTTCTACGACGTAGAGGCCTGCGGGGAGATGGGGCTGGTTAACATGGTGGTTGCGGTGGAAGACCTGATGAAGGAGGCGAAGAGGCTGGCCGGCAGGTGCATGCGCAATGGCGCCGTAGCTCTGGCCTGTGCCAAGGCCTGCGTGAACGATGGATTGGACACCGATCTCTATTCCGGCCTGAGCTACGAACGTAAATGTTTATCGCTGCTGTTCTCGACCGATGACCAGAAGGAGGGTATGCAGGCATTTATAGAGGAAAAAAGCCCGGATTCAAGGGCCGCTAGTATACCGCTGTCCCTTCCAGCGGAGGGGCACGTACGGCGGTCCAAATCTGAACCAGGCGGTTTCGCCAGGGCTTATAAGAAATTAACTTTTTCACCAAGCAGACAAGCAGGGAGGTCGAAGTCTCGATAGATCTCGAGTTGAGCGAAGAGCGGAAAGCCATTCAGAAGGTCGCTCATGAGTTCGCGGAAAAGGGGATACGCCCCATAGCTGGGGAGTTCGACGAGGAGGAGAAATTCCCTCATCAGTTCGTAGAGAAGGCCTTTCAGGCCGGCCTGACCTACCTTTATGTCCCAGAGGAATGCGGTGGACAGGGTATGGACTTTCTAACCGCTTTTATAGTGGGGGAGGAACTGGTCTGGGGTTGCTGCAGTTTCGCCACTATTCTGGGAGGAATCAACCTTGGGGTAACGCCGCTGCTGGTCGCCGGGACCGAGGAGCAGAAGAAGCGGTTTCTCGAGGATCTAACCTCGCGCCCCTCCCTGGCGGCGATGGCCTTAACGGAACCGGATGTGGGCTCGGACGCGGCGGCGGTAAAAACCATCGCCCGCAGGGACGGCGACTCCTATGTTGTCAACGGCGCTAAATGCTTCATAACCAATGGGGGCATAGCGGACCTTACCATAGTATATGCCTTCATTGATTCCTCCAAGGGAGTCAAAGGACAGTCCTCATTCCTGGTACCCAAGGAAACGCCTGGGATAAGTGAGGGCAAGAAGGAGCGCAAGATGGGCGTCAGGGTCTCCCTGACAGCCGAGGTTATTCTGGATAACTAGCATGGTCCCGGTGGAGAACCTCCTGAGAGAGGAGGGCTCGGGATTCAAGACCGCCATGAAGACCCTGGACAAGGCGCGGGTGAGCGTGGTCTGCAATTCGGTGGATATCGCCCGGGCCGCCCAGGAGGAGGCGGTGGAATACGGCAAAGAGAGGGTACAGTTCGGAAGGCCGATATCCACTTTCCAGGCCGTGCAGTTCATGCTGGCGGATATGGCCATAGAGATAGAGGCAGGCAGGTTGATGTATACCAAGGCGGCATGGATGGGAACCCGGGTACTGGGGTGTTCACGTGAGGCGGTCATGGCCAAGACGTTCTGTTCGGATATGGTTATACGGGTGACGACCGACGTGGCACAGGTCTTCAGGGGTTACGGGTATATGCGAGACTAACCGGCCGAGAAGTACATGCGTGACGCCAAGATAAACCAGATCTGGGACGGCACCAATCAGATCCAGAGGATCGTTATAGTCCGGGCTCCCCTAGGAGAATCGGATGAGTCAAGAGGAGGTTGAGGATGGACTTTGAACTCTCTCAAGAACAGAAGGCCTTCTTCGAGGAGGTCAAGGAGTTCGCCGAGAACGAGATCGCGCCCAACACCGAGGAGTACGATCGCAAGAGCGAATTCTACTGGGATGGATGGAGGAAGATGGGGGAGATAGGCCTGCTGGGCCTGCCCTTTCCCGAGGAGTACGGCGGCTCCGACGGTGGAGCTCTGGATACCGCGGTGGCCATGGACGCCTTCGCGGTGGGAGGAGCGGATGCCGGCATCGCCCTCTCCTGGGGTGCCCATACCATCATAGGCGCCGTCCCCATCTGGGTCATGGGCACGGAGGAACAGAAGAAGAAATACCTGCCCGGCATATGCAGCGGGAAGAAGATCAGCTCCTTCGGTCTAACCGAGCCGGACGCCGGATCGGACGCGGCCTCCATCAAGACCACGGCGGACAGGAACGGCGACGACTACGTCATAAACGGCTCCAAGATGTTCATCACCAACGGTCCCATCTGCGACCTGTGCATCGTGGTCGCGGTCACCGACAAGGAGAAAGGCGCCAACGGCATCAGTACCTTCATCGTGGATCGGGAGACCGAGGGCTTCGAGGTCTCCAGGGAGCTGGACAAGATGGGCAACCGCACCTCCCCCACCGCCGAGCTGGCCTTCAACGACTGCCGGGTCCCGGCCGAGAACCTGCTGGGGGCGGAGGGCGACGGCTTCTACGGCGTGGGCAAGGCCACCCTGGAGTGGGAGCGGGCCATCATGGTGGCACCGGCGGTAGGCAACATGGAGGCCAACATCAACCGATGCATCGAGTACGCCAGGGAGCGCAAGCAGTTCGGGCGGCCCATCGGCAAGTTCCAGTCCATCGCCTTCAAGATAGCGGACATGAAATGCCTGCTGGACACCTCCCGTCTGCTGGTCTACCGCGTGGCCTGGATGAAGGACCAGGGAATACCGGCCATGATGGAGGCCTGCGTGTGCAAGCTCTTCGTAACCGAGTCCGGCTTCAAGGTGGCCAACGAGGCTGTGCAGATCTTCGGGGGATACGGATACATCCGGGAGTACCCGGTGGAGCGCACCCTGCGTGACGCCAAGCTGGGCACCATCGGGGCCGGAACCTCGGAGGTACAGAAGATGATCATCAGCCGTCTGCTTATGGGCAAGATCTAAGTAAGGTCGAAGTCATAATAGGCCGGCCTTCAGAGGGGGGCGGCCTATTATGTTTGCGTGAACTCCGCCTTTCACCGATTTTCGATGGTGGTAGAACCACGGCTCGATTCTTATGGGTGGGAAGCGAAAACATCTAGGTAAATCCGTCGTTCGAACGTATTAATACGTATGAAAACCTGATTTATCATTTGGAAATCTGAGGACTACCGGATAGCTTGGCTCGACGATGCACCGCCACAGGAATATCAGCGATGTAGCCGCCTCGAGAGGAGAGAACCCAATGGGTGAAGGCGAAAACGGGCGTTTGAGGTTTGATTTCGACGACCATCCGAGGCTCGGATTCCGGGGAGCGAAGGTAAGCAAAGAAGCGGAATCGCCGGAGGAAGGAGAGTTGGAAGGGGCACTGGGGATGACGCAGATAGCGGTGATGGCGGCATCTGGAGAGTTGTTCGGCGGGTTCTTTTCACGCATCCTCTCACTGGCTGAAACTCCCACATGGTGCATAATAAAACGAAAGGTAATCGTGCATGAAAGCCATCTGAGACGGTCGGACCTCTCTGGATAACGTTTTGGGGGATAACTCCGATCCCATGTATGGCAGGATGCTCGAGGGGAAAGGAGATAACCGCTGCCTAGATACATCAGCTTGCACGCTTAATGGTGGAATATCGGCATCGGGAGGTGCATATGGGAAATATCGGGGGCGCCGTGCAAAGGTGCGACATTCTAGCCGGTGAAAGTACGGCCCGGGGAATTGTCGGTTCACCTCGGTAGCTACCTGGACGGCGGCAAGGGCGACCGACCCGTCGAAGCCCAGGGACAGTTGTCCTCTCTTAGGAGGGCTTGCAAGCGTGCGGGCCTCAGGCGCGAGTGAAGCCCAGGAAGGCCTCGAAAACCACGATGCGAGCGCCGAGCCTCCCTGACATGGGCGAAGGCTGACAGGGCCGGCCGGATAAACCGACGGGAGAAGGCCGGACCGCTCGCCGACGCTATGAACCTGCGTGCAATCAGGTTGATAAAGCGGTGGCTGCCCGAGGCCACCTATAATGGGGATAATCTGGACGCCCGCGGTTACATGGCCTTCACCGCCTGTGTGGCCGGCGTGGGCTTCTTCAACTCCATGACCGGCGCGGTGCATGCTTGCGCCCGCGCCCTGGGAGGGCTTCACGGTGTTCCCCATGGTCTGGCCAACACCGTCATGCTGCCCGTAATAATGGATTTCAACTCGGAATACATAACGGAGCAATTGAGGGACGTGGCGGAGGCAATGGACGTTGACGTACGGGGCATGAGTGCCGAGGAGGCGGCGGGAGCAGCATAGGACGCCGTGCGCGAGTTCGTGGCCGATCTCAAGCTGCCCACCGATCTTAAGGAATGGGGTATTAACGAGGATGATCTGGCGGCCCTGACGGAGAAAGCCATGGAGGATTCCCAGATGATCTTTAACCCCAGGCTCTGTGACGAGGAAGAGATATTGGAGGTCTATCGTCTGGTACTTTAGGGGGGATAAGAAAAGAAAAACAGCTTTGGAAAAGGAGGTTTCGGAATGAGCGAGTACTGGAAGGACGCTGATGAGTTGAAAAAGGCTTTCGACGAGTTATTTACAGGGATGATGGATGACCCCGAGCTGGGTCCCAAGGCGGAGAAGCTGGGCCAGATCGTAGTTTATAAATACCACGACCCCGAGATCCGGTACTGGTGGGACTTGAGCGGCGGGAAGAAGGAATTCGGCACCGGGGATCCTCCGGGCGAATTCAATGTGCGCATGTCTCTCTCCGGAGACGACGCCCACCGCTCCTGATCCAACAAGCTCAACCCTATTATTGCCATCACCCGCAAGAAGATAAAGGTGAATGGCAACGCCACAGGCCTTCTCAAGCTGCAGCCCCTGCTCAAAAAGGTAGCAGTCATCTACAATAGGGTACTGGATGACCTGGGGATGTCTGACAAGAAGCTCTAGGGACTGAGCTAGAAACAATACCACCGGATCGCTTACAGGTGATGCGGTGGCTTTCATGTGGTAGGTAGGCAAAGATACACGGCGACATGGGGAAGATCCTGGAGGTCGACCTGTCCAGCGGCGAGATAGAGGAACTCGAGCTGGAGGAACATCTATATCGCGACTACATTGGCGGAAGCGCACTGGCCGCCCGCCTTCTCTACGAAAGGGGAGACCTGGAGGCCGGATCCCTTGATCCCGAGGCGTTGTTGATATTCATGGCCGGACCCCTTACCGGTCTGGGCATGTCCGGCTCAAGCAGTTTAACGGTGGCGGCCCGGTCGTCGCTCACGGGCTTCTACGCCGATGCCAGCTGTGAGGGCAACTTCGGTCCGGAGATGAAACGATGCGGGTATGATGGAGCGATATTCAAAGGCAAGTCGAAGCGCCCCGTCTATCTGAACCTGGATGGCGAGAAAGCCGAGCTCGAGGAGGCCGGTGATGTCTGGGGGAAGGATACCTACGAGGCAACAGACATACTCAAGAACAAACGTGGAAAGAACGCCAAGGTGATAGCCGTGGTGACGGCGGCGGAGAACGGGGTACTGTTCGGATACGTCCATAATGATTACGGTCATACCATGAGACACGCCGACATGGGAACGGTGATGGCATCCAAGAACCTCAAGGCAGTCGTGGCACATGGCAAGCAGAAGATCGCTTTCAAGGATGAGGAAGCCTACAAAAAGGTGCGCGATGCCTTCCGCGAAGCCATAGACGAGAGCGTTACCATGCAGGCCTTGAACGCCCTGGGAACGGTTGCCAACATGGAGGGGATGATGCTGTAAGGGGACTGCCCACTAGGAACTGGACTATCGGGGAGAGGGAGGAGGGCGGCGCCGCCCCGACCGGAGCAAAGGTGGCTGATACCATCCTCACCAAGACTGCTACCTGCAGGGGATGCTTTATAGGTTGCAAAAGGATCGTGGTGGTGGACGAGGGTGATTTCCACGTCCCGGAGGGTCCCGGACCCGAATACGAGACCCTGGCCGCCTTCGGTACCTTTGCTACAACTCGAATCTTGTCTCGGTGGCCAAGGCAAATGAGCTCTGCAACCGGTTGGGCATGGATACCATCACCTGCGGGGCCACTATCGCATGGGCCATGGAGGCCTTTGAGAAAGGAGCCCTGACCCTCGAGGAGACCGATGGACTCGAGCTCAACTGGGGAGACGCCGGTCTAATAGTGGACCTGCTGGAGAAGATCGCCCGTGGGGGGGATGCTAGGCGAGATGCTCTCCCTCGGTTCGGCGGCCGTGGCGAAAGAGCTGGGGAAGGGCAGCGAGCAATGGCTGACCACAACTAAGAATCTGGAGTCGCCCATGCACGACCCCCGCGCCTTTTGCGGCCTGGGCGCGGCCTACATCGTTTCCCCCCGGGGAGCCTTTCACGTGTCCAACACCATGCTCTTCGTGGAATGGGGCTCGGTGTATTATCCTGAGTTCGAGATCGATAAGGATTACGAGCCCATGTCCCACGAGTACAAGGCTGAGGCGGCGATATGGAGTTCGAACTGGGATATCCTGCATAACTCCGCCTGTTGGTGCCAGTTCCCGGGATTGGAGATGCAATCGTAGTGGTGGGTGGATCCCTTCAACAGCATGGCCGATTACGATATGGACAAGATGATGGAGTATTGCGCCAGGGGCTGGCATATAAAGCGGTGTCTGCAGCATATATGGGGAGTGACCGGTGAGGACGATACGCTTGGACCGAGTCTCACGCGGCCTGTATCCGATGGGATGACCGCCGACTCCATGCCGGACATGGATACTAGGCTTAAGGAGGTATACGAGCTGCGCGGCCTGGGCGAGGACGGCAAGCCAACGCGTGAGACCCTGGAGAAATACGGCCTGGGTGAGCTGGCCGACAAGATATAAATGGAACCGTCCCGCGAAAATCGAATAATGTAGCAAATACCAAATCGCAATAGAGCACTCACATCAGGCCGGGGGCTCTATGCGTAGGAAAATTATGGAGGTATTCGCTTCTGTTATAATAAAGTGGTTTGGCGTGAAAGAGAGGATATTTGCAGGTAAAGGTACGTTTTACCAGTATTACCCGACACTATATCGGGGAAAGGGGAATACATACGAGGCTCCCGAGGGATCCAGTATAGAGGACCTCATACTGCTTATCGGCAGGGAATATGGTGTACGCCTTCCCCGGCAGCTCTAGGACGGAGAGAGGGAGCGCTTTCACCCCAGCATCAAGGCGGCGAGGAGAGGGTCGCCGATGGCGGAAGAGAAGGAGATCTTGAAGCAGGGAGACGAGATATTCCTTATCTCCCGCATAGCGGGAGGATAGCGGCGAGGTGAAATCAAGGAGGTTGGGATGAGCGATTACGACGCCATCGTGGTGGGCGCCGGCATTGCCGGTTTGGGGGTTGCCACCCAGTTGCAGCAGGCCGGCAAGAAGACCCTGCTGTTCGAGATGTACCTCAGGGCGGGCGGACGCATGCAATCCTACGAGCTGCCCAGCGGATACAGGGTTGATATCGGACTGCACATGATAGAGATGGGCAAGAAGGGCTTTTGCCACGAGTTGGGAACACGGGTGGGAAAGGAATTCGAGTGGGCCGCCTTCTCCGTTACCCTGGACCTCTATGCCGACGGCATATGGCAGGATATGCAGGAATTTATAAAGCTGACTGATGAGGAGAAGGCTCGTTTTATCGGGATCATGAAGAATATAGCCACCATGGAGGAGAAGGACTTCAGCCGATGGGATACCCGTTCCTTCGAGGAATGGCTGGATGAGGTGAATATCGCGGACAACCTGCGAGAGTTATGGAAGAATATGAGCATGATTATGACCACCATCCCCGATACGCGGGAGCAATCGGCGGGAGAATGCCTTTATATCGCCAAAGAGGCACTGGTAAAAGGAAGGGCGGTACTGATAGCGGCCTATCCAAAAAACGGGATGTGGGGGGTTATAGGGCCACTGGTAGAGGCCTTTCAGGAGATGGGCGGGAGGTTGGAGCTGGGTGCCCGGGTGGAAGAAATAGTAATAGAGGGACGCAAAGCGGTTGGAGTGAAACTGGCCAGAAAAGGTGAGAATCCCATAGCCAGGGAATGGCGCTTTACCTCGACCGATCTGGTAACAGCCCCCACGATTGTGCTGGCGCTTCCCATCTGGCACCTGGATAAGATACTTGACTTCGACCGCGAGTATTCACCATTCCCGGGATGGTGGTTGAAGCGTATAGAGGATATCCGGGGAGAGAGGACGGGCCTTTTAGGCTATATAACCGCCACCTCCAGGCCGCTTTACGAGCGCCAGGTATTCCTGTCCGTGCTGGAGTCTCCGCGCACCGGGCTTCCCCTCCAGGCCTTTACGCCCACCGCCTTCGACCCCGGGGTAGCGCCGCCCGATCGCTACCTTCTGGTGACCGATAACGTGGCCGAGCCGGAGGAGATCGAGGACAAGTTTAAACTGGGGCGAATGATGGCTCGGCACTGGGAGGACGTCAAGGAGATGTTTAACTTCGAGGAGGAAGAGGTGGAGTTCGCCCTGCCGTATTTCACAACCGGCTGCGATGGCCTGGCCCGCAAGCCCGGCCTTACAGGAGATTTCAAGCCCGATATCGAGGCACCCGGCATAAAAGGGCTGTATTTCGCCGGTGATACTTACATGGGTCGTGGCTTGGCTATCGAAGGAGCGTCGCACTCCGCCATCCTTTGTGCGGAACGCATACTGGAGTCTTGAGGGGAGACGCATAGTCCTTATGAGTGGTAAAGCGCCAAGCACGGTGATCGTGTCCGATTCATGGGGCTACGGGCTTATGGAGACCAAGCCCCACCCCCTCTGGCAGGTGTGTTACGGCGCCATTCGCAGCAAGGCCTTACTGGTGCCAGAGTATGGGGCCATGTACGTGGCGGCGTTCCTGCGGGCCCGAGGCTGGGATTTCGAGGTTCTCAATCTTATCGCGGATGTCTTCGAGAAAGAGGAATGGTTCGAGGAGAAGGAAGCGGGCTTGGAGCAGGCGCATACCACCACCGCGCCCATAGCGGGCGAAGAGGCTTTGAGGTTGATGGAGAAGCATTTTACGGATTCCCTCAAACGGCATCAGCCGGATATCGTCCTGTTCCCCATATCCATTTACTACGTAGCCCTGCATGCCCGCGAGATGATCAAGCGCCTAAGGCGGATGATGCCGGATACGATTATCGTGACCGGCGGTATCTATTCCACTATGCACCCCAGGGAGATAATGGAAGACGGAGCGGCCGATTTCGTGGTGCGGGGGGAGGGGGAATGGACGACCTGGGAACTGCTGGAGGCCTTGCGTAAAGAGAAGAGGGATTTTACCCACATCCCCGGCCTGAGCTGGAGAGACGGCGACGGTGAGATCATCCATAATCAGGACAGGGAAAGGGAAGATAATCTCGATCGCTTTCCTCATATATACACGGTTTCAGGGCAGTTCAAGATACCCTTGCGACACCGCCTTTTAAAAAAGCTGAACCCCTTCGACGATTATATCCCGGGCAGCGGCTTTCTCACCTCGCGGGGATGCCCTGAGCAATGCACGTTCTGTCTCGATCCCGCTGTGTGGAAGCGCAAGACGCGTTTTCATTCCCCGGAGTACGTACGGGAGGTCCTGGGTTACTGTTGGGAGAACTTCGTGGAGGGAGAACGCTCCTTTTACTTCGGCGACGCCACCTTCGCCCTGAAGCGCTCCCGGCTGGAGATCCTTCTGGATACGGTGAAGGAGGTCCCCTTCACGTATCATATACAGACCAGGGCCGATTCCCTCGTGCCTGGGGTGCTGGAGGGTCTTCGCGATAGCAATTTTGGCACCGTGGCCATAGGTGCGGAGTCCTTCGACGACCGTATACTGAGCGAGGTTGTGAAGAAGAGGACCACCCGGGAGGAGATACTGGGTGCGGTGAGGGCGGCACGGGCGTACAACTTGACCCCTATCCTGACCTTCATAGCAGGCTTGCCAGAAGAGAAGAAGGAGAGCCTGGAGAGGACCGTGGAGATACTCAGGAGCGAGGATATAAAGGAGGCTACCTTCTTTCCCCTGGTGGTTTTCAGGGGAACGGAGCTCTACGAGAAATTCAGCCGTATCTTCCCAGAGCCGGAAAGGGAGAGTATGCGCCTGAATCCCTGGTCGGAAGAGTTTTGCTTCTTAAACGACGAGTTTCCAGCCATTCAGGAACTTCTGGATTACACCGAGCAACTAAATGGCTGGATAAGGCAATAAGGCAAAAAGAAAGACCCGCTGGAGGGGGTGCCAGCGGGCCGGACGGAGGGACAGTTTTGGTTGAGGGCTGTCGGGCTATGGCGGTGTTTCCGCAATAGGGGGAAATACGGCTGTCCCTCACTTTTTTATTTCCACTTTTATTATCGCCGCTACAGGAATCTGGCCTATCGCCCGAACGGGGGATTATCTATCATACTTATGGAGGGCGGAATGAAGGCGAGACGAATAGGAAAAGCGGTTCCTTGATCCGGTAACCGGCATGAAAAGCGCTTTACGAGGACGTTTGGCGACCAAGGCGCCCATGCCTGGATGATAGCTCGAAGTTTGCCCCTCATTCCTTGAAAAGACTATGATAAAGAGGATCGACGAGACGCCTCGCGGCGAAAACGAACAGCATCGTAAGGCGGGTATGTTCCCAAAAGGAGAAGAGAGATGAACGCCAAGGAAATTAGAAGTTACGCCCGTGGCAAGGTCTTTTCGAGCCTGACCGGCAGGATGGAAATGGGGGAGTTCGATCGATCGTTATGGAGGGAAATAGCCGATATGGGACTGCTGGGAATGGTCATAGACAAGGACTACGGCGGCGGAGGAGAGGACGTTAGGGAGTTCTCGGAAGGACTGGGCATCCTGGCCGGGGAGAGCTTCGACCTGGGGCTGACCTTGAGCATACTGGACCACGTGATGCTCTGCGCGTATCCCCTGCAGGTGTTCGCATCCCGATCCCTGAGGGAACGCTACCTCCCCTCTCTCTGCCTGGGCGACCGTATAGGTGCCGCCGCTATCTCCGAACCCGAAACGAGCGGCGATCCCTCACGAATGCGTACCACGGCCAGGCGGGACAATAACGGCTACGTTCTTCAGGGAGTAAAAGGGCCAGTGACCAACGCGCCGGTAGCGGATGTTTTCATGGTGGTGGCATCCACGGATTCCAAGGCGGGCAAAGATGGTCTATCCGTCTTCCTGGTGGAAAAGCACGAGGGGGTGGAGGTGGAGCGGGTGGAGCTGGACTTTCTGCCCACTTCCCCTCATGGAAAGGTCATCATGAACGATGTATGGGTACCCGAGGATCACCTGATCGGCGAGGAGGGATGGGGACACGAGCGGTTCTCGCGCTCCGTTTTTCTATGGGAGAGGGCTGTGGTCATTCCGATCGTGATCTCCTTTATGGAAAGGTGGCATCACCTGGTTGTCTCCAACCTTGATGCCCCTGGCATCTCACCGGACATCAGGTTCTCTCTGGCCCAGAGGAAGGTGGAGCTGACGGCCTATAGCGCTGTGGCCGATCGCCTTCTGGACCTTACCTTTTATGCCGGGCAGGGAAGCAGGGAGAGGGTGGAGTTGCTGCTGTTCTTCGGTAAGTCGCTTTCCAACTGGGTGGATTCCATGCGCCGGTTGATAGAGGAGGCTAATCTGCCCCTGGACGATAACATGAGCAGGATGCTGCGGGACCTGCGCCTGCTGGAGGTGGGAAGCTCCGTTCTGGACTGGCAGTTTCAGAGGATCCTGCTCTGATAATACTGGCACTGATGGGGATCATTCCGGTAAAAGGGCGTGGGGCGGAAAATTATGGCTGAGATTCTTCTCCGACAAGTATGGGTGAAGAGATACAGGTCATACGGCGGCTGCGAGGAAAGGACCGGCAGTTAAGGTATGGGTGGAACACCGATCATAGCGTGCCGGCGGTTAACTCACGCTTCATGGCGAAGAGCTCGTCTTATACCCCGAAGTTTATTGCGGGCGGGAACGGTAAGAGGTCTCGCCCCTGGGAGGTGGAGGCGGTTATGAAGAAAAGCGAGATCATATCACCGGAAATGATCTGGTCCGAATCCGGAAATCTGTCACCGCGGGTAAGGAGGCTGCGGGAGGAATACTATTCCCTGGATGACCGCCCCTATTTCCGCAACGAGGTCATGCCTTTCACCACGGGCACGGAATGGGACGAGGTATGGTCACCGGTTCTCTGGGGCATCATCCCGGAGATAGTGCCCTTCATGGAAGCCTTTGGCGAGTCACTGAAAGTACTAGGCCGTGAGGTGGACCTTCCGGAGGGATTCTGGGAGCACTCGCTGATAATGCGGAGGGCCCTTTTCTTCCGCGAGGTCCTGAGGCGCTACCTGCCGGTTAGGATATTGGAGGGCGAGCTGGTGGTGGGCGGGCAGTTCAATACCGCGCTCTCCAAGTGTCATAACCGCAAAGAGGCCAGGCGCTGGAAGGGGAGGGTTAAGAAATGGTGGAAAGGCTGCAAGGAGATCAACGAACTGGGACTGGGGAATACGGGCGCCATTCCGGGACACGTGATACCGGACTATCCCATGGTGTTGAGAAAGGGCTTCAAGGGGATTTACAAGGACCTCGAGAGCAGAAGAGAGAAGACGGATGATGCCGGGTACGTAGAATTTCTCGAGGCACTCATGGTATGTTGTGAGGCCGTTCGCGATCTGGCGCGGCGCTACGCCGAGGAGGCGCGGAGGTTGGCCGACAAGGAGGAGAACGAGGCTCGGGCCGGGGAGCTCGGGGAGATCGCGGGATTATGTGAGAAGGTCCCCTGGGAGCCGGCGGAGAACTTCTACGAGGCCATACAATCGCTCTGGTTCACCCATATGCTGATCATGGCCGCGGAATCATATCCCGGCGCCGGATTGTCCCACGGCAGATTCGACCAGTACATGTACCCCTATTACCGCAAGGACCTGGACAGCGGTGTTTTAACCGAGGAAAAAGCCAGGGAGATTATCGAGTGCTACTGGATCAAGCATAACTATGCCTACGATTTTCAGTGCAGGATCCTGAGCAATCAGGGCATCAACTCCGGTTTCGGCCAGCTCATGACCATAGGAGGCCTGAACGCCGAGGGTGAGGATGCCTCCAACGAGCTTACCTGGCTTCTCCTGGATATCATAGAGGACATGAACATGCTGGAGCCCAAACCGAACATACGCCTGCATGCCGGTACCCCCGAACCCCTGATGCGCCGCGTGACCGAGATGCTTTCCGAGGCGCAGGGATCCCCCTTTCTCATGAACTTCGATGAGAACTCCATCCAGGGGCTGGCCTGGCAGGGGCTTCCCCGGGACCGTCTATGGGATTACGCCCCCGTGGGCTGCCTGGAGAACACCCTGCAGGGCGACGATCGCTCGGGCACCGTCGATGTCAACGTGAACCTGGCCAAGGCGGTGGAGATGACCTTCTTCTCCGGACGCGACGCACAAACCGGTAAACACCTTGGACCGAACACGGGGAAGGTGAAGGACTTCCGCTCCTGGGAGGAGTTTCGCGAAGGCTTTGAAACCCAGCTCGAAGCCCTGATGAAAAGGATGCTGGATTTAAGCGACGAGGCGGACGCCATCCGGGCCGAATACGAGCCTACGCCCTACCTGTCCACCCTGATAGGGGGTTGCGTGGAAAAAGGAAAGGACATCACTCAGGGAGGGGCAAGGTACGGGTATATAACCGTGGAGGGCGTGGCTTTCGCCACGGCTGCGGACTCGCTGGCGGCGGTGAAAAAGCTGGTGTACGAGGATGGCAAGGTAAACATGGAGCAGTTGGACAAGGCGATTCATGACAACTTCGAGAACCACGAGGCCTTGCGCCAGACCCTTGTCAACAAGGCCCCCAAGTACGGTAACGATGACGATTACGCCGACGAGATAGCCCGCTACCTTTCGCAGAAATGGACGAGAATGGTTACGGAGCGGACCTCACCCGCCACCGGGAGAAAATACCGCGGCGGTTACCTGTCGTGGAATTACTGGATATCATTCGCTCCCTCTACGGCGGCGACTCCGGACGGGCGTAAAAACGGCACCTTTCTCTCCAACGCTATCGGGCCCGTGAACGGCGCGGACCGTCACGGTCCTACGGCCGTCACCCTTTCCGTGGGCAAGATGGGCTTGGAGACGGCCCCCAACGGATCATCTCATACCATAAGCTTCAGCACCTCACTCCTGAGGGACGAAGAGCATATCACAAAGCTCATGGCTTTCTTGAGAGGCTACGGTGAGAAAGGCGGAACCGCCCTGCAGGTGAACGTCATAGATCCCGATACCCTGCGCGAAGCCCAGGAAAGGCCGGAGGAATACGGCAACCTCCTGGTCCGGGTAACCGGATACAATGCCTATTTCGTGATGTTGGGCAAGGAGATACAGGACGAGATCATAGCAAGGGAGTCTCATGCCCTCTGATGTTCGGGACACAACTGGCGTCGTCTACAACGTCCAGCGCTACTCCACCGAGGACGGGCCGGGTATACGCACCACGGTCTTTCTCAAGGGCTGCCCCATGCGTTGTCCCTGGTGCCATAACCCCGAGGGTTTGAGGGCGGGGCCGGAGCTGATGTGGTACGATGTGCGCTGCATAGGAGCCAGGGAATGCCTAGAGGCCTGTCCCAGCGGTGCCTTGACCTTGAGCCCTGAGGGCATGGCGATTGATCGCGAGGCCTGTGACGCCTGTGGAAAATGCGAGGAGGCCTGCCCCGCGGCCGCCCTGGAGGTGATCGGCAGAGTAAGAACGGCGGGGGAGGTGGCGGCCGAGGCCCTGAGGGATAAGGTGTTCTATGATAAGTCTGGAGGCGGAGTAACCATCTCGGGAGGTGAGCCCGCCCTGCAGGCCGATTTCAGCCTGACCTTGATGGAACTGGTGAAGGAGGGGGGAGCGAAATTGGCCATGGATACCTGTGGAGGCGTAAGCTGGGGGCGCCTAGAGCCCCTGGTCGAGGCCTGTGACCTGGTGCTCTTAGATCTTAAGATAATGGACCCCGCTGAACACCTGGGGTACACAGGCGTGCCGCTGGACCTGGTGCTCTCAAACGCCAGCCGTATATCCAGAACGGGGACACCCTTGTGGATACGCACACCCATAATACCCGGATATACCGATTCCGAGGATAATATCAGGGCCGTGGCCCGTTTCATACTCGACAATCTACCAACCGTGGAGAGGTTCGATCTATTGGCTTTCAACAACACCTGCGACTCCAAGTATCATCGCCTTGATCTCGTTTTCCCTTTATTGGGAGAGGGCCTGGTGACCAGGGAGCGGATGGAAGAACTGACCGCGGCGGCGGCGGACGAAGGTCTCGCTACGGTTCGATGGTCGGGGGCCACGGCGAGGGTTGAATAAGTCGGGGTAGGCCGGCGATAAGGGGAATGCCGGAGTCCGCGACGACGAGGAGGGTATAATGGATCTTCCTGAAGAGGTAAGCGAGCTATTCGCGGAGGAGATGGCGGCCAAGTTTCTGGCCACTGCGGATGCGCGGGGCGAGATAAACGTGGCCCTCATAGTTACACTTCAGCCTCCTCCCGATGGGAGGAAGGACCGTCTTATATTCGGAGAGTTCCTGATGTGGAACAGCAAGCGCAACTTGCGGGAAAACCCCCGGGTGGCCGCGGCGGCGGTGAACATGAAGCTCAAGATGGCCACACTTCTTGGCGAATTCCGTGGCTTCGAGGAAAAGGGCATGTATAAGGACGCCATAGATTCCTCTCCATTCATGCGCTATAATGCCTACTCCGGGGTGAGGGCGGCGGGTGTTATCGACGCCGTAAAGGTCGGGCCGCTGCGCAAACCCTTTCTGCCCGGACTGGTTATCGATCCGCTACGCCTCAGGATGCGTGGGGCGGTCGGGGAAAACGGTGGAGTCCGCATACCCGGACTGGTGAAAAGCAAGTTCTGTAAGCTTACCTCCATCAAGGCCCTGGCGGTTCTGGGAGAGGACGGATATCCCCATATCTATCCCGTCCTGACTGTGGCCCCGGCCGGGGATACAGGTTTCCTGCTGAGGGCATCGAAATACAATCGCGAGCTGGCCGGGGTAAAAGTACCCTGCAGGGCCGTGATGAGCCTGGTCACCATGGATGTGAAATCCTATAAGGTTAAGGGGGAGCTGAACTCCCTCGGGGGAGACACCTATCATCTCAGGGTGGACGAGGTCTATAATTCCATGCCCCCCCTCGCTGGTGATCGCATTGTTCCGAGGGACAAGGAAGCGACCGTATAGGTACTCTCTCAGTAGGTTCCCAGCCGGCCGAATCCAGGTGTCGCGAATGCCAGCGATCCGCGCTTGAAAAGCGACTCACTCAATTTCTCGAACCTGCGCTGGCCTATGAAATTAATCCCGTTCTCGAAGATACCTACATGAGGCCTTATCCGGTACCAGAAAAGGTTCTTGAAGAGATAAGCGGCGCTGAAGCGTCTGGTAAAGCGCTCGAAATCCTCCTCCGCTTTGCGCCTATCGTAAACGGCCATGGCCGCCACTTTGCCGGTGACCAGGGCGCCGAGAATGCCGAACCAGAAGAAGGGATCCATGGCCCCGCTGATGGTGCCGCACATTATCAGGCCATTGTGGAAGAGCCTGGGGTTATCGGGGCTGGCAATGGGAACCGCACCCGATATGTATTCCCAGTTCTTATGCTCCACGCCTTCATGGCGTATTATGAAGTCCTGGTATTTCTCAAGTGACCGGCGATCGATATGGCGGTTGGAGAAGAGCAGGTTGAAGTAATAATTATTGCAGGAGCTGAGGTACCCGTACTCGGTGATAACCTCGTCGATCCATATCCACGAGCGATCGCTGAAGCCTATCTCCCCCCGCGATATCCATCCGTACCAGCGCAGGTAGGGGATGTCCAGCATCTCGTAAACGCTGGGAGCAAGCCCGCAGGCGATAATAGTGTTGTCGGGCAGCTTGTGCAGGACTTCCTTTCTCAGCGGGGAATTGAACTTGAAATCTACGCCCAGCTCTTTGGCCTGGGCGTAGAGCAGGGAATCGAGGCTGCTTGGACGGTTTCCCCTTTCCACTGTATGCATGTCCAGAAGATGCAGTGGGGGATGGAATGCGGTGTCATGGAAGTAAAATGGACAGTACCGTAGAGGGTGAAACACGCTCGACAGGTCGATTCCTATATACTCCGAGGTCATGTCCACGTCTATGGAGGTGGTATGGGTAGAGGGGTTGTATATGCTGTCTCCGCCGAATCCTTTTTCACGGTCGTGCACCGTAACCTTGTAGTCCTCCTTCGCTAGGTTAATGGCGGCGATAAGCCCTGACATCCCGGCTCCGTAGATAACGATCTCTCCTCTTGTAGACATGTCGAGCTCCTTTCCAAGTGAGGAGCGTACTGTACTTTTCGCTCCCTGCTGTATATATCTTATCACCGATAGGGTGTCGATTCAGCCCCTGACCGGGGAACACAGACAAGTTTGAGGCAAGATGCATTGCTTGCATATGTGATGAGACCACCTGGAGGACTATGGTGTCAGCGCAGCCTGACGCGTCATCCCGGGTATCTTCCTAGATCGATGCTTACGTACGCGCAGGCGAGCTGGACATCAAGGCCCAGGGGTTTTGAGCAACCAGGCTCAGGCAAGTAACTGGACACTGAAAGACTTGGTAAAAAGCAGTCAACCCACGATGTAGTGATTGCTAATATAATTATCCTCGTGCGCGGAGTAGTGAAGGAGGCACTTGTTGGGGAGGAGGAAGGTTGAAACGCCAGGACGCAAAACTATACGAGGAGCTGGCGAAGTTCTCACTGTGTTACGCCCTTTCCGATCATAAGGAAGCCGATGACGTAGAAACCAGGCGAGGGCCGATGCGGGAGATCGATATACCCGGCCTGAAGTCGAGCATATTGAATGAGGAGGTACGTCCCGGCGATATCGTGGAAGGAGAGGCGTTGGCCAGCGAATTCGCCGCCATATACCATCCCAGAGCATATTATCCCTCCTACCCGCTGGGTGAGATCAGGGCGGCTCTCAGAGAGGGGAAGAGCGCGCCTGAGACCTCACCCCATTACCTTCCCGCCAGCAGACCGCCCCCGCTTCCGGATGGTTGGAGCATAGCCTTTCTATTTCCAACCGATAAGGACGCCTTGGACAGGCCGGACTTTCCCGCCCATATCAGGGACGTTCTGACACGTGACTACCAACGCATGCCGCTCCTGTTGCCACCCGGCAGGGAAGTGGAATGGGGCAGGGTGCGCTTCAGCGCCCGTATCGTTGAGTTGAGGTACGATTCCCTGAAGAACAAGGCCGGTATGAGCGAGAATTCCTATGAAGTCTATTCGGCTCGCGGCCTGACCTATTTCCTTGCGCCTGAGAGCATAGAGGTCGTGGGAGAGCGTGGGTCCCTACGCGGATCGCTGTATACCGAGATATCTCTTCCCCAGGCGGGGGATTGGGGGAAGGTGACGGAGATCCTGGAGGGCGTGGTGCGCGATACGGTGGAGTCGATCTACCCGGAGTGCCGCCGCGGCGAACGCCAGGAAGAAGGTTGCTATCTTCCCTATACCGGCTTCCATGTCATGAGGTTTCGGCGACGGCTCTTCTGCCTGGTCTACGATCCGGTGTTCGTCATCTTCAGGGCACCCAGACTGGTGGGACTGTATGCATCATGTGACTTGCTGGGACGACTCGAGGAGTCCTCGTCCCTATTCGAGAGGTTCGTCGTCGCCTTCTGCGATGAACTGGAGAGTGGACTTGTTCTGGAAGCGGTACCGAGGATCGAGACAAGCTACGATAACCGGCTGACCTGGGCGAGAGAGAGGGGTGCTCTGCGGGGCGCCGTCTTCGACAGATTGGAGGAAGAGCATCCTTACCTGGGGGCTACCTTGAAGTGGTTGCGCGGCGATTGATAATCCGCGGCATATCAACAGGCTTGTGAGCTCTTGCTGCCGGTGTCGAATCCGCCTTCGCCCTGTTCGTCGGGGGATTCCCCCTCCTTGACGGTATCCCCGGAGCCGATGTCGCCCGGTTCCATGGGCGCTTTCGCGGTCTCTTCACTGCTCCCGCCCTTTTCCTCGGACCCCTTTTTCTTGTCCTTTTTTCTTTTCCTGGGCAGGACGAACTCGCCTCCCTCGGGATGATCCTCCCTCTCTACCCAGAGCTGGATGCTTCCGGTGGGGCATTCCTGAACACATTCTCCGCAGTTTGTACATTTTCCGTAGTCGATAGTAGCGAAGCCGTACTCCACGTGTATGGCGTCGTGGGGGCAGACCTTCTCGCACCTCTTGCAACCGATACAGGCTACTTTGCAGAGTTGGAGGGCCTTCTTGCCGGTGTAGCGTGACTTGCAGCGCACGAAGGTGGCCTGGTACCTGGGAACCATCTCTATGAGGTCGCGTGGACATATATCCGCGCACAGGCCGCACCCGGTGCATTTCCTGATGTTGACGCGGCGTATCCCGTCATCGTCGAAGGCGATGGCATTGACCGGGCATACGTCGGCACAGTCCTCCAGGCCTATACACCCGAAGGGGCAGGCTTTACCTCCACCCATGGCAGTCTCCGCCGCGCGGCAGGAATTGACTCCCTGATAGATGGCCTTGATCGGGGATACTGACCTACCGCCCCTGCAGTGGATGTGAGCTACCATGGGGATCACCGATTCGACATCGATGCCCATGATCTTTCCCACCTCGCTGGCGACGTCCGGTCCTCCCGCTTTGCAGATGGTGGGAGGAGCATCTCCCACGGCCACCGCCTCGGCGGCCGCCTCGCATCCGGGCAGGCCGCAGGCGCCGCAGTTGGAACCCGGAAGAGCCCTGAGTATCTCCTCCACCCGGGGGTCCACCTCTACGTGGAAGCGCCGTGACGCCATGGCTAAAACCACTCCGAGCAGGATACCGGCTCCCGCCAGGGCTAAGAGCGCTTTCCATACCAAGGACCAGTCCATTGTTATATCCTTACAATCCGAACATGCCTGTGAATCCCATGAAGGCCAGGGAGTAGAGGGCCGCGGCGATGAAGGCTATGGGTATCCCACAGAAGAACTTGGGTACGGGCGCCAGGTCCAGCCTCTCCCGCATGGCCGAGAAAAGTATAAGTACCAACGCGAAGCCCAGCGACACCCCTATGGTGAAGACTAGGGCCTCCGGGAAGGTGTGATTGTAGGCGATATTCATCTTGAAAAAACCTGGCCTGACGCTCTCGATGACCGCCGCCAGGACGGCGCAGTTGGTAGTGATAAGGGGAAGGTAGATGCCCATGGCCTTGTAAAGGGGAGGGCTGGTCTTCTTTATGACCATCTCCACGAACTGCACCAGGCTGGCGATGATTAGGATGAAGGCCGGGATATAGAGGAAATCGCCCACCCCCAGGGGATCGAGGACGTAGTTCCAGACCACCCAGGATACCGACGTGGCCATCACCATGACGAAGACCACGGAGATACCCATGCCGATAGAGGTTTCCAGGCGATTGGATATGCCGAAGAATGGGCAGAGCCCGATGAAGCGGATGAGTATGAAGTTATAGACGAGGACCGCTCCGAAGAAAAGGAGAAAATATCGCCAGGCTTCATTCATATCAGGAGCCACCCCCTTCCTCCGGCTTCCTGCGATCCTGGTACCATTGCAGGGCCGCCGCCAGCAGGGCGAAGGTGATGAAGGCGCCGGGGAACATTATGAAGATGACGGGCATGGAACTGGTTCCGAAGTTGATGATGGTCTTTTCGAACAACACTATCTGTCCCGTTCCCATCAGCTCCCTGAACACGGCCATGATCAGTATCACCGCCGTGTATCCCAGGCCTATGCCTATGCCGTCCATGGCGGCGTATCGCACTCGGTTCTGCGAGGCGTACCCCTCGGCACGGGCCAGGATGATGCAGTTGACCACGATTAGGGGGATCCATACCCCGAGGCGATCGTAAACGGGCTTGAAATAACCCTTCAGGGTCAGATCCACGATAGTCACGAAGGAGGCTATGATGACGATAAAGATGGGTATGCGTACTTGATCGGGAATGAAGCGGCGAATAAGGGAGATGATGACGTTCGAGCACACCAGCACGAAGATCACCGCGACCCCCATGAAAATGCAGTTCTCCACCTTCGTGGATACCGCCAGGGCGGAACACAGGCCCACCATCAGGACCAGGAGGGGGTTGGATCTTACCAGACCATTGGTGAGTTCACCTGTGGCGGACTTCCTGTCGCCCATCCCTTATTGGCCTCCTTTCAGCGTGATGTCTCTCCAGATCTCCAGGGTGTAATTTACGCCGTCGGTCAACCCCCTGGAGGTCATGGTGGCTCCGGTCTTGGCGTCGATACCCTCCCCCAGGACGAAGTCCTCGGGACCTCCGTCGATGAACTGGTACAGGAACTCGCTGTTTTCCACCACCGAGCCCCCAAGCCCGGGCGTCTCCTCGTGCTGCACCACCTCGATGCCGCTGACCTTGCCCTCCATATCCACTCCCACGGCCATGGTGAAGAAGCTATAACCCTTACCCTTGACCACGATGGCGTAGCCCACCAGGTTGCCGTTTTCGTCTATGCCCTCGAATACGCTAACCAGTTCCGGGAACTTCTCCTGCAGAGCCGCCAGCTCCCCTTCATCTATCTCCTGGGGTTTGGCGTCCAGGGGGGCCAGCACCTCCTTGCCCGCCTTCCCTCGTTCCTCGAGCTCCATCTCCACTATACGGCTCTCGACCGCGGAATAGGTCAATCCCAGGCCGATGGCAGCCACCAGGCAGACCAGCGTGAGGCGAAGACCCAGGCTGAGGACATAGCGGAACATGGTCATCCACCTTCCTCGGCGCAGCGCAGCTTACCGTATTTGCGGGGCAGGATGTAGCGGTCAATAAGGGGAACCATTCCGTTCATGAACAGTATAGAGAACATAACTCCCTCGGGATTGTTGGACCAGAAGCGCAGCAGGAAGGTCATCAGTCCCAGCCCGAGTCCGAAAATCACCTTGCCCCGGGACGACAGGGGACTGGTGGTATAGTCGGTGGCCATATATATGGCGCCGATAAGCAGGCCACCCGACAGGGTATAGAAAAGGGGATCCCTTCCCGTGAAGGCGGTGAGTACCGCCACCGTTCCCACGTAGGTAAGGGGGATCCTCCAGTCGATGATCCTCGTGGCTATCAGGTAGAGGCCGCCCAGTATGAGCAGCAGGGCCGATACCTCCCCGATACAACCCCAGGGGTTGGCCAGGAGCAGGGGTTTGTAGTAGTTGGAGGCGTTGAGGCCCTGGGGGACGAAGGTGGCCCCCGCCGGATCGTAGACCGCCTTCATGGCCGCCAGGGGAGTGGCACCGCTGACCAGGTCCACTATGTGCTGATGGGCGGAGGTGTTGGCTATGCCAATGGCGGCGCTCTTAAAATAGCTCGTGGTCATATAGGAAGCCCAGGAGACGAAGACCACCGCCCTGCCCACCAGGGCTGGATTGAAGATATTGTGACCCAATCCGCCGAAGATCTGTTTGCCGAGTATTGTGGCGGTGAGCCCTCCCACCAGGGCTATCCACCAGGGCAGTTCGGGCGGCAGGGTAAGGGCCAGCAGGAGGCCGGTGAGAAAGGCACTACCGTCACTCAAGGTCACTGGCAGGCGCCTGCCTTTCTGCATGGCGAACTCTCCCAGCAGGGCGCCGGAGATGGAGGCCAGGAGCACCCAGAAAGCCGGCAGTCCGAAGATCACCAGGGCGTAGATGGTAGCCGGGGCCAGGGCGATGATCACCTGTAGCATGATCTTCCTGGTGTTCGCTGTATCCCTGATATGCGGGGAGGTGGATACGACGAGTTTATTCTCCGTCATCGCCACCCCCCTCCGCATCGACGGCCGCCAGCTCTTCCTTCCGCTTATCCTCACGTCTCTTCATCCTGGCAAGTTCCGCCTTTCCCGTCTTCACCAGCTGCACGATAGGGTTCTTGGTGGGGCAGACGTAGGTACAGCAGCCGCATTCTATGCAGTCCAGGATGTTGAACCTGCGCAGCTCGTCCCATTTGCCAGCGTGGGTGTAGGAGGCCAGGTAGGTTGGCACGAGGTTCATGGGACAGGCGTCGACACAACGGCCGCAGCGGATGCAAATCGGCTCCGTGGGGATACGATAGCCGGCTTCCTCCACGGACAGGGCCAGGATGCCCGAGGTGCCCTTGATAACCGGCACGTCCAGGGTGTACTGGGCCAGCCCCATCATTGGACCGCCCATGATCACCTTACCCGGGGGTTCCCTGAATCCCCCGCAGGCCTCCACGGCCGCGGAGAAGCTGGTTCCCAGCGGTATCATAAGGTTGGAGGGGTTGACGACCGCGGAGCCGTTTACCGTCACTACTCTTTCCACCAGGGGCAGCCCCGCAGCGAAGTAGTGGGCCATGGCGTGGGACGTTCCCACGTTGTTCACCACCACTCCTACGTTCATGGGGAGCCCACCGGAGGGAACCTCCCGGCCCAGGACGTTGGTGATCAGCACTTTCTCCGCTCCCGCGGGATACCTGGTCTTAAGCGGGAACACCTCGATACCCGTTCCCCTGGCCGTAGCCTCCACATTCTCTATGGCCTCGATTTTCTTGTCCGCGATGGCCACGATCCCCTTGCCGGCCCCCACGGCTTTCATGATGATGTTGAGTCCCTCCACGACGAGGTCGGCTTCCTCCACCAGGAGGCGGAAGTCGGAGGTCAGGTAAGGCTCGCATTCCGAGCCGTTGATTATCACTGTATCGATGGGACTATCGCTGGGCGGGCTCAACTTGACGTGGGTGGGAAAGGTGGCTCCACCCATCCCAACTATGCCGGCGCTCCTCACGGCCTTGCGAATTTCCTCGGGAGGCATCTCTCGCCACGGATAGGGGGCCCTCAGGGAAGGGTCCGGCGTGTACAGGCCGTCGTTCTCGATGATCACAGCGAGCTTGTCCCCGCCCAGTGGATGGGGCTGTGGGGCGACCTGGGCGACTTTGCCGGATACGCTGGAGTGAACGGGAGAGGATACGTAGGCCTCCGCGTCGCCGATAAGGGTGCCCACCCCCACCTCGTCACCCTTCTTGACCCGAGGCTTGCAGGGGGTTCCTATGTGCTGTTGTAGGGGTATGACCACCCTCTCGGGGGCCTCGATTTTTAAAATGGGTCGCTCGCGGGTGAAGTGCTTGTTCCTGGGCGGATATATTCCACCCCGTATGCGGTGAAAGAGCCTAAGGGTCTTGCTCATCGATCGTCACGCCTTCGTTGCCGCATGCAGTTTACTGCGAATGTTATTGCTTATATTGCGACTTCACACAAAATAAAACCAAATTGTACTTTACTATCATGTACAAGTATTGTCCAGCGAAAAAAAGGTTACATGGCGACCGGTCATCCGCTTGACGGGTATTTGGGGTAAACTGTAGCCATGGAGTGTCAGGCCAAGGTCATAAAGACTGATGGCGGTAAGGCCCTGGTGCGCGTGGCCCGGGTCAACTGCGCCGAGTGCGGGGGATGCGGCCTGTTGGCTCGCAACCGCGAGCATACCATGGAATTCACCACCGCCAACCACCTGGGGGTCCGGAGTGGGGACGAGGTCATATTAAGGGTGCCCTCCAAGCGTCTTTCCCTGACCTATCTCATCGTTTTCGGTCTTCCCGTCCTGGCCATGGTGGCCGGCTATTTCCTGGGCGCGGTGATATTCGGGTTCTTCATGGAGGGCGGCACCCAGGGCCCCGCCATCCTGACCGCGATAGCCCTGGGTCTGTTGAGCTTCTGGGCTTGCCTGAAGCTGGCGGAGCGTAGAGGGTTGTCTCCCATAATCGTAAGGGTGGTTGGTCGTCCCGGCCTGGGTGAACCGGAGCGTGAGGGGGAAGCGGCCGGGCATGAGCCGGCGGATTTCAAGGGCCGGGTGCTTTAACGGCTAGTCTCGCACGCTATCGCGAAGGGTGTCCAGTATGGATTCAACCTCTTTCTTGTTCTCGGGGTATTCGTAGATAACCAGGTTGAGCATCGTCTCAGCATCGCCGTTCGCGAGATGCCGCTCGATGTATCTGTGTATTTTGTTCTCCAGGCGTTTCCCGCAGATCCGGGCCCCGTCCCGGCCCACGCTGGGTAGAATAACCATCAAGTTGTTGCCGCTCCTGGCAAGTTCGTCCACCGACCGCGTATCGTTCTTCATTATGGTAAGGCTTATATCCCTGAGAACGCTTATCCCCTCGCTCTTGCGCATCTCGTCGATGTAGGAATCGTTGAGCGTGAAATTCACCACGGAGAAAGGGATGTTGTAGCGATCGTTCTCGTCGATACGGTCGGTCAGCTCCTTGATTAGAAATGTCTCGTTTCCTATCTGGGTCTCGTCGTCTATGAAGTCCTGATGCTCGAGTTTGACGAAGAAGTAGCGGAACTGGTTGCGCATATAGGAACACAGCAGGGCCAGCACTCCGTAGACGGCAAACTTTGCCGCGATCAGCTGGGCCGCCGTGCCGTAGCTGAAATCCCCGATAAACACCAGACGGGCGATCGTATAGGCCGTGAAGCACAGGAGGAAGCTGGCCAGAGCCCCTCTCTTACCCCAGTAAAGGCTGGATACTATGACCACTATCATCATTACATGGCCCGTCACCTCCACGGCATCCGTCTTCTGCACGATCATGGCCGCAGCCATAACCGCGACGGCGATTACGATGACCAGGATCACTATCCTTTCAAACTGGGCGTATTTCATCGATCTACCTCTTTCCCATCAACTCACAGACAGGTGTGATACGGGCATTTGACCTCTCCCGTATCGGGGTCATAGTCGTAAGGTTGGCCGGTTTCCGGGCAGGAGGTTCCCGTTTCGCTTTCCAGGTATCCGGGCACCAGGTCCTCCAGTTTATCCGGGTAGTCTTTATTGTCCATATGGTATTCCTCCAGGGAAGTCCTGATTATCTTCAGGTTGGATTTGCACGCGGCCTCCTTGCTTGATCTCATGGAGAATAGAAAGGATGGTATAGCTATCCCCAACAGGACACCGATAATCAACAACACCACCATTAATTCGACGATAGTGAAGCCGTCCTGGCTGGATTTGATTCTAATCCCGCGCATCATCGCCCCTTCCAAGTCGAATCACTACAAGCAGAATCGGTTTCGATTGACGGTTTCTTGAACACGGTACCCCTTTGCCCTCCGATCGCTGCCTGGCGAACGGCGTATCAAGAATCGCTGAAGAACAGGGCATGTGATCGTATCAAGATATTTATATATATTCTCATATAGAATTGTAAGGCGTAGCGACGATTTTCTGCCAGAACCGGCACGGCCGACAAGAGGAGGAGAAAACATGTCTTCACCGAGAGTAACCATAGGGGATTGGGAACTCGTGTCCCTCTCGGATGGATTCTTCCGGCTGGACGGAGGCTCTATGTTCGGGGTCATCCCCAAGCCCTTATGGGAGAGGAAGAAGCCAGCGGACGACAGGAACCGTATAAGGCTGGGTTTGAACAGCCTCCTGCTCAAGGGGCCCCAGGCCCTGGTACTGGTGGAATCGGGCATCGGCAGAAAGATGACCCCCAAGCAGGAGGACCTCTACGGACGCGAGAACGGAGGTGACCTTCTGCAAGAACTCGAGAGGGAGGGATGCCGGCCCGAGGATATAGATTTCGTAATACATTCCCATCTCCACCTCGATCATTGCGGCTGGGCCACGAGCGGGGACGGGGAGGAGCTGAGGCCGTCCTTTCTCTCGGCGAAGTACGTCGTTCAGAGAAGGGAATGGGAGGCTGCGATGAATCCGGATCTCCGCAGCGGGGCCTCCTACGATAGGCGCAATTTCGCTATCCTGGAGCAGAAGGGGATACTGGCCGCCGTGGACGGGGAAACCCAGGTGGTACCCGGGCTGAGGGTTGTGCATACCGGGGGCCATACTCCGGGGCACCAGATAGTATGCCTAGATGCGGGAGATGCCAGATGCATCTTCCTGGGAGACCTCGTCCCCACTCAGGCACATCTAAAGGTCAACTGGCATATGGGCTGGGATCTCTTCCCGCTGGAACTGATGAAGATGAAGAAGGAGGTACTCAAGGAGGCTTTTCGCCGTCGGGATCTATTGTTTTTCACCCATGAGGACGGCGATCCCTTCGCTTACCTGGTGGGTGAGGAAGACAGCATGAGACTCGAACCGCTGAAGACATAGGGTGGGTTGGAAAAGGCGAGCCGGCGGGGATGGGGGGTTAAGCATGACCAGGAGCGTTTTCTCGATCGCTCGACACGGATGCCGCTCCTCGCCCCGAAGTGTGGGCAAAACGCTGCTTACGATGATTTAACCATACCCTGGCCGGCGGCTCCCTCTTGGCACGCGCCGCATCGGCCGTATGTATCAGCCCGTACTTGCGGGGGAGTAATCATGAATTCAGGGCTCAACCCGTTATATCCAGCGAGTTCCACGGGTATAATGAAGTAACGGAGTAAGCAGGAGGGAAGCATGGCTGTAAGCGGAGCCGGGAAAGCCGAAATCGGGCAGGCCTCCCCTGCCATGGGCCGGTACCTGGAAGGCCCGGATATCAGGCGGGGGAGGAAATTCCTCTCCAGGGAAGCGGAGATAATGGGAGCCGGGTTCACACTTCTAGCCGTAGCCTTCCTTTATCCCTACTTAGAGGGCTTCGTCTCCCGTGTAACTCCGGGTTGCCTGTTTCACCGCATCACCGGACTGCCTTGCCTGCTCTGCGGCATGACCCGTAGCCTGGCGGCCACCGCCCATGGGGATATAATCGAGGCCTTTCGTCTGCATCTGCTGGGCCCCCCTCTTCTCTCGGTAGCCCTAGTGATTACGGTACTGATGGCGGCGGAGAAGATCACCTCTAGACGTTTACTTCCTAGGCCGGAAAGAAGGGCGAGAAAGGTGTTGGCCAGGGGGACGCTGGGGCTGCTTATAGCGGCCTGGGTGGCCCGACTGACCCTGTTCGGAGTCAATATCTGAAAGCGGTCCCCGCCGGGGACCGGGCGTTAGAAAGGAGGTCACTATGGAGGGTGCCCAGTACACGGCCCAACAGGGCAACCAGCTGGAGTACTACGTGGCGGAGAGGGCCAATACCGACTGGATCGCTGATCCTGGTATGGCCATATTGCTCTCCATAATTACCTGCGGGATCTACGGCCTGTATATCGTCTACAAGCTGGTGCAGAGGAGAGACGAGCACTTCAAGCGTATGTCCGGGGTGGCCGACGCGGCCATCGCCCAGCTCAGGGTCAAGGCCCAGGGGAGGGAGGACGTGATATCCGCGGAACTCTCCCAATTGGAGCAGGTGCGTATGCAGATGGCCACCATGGCCCAGGAGAGGGGGGCGGCAATATGGCTGCTGATCGCCATATTCGTCTTCTGGGTTGGCCAGTTTATCCTCTACTACGTGCTCATGCAGGATTATATCCAGCATGACGCGGTCGAGGCGCAGTTCTTCACCTTAATGAGCAGCGCTCTGGCCAAGCTTGGGCTGGCGGAGCAGGCGGCGCAGGCGGCGCCCAGCGTGCCGCAGAGGGAGTTCGCGACCTTTCTCATACTCACCATCGTTACCTGCGGTATCTATGGCTTCTACTGGATGTACGTGATGATCAAGGACTTCAACGACCATTTCATGGCCCAGGTGTCCTGGGAGGATTTCCTGCTGCAGGCACTGCGTTGAGGTTTGGACCACGGCAGGTCGTGGGAGCACGGACCTGTGGTTGGAAACGGAACGGAACAGCCGGGCGGTTAGAAACGGCCGCCCGGCTCCCCTATATTCAGGCTTATCCTATAAAGTGGTTTGTCGTCTATTGGCATGCTCGCGATGGGATCTAACGGGGCATGATAACGGCCAGCGCTATAACGATCGCCACGGCGGCCAGCGCCAGTACCTCCATGGCGCCGAATCTCGACGCCCTGTACCTGGAGCGATCCTTGCCCCCGCGATAGCCGCGGGAGGCGAGCGCGGTTCCCAGCTCCTCGGCATCCCTGAAACAGCTGGTGAAAAGAGGCACCAGAACCGGTAGCAGGGAGCGAGCCCGGCGCAGCAGGCGGCCACTGGAGAAATCGGCGCCGCGGGCCTCCTGGACCCTGGCGATCTCACCGGCGCGGCTCAGCAATACAGGAAGGAAACGCAGGGCCGTGGTGAGTATCATGGCCGTCTCCTGTACGGGGAAACGCACCCATCGCAGAGGGGCCATTATGCCCTCCAGCCCCAATAGCAGTTCCACGGAATTAGTGGACATGGTCAGGAGGCACATGAGGATTACTGCCATGGCCAGACGAAGGGAATAGAAAACGGCGTTCTGTACCCCGGCATTTGTGATATTCAGCGGTCCCAATTGCCAGAGGATACGTCCCGGGGAGAAGAAAAGTTGGGCCAGGGCGGTTATTAACAGCAATACGAATACCGTGCGCAGCGCCCCGAGAACCTGGAGGGGAGGAAGCTTGGCAACATAGATGATACAAAGGGTGAAGAGTACCAGAAGGACTATACCGGCCGCGCTGCGGGAGATAAAGGCCGCCACGATCAAGGCCAGGATGCACAGGACTTTAACCCTTGCGTCTAGGCGGTGGACGGGGGAGTCGATGGGATAATGCTGACCCACCCTGATGCGGTTCAATCCTTTCATTCCGGCTCACCCCGCAGTGCCGTAGCGATAAGCTCGGCCGTTTCCTCGGGGGAAGTGGCATATACGGGCAGATCGACGCCTGCCCGGCGCAGCCCCGACAGAACATCCACCAGAGGTGGGGGCTCGAGCCCGGCCCCGGTTATCAGTTCGTGGGATGTAAGGACTTCCCGTTTCTTGTCGCATATGGAGATACCGCCCTCGCTGAGCAGGGCCACGCGGTCCGCAAGTATCTCCACCTCCTCCCAGTCGTGGGTGACCAGCAGGATACCCCGGCCCTTCTCGCGCAGGGCCCTCAGAGAGGCGTATAGTGATTCTCTGCCAGGATGATCCAGACCCGAGGATGGTTCGTCGAGAAGGAGGAACCGAGGCCTCATGGCCAGCACTCCAGCCAGTGCCACGCGGCGCATCTCACCCTGGCTGAGATGGAAGGGTGAGCGGAGGCGGTAAGCGCCGGGATCCAGACCCGCAGCGTGCAGGGCTTCCTCCACGCGATCGGACAGCTCCTTTCCCGATACGCCCCGGTTGCGGGGGCCGAATGCGACGTCACGCTCCACCGTATCGGCGAATAACTGTCTTTCCGGTGATTGAAAGAGTGTCCCGACCGCCTCCCTCAAGACGGATTGTAGCGCCCTGGTCCCCCGCGCCCGCCGGCCATCCACGGATATCTCCCCACCGGTGGGAGGCATCAGCCCGCCCATTATCTGCAGAAGCGTGGACTTGCCGGCCCCGGTTTTTCCCATCAGGCAAAGGACCTCTTCATCCCGAAGGCTGAGGTCGATACCGCTAAGGACCTTCCTGGCCATGGGAGTGCCGGGAAGATACGTGAAACTCGCGCCCTTCAGCTCGATGCCCGTAGGCACTCCAGCACCTCCCCGGATTGCAAAGGTTTCTCGGGCATGGAGAAGCCTCTGAGCTCCAGCTCACGAGCCAGGCGGTAAAGGGGTGGAGCATGCAGCCCCTTTCTATCGGCCGGCAGGCTACTGGAGAAGAATTCCTGCGTGGTTCCGTCATACGCAAGCCGGCCACCTACGAGCAGAACGACGCGGTCGGCCACGAGTATTTCGTCGGAGCGGTGGGTGGAGTGGATCACGGTAATCCCCCTGTCCTCCCGCAGGCGGTCGAACAGCCGCATGATATCGCGCCTGGCCGGCGGGTCGAGCATGGAGGTGGATTCGTCCGAGACCAGGATATCGGGGTTCATGGCCAGCACCCCGGCTATGGCCAGCCTCTTCCTCTCGCCCAGTGAGAGGAGATGCGGCTCGCGGTGCCTCATGGAGGAGATACGCATGATCTCCAGGGCGTCTTCCACCCGCCGTTCGATTTCATCGCGTTCCAGACCCAGGTTCTCGGGCCCGAAGGCTACGTCATCCTCCACCGTGGGCCCGACTATCTGGTTGTCGGGGTTCTGCATGACCAGGCCCACTCGGCGTCGTATCTCCGGCAGGGCACTCTTTTCCCGCGTGTCCAGGCCGCAGGATACGACGCGTCCACTGCATGGCAGGAGCAGGGAGTTGAGGAGGTGGCACAAGGTCGATTTACCGGCGCCGTTGTGTCCGGCGACGGCCACGAACTCGCCTGGCGCGAGGATCGTGGAGAGGTTCTCCAGGGAGGGTTGTTCCTCCCGGCCGGGATAGGAGAAAGACACGTTCTCCAGCAATACGGCCGGCTCGCGCCGGGGCTGCTCAACCAGTTTAGAACACCTCCCCCAGGGAGGTCCGGCTCAAGGCGAGGGCCAGGCGATTCGAGGCTACGCCGATGAAAATGCCGGTGGGAATGGCGATGAGCAGGAGATAGGGCAGAAGATGCTTCAGGCCGGGAAAGCCCACCAGCCAGATGGCTACGCCGAGCTGGACGGCATTATGGGTAACCGCCCCGGCTATACTGATACCGGTTACGCTGAGGGGAAGGAAGGGTATGAGGTAAATACCCGCCATCACCAGTATGGCGGCCGTTCCCGCGCTGAGGCTTATGGTCAAGCCGATAAAGCTGCCTCGCAGCAGGCCTCCCAGGAGGCACCTCAGTATATTCACCGCCAGGGCCTCGACCGGGCCCAGAAGCAGTAGGGCCACCAGAGTGGCCAAGTTGGCCAATCCCAACTTTGCTCCGGGCAGGGGCAGTATGGGGGGTATGGCCCCCTCGATGACCTGCAGCACCAAGCCCAGGGCCACCAGCAGCCCCAACTGGCTCACCATGCGTGCCCTGCTGTCTCCCGGCGGGGAGTAACGGAGTCCGAAAGTACCTCTACCTGTTGATGACATCCGGCCCCTCCTCGCCGCTGACGACCTCGATTACAACGCGATTGGGAAGGCACACTATACTCTCGCCCGGGTGGGATATCCAGCCGGTGCGGACGCAGTGCTTCTCGGGACAGGCCGAATCCACCATATGTATCCTCCCCCCCTCTATCTCTATATAGCTCTTGCCCTGGTAGCCCTCGATAACCAGTTCCCGGCTCTCCTCCAGGAGGGGAAGAACCATTACCTCCTCGCCGTTGACGGAGATGGAAACCTCCAGGTTGTCATCTCCACCGGCGCCGGACGCGCTCTGGCTAATAAGGAAAACGCTTACCGCCACCACCGCAAGCACCAGGAGGATATCCCCGGGAGCCCACCAGTGGCTCAGGATACCTCTCCTGCGGATCATTTTCCGCGCGTCGCTCAATTTATTCGGACCTCCCTTGGATGCCATGCGATCGCATGGCTGGAGCCGGGCTGTTTCTCCAATCTTTCCTATCTATATTAGCGTCTAAGCGACTATGAGGGAAAAGCCCGCTTGAGTCGTTTGCCTCCGGAGCGGCCGCCGGTGTCGGTTGGAACGATGCGCGGGAATGCGCTTTGAGCGAGAGGCCCGGCATTCCCCGGGGTCTTTCCTGCGGCAATCTAGGCTAATATAATCATTGCTATGGATAAAATCAGGTTCCCGGAAGAGGCCGCCGGGACGGCCCAGGGGATGAGTTGGATCTGATTCCCGGCTAAACAGAGGGAGCTAATTGATGGATATAAAGCGGGCTAATATTGTTTTTCACGACGAGACCAGCCGAGAGTACGATAAGAAATGGGCAATACGCTACGATGATGATATGGCGGGATTCGTTCTCTTCAAGTTCGAACTGGGTTTCAAGGGAAGTTTCCCCGAGTTCGGGAGAGTCCTGGAGATAGGATGTGGTACGGGATACGCCATGCTCAACCTGAGCCTGGCCGGCGTACTCGAGGAGGCCTGGGGCTGCGACATATCCCAGGGTATGTTGGATGTATGCGAGGATAACGCCGAAAAATTGGGGATGAAGGTCCACCTTCAGCAGGCCGACGTAGAGAACCTGCCCTATGAGGACGAGTTCTTCGACTTGGTTATAGGACATGCCGTCCTGCATCACCTGCCCGATCTGGATGCTTCCTTCCGTGAGATCTACCGGGTCCTCAAGCCTGGCGGCAAGTGTGTCGTGGCCGGGGAGCCCACGGTAAGGGGTCATCAGTTCGCCCGGGTTGCCAAGTCCCTTTCCACCTGGGGTATTAAAACCTACGCCCTCTTCGGCGGCAAGCTGGGAAAGAGAAGGGTGAAGCTGAGGGACCACGGTGGTTCAGATCCAGCCCGAGACCACGAAGCATTGGAGTTGGAGCACGTGGTGGACATACATACGTTCCGGCCGAAGCAGCTGTGTGAGATAGCCGGGCGGGCGGGATTTTCACTGACACGATTCGAGTCGGAGGAGCTTCTCGCCAGTTTCATAGGATGGATGATCCGCACCGTAGAGGGAAGCGTGGTGGAGGAGAACATAACCGACCACTGGAGGTGGGGAGCCTACAACACCTATAGGCGATGCCGGGCGTGGGATATCCGGCTATACGATTATCTGCCCCATGAATGGTTCTACAACCTCATCCTCTACCTGGAAAAGTGATGGTGAGGGAAGCGATGGTGGAGGCCTCGAGGGAGGTCGGCAAGGGGGCGGAGCTGGAGCGGGATCCGGCGGAGCGGATCCGGGGTTGGGCCTGGATGATCCGCACTCTGAGGTTTATCCGCGACAAGGGCGTGTACACACCGCGCTACTGGGTTTATCTCTACCGTTTCGTCAGGTTGAAGGTGCTGCATCCGAGGGTGAAGACGGAGGGTTTCGTATTCCTGCCGCGCCGCTACGAGATAGTGGTGAAGAGGGGCGCGACCATGCGCTTGGGGCGCTGGGTCTGGATAGGTCGCAACAATGCCTTGCGCTGTCACGAGGGAGAGATGTTCGTCGGGGAGCATACCATCTTCGGGACCGATAACACCGTGAACTGCTATTGCGGCGTCCATATAGGACCAGAATGCCTTTTCGCCGATTCGGTCTACATCGTGGACTTTGATCATAACTACTGGGACCCGGTGATGAGCATACGCACGCAGGGGATATCCAAGAGCCCCATATGCATGGAGGGAGATATCTGGGTGGGGGAGAAGGTATCGATCTTGCGCGGCGTCACTGTGGGCAAGGGCTCGGTCATAGGAGCCATGAGCCTGGTCAACCGCGACGTACCACCTTACTCCGTAGTGGGAGGCATCCCGGCCCGGGTCTTGGGTTGGAGGCCGCGTCCCCTCTCCCCGAGCGAGGAGGGCGAGGTGGAGGATGGCGGTGAACGGGCCTGACCGGAAAACGCCGTCACGCCGACCCGGATACGGTCTCATGAACCTGGGATGCCAATGACCTCACGTCTCTTAAAGAATGTGGACAGGGAGCCGGGTTAATCCAGCTGCCGCTCTTCACTCGTCTCGCGAGGTTCGATAAAAACGGCAATACTCCCGGAGCGCCTTGCAGGCGGCAGTGGGGGTGAGGTAGGCGGGTACGCCAGCGGCGTGAAGCCTTGCCGCCTGGGGGGCGGTGAAGGAGCTGGGAAAGAGAACCATTACCAGGGGCTTGCCTATAGCGTCCTTGACCTCCAGAACCTCGTCGGTGATGGCCCTCAACAGGCCTATGTCGTCGCCGCGAGAGGCGGGCGCGCTTCCCACCGCCAGCATGATGTCCACATGCGGATCACTGTCCAACAACTCCAGCACCCGGCCGTAATTGCCCGGGGGAACGGCTCCGAAGCCGAGATCGATGGGATTGGAGAAGCTGGTTCCCTCGGACGGAAGCAGGTCGGCCAGTTCCAGTCGTGTCTTCTCTGATGGGGTGGCCAGGTCGAGGCCGTACCATTCAACTGCGTCGGCCGCGTTTACGGCCAGGCCGCCCGGTGAGCTGATCACGGCCACACCGCTCCCGCCGCACGGGGGAAGGTGGTACAGGGCGGTGGCGAAATCCATCATCTCCGCCACGTCCCTAGCCGGTATGATACCCGCCTGGCGGGCGGCTCCTTCGAAGATCTCGGCGTTGCCTCCCAGGGCGGAGGTGTGGCTGGCGGCCGCCTTTCTACCGGAGGAGGTGAGCCCGGCCTTGAGCACGATAACGGGCTTGACGCCCATGAGGCTCCGTGTGGTATCCAGGAAGCGGCGGGCGTCTCTTACCTCCTCCAGGTAAGCCAGGATCATGCCGGTGTAAGGGTCTTCGGCCAGGTATTCCAGGTAGTCCGCGCAATTCAGGTCCAGTTCGTTTCCGCTGGATACGATCTTGTCATAGTACAATCCCCGTTCTATGCCCGTCATGTAAGTGATGCTGGACATGGAGCCGCTCTGCGAGATCATGCTGATATGTCCCTCGGTGGGGAACATACCTGCGAAGAGGGCTATCCTGCCGCGGGAGCTGTAGATACCCATGCAGTTAGGACCCACGATGCGCAGGTCGCTGCCCTCGATGGCGCGAAGGATCTCTCCCTCCAGGCGTAGACCTTCATCCCTTCCCGTCTCGGAGAAGCCGGCGCTGTTGATGATGCAACCTCCCACGCCCTCCCGGGCCGCCTCCCGGATAAGTTGCGGCACAGAGGTGGGTGGAATGCTCAGTATCACCAGATCCGGGCGTTCGGGCAGGGAGGCGATATCCGGGAAGCATCGCAGGTCCAGTATCTCGTCGTACCTGGGATTGATGGGATACAGGCCTCCGCTGAAACCCATGCCGGTGAGGGCACGCAGGAGCATCGTGCCCGGGTTGTCCATGCGAGATGAAACGCCTACTACGGCGATGGAGCGGGGGAAGAAAATGCGTTCCAGGCTCTGCCTGAGTTTGGTATCCATGGCTTATACCTCAGCTGATGTGAGCGCTCTTGGGCAGGGGAGGGATGACATGAAGCGCCCTGGGGCGATATTCGTATTCCCTGACCGCCCTGTCGTATATTTCCAGGGTCTGCCGCGCTATGCGCCCCCAGCTGTATTTCTGCTCGATGAACTTGAAGGCATCGCTGGTCAGCCTGTCGGCCAGCCTCTCGTCCTTGAGAACCCTGATTATGGCCTGAGCCAGGGAGTCCGAGTTACCCGGCCTGAAGCACAGCCCCGTCTCCTCGTGTACGACGATCTCCTTCAATCCCCCGGTTTCGGCCACGATAACCGGGCATCCGGCCACCATGGCCTCCAGGACCACCATGCCGAAGGGTTCGTACAGGCTGGGCACCACGGTTAGATCTGCACACTTGTAGAATTTGACCAGGACGTCCATGTCCACGAACCCCAGCATTTTTATCTTGTGATCCAGCCCGAACTCCTCGATCATGGCCTGGAGCGCCCTGACATGGGGCCCGGTTCCAGCCACCAGGAAGCGTATGTCCGGCACCTCTTCCAGGATCTTGGGCATGGCCTCTATCACCGTCTGCACGCCTTTTTCGTAAACCAGGCGACCCACGAAGAAGACCATACGCGAATCGGGCTCGATGAATCGCTTGCGGATGCGTTCCTCGTCGGGATCGATCTGGAAGAGCTTGTACTCGATGCCGTTGGGGATCACGCTTACCTTGTCAAAGGGGAGCTCGAATATCTTCACCACTTCATCGCGCATGTAGTTGCTGCAGCATATGGTACGCACGCTCTCGAAGGTGAGCCACCACTCGATCTGGTGGATTATCCTGGACATGCCCTCGGGCAGGTTTCTCTGGTGACGCCCGTACTCGGTGGCGTGGATGGTGGCTACAAGGGGTATGCGGTAGGCGTGCTTCAAGGCTATGCCGGCGTGGGCCACCAACCAGTCGTGGGCATGGATAACTTGAACCTTACCTATCCTCTCGTTTATCAGGGGGATAGCTTTCTCCAGCAGGGCCACATTGAACTGCAGGGTCCACGGCACCCATTCGTCCTGGGGGATACGTGGAGCGTAAAGGGGCACCCTGTGGATATGGACATCATCGATCTCCTCGTAGTCGGGGGCGTTCTCGACATCCTTGGTGATGACGTGTACGTTGGCCCCCAGGCGAGCCAGGTTCACGGCCAGCTGGTGAACGTGGGTGCCCAGACCGCCTATTATGCGCGGCGGGTACTCCCATGAGAGAAGCAGTATCTTCATTCATCCCCCACAGTCGAATCGCCCTCTGGGGCGAACCACATCTACAACCCCAGCCCCCAATGGAAGCTGGCAAGGACAAGCATAAACATTTTATTAAAATGATGTATGTATGGCAACAAATGCCCTCGTGGGATCAGATCCTCCAGTAGTCGAGGTCGAGGTCGGGGAAGAGATTGTCCGAGTCCTCCAGATTAGCAAGATATTCCATATCGATATGGTTGCCTTCAAGCATCCGCTCCAGCTGGTGAAACCTGTTCAGGTGATTTCCCAGTCTCTCCCGGGCGTAGTTGCCAGCCTTTCCCCTGGTGATCATGAAAGTCCAGTCGCTCGACTCCGCCAGCAGCAGCTCGCGGGCGGCCTGGGCCAGGGCACGCTTACGCTCCGCGGTTGCGGGAGCGTTCGAGTTCACCAGGTCCAGAAATCGTTCCTCGGCGGCGTGTACTCTCGTCCAGGTCTCGGAGGTACGTGGATTTATCCAGGTGGAGAAGTCTCCCTTCAGGCACCAGGAGGTCAGCTGCGGAGAGAGGGTAGGGCGGGGCCCCGATACGGTCTTCTCGACCACCCGCCGGGGGAGTTCCATACCATCCGCCATTATCGCACAGACCTCACGCAGCCAAATGGGACCCTCCAGCCACCAGTGCCCCAGAAGCTCGGTATCGTAGCCGGCCATGATCACCGCCGGGCCGCTGCCGCCCGTCAACCCCTCGATGTATTTCCTTCTTCTCTCTATATCGTTTACGAACTTACGCGCATCTTCACGCGCCTGTTCCTCGGCCGAACCGGGGTCGTAGGCGGCCTTCTCGTCCAGCGGGGTTTGCAGGGAGGTGATCCTCCAGTAATGAAATCCATAGCCGTCGTGATCGCGCTTCATGTAATCACGGTAATGGGAGTGAGATGGGATGCCCTCGATGGTCCACACCAGGTCATGGGCCACTACGTCGCGTAGCAAAGCCACCAGAGATGTATCGCCGAGAAGCCTCGGTTCCCATGTGAAAGCGTCCTCCGGGGCGCTTTCGACAGCTCTAAAGTCGAGGATGACATAGCTGAGTGGAGGTGAGAAGCGGTCCAGGATCCCGTCCAACTCGGGTGTGTACGAGCATTCCGGTATCCACAGGCCGGAGGGATCGCGCTGGAAGTGGCGGCGGTAGCTCTCCACGCCCAGCTCCAGTTGGGCCACGCGGCAGGCATCGCGGCCGAGGGAGGGAAGATGGGAATGGGTTGCCGCGGAGGCCAGCACCTCCACTCTACCCGAATCCATCCCCTCTGCGAGGACATCGAGCATCCTCCCCCTAAAGCGATGCTCGAATTCTCGAAGGGTGTGGTTCAGGCGGCCCTCGTGCCTGGCCGCCAAGGCCGCCCTAGTCTCGTCTCCCAGGCCCTTCAGCCGGGCCACCTCCTCCCCGGCCTGGCTGACGCGGTTCCTGAGGTAGCCGATCAGGCGTTCCTGCAGGTATTCGTCCCGCAGCTGTTCGGCCAGAACAGGTGTCATGGTCAGGGCCAGCTTTCCCGGAAGCAGGCCACTGGTTATATCCTCTATAGTCTTCCACAGGGGAAGGTAGCTCTCCGCCCAGGCCTCCAGCAGCCACTGTTCACCACACGGCCAGTCGCCATTGTGTCTAACGTATGGCATATGGCTGTGCAGGAAGATGGCGAAATCGACCCCCCGCATCCTAGGCCTCCTCGCGGGTAGTATCACCGCGGGCCTTCCGGCTCAACCCTATGAAATCCAGGGCCTGGTGAAGGCGCGTACCGCGTATCTTGAAGTTGCACGTCTTCAGCGAGGGAAGGAACCAGGGCAGGTAGAAACGCCGTTGCAGAAAGGGAGGAGGCTCCAGGCAGAACTGCGAGAAGTTCTTGCGGGCAACGAAGTCGTGAATACGCAACCTGCCGACATGGAACAAGCCCATTACCTCCACCTCGGGGAAATAATTCCACATGAACTCTGAGAACTGGCGGGAGTCGAACTCGAAGATGTGGAAGGGATTAAGAGGGGTCTCCCTGCCCGGTGAGATTATAAGCCGGTTCGGTGTACTCAATACACAGGTTCCTCTGGGCTCGAGCAGCCGCAGAATCTCCCGCATAAAGCGCTCGAGGTCGGGGAGGTGTTCTATAACCTGCAGGGAACAAACCAGGTCAAACGAGGAATCCTCTATGTCGAGCGAGCTTATGTCGCCGTATTTGAATGTAAGATTGGGGCGGCGGTACGTCCGCCGAGCGTGGTACAGCGCCTCGGGGGCCAGGTCGATTCCCACAGCTTCGCGGGCACGGGTGGCGAGAAGGTTCGTGCCATAGCCCTCCCCACATCCCAGGTCCACCACCCTTCCGCCCTCGGCCAGCGGCAGGATGTATTGATAGACTGCGAGATGCCTTTGAAACCAGTAGTTTTCCGCCGCTATTCCCGGCAGGGTTCTCTCCCCGGTAAGCTGTAGCGGCGGGTAGCTGTTATTCGGGAGGTCGGCGGTATGGGTATCATATTCCAAGGCGGTCACCATCTCCTAAAATATCGTGGGCATGGGAATGTTCATGGTCGCCACGCCGGCGGCCATGACTACCACTCCCGCGACCACCAGGTAAAAGCTGTCCAGTACCCACCCTATGCCGGCCAGCATCAGACCGAGGCCGGTCCCGAAAATGAGGTAATATGCGCGGTGTTTTCTCATTTCACCAGTTCCAGTAATCTCTTGAACTCCTCGGTGTCGTCGCGCTCAGCCACCTCGTACATCATCGCCTCCGAGATGGATACCGCGGCACCCAACTGGCGCATTCTGACAAGGGCGACCTCGTGATCGAGCGGCTTTCGGGTGCCCACGGCATCGGCGGCCACCATCACTCGATAACCATTGTGCGGGGCGTCCAGAACGGTCTGGGTTACGCAGATATGAGTCTCTATACCGGTTACCAGCAGAAGGTTTCTCCCCATCTCGGATAACACCCGGGAGATTTCCGGGATCCCGAAGCAGCTGAAGATATGCTTGCGCATGGGTTGGTATGCGGGAAGAAACCACCTTACCTCCTCCATGCAGTAACCCAGCCTCTCGGGGTAATGCTCGGTTAGCAGCACCGGCAGATCGAATATGAAGGCGAATCTCAACAGCATGGAGATGTTGCCGATCACTCGCTCGCAATCGCGTATCATATTCACCATCACCAGCTTCTCCTGGGGATCGATAACCAGCAGCAGGCTGTCATAGGCCGTGGCCAGGGCGGGGTTTCCGTTCAAGCTTCTCCCTTCCATCGTTTCAGGGTTATTCCTCCTCATCTTCCTCTGCGTATATATCCTCGAGGTAGTCGTCAACCATACGGGAGACGTGTATGGCGGAATTGAAGGCCGTATCGCCTCCGGTTCCCCCGGCCCGGGTGGTATCGCCGCACATGAAAAAGTTCTCGATGCCGGGCAAGGTGAAATCGGGACGATCCTCCCGGGTCTGGCCGGGTCTGGGCAGGAAGCCATCGACCATGGGCAGCCGCAGTACCCTCTCCCAGTCCACCGTTTTCCAGATATCCGGATATATCTCCTGAAGGAGACGGCGCAGCCTTTCCTCCTCCCGCTTCATCTTATCCGTGTTCTTTATCCAGGGATAGGGAAGGGGATAGTACCAGGCCATGAGCTGATTGCCCTCCGGTGCCATGCTCGGATCGATATTGGACGTGAACTGGCCCATGGTCACCGGGTCCGAGGTGACCAGCAGGCCATCCTGCTCGCTGATCTTCTCCTTGAGCCCCACGTCCAGGGAGATGCCCGCGGTGGGCACGAGCTCCCTGGCCATCTTGACGAACTTGATGGTCAGATCCTTGCCACCGAAGAGGTCGGGCACGTCCTGAACGGGTATGGCGCTGACCACGGCCGCGGCACTGTAAGCGGCGGTCTCCGTCTTGACCTGGTTAACCCGACCCTTTTTCAGCATCACGCGGGTGATCTTATTGCCGGTCATAATCTGTCCAGACGACTCCAGCTCCTCCCGCAGGCCCTCGATTATCTGTCGTGTTCCGCCCGACGGATAACCTACCTTCACCTTGGCCTTGAGTGCTTTCTTGAGGAAGAATGCCAGCTCGCCGGCGGAGGAATATCTGAGGTCGGGCGCGATAATACCTATACCGGAGAGGACCTCGAGAAGCTCCAATACCTCCGCCGACTTGCAGCCGGCGGTCATATCCTCCATGGAGAGCTGGTACTTGTTCTCGGGTTTACCCAGCACCAAGCGGGCGAGATATCTGGCGGCGCTGAGCTTGGCTGATAAGGGCAGGATGGACGATTTGAATATCCTGCCCACGTTGTTGGGCAGGGGTTGGAATCCGCCGTCAGTCCACAGCTCGGGGTCGCCGGGCTCGATGAACTCCAGTTCCCTGTCCAGGAGACGAAATACGGCGGCGGCTGCGCCTTCCGAGGCGAAGCGGTTGGAGTGTAGGCCATATTCCACCGTATAGCCGTCCCTTTCGCTGAAGCCGGCCCTGCCTCCCAGTTCCCTGGCCTGCTCCAGCAGCAGCACCGCGTAGCCTTGTTTCGCCAGCAAGGCTCCCACGGAAAGCCCGGCGTAGCCACCACCGATGACGATTACGTCGAAGTCCATTCCCGACCCCCTTAAATCCTATCATTAATACCGCCCGTCGGATGGGTAAGGCGTCGACATTCTCGAGGCCTGACTCCCGATACAACGCCCGGCGATTTCCTCTGAAGCTGACAAAGGCGGCGTATCCGGGATGTCGCCTCTCTCCAAAGAATATAATACATGAGATACATCGGGTGAAAACCGGATAATTCGATATCATTGAGTCCGGGCCGCGACGGCGACCCACGGCGGCGGCTGGGGGGGTAGCGGTGGTGATGAGGAGGAGGGTACCGGTCAGGGCGATTGGCAACCATCCGGGGCAGGCTCGGAGAAAGCAGCCGCGCATGGTGATAAGCGGCCTCATGGCTGTTGCCATTTGCCATGAAATACTGTAGTTTTATGGCGGTTGCGAGGCTTTCATCGGTCAATCGATGGGCAAGGATGGTATGATTCCGGATGGTCGGCGGGGACGAGATACTGAAACCCGGAGAGATCAGGTCTAAGTTCAAGGATCTGCCCTATATAACACCCTACGATAGAATCTATGCGCTTACGGACGGGTTGGGGGAAGAAGTGGAGCTGCACGAGTTTCACGCCCGGGGCGTCTGCATGGGGGGTTCGGCCTGGGAGGTCTACCATTTCCCGCGTACCAGTTGCCTGGTGACCTCGGCTCGCAGGGAGGGCCCGCGCAACATCCTGCATTGCAGGGTAGGTGTTGACGATCTGGATCTTATCCCGGGACTGGCGGGAGCCGGCATCGAAAGGGTAAACGTTTTCGACGATCACGTGGAGATAACATATGCGGGATTGGCCGGTGGCGGGGTGGCCGCCACCCTTTGCAGGGGAATGGCCGATGGAGTGGAGGGCGTGGTCATAGAGTCCATAGGGGGTGGCGCCAAGATAGGCCGGGCCAGGCTCGTTCTTCCCCGCCTTTACAAGGTGGTGGTGGGAGTGGACGATACCGACGATGCCGAAAAGGGGGCTACCTGGTCGTTGATGAACGAGGTGGCCTGGAGGACCCAGGAAGAGGGGTTGGGGATCTACCTGGGTCATACCGTAGTACAGCTTTTCCCGCAAAACCCCTATCGCACCACCAACGGCTGTGCCACGGCGGTCACCTTCGGGATCGGGCAAGGCGTTGAGGGAGAATTCGTGCATTTTCTCCTGCAAGAGGTGGACCGGGGCTGTTATAGCGACGAGGCCGCCGCCGCCGTATACGGTTCCCTATGCGTCCACCCCGCACTTGCCCGCTATACCAGGGCCGTGAAATCCAGGATGGTGGAACTGGAGGAAGCCGAAAAGGTGGCGGGAGAGACGGACGTGGATTTAGAATCCATAAGGGGAAAGCGCGGTTTCATAGGAGCCCTGGCCACCCTGGCCGGGGAGGCGGATCCCGACACGGCCGTACACCCTTACGCGTAACGGAGGATAGATGCACCAGGAGAGAGTGAGCTTCTATGCCGAGTCGATTAGACCCATCCGCCTGGAGGGTTTACTGGATATGCCTGATGACGCGGATAAGCACGATGCGTGTATCCTGTGTCACCCTCATCCCATAGGAGGAGGTTGCATGCAGGTTCCCCTGCTAGAGACCCTGGCGCGGGTGCTTTCGGCGAAAGGTCTGGCCTGCCTGCGTTTCAATTTCCGGGGCGTGGGCGGAAGCAGCGGCCAGCCTTCCGGCGGTGCAGAGGAGACGGAGGACGTGGAGGGCGCTTTTCAATGGCTGCGGGGAAGGAAGGACCTGAGCGTCGAACGATTGGGCCTGGCCGGCTGGTCTTTCGGGGCCTGGGTGGGATTGAATTGGGCGACAAGCGGGGACGCCTGCGGCCGTATCGCGCTCATCAATCCGCCGCTGGTGGGATTCGATTTCTTTCACTTCCTCGACGGGGGTGAAGCGCACCTGCCCGAACGGGCGTTGATCGTCGGCGGCCAAAGAGATCAGTTCGCGGACTCGGATAAGTTGGAGGAACTGGCCTCGCGGTTGGGGGCCGAGCTCCATATCCTCGAAGGGGCGGATCACTTCCTCTTCGGCAGGGAGGCGGAAGTGGCCGAGATAGTGGCCCGGTATTGGCTGGTGCGTTAAAGAGCCGAGAGGCGATCGCGGGCCTCTTACCCCACACCCCGGTTTGGTATTCATACCCTCTATGGATGAAGGGAGTCGCGTGTGGCTGAATTCATTGCATATGGGGAGTATAATGAAATGTGGGGTGATGCGGATGCGACGAGATGAATTTCTTGGCAAGGTAAAGCACGCCTCCGGTCTCACCTCGCTTCACCAGGCCGATACGGCGGTAAGGGCTGTGATATCGGTTCTCAAGGCGGAACTGCCGGATCGTCAGGCGGAGATGATAGCCTCCGCCCTCCCCGAGGACCTGCGCCTCGGCTGGGAGATGGTAGAGGCATATCCCTCCGATATCCTGGAGAAAGAGGACATGTTCTACGATGGCGCGGAGACGGCCGGAGGACAGGAGGTTCCCACCATAACACAGGGTTGAAATCGCGCCTTTTTACCTGCTAGAACGCCCTGTAAGGGGGGTTCTCCTTTTCTTGCAAAGTACAGGGGTTATGGATATAATACTTTGGGTGTGCCGGTAGGTTGTTTTCCGTGCCCATCCTTAGTTATCAGGACTTCACCGGGGACTCTGACGCCTTCCAGGGGGAAGGCGTGGAGCCTTCGGTTTAATATATGTCCAAAATCGGCTTTATGCCGGAAGCAGAACGAGTGAATACAAAAGAAACAGGGATGTCGCTCAAGAAAGAATGAAAGGAGTTGCAGCATGATTCCGAGTGACCTGGAGATAGCACAGGCGGCAGAGTTACTGCCCGTTACGGAGATCGCCAAAAAGATAGGCATCGAGGAAGATGAGCTCGATCTCTATGGCAAATACAAGGCCAAGGTCGATTTCGAGCACGTTCTGGACAGGATGAAGGATGTGCCGAACGGCAAATATATCGACGTGACCGCGATAACGCCGACCCCCCTCGGCGAGGGGAAGACGGTTACCTCTATTGGCTTGACCGAAGCCCTCGGAAAAATAGGTAAGAACGTTATCCTCACCCTGCGCGAGCCCTCCATGGGGCCGGTCTTCGGCATCAAGGGTGGAGCGGCCGGAGGAGGATACTCACAGGTGGTGCCCATGGAGGATATCAACCTGCATTTCACCGGCGATATCCATGCCGTGGGAGCCGCCCACAACCTGCTGGCGGCCATGATCGATACCTCGATCCTCCTGGGAAACAAGCTGAACATCGATCCGCTTACCATATCCTGGAGACGTGTGGTCGACATAAGCGACCGTGCTCTGCGCGATATCGTCATAGGCCTGGGCGGCAGGGCCAACGGCTATCCCCGGCAGACCGGCTATGATATCACCGTGGCCTCCGAGGTCATGGCCATCCTGGCTCTGGCGAATTCGTTGAGGGATCTCAGGGAGAGGCTTTCGCGCATAGTGGTGGCCTACAGCTACGATGGTGAGCCGGTGACCGCCGAGGACCTCAAAGCGGCCGGCGCCATGACCGTTCTCCTCAAGGAGGCCCTGAAGCCCAACCTCATCCAGACCCTGGAGCATAACGCCTGTCTGATGCACTGCGGCCCCTTCGCCAATATCGCCCACGGCAACAACAGCGTGGTCGAGGACCTGGTCGCCCTTAAATGCAGCGATTACGTGGTAACGGAGTCGGGTTTCGGCGCCGACTGTGGGGCGGAGAAGATGATGAACATCAAGTGCCGCGCCTCGGGGGTATCCCCGGACTGCGTGGTCATCACCTGCACCATCAGGGCCCTGAAGATGCACGGCGGCGCCTTCTCCGTGAGGCCCGGCAAGCCCCTGGACGAGGAACTGGTGAAAAAGGAGAACATGCCGGCGCTGGAGGAAGGCACTGGCAACCTCATCAAGATGATCGAGAACATGAAGCTCTTCGGCGTCCCGGTGGTGGTCACTATAAACCGCCGCACCACCGATACCGAGAAGGAGATAGCCCTGGTCAAGAAGCTGGCCGAGGGCGCCGGCGTAGTGGCCTGCGTGCCCATCGACGTATGGGCCAAGGGAGGCGAGGGCGGAACCGAGGCCGCCGAGGCCGTGGTGGAGGCCTGTAACCAGCCCAAGGAATTCAAGTACCTCTACGAGCTGGACTGGCCGGTGAAGAAGAAGATAGAAACCATCGCCACCAAGATATATGGTGCGGACGGCGTGGACTTCGCGCCGGAGGCGGAGAAGAAGATAGAGCAGTTCGAGAAGGCCGGTTACGACAAGCTGCCCATTTGTATGGCAAAGACGCATCTCTCCCTGTCCCATGACCCGGAGCTGAAGGGCGTGCCCAAGGACTTCAGGCTCCCGGTTCGCGATATCGTTCCCTCCATAGGGGCCGGGTTCCTGTACCCGCTTTGTGGTGCTATGAGGACCATGCCCGGATTGCCCAGCCGCCCGGCGGCTGTGGACGTGGATATCGACGAGGACGGGAAGACCCTGGGATTGTTCTAACGCCGATATAGGATAGACTGAATATGTGCTGTAAGCTTGGTGCCCCGGTCCCTGGACCGGGGCACCGGCAGGGATGCGTTTGAAAAAGGCGGCTGTAAAGGATAAAGGAATGTCATTGGATAACGGAAACTGTAGAGTCCTGTTCATGCCGGATAACCGATATATAGTGGTCGGGAAGGGAGAGAGCCTGCTCAAAGCGGCCATGGACGCGGACGTGCACATAAACGCCTCGTGCGGCGGCGCTGGATCGTGCGGCAAATGCCGCGTGATCGTGGAGGAAGGGGAGGTAGAGAGGGAGCCAAACCCCAAGATGAAAGAGGCGGACATCAAGAAGGGTTACGCGCTGGCCTGCCAGGCCAGGGTGTTGAGCGACTTGAAGGTGACCATTCCACTGGAGTCACGCATCGGCGATAAACGTATCTTCGAGCGCAAGGAGCCGGAGCCCGCCCACGGCTATCTGCTTTCGGCGGAGGATTGGGAGAAACGCCTGCCGGAATGGGAGCTTAATCCCTCCACGCGCAAGGTGCACCTCGTGCTTTCCGAGCCCACACTCGATGACAACACCAGCGACGCGGAGAGGATCAAACGCGGCCTGTCGGTGGAGGCGAGCCTACATGGCGTGGTAATCGATTATCCCGTACTGCAGCGCCTGCCGAACATGATACGCCAGAGCGATTGGGACGTTACGGTGACCGTTCTTGACAGCGGCGAGGAACTGCGCGCCGTACGTATCGAGCAGGGAGATACCTCCCAAAGGCAGTCCTGCATCGCCGTCGACGTGGGCACCACCACCATCAGCGCCGAGCTCGTGGACTTGAAGACGGGAAAGGTGATGTCCAGGGCGGCCGATTACAACGCCCAGGTGGCCTTCGGAGAGGACGTCATAACCCGCATTATCTATGCCACCAAAGGAACGGGCCTAGCCAAGCTACAGTCGGTTGTGGTCGGCACCATCTGGAACCTCATCAGGAACCTGGTGGAGGAGGCGGGCATAGAATACTGTGACGTGACACACATGGTGGTGGCGGGCAACACGACCATGATGCACCTGCTTCTGGGCCTAAACCCCAAGTATATAAGGGAGGAGCCTTATATACCGTCCGCCACCTTCTTTCCCTGGATAAAATGCAGCGACCTGGGGTTGCGTATAGCGGCCGGGGTTTACCTGCACGCTATACCGTGCATTTCCAGCTACGTGGGCGGCGATATAACCGCGGGTATGCTGGCCTCGGGTATCTTCAACACCAATAAGTTGACTCTGTATATCGACATCGGCACCAACGGCGAGATGGTCCTGGGCAACCGGGACTGGATGCTGTCTTGCTCGTGCTCCGCCGGCCCCGCATTCGAGGGAGGCGGGGTGAAGAACGGCATGCGGGCCACCCGCGGCGCCATCGAGCAGGTACGTATCAACCCCATCGACTACGAGCCCATGATCATAAGTGTAGGCCGGCGCAAGCCCATAGGTATATGCGGGTCGGGGCTTATCGACTGCCTCTCCGAGATGTATCTGACCGGCATCATGAACGAGAAGGGCAGAATAAACGTAGACCTGCCCACCGACCGGGTACGTTCCATCGAGGGGGGCGCGGAGTACGTGCTGGTGTGGGCGGAGGATTCCGCCACCCGCAGGGACATAGTGGTCACCGAGGTGGATATTGACAACCTCATGCGGGCCAAGGCGGCGGTCTACGCCGGCATCGAGATACTGGTGTCCTCCATGGACCTGGAGGTTCCGTTTATCGATGAACTCCTCATAGCTGGTGCCTTCGGGCGCTACCTGCAGGTGGACAAGGCGGTGAACATCGGGCTGCTGCCGGATATAGGTTACGACAAGATAAAGTTCGTAGGAAACGGCTCTCTGCTGGGAGCTCATCTCTCGGCCCTGTCCAAGGATATGATGAACAAGGCCGACGAGATAGCCGGACAGATGACCTACCTGGAGCTTTCCACCAGCTCCCAGTTCATGGACCGTTACATGTCGGCCCTGTTTTTCCCTCACACCAACCTGGACGCCTTTCCCTCGGTCGTGGAGAAAATAGAGGAGTACAGGGCCATGCAGAGCCGGGCCGCGGAGGTTGCCGGAAACTGCGGGGGGGAAGGGGAATGAGATGACTTACGTTCTGGCTGCAGCGGGAAAAGGAGGCACGGGAAAGACTACTTTCTGCGCGCTTACCGTGGATTACCTGGTCAGGATCACCGGTAAGCCGGTGTTGGCCGTAGACGCCGACTCCAACTCCAACCTGGACCTGACGCTGGGAACCAGGGCCGAAGCGACTATCGGATCGGTAAGGGAGCATCTCACCGAGAACATCTCCCGCATGCCGGCGGGTATGTCCAAGGAGGTCTGGGTGGAGACCTTGCTGCAGCAGGCGCTGGTGGAGGAAAAGGGCTTCGATCTCATTTCCATGGGAAGGCCGGAGGGTCCGGGCTGCTATTGCTATCTGAACAACATCTTTCGACGTTACCTCGACATCATGGTCAATCACTATGAATACGTGGTCATGGACAACGAGGCCGGTATGGAGCATCTCTCCCGGCGCACCACCAAGGGTGTAAACACCATGTTCATAGTCTCGGATCCCTCGGTAAGGGGGGTGGAGACGGCCATGCGTATCCGCGACCTGGCCCGGGATTTGAAGCTGAACATACAGCGTATGAAACTGGTGATAAGCAGGGTGGCCGACGGACTGGCCGGCAGGTTGGAGAACATGATCGAGGAGGCCAACCTGGAACTGGCGGGAACGATCCCCGAGGATTCCCTGGTGAGGGAGTTTGACCAGGAAGGCAAGCCACTTCCGGAGCTGCCGGAGGACAGCGCCGCCAGGCTGGCGGTGGAGAAGATACTCCAGGCCGAGCTTGGAATGGGCTCCGGCTAGGATGGTGGCAGGTCGGTGCGGGAATCAAAGGATAAAAAATATGGCATAAAAATAAAAATAGTGAAATAATTAAGATTTGGACCGGGGAGGTCTGAAAATGTACGTAGAGAAGCCCATGATCGTATTTCTTGACAAGCTCGCCTCCAGGTCACCGGAGCCGGGCGGTGGTTCGGTTTCCGCGCTCGTAGGAGCGTTGGGGGCCGCGCTGGTTTCCATGGTAGGAAATCTCACTCTTGGCAAGGAGAAATACGCAGACGTTCAGGACCAGGTGGAAGAGCTGCTCAAATCCTCGGAAGCATTTCGCGAACAACTGCAGGGCCTTATCCAGAAAGACACGGAGGTATATGCGGACGTCTCCGCCGCTTTCAAACTTCCCCGGGAGACGGAGGAGGAGAAGGCCAGGCGTAAGGAAGAGGTTCAGAAAGCCCTCAAGAAGGCCACGGAGGTGCCCTTCGAGATCACCGAGAAATGCCTGGAGGCGGCACGCCTCTCCCTGACCTCCGCCGAGATCGGCAACGTGGGGGCGGTAAGCGATGCGGGGGTGGCCGTACTCCTGGCCGACGCGGCGGCCCAGAGCGCGGCGCTCAACGTGAAGATAAACGTAAACAGCATCGAGGACTCCGACTTCACGGCCAGCAAGTGGTCCCGGATCCAGGAGATACTGCGGGAGACGGCGGAGCTGCGGGATCGCGTGGTGGAGTTGACCTACGATAAGCTGGGCTGATGTATATTCCAGGCCCAGGAGTTGGAGATACATGCAGTAAATGGCAGTGAAATCCCGGGAGGGATGATCTCAAGGGAAAGGAGCGGAAAAGATGACCACCGTCATCGATTGTGTCGCCATAGGCGATGAGCTTATGAAGGAGATCGTGAAGGAAACCGAGGCCCTCAAGGCCAAAGGGGCCGCGCCCGGGATCGCCACCTTACTGGTGGGCGATGATTTCGGGGCCAATATGTACCGCAGGCAGGTGGAGAGGTTCTGCGAGGAAGCCGGCTTCAATTACGTCAATGAGAATCCGCCCGAGGACGTGGGCGAGGAACAGGTCATAGAGATAGTAAAGAAGCTGAATGAGGACAAGGCCGTCAGCGGGATCCTTCCCCTGCGCCCCTTTCCCGAGAGTGTCTCGGACAGCGCGGTCATAAACTCCATCGATGTCGGCAAGGATATCGACTGCTTCCATCCCTTCAATATGGGAAAGCTGGCCCTGGGCGAGCCCACCTTTCCTCCCGCCACGCCCTCGGCAGTAGTGGAGATCCTGGATCGCTACGCCAGGGAGTTCGAGAAGGTGGACCCGGTGGATTTCTACGAGGGAGCGGAGGTAGTGGTCGTCGGCCATTCCAACATAGTGGGCAAGCCGCTGGCTTTCCTCATGCTCAACCGCAACGCCACTACCACCGTAGCCCACGTGTTCACCTCCATGAAGAACAACCTCGAAAAACACACTAAAGGCGCGAACATCCTCATCATCGCGGCCGGCAAGGCCGACCTCATCGGTCCCGATCAGGTCAAGGAGGGAGCGATAGTAATAGATGTAGGGATCAACCGCGTCAAGGTACTGGATGACAAGGGCGAGCCGGTACTCAACGAGAAAGGCAAGCCCAAGACCAAGACGGTGGGGGACGTGGCCTTCGAATCGGTGAAGGATATGACCAAGGCCATAACCCCAGTGCCCGGGGGAGTGGGCTCGGTGACCAACCGCATGTTGATGAAGAACGCCCTGCGTGCATGCAGGATTCAGTATGGCTTGGAATGATGATCGACAGTGTGCGAAAGGCCTGTAAGGAATATCATAGCAATGGTAGTTGAGGATACGGGAAAGGAGAGATGAGATGGCTTTCGATCTCCCGACGGAAACCGCCAAAGGCAAGGTTAGAGAGGTATTGCTGGGGACCGGCGACAAGGCCAAGAAGGCGGGTGGAGAGAACTGCATGCCCTTCTATCTATGGGAGGGGGAGATGCCTGACTCACCGATCGTGGCGGCCGAGGTAATGGACGAGGTCGAGGAGATGGCCCCGGCGCTGGAGGCGGCCTTGGGCGACGTCAAGAACGACCCGGTGGCCTGGTCCAAGAAGGCTGTGGAGGAATGGGGCGCTGACGCCATATTCCTGCTGTTGACCTCCACGGACCCCAAGGGCACCGACGCCTCGCCGGAGGAAGCAGCGGAGACGGTGCTCAAGGTGGAGGAGGCCGTCGATGTGCCGGTTATCGTGTACGGCACCGAGGATAACGACAAGGACGCCGATATGGCCAAGGTGGTGGCCACCAAGGCGGAGGGCAAGAACCTGCTAATCGGCCCGGCAAAGGAGGAGAATTTCAAGAAGGTGGGTGCTCCCGCCATCGGTTACAAGCAGACGGTGTGCGGCATGACCCCCATCGACGTCAACCTGGCCAAGCAGCTCAACATCCTCCTCACCAACCTCGGTATGGAGGAGGACAAGCTGGTCATCGATCCCACCACTGGGGCCCTGGGCTACGGCCTGGAGTATACCTACTCGGTGATGGAGCGCCTCAAGATAGCCGCCTTATCCCAGGACGACTCCATGACCCAGATGCCCATGCTGGGCAACGTGGGTTTTCAGGCCTGGAAGACCAAGGAGGCCAAGAGCTCCGAGGATGAATACCCGGAGTGGGGGGACCCGAAGAAGCGCGGCATCATGTGGGAAGCGCTTACCGCCGTACCCCTGCTGCTTTCCGGAGCGAACATAGTGGTATTGCGGCATCCCGAGTCCATCAAGCTGACCAAACAATTAATAGCCGATCTCTCGGGATAGGCTTTTAAATACACGGGGTTCGCGAAGGACCTGAGAGATTCCACAGGAGGAATGACTGGTATGGCAGAAAACGACGAACTAACATCATGCGAAGCAACCTTGGATATGCTGAGAAAGGCGGACGAAGAGGAGCAAGAGACCGCCTTCCAGCGTGTTGCCAAGCAGAAGGGATGCGCCTTCGGAGAGCAGGGAACCTGTTGCCGCATATGTTCCATGGGCCCCTGCCGCATTAACCCCAAGAAGGCCGAGGAATCCCGGGGCGTCTGTGGTGCGGATATCGACACCATAGCAGCCCGTAATTTCGCCCGCATGGTCGCCGGCGGAGCATCCGCCCATTCCGACCATGGCCGGGCCGTGGCCGAAACCCTGATCATGGCGGCCAAGGGAGAGGCCAGTGACTATGAGGTCAAGGACTACCTCAAGCTCCTGGAAGTAGCCAGGTACCTGGATATCGAAATGGACGACAGGCCCCTCGAGGAGATAGCCCTGGAGGTCGGCGAGCGCTCCCTGGCTATGTTCGGACAGCAGGAGGGCGAGCTGGCGTACGCGCTGCGTGCGCCGGAGAAGCGCAAGGAACTGTGGAGGCAGGCGGGAGTGTTCCCCCGTGGCATCGACCGCGAGATCGTGGAGATAATACACCGTACCCATATAGGCGTTGACCAGGAGTACAAGAACATCCTGATAGGCGCCGCTCGCGGGGCTATCGCCGATGGCTGGGGCGGCTCAATGATAGGCACGGAGCTGCAGGACATTCTCTTCGGCACCCCCACACCGATGCAGGGCAATATCAATCTCGGTGTTCTGGACGAGGACATGGTAAATATAATCGTCCATGGCCACGAGCCCATCCTCTCCGAGATGATCGTGCTGGCCACCAACCTGCCGGAGATGCAGGAGAAGGCCGAGAAGGTGGGCGCCAAGGGCATCAACCTCTCCGGTATCTGCTGTACGGCGAACGAGATACTGATGCGCCACGGCATCCCCATCGCCGGCAACGTGCTGCAGCAGGAGCTGGCGCTGCTTACGGGCGCCGTGGAGGCCATGGTGGTCGACGTACAGTGTATCTACCAGGGGATAGGACAGATAGCGAGCTGCCTGCACTCGGATATTATTACCACTTCCCCCAAGGCCAAGATGCCCTACGCGAAGCATATCGAGTTCCACGAGGACCGTGCCCTGGAGATAGCCAAGGAGATAGTATCCGGGGCCATAGACAACTTCCCCAACCGGGGTAAGGTATACATCCCGGATTCACAGGAGCAACTGATCGGCGGCTTTGACCACGAGTACATAAATTACATGTTGGGGGGGCGTTACCGCTCCTCCTACCGGCCGCTCAACGACGGGATAATCGACGGCCGCATACGAGGCGTGGTGGGCGTGGTGGGGTGTAACAACCCACGTGTCAAGCATGATGACATCCACGTCAGGGTGACGCGGGAACTCATCGCCAACGGCTGCCTGGTTGTCATGACCGGATGCGCTGCCCAAGCCGCGGCCAAGGCCGGATTGATGCTGCCCGAGGTGGCCAGGAATATCTGCCCGCAGGGCCTATGGGAGATCTGCGAGGCGGTTGGAATACCGCCCGTCCTGCACGTGGGATCCTGTGTGGACAACAGCCGCATCCTTATCGCCTGTACGGCCATGGTCCACGAAGGAGGACTGGGAGACGACATCAGCGATCTCCCCGTAGCCGGATGTGCGCCGGAGTGGATGAGTGAAAAGGCTATCTCGATCGGGGAGTACTTCGTGACCTCGGGAGTCTACACTGTGTTCGGCGTCAAGTGGCCGACAAGCGGCAGTGAGAAGGTCACCAAGTTCCTCTTCGAGGATTACGCCGAGTACTTCAAGAACACCTGGGACTACGAGCCCGATCCCGAGAAGATGGTCGGAAAGATCCTCAGTCACATCGACGGCAAGCGCGAGGCCCTGGGCATCATGGCCAAGCGCGAGAGGGTACTCTTCGATATGGCTATGCGGAGGGAGTTGGAGATCTAATGAGTAGAATAATCGCGACCGCAGCTATCAAGGGAGCCTACAAGGAATTCGCGAGGGCCGAGCGTATGTTCAACGAGACGGTGGAGGCCACCGGTGCCACCGCCAGTGTGGAGTTCCCCAACACCGGATACTATCTCCCCATCATATATGCCCTCAGCGGTATAAAGGTGGAGAAAGTTGAGGATATGGCCAAAGTCCTCGAGATAAGCAAGCAACTTCTGCCCCCCGTACCCAGGCAGGGTCACTGGGTGCCCTACCTAGGTCACACATTGGACGCGGGAGTAGCAACCCTTTTCTCGGGGGAGATCATCGAGGGATGCAGATACGTAACCGATCCCCCGGTGGATGATGTCTGGCTGGGAGCCGCCGACGACGTGATTATGCGCGAGCGTGGCGTGGAGTTCGTGGACGGTACCGCCCCCGGTTTCTGCGCTCTCACCGGGCTGGCCTCCAGCGCCGAGATGGCCGACAAGATCGTGGTGGAACTGCTGGAGAAGAACCTCTATGTATGGATATCCGGAGGCATCGGAGACAAGACTATCACCGATCAGCTCATCGAGAGGGAGCGTCAGCTCGGATGGGATACCCGTATCGTACCCTACGGGAGAGAGATAACCTCGGCGGTATACTCGCTGGGATTCGCGGCCAGGGCGGCTATGTCCTTCGGCGGCGCCCAGCCCGGGGACTTCAGCAAGGTCCTGCGCTATAACAAGAACCGCATCTTCGCTTTCGTCCTGGCGCTGGACTATGTGGACGAATTGAAGTACGCATACGCGGCGGGAGCTATCAACTATGGCTTCCCGACCATCGCCAACACCAAGATACCCGAGATTCTGCCCACCGGCGTGTGTACCTACGAGCACGTGGTATCGGACGTGCCGGAGGAGGATATCGTGCAGAAATGCGTGGAGGTGCGTGGACTGAAGATCCAGATCGCCGAGATCCCCATCCCCATGGCCTACGGCCCCGCTTTCGAGGGGGAGGTTATCCGCAAGGCGGATATGTACATGCAGTTCGGCGGGAACATCACCCCCGCATTCGAGTACGTCAAGATGCGCGAGATCGACGAGGTGGAAGACAATAAGATCGAGGTGGTAGGCCCGGAGATCGACGACATTGAGGAAGGGGCCGCCCTGCCCCTGGGCATCGTGGTGGAGGTGGCCGGCCGCAAGATGCAGGAGGACTTCGAGTCCATCCTGGAGCGCCAGATTCACCATCTCATCAACGGCGCCGAGGGTATATGGCATATGGGCCAGCGCGATATCGTGTGGACGCGCATCAGCAAGAAGGCCCAGGCAAAGGGCTTCAAGATCCACCATTACGGCGACATTATCCACGCCAAACTCATCAACGATTTCCCCTCCATCGTTGACAAGGTGCAGGTTACCCTGTACACCGAGCTGGATAAGTGCGAGGAATGGGAGGAGATCGCCCGCAAGGCCTACCGCTACCGCGACGAAAAGACGGCGGGGATGACCGACGATTCCGTGGACACCTTCTACTCCTGCACCCTCTGCCAGTCCTTCGCCCCCAACCACGTATGTATTATCTCCCCCGAGAGGTTGGGTCTGTGCGGCGCCTATAACTGGCTGGACGGTAAGGCCGCTTACGAGATCGACCCCACCGGTCCCAACCAGCCGGTGAAGAAGGGAGACTGCACCGACGAGGTCAGGGGCGAATGGCCGGCGATAAACGAATTCGTGAAGGACAAGTCCGGGGGCAATGTGGAGAATGTATATATGTACACCATGATGGAGAGCCCCATGACCTCCTGCGGGTGCTTCGAGTGCATCGTCGCATTCCTGCCTATGTGCAACGGGGTTATGATCGTCAACCGCGAGTTCACCGGTATGACCCCCTGCGGTATGGCCTTCTCGACCCTGGCCAATACCGTAGGCGGTGGAAACGTGACGCCCGGTTTCATCGGCATCGGGAAGGTGTACATCACCTCCAAGAAGTTCATCTCCGCGGAGGGGGGATTCGAGCGCATCGTGTGGATGCCCAAGGACTTGAAGGAAACCCTCAAGGAGCAGCTGGAGAAGCGCTGCGAGGAGATGGGCGACCCGGACTTTGTAAGCAAGATCGCCGACGAGGAGGTCGGGGAGACCGAGGAGGAGATCCTCCCCTGGCTGGAGGAGAAGGGCCATCCCGCCCTCAGCATGGACCCGATGCTGGCGTAAGGATAATGAAAAGGAGGGGGGATCCCCCCTCCTTCTGGGATATAGGAAGTTGGGAAAACCGCACAGACAGTAAGTAGGAAGGAGTAAGAGATGGGACTTTCGGGCCTGGATATCTTTAAAAAGCTGCCCAAGACCAATTGCAAGGAATGCGGCTTCCCGACCTGCTTGGCTTTCGCCATGAAACTGGCGGCAGGACAGACGTCGCTAGACGAGTGCCCCTACGTGACGGACGAGGTGCGAGCCGAGCTGGCGGAGGCCAGCGCTCCCCCTATACGCGGGGTCACGGTGGGAACCGGGGACGAGGCTTTCAAGGTGGGTGAGGAACTTGTGCTCTACCGCCATGAGAAGACCTTTTTCAACACCTCGGTCTTCGCCGTGTTGATAAGCGATGACATGGATGACACCAAGGTGGACGAGTTGCTCAAACAGGTCGCAGAATGTGAACATGAGCGCGTGGGCGTTACCTTGAAGGTAGGCGCGGTGGCCCTGAAGGCAGTCTCCGGCGACGCGGGGAAGTTCAAGGCCCTGGTGGAGAAGGTGAAGGACGCCACCGCCAAGCCCTTGATCCTTATCGCCAAGGACATGGAGGCCATGAAGGCCGGCGTGGAGGCAGCCGCCGACGTGCGACCGCTGCTCTACGCCGCAACCGAGGCCAACGCCGACGAAATGGGCGCGCTGGCCAAGGAGAAAGACCTTCCCCTGGCGGTGAAGGCCGAGGACCTGGACAAGCTGGCGGAGCTGTCGGAGAAGCTGGCGGGCATGGATGTGAAGGAGCTGGTGCTCGACCCGGCGCCCCGTAAACCCGGTGAGACCTTCAAGAACTTGGTGGCCATGCGCCGGGCCGCACTTAACGAGAAATTCGCGGCATTCGGCTATCCCACCATCACTTTCCCTTGCGAGGAGACGGAAGACGAGCTCTACGAGACCGTCCTGGCCGGGATGTACGTGTGCAAGTACGGCGGTATAATCGTGCTTTCCCACGTCGAGCAGTGGAGGATGTACCCCCTGCTGGTGCTGGCGCTCAACATATACACCGATCCCCAGCGTCCCATGGCGGTTGACGAGATGGTCTACGAGATCGGGAACCCGGATGAGAACAGCCCGGTGCTCATAACCACTAACTTCTCGCTCACTTATTTCATAGTCAGTGGTGAGATAGAGGGGAGCAAGATCCCGGCCTGGCTGGGCATAGTGGATTGTGACGGCCAGTCTGTGCTAACCGCTTGGGCGGCCGGCAAGTTCGTGCCCGAGGTCATAGCCAAGTTCGTTAATACGTCGGGGCTCGCCGACAAGATCAAGCACCACAAGATAATCATTCCGGGTTACGTGGCGCAGATCTCCGGCGAACTGGAGGAGGAGCTTCCCGACTGGGAGATAGTCATAGGCACCAGGGAGGCGGCGGATATCCCGGCTTTCCTGCGGCAGTTCTCCACTACCTAGGATACAAAGGACAGCGCGGTGCGAACCAGGAGGGTGCAATGCTCTCCCCGGTGTGAGTACCGTGCCGCCTTTGGGATATAAGCAATGGCTATTACGGAATAGAGGAGGAAACAAGACATGATCATCAGCACGTCGAAGCCCTTCGAGGAGGTCCTCAAGGAGCTCGAAGGCGAGGATAATGTCTTCGTTGTCGGCTGCGGTCTCTGCGCCACTACGTGCGAAACCGGGGGAGAGGAGCAGGTAGCCGGGATGAAGGCCAAGCTCGAGGCGGAGGGAAAGAATGTGACGGGAGCTATCGTCTACGACGAGGTATGCCACGAGCTCAACACCAAACGCAAGTTCAGGGAGAACAAGGAGGCGGTCGAGGCCGCCGACGGTTTCCTGGTGATGTGCTGCGGCGCGGGCGTGCAGGCGGTGCGCGAGGCCACTGAAAAAGACGTGCACCCCGCGTGTGATACCGTATTCCTGGGCAATATCCAGAGATACGGGGATTTCATTCAGAAGTGCTCGCTCTGCGGCGACTGCGTACTGGAGGAATTTGGGGCTATCTGCCCGGTGACCAGGTGTCATAAGGGTATCCTCAACGGGCCCTGCGGCGGCACGGACGAGGGCAAGTGCGAGACCGACAAGGAGAAGGACTGCGCCTGGACCCTTATCTACAACCAGCTGGAGAAGATGGGCAAACTAGACAGATTCCGCACTATCTACGGCCCCAAGAACTGGCAGACAATCATGAAGCCCGGCAGGGTTGTACTGGAGAAAAAAGGCGAGGGGGGTTAGTAAGATGACGTTGCTCATTGACAAACACCTCAAACCCAGCCTGCAGGAGGTAATGGAGAAGGGAACCTTCCTGGTAACGGGCGAGATCGGTCCCCCCAAGGGCACCGATATAGACGAGATGATCGGGCATATCGACCTTCTCAAGGACCTGGTGCACGGCATGAACATCACCGACAACCAGTCGTCGGTGATGCGCTATCCCTCCCTGGCCACGGCGCTGATCATAAAGGAGAAAGGAGGGGAGCCCAACCTGCAGGTAACCTGCCGGGACCGCAACCGTATGGCCATCGAGGCCGACCTCCTCTTCGCCTATACAAGGGGCATCCGCAGCGTTCTCTGTCTTACCGGGGACTCCATCCCGGTGGGTGATCACCCGGATTCCAAGGGTGTCTTCGATATCGAGAGCGTACAACTCCTGCAGCTGATTAGCGGCATGGAGGAGGGCAAGGATACGGGAGGAAACGAGCTGGAAGGCGCCGTAGAGTTCTACAAGGGCGCCATTGTGACCCCCGAGGCCGACCCCATAGAGCCCCAGATGATCAAGTTCGAGAAAAAGATCGAGGCGGGTGCCCAGTTCTTCCAGACCCAGGCCGTCTACGACATGGACAACTTCAAGCGTTTCATGGAGAGGGCGCGCAAGATAGATGACAAAGTGAAGATCTGCGCGGGATTGGTGCTTCTCACCAGCCCCGGCGCCATCAAGTACATGAACAACAATGTCCCCGGCGTGTTCATACCCGAGGATCTGGCCAAGGAGATGACGGATGCCCCTAAGGAGGAGCGCCTCAAGACCGGTATCCGTATTATGGCTCGCCAGATTCGCCAGTGCATCGACGAAAAGCTGTGCGACGGCGTGCATATCATGGCCATAGGGAAAGAGGGAGTCGTGCCCCAGATCCTGGACGAGGCCGGGGTGGATATCACCAAGTTATAGGTCACAGGGGGAGGCGCCCGAGGCCTCCCCTTTTTTCCGGGAAAGGAAAAATGGTACCCTGGGAACCAGCCATGGCCGCCACGGCTATAGGAAGTCTTCCTCATACCGATCCGGAGAAGGCCTGCGCCGTTACCTTGCGTTACCTGAAGGAGGTACCGGCTTGGCCCCAGCTTCCTCACCGCGATTTCCGGGAGAACATGTACGCGCAGTACTGCGAGGGTCTACCCGGGGTGGTTGTGGACGAGGAAAGGGAAAAAGTGTTCTGCGATACAACGAGGGACTTACTGCCTGAGATAGAGGAAGTATATCGAGCCTATATCGAGAATGATTTCGCATCAATGTCCATAGGCGGGGACTACGCGTCGGGTCTTTACGCTTTTACCCGCCTGGTCGAAGAGGAGGGAGGGGTTTATTCCCTGCTCAAAGGGCAGGTAACGGGCCCCATAAGCTTCGGGTTGACCGTGCTTGACCAGAACAACCGCCCCATCCTCTACAACGACGATCTGGCCGACGCCATGGTGAGGATTCTGAGCATGAAGGCTAGATGGATGGAGGTTTTTCTCAAATCGACCGGCCGCTCCGAAGACGTACTTATCTTCTTCGACGAGCCCTACCTGGTCTCGGTGGGATCGGCCTTGGTGAGCGTAAGCCCGGAGCGGGTGGTCGAGTCCCTTAGGCTATGCACGGAAGGGCTGACCTGCATGACCGGGACACACTGCTGTGGCAACACCGACTGGAGCCTGCTGTTTCGCGCCGGTCTGCAGGTGGTGAATTTCGACGCCTATAAATACATGGAGAGCATGGCCTTATACCCGGAGGAGGTAGCCGCCTTTCTGGAAGACGGCGGCATACTGGCCTGGGGGCTGGTGGCCAACAGCCCGGATGTAGAGAACGGGAAGGCTGATGAGATAGCACGACGTTTCGAGGAGGGCGTGGACCTCCTGGTCTCACGGGGTGTCGACCGCGACCTGCTCTTGAATCGGGCCATGATCACACCCGCCTGTGGACTGGAGGGTGTTTCGGAGAGCCAGGCTGAGAAGGCTTACGCTCTCACCTCCGAGCTCTCCAGACTGCTGAGAGGCGAGAAAATGGATCGGGACTAGGAGCGGGAGGATGTCGTGGGTTCCGAGACGGATAAGCTGAGGGAAGGACATTACCGGACGCGGATGCCCCGCTGGCTTCACCGTCCAATCCGGTCGGGAGGGAATATACGCGAGGTGGATTACATCCTGCGCTCCCTGGAGCTGAACACGGTATGCGAGAGCGCCCGCTGTCCCAATCGCATGGAATGCTTTTCCAGGCGGACGGCTACCTTCATGATCATGGGTGATACCTGTACCCGCAATTGCGCCTTCTGCTCTGTTCGCAAAGGGGAGCCCTCGCCACTGGACGAGGGTGAGCCCGGGCGAGTAGCCGAGGCCGCTACGGTCATGGGGCTCAGACACGTGGTGGTAACCAGCGTGACCAGGGACGACCTGCCCGATGGCGGCGCGGCACACTTCGCGGAGACTATTAAATCCATAAAGGATATTCTGCCGGCGGCCAGCGTCGAGGTGTTGACACCTGATTTCGGGGGTGACGGGGACGCGCTGGCCAGGGTGCTGGAACGGGGACCGGAGGTATTCAACCACAACCTGGAGACGGTGGAGAGCCTCTATAGCCGGGTGAGACCCGAGGCGGCTTATCGCCGGTCTTTGGGCGTGCTCAGGCTGGTCCGCGAGCTGAACGCGGAGGCGAAGACTAAGAGCGGCCTGATGGTTGGCCTGGGCGAGAGCAGGGAGCAGCTGCGCCGTGCCTTCGAGGACCTGGCGGAGGCGGGCTGCGAGATGCTCACCATCGGTCAATACCTGCGGCCGTCGAGGGATCAGATCGAGGTGGATAGGTTCCTTCCCCCGGAGGAGTTCGAGGAGCTGAAGCGGGAGGCGGAGAAGGAGGGCATACTCCTGGTCGCATCCGGGCCCTTCGTGCGCAGCTCCTACCGGGCAAAGGAGCTTTTAGATATGATGTGAACGCATTGATATTCGGCATGTTAGGGACGACCGCAAGGCGAAAGAAGGAGGAAGGAAATGCTGATCATCGGCGAGAAGGTCAACGTGATGATGAAGAAGATCGGCGCGGCCATGAAGGGATATGACAAGAAACCCATCCAGGAGATGGCCCTGTTGCAGGTGGAGGGAGGAGCCAACTGGCTGGACATCAATCTCGGGCCGGCTACTAAAGAGGGACCCGAGCGCATGAAGTTTACGGTGGATTCGGTACAGGAGGTCACCGACGTTCCCCTCGCCCTGGACACCATGAATGTCGAGGCCATGAAGGCCGGGCTGGATGCGGTGCAAGGAAGAGAGGTTATGATCAACTCTATCTCCTCGCAGCCCGACCGCATCGAGAAGCTCATGCCCCTGGCAGTGGAATATGACGCCTGGATAGTGGGCCTGGTTCTAAACGAGCAGGGGAACGTGCCCCGCGATGCCGCCGAGAGGGTGGAGGTGGGCTACAATATCATCATGGCCGCCCAGGAGCATGGTATCCCCCTGGACAAGGTGCTCATCGACCCCATCGTGCTGCCCATCAGCGTGACCCAGGATCAGGTTCACGCCCTGGTGGACGCCATGGATACGCTGCAGGGCATCTTCGCCGAGTTCGATCCGGCGCCGGGCACCGTGGTGGGCCTGTCGAACGTGTCCAATACCGTACCGGACGAGGACCTTTGCAGCCTTATCAACTGCACCCTCCTGGGAGTACTCATAGCCAAGGGATTGACTGCGGCCATCGTCGACCCCAACGACGAGGACCTGATGGGCATCATCAACAAGAACGATAACTACCAGATAATAGAAAAAATCGTCAACGGAGAGCCCATCGACGAGAGCGACGAGATGGCGGTCAAGCTGCTAAAGACCTACAAGGTGATAATGGAGGAAACCCTCTATTGTCATTCATACCTGGAGCTGTAGTCAGGACATCCCGGCGTGTCAGCGCTCGGATGGAAGTAAGGCGGGTATCTGGCCTGAAGAAAGCAAGATGGGCGTCAGGCCCGGATATCGGCAGATGTCTCAGTACTGGCACATTGGGAATGAGGTGTCTCAGCGCTGACACGTCGGGAGTTAGGTGTCAGGGCGACGAGGGGTACAGGTTCGATTTGCATACGTGTGGGAGGAATAAGGTGGTTGATAATGACTGAAGAGGCCAGCTCGACGAAACAACGATACACGGATATAGATGACCTCGAGCCGCTGGAGGAGATCATCGAGAGATACAGGGGAGAAAAGGGGGCCTTGATCCCCCTACTTCAGGACGCCCAGGAAACCTACGGTTATCTCGATGAGAACATAATGAGGGAGCTGGCCAGGGGTTCCGGCTACCAGATGAGCCAGGTATACGGCGTGGCTACCTTCTATACCCAGTTCAGGCTGGAGCCTATAGGCGAGCACCTGATCAGGGTATGTCACGGTACCGCCTGCCACGTCGCCGGGGCGGAGTTGATCACCGAGGAGATCAGCAATATCCTGGGCATCAAGGACGGGGAGACGACCGAGGATCGCAAGTTCACCATGGAATCGGTAATGTGCGTGGGAGCCTGCTCACTTTCGCCCATCATGATTATCGACTCCGATACCCATGGTAAACTGAAGCCCTCAAATGTGCGTAAGGTTCTCAAGAAATACAGGGGCGGCGGCAAGGAGGAAGAAAAATGAGCGGTGAAGCCAAGACCAAGCTTGTTCTGGGCTATGGTACCTGTGGTATAGCCGCCGGAGCGGCCGCCGTCAAGGAGGCGCTGGAAAAGGAACTGGCCACCGAGAAGTACCCCGCGGACCTGGATATCGCCGGGTGCATGGGATTCTGCTACCGGGAACCCATCGTCGAGTTCGTGGAGAAGGACGGCAGCTCGGTGGTTTACGGCGATCTCACCGCGAAGAAGATACCCGAGCTGCTGGAATCCCACCTGTTGCGCGGCGAGATAGTGGAGGATTGGGTGGTGTGGCGCAGCGATGATCCCTCCTTCGGCGAGGGCGATTTCACCGTGAATCAGCACCGCATAGTCCTCCGCCACTGCGGCAACCTCAACCCGGAGAGCATGGACGAGTACGTATCAGTCGGGGGATACGAGGCGGCGAGGAAGGCCCTGACCTACATGACCCCGGAGGATGTTATCGACGAGGTGAGCAAGTCGGGCCTGCGTGGGCGCGGGGGAGCGGGATTTCCCACCGGGACCAAGTGGGGTTTCGCGCGCAAAGCAAGGGGCGATGAGAAATATCTCATCTGCAACGCCGACGAGGGGGACCCCGGAGCGTTTATGGACCGCAGCGTGCTGGAGGGAGACCCCCACGCCGTGATCGAGGGCATGATCATAGCCGGGTACGCTATAGGGGCCAGGCAGGGATATATCTACTGCAGGGCGGAGTATCCGCTGGCCCTACGCCGCCTGGAGATCGCTATCGAGGCCTGCCGCGAGAAGGGTTTTCTGGGAAAATCGATATTCGGAACCGAGTGGGATTTCGACATCAAGATAAAGAAGGGAGCCGGGGCCTTCGTGTGCGGCGAGGAGACGGCCATGATAGCCAGCATAGAGGGAAAACGGGGTATGCCCCGGCCGCGCCCGCCGTTCCCGGCCAACGAGGGCCTGTGGGGCAAGCCGACCAATATCAATAATGTGGAGACCCTGGCCAATATTCCCTGGATCGTGGAGAACGGTGGGGACGAGTACGCCTCCATAGGTACGGAGAAGAGCAAGGGAACCAAGGTTTTCTGCCTGGCTGGCAAGATAGAGCGGTGCGGCTTGGCGGAGGTTCCCATGGGTTATACCCTGCGGCAGGTTATATTCGACGTAGGCGGCGGGGTGCGTGAGGGGCGTGATTTCAAGGCGGTCCAGATGGGAGGGCCCTCCGGCGGATGCCTGCCCGAGAGCCTCCTGGATACCCTGGTGGACTACGAGGCCATAACCTCCACCGGCGCCATCATGGGCTCAGGGGGGATGATCGTGGCCGATTCAACCACCTGCATGGTGGACCTGGCCCGATACTTCCTCACCTTCACCCAGGAAGAGTCCTGCGGCAAATGCGTTCCCTGCCGTCTAGGCACCAAGCGCATGCTGGAGATATTGACCAGGATATGCGAGGGAGAGGGGGAGCCGGAGGACTTGGAGAAGCTGGAGATACTAGCCGAGGATATCAAGAACTCCAGCCTGTGCGCCCTGGGCGGTACGGCCCCCAACCCTGTACTTACCACGCTCAAGTATTTCCGCGAGGAGTACGAGGACCATATCTTCCACAAGAAGTGCCCGGCTGGGGTCTGCCCGGCCTTGATCACCCTGCATATCGATCCCGAGAAATGTACGGGCTGCGGAGCCTGCGCCAAGGTATGCCCGGTGGAGGCTATCTCCGGCGAGAAGAAAGAGCCTCACGAGATAGACCCGGAGACCTGTATATGCTGCAAGCTCTGTCTCAGCCGTTGTCCCGAAGAAGCCATATACGCGGAGTGAGGAGGTCATGATGGATGAGATACGCTTAACCATAGACGGCAATGAGATCGTGACCACCTCCGATGCCACCATACTGGAGGCCGCTACCGCCAACGGTATCTACATCCCCAGGTTGTGCTACGAGGAGCGCATGGAGCCGTACGGCGCCTGCCGGGTGTGCCTGGTCGAGGTGGAGGGCGCGAGAGGATTGCTTCCCGCCTGCTATACCAGGGTCACGGACGGGATGGAGGTGAGAACGGACACCGAGAAGTTGAGGAGGATAAGGCGCACGGTAATCGAGCTGCTGCTCTCCGACCATCCCCTGGACTGCATGACCTGCGAGAGCGCGGGGAACTGCGAGCTACAGGACCTGGCCTATGAGTACGGCGTCAAGGAGGTAAGTTTCCAGGGCGAACAGCACCATTACGGCGTGCTCAACGCCAACCCCCTCATAGAGCGGGATTACGACAAATGTGTCTTGTGCGGACGCTGCATACGGATATGCCGCGAGGTGCAGGGAGTGGGTGTGTACGATTTCATAAACCGCGGCTTCGATGCGGTTCCCGGTACCCCCTACGAAAAGCCCATGACCGAGACGCCCTGCGAGTTCTGTGGCCAGTGCGTCTCCACCTGTCCAACCGGTGCCATAATCTCCATCCCATCCAAGGGAAAGGGCAGGTCCTGGCAGGTGGAGAAGGTCAGGACAACCTGTCCCTACTGCGGCTGCGGCTGCCAGCTCGACCTGCACGTGCGTGAGGGCAGGATAGTAGAGGTATCCTCACCGGTGATGGTAGGACCGGGCCAGGGCAACACCTGCGTAAAAGGCCGTTATGGGTACGCCTTCGTCGATCATGAGGAACGCCTTACGGCTCCCCTGGTCAGGAGGAATGGAGAGCTGGTCGAAACCACCTGGGAGGAGGCCCTGGGCATGGTAGCCAGCCGCATCCGCGAGGCGTTGGACGACAAGGGCCCACAAAACACGGCTTTCTTGAGTTCGGCCAGGTGTACCAACGAGGAGAACTACCTCATGCAGAAACTGGCCCGCGCGGTGGTCGGCACCAACAATATCGACCACTGCGCCCGATTATGACACAGCTCCACGGTCGCCGGTCTGGCGGCAGCTTTCGGGAGTGGGGCCATGACCAACTCCCTCGATGACCTGGAGAAGGCCGGATGCATCCTGGTGATAGGCTCAAACACCACGGAGGGTCATCCCATCGTAGGCCTGCGCATCAAAAAAGCGGTGATGAAGAACGACTGCAAGCTCATAGTGGCCGAGCCCAGACATATTCGCCTCTGTTATTATGCCGAACAATGGCTTCGTCACCGTCCGGGCAGCGACGTGGCCCTCTTGAACGGCATGATGAACGTCATCCTCTCCGAGGGACTGGCGGACGAGGATTTCATAAGAGAGCGCACCGAGGGATTCGAGGATTTCCGCAAGTTGATAGAGAAATACACGCCAGAGAGGTCCGCGGAGATATGCGGTGTTGACGCCGAGGACATCCGCCATGCTGCCCGTATCTACGTGGGGGCGGAGTCGGCGGCCATAGTCTACGCCATGGGTATAACTCAGCATACCACCGGCGTGGACAACGTCCTGTCCCTGGCCAACCTGGCCATGCTCACGGGAAACCTGGGCAGGGAGGGAACCGGCGTGAATCCGTTGAGAGGCCAGAACAACGTGCAGGGAGCCTGCGACATGGCCGCCCTGCCCAACGTCTTCCCCGGCTACCAGAGGGTGCAGGACGAGGAGGTAAGGGAGAAGTTCGAGAAGGCCTGGAACGTCGATTATCTACCCGGCAATCCGGGTCTGACCCTGATGGAGATAATGGATGCCACCTACTCTCGAGACCTGGATTTCCTGTATATCATGGGGGAGAATCCGGCCATCTCCGACCCAGACATCAATCATCTCAAGGAGTCGCTGGAGAGAGCGAAATTCCTAGTGGTGCAGGATATATTCCTAACCGAGACGGCGTGCTTAGCCGATGTGGTCCTACCGGCCTCCTCATTCGCCGAGAAGGACGGCACCTTCACCAACACCGACCGCAGGATCCAGAGGGTGCGCAAGGCGGTGCAGCCGCCCGGGGAGGCCAAGGAGGACTCCTGGATCATCTCCCAGGTCGCGAACCATCTAGGCTACGATATGGGAGATATCTCCGCCGCTGCAGTAATGCGCGAGATCGCTTCCCTCACCCCATCCTATGGGGGTGTGTCCTACGACCGCCTGGAGGAGGAGGGCGAACTGCGCTGGCCGTGCCTCAACCCCGATCATCCGGGAACTCCCATATTGCACGTGGACGGATGCGCCAGGGGTAAGGGCAAGTTCAGCTCGGTGGAGTACAGGCCTCCGGCCGAGGAACCCGACGAGGAGTATCCGCTGCTGCTCACCACGGGGAGGCTGCTTATGCATTTCCACACCGGGACCATGACGCGGAGGGTGAAGCCCCTGGATGAGCTGGTGCACGAGAACCACGTGTGGATAAACCCGGCGGACGCGGATGAACTGGGAGCCGAGGACGGTGAGAACGTAGCCGTGGAGTCGCGCCGAGGAGCCATCCGGCTGCGGGCGAAAGTGACCCGAAAAGTCCCGCCGGGAATGGTTTTTATACCCTTTCATTTCGGCGAATCTCCCGCCAACGCTCTCACTAACCCGGCGTTGGATCCGGTGGCCAAGATACCGGAGTACAAAGTAGCCGCGGTTCGTATGGTAACCGGCGAGTCCATGGAGGAACTCGAATACAGCACAAGCACGACCTGATTAGGGTAAACGGTAATCTAAAAAGTCGATATTCTGCTGACCGGCGCTTGTTTCGATGGTAGAATAGAACGGGTTAATCGGTTGGCAGGAGTATAACAGTCGTAAGGATAAGGTTTGATGAGGGAAAGAAAAAAGCGTAAAACGGGAGAGATGTTATATGAATCTGTACCATAACCTCGCAAAAACCACGGAGAGAAACCCCGACGCTACGGCCTTGCATTTCGGGCACGAAACCATATCCTACGGTGAACTCCTAGCCCGTACAAACAGGCTGGCCAACGCCCTGCGTGGTATGGGGGTGGATAATAGTTCCAAGGTGGCCATCCTCTTGAGGAACGTTCCCGAGTTCGTGATATCGTACTACGCCACGCTCTCCCTCGGCGCCACCGTGGTTCCCCTGTGCTACATGTGCCTGGCCGAGGAGGTCGACAAGATCGTCTGCGATTCCATGGTGGAGACCTTGATCACGAATTTCGAGTTCGATGACCTGGTCAGGGAGCTTCAAGGATCTTGCGGTGCTCAGCTCTCCCGCATCATCGTCAGCGAGGCGCCGGAGCTGGAGGGGGTCATTCAATACGAGAAACTCGTCGAGGGGCAGTCGGCCGAGTTCCAGGCCGTGGATTGCGAAGAGGACGACGTGGCCGCCATACTTTACGCGCCGACGTCCGCCGAGGTCGTTCGGGGATGTATGCTCACCCACAAGAACCTGGACTGGAACGCCGAGACCGTGACCGGGCAGTGCGATCTCATCGATGAGGACGTGGTCATGGGCGTGCTTCCCTTCTTCGCCTCCTATGGACAGACCTGCGTGATGAACACATCGATTAAGGCCGGAAGCAGCGTCGTGCTGCACGAATCCTTTATACCGGGCGAGGTGCTTAAGTCACTGCAGCACGAGCAGGTTACGGTGTTCTTCGGCGTTCCCACCATGTACGTATATATTCTCAACCACCCCCTTATCTATCAGTATGATCTTGGTTCGGTCAGGCTGTGGATCTGCGGGGGTGCCCCCTCCTCGCGGGAGATCATGGACCGCTGGAATAACGAGTTGGGCGCGAGCATCTACGAGGGCTACGGCCTTACCGAGGCCGCACCCGTGGTTACCATGCAGCCCCTCACCAGCCATTACAAGGTGGGCTCCATCGGGATACCTCCCAGGGATATGGAGGTGAAGGTGGTGGACGAAGAGGGAAAGGAACTGGATACGGGAGAGGTCGGAGAGCTGATAATTCGCGGTCCTAACGTCATGAAGGGTTATTACAACAACAGCAAGGAAACGGACAAGGTCCTGAAGGACGGCTGGCTCTACACCGGAGACATGGTTTATATAGACGAAGATGGCTACCTGTTCATAGTGGGGCGCAAGAAGGATCTCATCATACGCGGCGGCTTCAATATTTACCCCAGGGAGATCGAGGAGGTGCTCACCTCCCATCCCCTGATATCGGAGGCGGCGGTGGTGGGCATTCCCAATAAATACCTGGGAGAGGAAGTCAAGGCCCATGTTAAGATGAAGCCCGGTTCCAAGCTGACCGAGGAGCAGGTGCTGGAGTACTGCGAGGAAAGGTTGCCCTATTACAAGACACCTAAGTTCATCGTGTTCGTCCGATCCTTCAAAAAGGACCCCTCCGGGCAGATCCTGAAGGACCTCATCGAGGACAAGGCTTGATATCGAGTGAGACTGTCCCGCGTACGGCGGGAGGTGATGATAAACGGGGAGAGATCATATCTCTCCCCTTGCGAATCCAGGGGATTTTCGGGATATCCGGTTGACTCCACGAGGTCCTTCGCGGTTGGGCGTGGGCGGTCGAGGTGATCTACGCATGACGATGAAGGCGGGATAGCAGATCGATCGCTCCGCGTGCATGGCGGATGTGCATCACCGGGGTCGGCCGCGCACGAGGGAGTATAGCCCGTATGTTGGCTTCCGTGGCAGACAGGATAGTCGAGTACTTCTTGCCGCTGTTTTCCTCCTGGGGCTACCTACTGGTCTTCGGGGGGGTCTTTCTGGAGAGCATCTTTCTGACTGGATGGATTGCCCCGGGAACCACCGTTCTTCTCCTGGGGAGCTTCTACGCTGCGCTGGGAGAGTTGAACATCTTCCTGGTGGCTGCCGTGGCTGTCGTGGGCGCCTTCCTGGGGGACAACCTGGGATACCTCATGAGCCTCAAGGGGGGCGACTGGCTTCTGGAGCGCTACGGGCACCACATAAATCTCAAGCGGGGTCTCAAAAAGACCGAGAGATACTTTTCCCGCTATGGAGGGGCCACCGTTCTCTTTGGCCGCTTGATGTCCGGCGTCGACGCCTTCATTCCCTTAGCGGCGGGGATAGGGAGTATGTCCTATAAAAGGTATATCTCCTACGATATCCCGGGTATCTTCATATGGACCGGGATCATGGTCTCCGTGGGGTACCTGTTCGGGGAACACTGGGAGGCCATAGACGATTTCGTCGGCTACTTCGGCTGGGGGCTGCTGGGGCTGCTCCTGACCATCGCCGCGATAGTATACCTGGTAAACAGGTGGCGCGGGGACAGGCAGCTCACCTCGTGAAGCCCACGGCCGGGAATGCGAGACGGCTCTGGAATCCGACTCGCGGTCGTGGGCGGGCCGGGAAACGGCCGGCAAAGCCCCTGACCACTTCTCTTGAGCAGGATAAGGATGGATAGATTGTCAGGCTTTTTAACGCTGTGATAAAATGGCGAATATTTGGCTGTAATTAAGATGGCAGAGATTTAGCTGTCATATAGGATTTCACGTTAGGTATATAACACTTACCCGGGAGAATCGTAATTGGCACAGGGTTATATCTTGCGACGAAAAGTCCTGTTATCGCTGCTGCTTTTCCTTTTCTGGATCGTATTGACCGCTACCCTTGCCGCTTATGACCTGGTGCTGGGGGCGATATGTTCCGCCCTGGTGGCCACCATCTCCTTCACCATACTGGCCCATACCCTTGATCCCCGTATAACGCCCCTGGTTATCCTGCGTTTTCCTTTTTTCGCCTTGGCCCTGGTCCTGGAGATAATCAAGGCCAATATCGACGTGGCCCTGATTATCGTAAACCCCAGGCTGCCCATAGACCCCCGTATCGTGGAGTACCGGACCTACCTGCCCGACGACCTGCCGCGCACCGTCTTTGCCGATTCCATAACCCTGACTCCCGGAACGGTTACCCTGGAGTTGGAGGAGGACAGGCTGTACGTGCACTGTCTCGTCGCCCATCACGAGGAGGGGCTGCGGGATGGAAGGCTGGAGCGTATGGTGGCCTGGCTTTTCGGGGTGAGCGAGGATGGGTAACTTATTCACGGCTGTCGCGCTGGTCATAGCTATCAACGCCTTGCTCTGCCTCTACCGGGCAGCGGTGGGGCCCACCATACAGGACCGGCTGCTTGGTATCAACATAGTCGGGACCAAGACCCTAGTGGTGGTGGTTCTGGTCACCTTCATCTACGGCGAGAGTTTCTATCTGGACGTGGCCATAGTCTACGCCTTGCTGCTGTTCATCGTAATCCTGGCCGTCTCGCGCTACCTGGAGACGGAGGGGTGGAGGGAGTTGGATTAAATGGCCCAGGATATCGTAGCCGGGGTGTTTATCTGCATAGGTACCGTGTTCTTTATCATAGGCACTACGGGTCTGCTGCGCATGCCCGACCTCTACTCCCGTCTCCACCCCGCCACCAAGTGCGATACCCTGGGGGCCTGTTCGGTGATGTTGGGGATGGCCGTATACAGCGGTTTCACCTTCAATACCCTCAAGCTCCTGCTGATAATCTTTTTCCTGCTTTTCTCGAGCGCGACCGTGGGCCACTCCATCGGCCGCTCCGCCCTGAAGCGGGGTATAAGACCCTGGCGAAAAGAGAATACGGGGGGTGGGGATGAGCACAGCGCTTAACATCACCCTTATAGTCCTGCTGGTGGTAACCGCCCTTCTGGCCACTTTCTCCAAGGACCTGCTGGCGGCGGTGATCATATTCTCCGTCTACAGCTTGATCATGGCCCTGATGTGGCAACGCCTCCAGGCCCCCGACCTGGCCCTTACCGAGGCGGCCGTGGGAGCCGGGATAACCGCCGTGCTGTTTATAGTGACCATCTTCAAGACGTGGAGGAGGGAGGAGGAGTGAAACGCGCCTTATCCCTGGTATTCATCCTGGGGCTAGCGGTGCTTCTCCTCTACGTGGTGGGCAACATGCCCTCCATGGGTGACCCCCAGAACCCCACCGCCAGCCACGTCTCCCCCCATTACCTGGAACGTGGGGTGGAGGAGACCGGATCGGAGAACGCGGTTACCAGCGTGATAATCAACTACAGGGGATATGACACCATGGGTGAGGTGACGGTCATCTTCTGCGCTCTTGCTGGTGTGCTGGCGGTCCTGGGGAGGGAGAAAAAGGGGCGTATCTACGCTTATACAGACCATTCCAAGGTACGCTCTAGCCCCATCGTGCGCACCTTCCTGATCTTTCTGGTGCCCTTTATAATCATGTTTTCCGTATACACCATCCTTCACGGCGAGCTGGCGCCGGGAGGAGGATTTCAGGGTGGTGCCGTAATCGGGGCCAGCATGATCATTTTCACAACCATATTCGGCCTCTGGGAGGCCTCGAAGAGTATCCCCCAAAAACTGCGCATACCACTTGAAGGCACGGCGGTGATGGCCTTCTTCGTGGTAGGCGTGGCCGGATTGATAGGAGGAGGCAGCTTTCTCACCTTTCTCATGCCCCGCGTGACGGAATCTCTGCAACCGGCTCTTGTCACCTGGCTGACGGTTATCGTGGAGATAGGCATAGGGGTTGGCGGAGCGATGATCTTCACCTCCATACTGTTTAGTATGATCAGGGAGGAGGAAGAGATTGTCGTTCAGTAACCTCTTCCATAACTATCATTACATCGGAGCGATGATCCTCTTCTGCATCGGCCTGTATACGGTAATAATGCGCCGCAACATCATCAAGAAGATAATAGGTCTAAATATCATGGAGACCTCGGTCTTCTTCTTCCTCATATCCATAGGTTTCCTGGAAGGGGGACTTGCTCCCATCCACGTGGAGGGGGTCGAGGCCTCCCAGATGGTCAACCCGTTGCCCCAGGCGCTTATCCTCACAGGGATCGTGGTGGCGGTTAGCGTGACAGCCCTGGCCTTATCCATGGTCATCCTGCTCTATCGCCAGTATGGAACGCTGGACGTGGACAACCTGATGCGCGAGGAGGCGGAAGAGGAAGAGGAGACGCCGCAGGAGAAGGAAGGGATGGGGGAATAGCATGGGCGCCTACAGGCACTTCCCGATCTTCATGATCACGCTGCCCCTGTTGGGCGCCGTGCTTCTTCCCATACTGGGGTATTATCGCAGGAGATACGTGCCCTATGCTGCCTCATTACCCCTGCTGGCAAGCGGCGTGCTGGGCATCCTCCTCATGAACAGGATGCCGGTGGAAGGATATCTGAGTTACCAGATGGGGTCCTGGCCGCCGCCCATCGGCATAGAGATAAGCATCGATTTCCTGGCGCTTTTCGTCATGCTCGTCATATGCGGCATAAGCCTGCTAGCCCTGGTATTCTCCTGGCGCTATATCTCCAAAGAGGTAACCGGGGGAAGGATCATCGCCTATTACAGCCTATTTCTGCTACTCTCGGGGTCTATGCTGGGCTTCGTGGCCACGGGAGACATATTCAACCTGTTCGTTTTCATGGAGATCCTGGCCATCTCCTCGTACGCCCTGGTTGCCATAACCGGCAACCGTAACGCGGTGCGAGCCGCCTTCAAGTACCTGCTCATGGGAGCGCCTTCGTCCATCATGGTGCTGCTGGCCATCGGCTTCCTCTATTCCGTCACCGGCAGCCTGAATATGGCCGACCTGGCGACGTTGATATCGCAATCGGGCTTTACCCAGGTGCTCATCGTGTCCTATATCCTGCTGGTGATAGGCTTCGGGGTAAAGGCGGCGCTCTTCCCGCTGCACCTCTGGCTGCCGGACGCGCATTCCATAGCGCCCTCGCCCATAAGCGCTATGCTGTCGGGCCTTGTGGTGGAGGTGGGGGCCTTCGCCATATTGCGCATTACCTTCTCCGTTTTCACCGTCGGGGCGCAGAATATCATCGGGGGTACGGTTGACGCGGTAAGCGTGGCCGCCGCGGCGGCGGTGCTCTTCGGGGGCATCATGGCCATCTATCAGAAAGACCTCAAGATGATGATCGCCTATTCCACCATCAGTCACATAGGGTATATCTTCCTGGGGATAACCGCCTTTACCAAGGAGGGATTGACCGGCGCCGTCTACCACATGCTCGATCACGGCCTGGCCAAGGCGTGCTTGTTCCTATGCGCCGGAGCTTTTATCTACGTCAAGGGATACCGGCGTATCGACCAGCTGAAGGGGGCGTGGCAGCAGATGCCCTTTACCTGTGCCGCCTTCGCCCTGGCGGCCTGGTCGGTTATCGGCCTGCCCCCCTCCGCCGGATTTATCAGCAAATGGTACCTCATAGTGGGTAATATAGAGGCGGGAAGGGAACTCTACGTGGTAATACTCCTGGTGGGGGCCGTCCTGGCGGCGGTGTATTGTTTCAGGGTGATCTATTATATGTTCTTTCAACCGCCGGAAGAGGGAGCATGGGAGAGCGGAGGGCCCGAGGCACCGGTCTCCATGCTGGTGCCGGTATGGGTCCTGTCCCTGGGCACCCTTTTATTCGGCGTTTTTTCATACCTGTTCATCCAGTCGTTGCTGGACGCGGCGGCGTTTCTGTTGTGAGACAAAGGGGGGTAGTCGATGCCTGAGGGAGCGACCAAATCTGTAATACCTTTGCTGGCTGTGATCTTGCCCTGGATATCGCTGCTGGTGATCCTGGCCCTGAACAAGCAGCATCCCAAGGTTCGCAAGTGGCTTTGTTTCCTGGGGTCAGCGGCCACCTTCGGCGTGGTTATCTCTCTGCTGCCCGGGATACTGGACGGCAATACCTACTATTTCAAGCTGGCCAGCGTGGTGGAGGGACTGGAAATGAGCCTCCGCGTGGATACCCTGGGATATTATTTCGGGCTCATCCTCGCTTTTCTTTGGATGCTGGTCACGCTGTATTCCATAGGCTATATCGATCACAAGGAGAGCCGCTTCTTCGCGTTCATGGCCCTGTGCGAGTCATTCCTCATCGGATGCGCTTTCTCCAGCAACATGTTCACCTATTTCATCTTTTACGAGTTGATGACTTTCGGTTCCTACCCCCTCATCATCCACGAGGAGACCACCATGGCCCGCCGCGCCGGGTATAAGTATCTGGTCTACGCTATCGCCGCTGGCGCGGTGCTGTTCTTCGCACTGGTGGCCCAGTATTTCTGGGGGGGCGGCGACCTGGGCTTCAACCAATACGGAATAGGGGCTCTGGCCGAAGCTAGCAAGGCGGCGCTGATAGCCATTTTCCTCACCTACCTGGCGGGGTTCGGGGTGAAAGCGGCCATCATGCCACTGCACGGATGGGTGCCCGACGCCCATCCCGCTGCGCCCTCGCCCGCCAGCGCCCTGCTCTCGGGCGTTATTCTAAAGGCGGGCGCCTTCGGGATAATTCGCGTGGTTTTCTACGTCTTCGGCGTGGAACTGATCAGGGACCTCGGCATGCATGTCGTGATAGCCGTGATGGCCTGCATCACCATCATCGTAGCCTCGATATTCGCGCTTACCCAGGACAATCTCAAGCGACGGCTGGCCTATTCCAGCATCGCGCAGGTATCCTACATCATCCTGGGGCTGGCCATGTTAAGCTACGACGGCGGCCTGGGGGGGGTGATGCATCTTACCCATCATGCGCTTATGAAGGGTTGCCTCTTCCTGTGCGCCGGGGTGGTATTGGTAAAGACGGGCATCAAGAACATCAGCGAGATGCGGGGGGTGGGGTACAAAATCCCCATGACCATGCTCTGTTTTACCGTATGCGCCCTGGCCATGATGGGCACTCCGCCCTCAGTAGGATTCATAAGCAAGTGGCTGCTGGGGAGCGGTTCCCTGGAGGCCGGGCTGCCCATCTACATCGTGGTTCTCCTGGCCAGCGCTCTGCTCAACGCGGCTTACTTCCTGCCCATCGTGTATATCTCCTTCTTCCGATGGGAGGGAGAGGAGGAGGAGGGACACCGCCCCAAGTTGCATTTCGGCAAGGAGATCAACCGCACCATGCTGGTGCCGGTGGTTATACTAGCGGTCCTGGTGATAATCGTGGGCGTCTGGGTGGCAACCCCGGGATTTCCCTACTCTCTGGTCAACCCCGTCATAGAGGATATCTACGGGGGCTCCATCTCGGGCTATAAATACGAAGATTCGGATGCCGACGGGGCAGTCGATTTCGACGAACCCGCCTGGGAGGGTGTGGAGATCCAGCTTAAACAGGACGGCGAGGTGATACAGACAACCACCACCGATGCCGAGGGGAGGTTTGAGTTCACCAACCTGGAGCCGGGGACCTATGACGTAGAGGAGGTTCTGGGCAGAGGCATATCCAGCGAGGCTTCAACCGTTATCAAGGGCGTGAAGCTTGGAGCGTCCGAGAACCTGGAGCTGGAACAGCCCTTCATCAATATCCCATGACGAGGTGAGACAATAGGGTGCACGGAGAAGAGGTAGCCATAATCTCCTTCTCGATCCTGCCCGTCCTGGCCTTGGCCCTGCCCCTCGTGGGCGCGGTACTGGCCGGGATCGCGGGTGAGGCCCGCGCCCGCCTGCGCAACTGGCTCGTGGTCCTGGCCAGCGGGGCGACGCTGCTGCTGGTGATCCTTATCCTGGCCCGTGTGTTCACCAGTGGTTCCGTTTATTTCAACCTGGACATGATGCGCATCGGAGACGCCTACGTGTGCAACCTGCAGGTCGACGCCATCGGGGCCTTCTTCGCCTTCTTCGCGGCCATATTGTGGTTCGCTGCCTCCATGCACGCCTTCTCATACATGGAGCACGAACAGAAGCGCACCCGCTTTTTCGTATTCATGCTGCTTACCGAGTCGGCCACCCTGGGCATATTCATGGTCCAGGATTTCTTCAGCCTGTACTTCTTTTTCGAGGCCATGGGGTTGCTGGCCTACCTGCTAGTGATACACTCTGAGACCGTAAAGGCCCGCTCAGCGGCCACCAAGTACATATGCATGACCATCGTCGGAGGGCTGGCCTTGCTGGGGGGTATCTTTCTCTACCTGGGCTACGCTGGAACGGTGGCCTTCAAGCCCCTCATGGAGAGTTCATGGCTCACCGGTTCCTTCAAGGTTCTGACCCTGGTGTGTCTCATCGCCGGTTTCGGGGTCAAGGCCGGCATGGTGCCCCTGCACATCTGGCTTCCGGACGCCCATCCTGCCGCCCCTTCCCCGGCCAGCGCCCTGCTCTCGGGGGTGATGATCAAGGCCGGAGCATACGGTATCCTGAGAACCATCCTGACCTTCTTCCAACAGCCCGTCTCCCACCACGCGGAGGAGCACGCCGTGTTGCTGGTGGGAGGATCGGGCACTGCAGCCTCCGCCGCCGAGGGTGCGTCTCATGCCGCATCCGGGCTGGCCGCAGACGTGCGGATGCTGGGTTTCGCCATGCTCTGGATCGGCGTGGTCACCATGTTCATAGGTATGATCCTGGCCCTGGTGCAGAGCGACATAAAGAGGACCCTGGCCTATTCGAGCGTGAGCCAGATGGGATATATACTCTTCGGGATAGGCTGCCTCGGCTACCTGGGGGCGGAGGGCGCTATGGGCATAGGGGGAAGTCTGTACCACATCATCAACCACGCTTTCTTTAAGGGGGCACTGTTCCTGGCGGCGGGATCGATCCTCTTCTCTGCCCACGAACTGGACATGTTCAGACTGGGGGGATTGTGGAAACGTATGCCCCTGACTACCATATTCTGGTGTATAGCCGCCCTGGGTATCATGGGAATCCCCTTTTTCAACGGCTTCGTATCCAAGACCCTGCTCCATCACGCCGTGGTCGAGTCTCACGAGCTTGCCCTGCACGCCGGCCTGGCCACGGCGGGATGGGTGAAAGCCGCGGAGATTGTCTTTATCATCACCAGCGGCGGAACCATAGCATACATAACCAAGATGACTTACTATACTTTCTTCCGCCGTCCCCGCCCCAAGTACAGGGAGCACGTGAAACACGTACGCGAGGCGCCGAAATGGATGCTGGCGGGGACGGGACTCCTGGCTGCGGGGGTACTGTTTAACGGCCTGTTCCCGGGATTCCTGTTGAGCAAGCTGATAGCGCCAGCGGCGGAGACTGTCCCGGGTCTCGATCCCCATGGTGTGGAGCACCTGGCTCATACCTCCATCTTTATCTGGCATAACCTCAAGGAAGTGCTGGTACCGCTGGTAATAGGCATCGGCGTCTTCGTGCTGGGGGCCTGGCCGGACCTGTTCCGGGCGCACCGCAGGGGGCCGAATATCTTCGCGTTTCGCCTGCCCCGCTGGCTGGGTGTGGATTACTGGTACGTGAGGACGGCCAGGGGCTCGCTGGCCTTCCTCTTCGTCGCCAAGAGGATATACGCGCCCGTGAAGGAATGGGTGCTGAAGCTACTCAAGAACGGGGCGGGTGGGGTGGTACACCTGGTACGGGATATCATATACCCGGCTCTTACTGAGATACCGTTCAACTATGTCAAGGATACCACCATCAAAGTCTACGGGGACGCCAGGGTCAGGATGCTCCCAGCCGTGAGGGAATACCAGGGGGATATAGCGGTGGGAGCCCTGGTCATAGCCGTGTCGTTGACCATCTTTCTTATCATGAGGCTGCTATGAGGGATATGGCAGGCGCGGATGTTAACATAGATCATAGATAATGGCGGGAGCGAGAAGATGATGGAGATATATATGGCGGCGGTCAGGGTCATGGCGGATTCCGGCGTGGCCAGGGACGTCTTCGCGGCCGTGGTGGCCGCGATGGTGGGTGTAGGGGTGATCTTCTACGCCGCCGCCTCCGACTTGTTCGAGCTGAAATTCTTCAAATTCGATCCCTACTCTTTCAGCCTGCCCAAGGAGACGCGTATAGAGTACTGGTATACGAGGGCCGCTCGTAGGTTCGAGTCATTTCTCCTGGGCGGCGGGTGGAGCTATGCCAAGGCCAAGAAGCGGGCCCGCATGACCTTTAAGAAAGAGGGGAGAAGACTGCGTAGGGAAAGCCGAAAGAGGCTGCCGGAGGCCGCCAGGCGCCTGAACCGTGACCTGGCGCTGGGCGCGCTGGCCATAGCCATCGCCCTGGTGGCCCTGTTGATAATGAGCCTGGTGTAACCGGCGCCGGTCCGTCGGGGTTAAGAGTACGAGATGGTTGGGAATCGCGAAACAGGGGGTGTGAGATGAAAAAGGCGTCGCTATTGCTGGCGTTGACCGTTGCTTTTATCATGGTTTCAGGGAGTCTTTATCCGGCCCTGGCGCGGGAAGAGGGCGACGTGGCTGAGGACGAGGGAGGCGGTTCCCTACGTCTGGTAATCATCATCGCTATAATATGGCTGGCCATCATGGGTCTGGTGATTACTGTAGTCATAGTCACCAGGAGAAAGGCCGGTGAACAGGAAAGGGAAAGCCGTGAAGGATGAAGGCCTTCCGCGCTCGAGATGAAGGGAGTAGGGGATTGAAAGAAGACAGGATGTACGATGTGACACGCTGGCTCGTGGCCCTGGTGGCGGTGGTCTTGCCCCTGTCCATACTTATCATGGTGTCGGCTCTATTCGGCTATAACTACCCCGGTAGGGAGTGGACGCGATTCCTTCTCTTCGCGTCCTGGATCGCATGGGCTATATCCCTGACGGCAGGGGTGATCAACCTGATAGGCTTCTCCCTGGCCGAGCCGCTGGCCGGGGTGAAGAAGGCTGAAGCGGGGTCGGACGAGCCGCCCTCCGAATCGCCGGAGGACACGCTGCCGGAGGAATCCGTCGGCGAGTTCCTCGAGGAGACCTCGCTTCGTATGAGCTCCTCTCTTCTCGTTTCCCAGGCCGCGTTTTTCCTGGGAGGAGCCTTCATCTATATCGCCTTCTGCTGCTGGATGATATTGCCAAGCATCGGCGTATAGAGACAAAGCACGCACGGCTTTTAGCCCACCGTGGAGATCGCGGCGCTTGCGGGATGCGGGCCGATGCCTTCGATGATGTCCGTGGATGGCATGCGGGACTAGCAGGGGGCCGATAACGTGGACTATCTTCATCGTTTTTACCGACGAAGCATGCAGGCCGAGGGCCTGGTGCCCTTCCGGGTCGTGATAGGGGAAAGCGATCTCTTCGTATGGGCGGAGCGCGAGCTGAAGGAACGTGCCCGCGATTCCCTGTATTGGCACCGGCGGGAGCTCGAAGAATTCATAAACCTGCAGCCCTTGTTCGGGGAATCCCTGCGCCCCTACGAGGTGCCGTCGGATTCCCCGCGGGTGGTGAGGATTATGGCCCGGGCCGCGGAACGTGTGGGCGTCGGCCCCATGGCGGCGGTGGCCGGGGCCCTGGCCGAGATGGTGGGAAGGGACCTTTCGGAGCAATCCCGCGAGGTGATCGTGGAGAACGGGGGGGATATATTCCTGTGCTCCCGGAGCGAGAGAAAGGTGGGTATTTTCGCGGGCGAATCCCCCTTGAGCGGTCGCATCACCCTGAGGCTTAAGCCAGTTCCCGGGGGGATGGGAGTTTGCACCTCTTCCGCCACGGTGGGGCCTTCCCTGAGCGTCGGTAAGGCCGATACGGCATTGGTACTGGCCTCCGACGTCGCACTAGCCGACGCCGCCGCCACCGCCATGGGCAACCGCGCGAAGGATCCGGCGCATATAGAGGATGCCCTGTCCTGGACGTATGGGATAGAAGGGGTGGCGGGTTGCCTGGTCATCATGGGCGAACACCTGGGCTTAAAGGGTGAGATCGAGTTGTCGGAGCCGGATTAACGGGATGAGGTTCGGGTCTGGCTGAAGCGATGCGAGCTGACCGGAAGGGACCGCCTGTTTCCTTACGCGGGTTCATGCAGTCTGATATATTACAGTGGAAGGTCGTTACGGGCCCCTATTAAGGGAGGGAAAAGCAGGTGGAGCTGGCGGAAGCCGGTAAAAAGGCGAAGGAGCTTCGGGACGAGCTAAACTACCAAAGCTACCGCTACTATGTCCTGGACGACCCGGTTCTCAGCGATGCCGAGTACGACCGTATGATGCGGGAGTTAAAATCGCTGGAGGAGGAGTTCCCCGAACTGGTCACTCCCGACTCTCCCACCCAACGGGTGGGGGCCCCGCCCGACGAGGCATTCAGCCCGGTCCGCCACCGGGTTCGCATGATGAGCCTGGACAACGTCTTCGACAGGGAGGAATTGGAGGCCTTCGTAAAGAGGGTGGAAAACCTGGTGGGGCACGCATGTTATATCTGCGAGTTGAAGATAGACGGGGCGGGAATAGCGTTGACCTACCGGGATGGCGTCTTTGTCCGGGGGGCCACCCGTGGGGACGGTTTCAAGGGAGAGGACGTAACCTCCAACCTGAGGACGGTAAAATCCCTTCCCCTGCGTCTGTTTGGGGACGATGTACCCACTTTCCTGGAGATCCGGGGGGAGGTATTCATGCCCAAGAGCTCCTTCCTGGAGCTTAATGACCGGAGGGAGAAAGACGGGCAGCAACCGTTCGCCAACCCCCGCAATGCGGCGGCGGGATCTCTGCGGCAGCTGGATCCCCACGTCACGGCGGGCCGCAACCTCGATCTCATATGTTACGAGATAGGATACATGGAGGGTTTGAGCTTCGAGACCCATGCCCAGGTGCTGGAACATATCGCGGGGTGGGGCTTTCACGTCAGCGAGCACTGGCGTCATGTGCAAAGCGTGGAGGAGATGTTCGAGCTCTGTGAGGAGTGGATAGAGAAGAGGGATGGTCTGGATTACGAGGTCGATGGAGCGGTGGTGAAGGTAAACAGCCTGGACTTGAGGGAAAGGCTCGGTTCCACCAGCAAAGCCCCCCGCTGGGCGGTGGCCTACAAGTTCCCGGCCGAGGAGAAAACCACGCGGCTTCTGGACATAACGGTAAACGTGGGAAGGACGGGAGCGCTCACTCCCACCGCCATACTTGAGCCGGTATTCGTCGGCGGCTCCACCGTATCCCGCGCTACCCTACACAACGAGGAGGAGATAAGGCGCAAGGGTGTCAAGATCGGCGACATAGTGCTGGTGCATAAGGCGGGGGACGTCATACCCGAGGTGATAAAACCCATCGTGGACCTGCGGGACGGTTCCGAGAGGGATTTCGTTATGCCCGATACCTGCCCCGCCTGCGGCGGCAAGGTCTATCATCCCGAGGGCGAGGTGGTCTCCAGGTGCGTCAACGTGGACTGCCCCGCGCGTCTGTTCGAGAGCATCCTGCACTTCGCGTCTCGCGGCGCCATGGACATAGAAGGGCTGGGGCCGGCGACCATAAAGGAGCTCATGGACAGGGAGTACGTGCGTAACGTGGAGGATCTTTATTACCTTCGGGAGGAGCAGCTCTTTGCACTCGTCGGCTTCAAGGACAAATCGGTGACCAACCTCATACAATCTATACTTGAGAGCAAATCCCGCCCCCTTTCCCGCCTGCTTTTCAGCCTGGGTATCCGGCACGTGGGCGCCCACGTCGCCGACGTCTTGGCGTGGCGGTTCCGCGGCATGGATAGACTTGCCGGGGCCACCGTGAAGGAGTTGGAGAACATCGATGAGATAGGGCCTACCATCGCGGAGAGCATACTGGCCTTCTTCGGCGAGCCGCGCAACCTCCAGCTCATCGCGAGATTGAAGGATGCGGGAGTGAACATGGAGGAGGAGGTGGATGGGGGTGCCGAGCCACTGGAGGGGATCACCTTTGTTATTACCGGGGGGCTGGGCTCTCTCACCAGGGAAGAGGCCAGGGAGGCCATAGAGTCGCATGGCGGGAGGGTAAGCTCGAGCGTTAGTAAGAAGACCGATTACGTGGTGGCCGGTTCGGAGCCCGGCAGCAAGTACGAGAAAGCCGTGGAGTTGGGTGTAGATATTATCGGCGAGGAGGGGTTCCTTCGCATGCTCAAAGGGGATGGAGTTTGAAAACGAAAGGAGAGAGGTAGAGAGATGATAGGCGTGGAGGACGTCGAGTACGTGGCATGGCTGGCCCGCCTGGAGCTCAGCGACGAGGAAAAGCGGATGTTCACGCGACAGCTGGGGCAGGTCCTCGAGCACGCGCAGAAGATAAAATCGCTGCATACGGATGAAGTGGAGCCGACCTCCCACGTCGTGCCCATGAGCAACGTCATGCGCGAGGATCGCACGCTTCCCTGCATATCCCAGGAGGAAGCTCTCTCCAACGCGTCATGGAGAGAGAAAGGCTACTTCAGGGTGCCGCGTATACTCTGAGTCTCGAGGAGCGAGATTGAATCCTATTCTTTTACCGATTGTCGCCGCCGTCCTGCTGGGCATAGCCCTATGGTTCAGGTACTATGTCGCGACCGGCGGCGAGTCCTCGCGGTGGTTCCTCTACTGGCTGATCGCGGGGTCCATGTCGGCCCTTTGTGGGGCCGTGTCATACTGGACCGTCGATCCCTCAATCAGCACCTCTTTTTTCATCGCCTACCGAGCACTGCTCAGCATAACCGTCTTTTTGCTTTTCCTCTTCGCGCGCTCCTTCAGCTTGAAAACAGATTACACCATTCTCTTCTGTTCTCTGCCCCTGCAGTTCGATATCGCCCTGCTGGTGGTGATCAACAGCGGTCTACTGAAGAAGCAGGGGAACTCCTACGTGATGAATTTCAATAACGCTTTTGCCGTTATACATATCTCCATCTTCGCCTTCTATGCCCTCCTCACCATCTATTATTTCGTGATGGTGTACTTGGACCTGCGCAAAGCGGGTAAGACGCGTGAGATGAAGCAGGTTATGCTCTTTATCCTGGCCCTGGTTCTGATGATATTCTTCATGATGATGGAGGCGCAGATAAGGTCGTGGCTGAAGGTAGATATCCCCATAGGGGGGATCGGTATTATCCTGGGAGCTTTTATTATCGTGATGGCCTTGCGGGAAACCGCCGACGAGGCGACTGGAGAGATGTAAAGGAGGGTAAATTGCGGGCGCTTTACAGCTTGAAAGCCTGGGAATTGCGGGAGTTGCTGCGGCGGAGGGAGGTATCGGCCGTGGAAACGCTTCGCTCGGTGCTGGATCGCGTGGAGGCGGTCGAGAAGAGGGTCAATTCCTTTATTACCCTCACCGCGGAGGATGCACGGAGGGCCGCCGAGCATGCCGACGAGCGGCTCGAGAAGGGGGAGACGCCGCTGGAGACGGCCGGGCTGCCCATGGCGGTGAAGGATGTTCTCTGCACGCGGGGAATACGTACCACCTGTGGATCCCGTATGCTGGAGAATTTCGTTCCCGTCTACGATGCAACGGTGGTCGAACGGCTGCGACGCGGGGGTTTGACTATGGTGGGCAAGGCCAACATGGATGAATTCGCCATGGGGTCCTCCAACGAGAATTCCTTTTTCGGCCCCACCCGCAATCCCTGGGACCTGGACCGCGTTCCCGGAGGTTCCAGCGGCGGCCCGGCTGCGGCGGTTGCGGCGGGTGAGGCGGTATGGGCGCTGGGGTCGGATACCGGGGGTTCCATAAGGCAGCCTGCATCTCTGTGCGGTCTGGTGGGCCTCAAGCCCACCTACGGCCTGGTATCCCGCTACGGGCTCGTGGCCTTCGCGTCATCCCTGGACCAGGTGGGACCCATTACCAGGGACGTGCGCGACTGTGCAGGGCTTCTCTCGCTTATCGCCGGCTATGATCCCATGGACTCCACGTCTCTCGAGGTGGATGTGCCAGATTACCAGGCCGCACTTGAGGGAGAAATCTCCGGTTTGAAGGTGGGGGTGCCACATGAGTTAATGCGGGAAGGCCTGACTCCGGGCGTGGAGGAGGCCGTACGGCGTTCCCTGCGTCTGTTTCAGGAACTGGGAGCGGAGGTGGAGGAGGCGACCCTTCCCCATGTCGACTATGCCCTGAGCGCCTATTACATCATAGCGCCGGCGGAGGCAAGCTCCAACCTGGCCAGGTACGACGGAGTTCGCTATGGCTTCAGGGTCGAGGGGGCTGGGGATATGATGGAGTTGTACGGCGCCACCAGGGCCGCCGGATTCGGGCCCGAGGTCAAGCGCCGTATCATGTTGGGCACCTATGCCCTCTCTGCGGGTTACTACGAGGCCTACTACAGCCAGGCGCAGAAGATACGCACCCTGATACTGGGGGATTTCAACTCCGCGTTCGAGAAATTCGACGTACTGGTGAGCCCCACTTCACCCACACCGGCCTTCAAGTTGGGCGAGAAGGTCGAGGATCCCCTGGCCATGTACATGTCGGATGTCTGCACTATTCCCGTGAACCTGGCGGGCATACCGGCCATAAGCATACCTTGTGGGCTGGATGGCGGCCTTCCGGTGGGATTGCAGATCATGGGAAGGGTACTGGATGAGCCCACGCTGCTGCGGGTGGCGCGGGTCATGGAGGAGGCACTGGGATTCGACGAGCAACCAGACCCGGACAGGGGGGTGGAGTCATGAGCGACTACGAAGCGGTTATCGGTCTGGAGATACACGCGGAGCTCAAGACCGACTCCAAGATGTTCTGCTCCTGCGACGCCTCTTTCGGGGGAGATCCCAACACCAAGACATGCCCTGTCTGCCTGGGCCACCCCGGGGTGCTGCCGGTGCTCAACCGCAAGGCCGTGGAGCTGGCCATGCGATTAGCCCTTGCCCTGAATTGCGGCATATCCCCGCATTCCATTTTCCATCGCAAGAATTACTTCTACCCCGACATGCCTAAGAACTACCAGATATCCCAGTACGACCTGCCCCTGGGCGTTGGAGGATACCTTGACATAGAGGTGGAGGGTGAGAAGGTACGCGTCGGCATCACCCGTGCTCACCTGGAGGAGGATACCGGGAAATCCATCCATATCAGCGAGAGCGGGAGAATTCACGGCGCCGTATACAGCCTCGAGGATTTCAACCGCGCCGGCGTGCCCCTGCTGGAGATCGTTACCGAACCGGAGCTGAGGAGCCCGGAGCAGGCCAGGGTCTTCGTGCAGGAGCTGAAGAGCATCATGGAGCACCTGGAGGTATCGGACTGCAAGATGGAGGAGGGCAGCCTTCGCTGCGACGCCAACGTCTCCCTGCGGCCGTGCGGCTCCGAAGAGATGGGGGTAAAGGCGGAGGTGAAGAACATGAACTCCTTCCGCGCCCTCTACCGTGCCCTGGATTACGAGATAAGGAGACAGGAAGAGCTGCTCGAATCGGGGGGTGAGGTGGTGCAGGAGACCAGGCACTGGGACGCCGACGCTAACGTCACTACCACCCTGCGCACCAAGGAGTACGCCTACGATTACCGTTATTTCCCGGAGCCGGACCTGGTGCCGCTGGAACTGGACGAGAGCTTCATCGAGAATGTGTCGGCCGGTCTCTTCGAGATGCCGGCCGACAGGAGAAAACGCTTTTGCGAGGAATACGGGCTACCGGAGCATGACGCAGTACTGCTGACGTCATCCAAGGCTATGGGAAATTTCTACGATGCGGCTGTGGGGGAGGGGGTGGATCCCAAGGCGGTAAGCAACTGGATGATGGGAGAACTATCCGCCTTCCTGAACGCTCATAATATCGAGATAGAAAACGTGAGGATTACGCCTGTTCAGTTGGCCATGATGATCGCCATGGTGGAAAAAGGGGTGATAAGCGGCAAGATCGCCAAAACGGTTTTCGAGGAGATGCTCAATACGGGCGATGACCCCGATGTTATAGTTGACAGGAAAGGAATAACCCAGATAAGCGACGAAGACAAGCTTGAGGAGATAATCGTGGAAGCGGTCAGCGAGAACCCGAACAGCATTGAGGATTATCGCGGCGGCAAGAAGAAAGCCCTTGGCTTTCTGGTCGGCCAGGTGATGCGCAAGACGAAGGGAAGGGCCAATCCTCAGCTGGTCAACGAGATGTTGCGGAGCTATCTGGAGGAACAAGGCTGAGACGACGAAGCCGATTGCTATTGGGAGGTTGAGGATGGAAAACGAGAATAGAAGGACTTGTCCCAGCTGCGGAGCCGAGTTGAAGGAGGGCACGTCCTTCTGCACGCAATGCGGCGCCGCCGTCGAGACCGGAAAGGAGGCTGCAGCGACCCCTCCGCCGGCTCCGCCTGGAGCGGCAATACCCCCTACTACGGGAGCCCCCGCCGCGGAGGCGGGAGCAGTGACGGTACCTGGTGTGACACCCGTAACGTCCAAACGTGGCAAATTGCCTCTCGTTCTGGGGATAATCGGAGGCGTTCTAGTAGCCGGGGGTATAGTGGTGCTGGTCCTCTTCCTGACGGTGTGGTCGGGAGGGGGAGCGGGATCGGGCGATCCCATAGGCTTGGCGGAGGAATACATTAAATCCCTGGAGAACAAAGACGCCAAGGCATATGTGGATTGCTTCGAACCCGAGTTGTTGGAGTCCGAGGACAATCCCTTCGGGTTGGATCTGACCCGGGAGGATATCGAGATGTTCATAGAAATGGGCTTCGAGATGGCGGATTTCGAGTTCAACGGGGTTAAGCTGGAGAAGGAATCCGAGAAGGGCGAAAACGCCACAGTAGTGACATCCGATGGAACGCTGATCATGTCCACCTTCGGGCTGGAGGAGGAGATCGACCTGTCGGAGGAACCCCTGATCTTCGAGATGGTCAAGGAAGGGGGCAGCTGGTATCTTGCCGAGGATCCCATGGATATGCTGACCGGCATGGATATGGACTACGAGGACTACGAGGACTTCGACCTTGAGGACTTCGACCTTGAGGACTTCGACCTTGAGGACTTCGACCTTGAGGACTTCGATCTGGAGTACTACGAGGACATGGACGAGCCCGCGGAAGAGGAAATCGAGAGCTTACTAGAGGACCTTGATCTATTGGCCTGACTGGAAGGGATGTCGCTGCTAGGCTCGGGGTTGGTGTGATCAATCAAGCAGGTAAGTAAGTTATCGAACGGGAAAACGGCGGGGAGCGAGGCCCCCGCCGTTTTTTTCGCGTTCTCCGTTATCAACTCTCTTCGGAGACCAACTTCTCGTAAGCGGTGGCATCCAGCAGCTCGTCCGCCCCGGAGTCACCCGCCAGTTTTGCCTTGACCATCCAACCCGCTTCGTAGCAGTCCTCGTTGATGATCTCGGGAGCCTCGATCACCTCCGAGTTGACCTCCTCGATGGTGCCGTTTACGGGGCTGTAGACGTCGGAGACGGATTTCACCGACTCGATCTCGGCGAAGGGCTTCCCCGCCTCCAACTCGGTTCCGGGATCGGGGAGCTCGAGGAAAACGATCTCGCCCAGCTGGTCCTGAGCGTAATAGGTAATCCCCACGGTAGCCGTTTCTCCATCTACCTTGGCCCAGGCGTGCTCTGGATGATACTTAAGATCCTCCGGATACATTTTTCACCTCCAGGTTCTCTTGCCGTGACGTTGACATAATAACGCAAGCGGTCCAGCCGCGCTACTTCTTCCTGGACGGGGCGGCGTGGATGGCGCGCTCGTTAGCCGCCTCGGCCGCCTCCATGACCGCCTCCGCCAGGCTGGGATGAGCGTGTACGGTCTCACCGATATCGTGGGCTGTGATCCCCATGCGGATGGCCAAGGCCAGCTCGTGGATGAGGTCCGAGGCATGGGCGCTCATGATCTGGCATCCGATCACCTTGTTGGTGGGGGCATCAACGACCAGCTGGATGAAGCCCTGGCCCTTGCCCATGGCCAGGGCCTTACCCAGGCCTCCGAACATGAAGCGCCCCACCTTGAAATCCCTGCTGTTTTCCTCCGCCTTGGCCGGGGTAAGGCCTACGCTGGCTATCTCGGGCTCGGTGAAGATACAGGCGGGGATGACTTCGTAGTCGATAGTGGCATCTTTCCCCATGGCGTTCTCCGCGGCGCAGATACCCTCGAAGGAGGCCACATGGGCCAGCATGATCCCCCCCACCACGTCGCCTATAGCGTAAACTCCGGGTATATTGGTCTGCATTCTCTCATCGACGAGTACGTCTCCCCTCTTGCCCATCTCCACGCCTATGTCCTCGAGCCCGATACCCTGGGAGTTAAGGGATCTCCCTATGGAGACCAGGAGCTTATCCGCCTCGAGTTCCTCTCCGTTGGAAAGCTTGGCCTTGACGCCTTCGGGACGATACTCCAGCATCTCGTCGATGGTGGTCTCGGTTAATATCTCTATTCCCCTCTTGTTGAGGATGCGCTTCATCTGCTTGGCTACGCGCTCGTCCTCGGTGGGCAGGATGCGGTCCATAAGTTCCACCATGGTCACCTCAGTGCCCAGGGTGTGGTAAATGGTGGCGAACTCCGATCCCACCACCCCACTGCCCACGATGATCATGCTCTTGGGGATCTCGGTAAGCTCGAGGCCCTCGGTGGAGGTGAGGATGGCCGGCTGATCGAAGTCGAAGGTGGGAAGCCTCGCCGGCTCCGATCCCGTGGCCACGATTATCTTCTCGGTCTGGATACTTTGCTCGCCCTCCTCCGTCTCCACCTTGATCTGGTTGGGATCGATGATGCGAGCCGTTCCCTTTATCATCTCTACCTTGTTGGCCTTGAGCAACTGACCGATGCCGTTGACCAGTTTGCTGGATATCTCGTTCTTACGGTTCACCATGGCCTTGAGGTTGGGGACGGGTTCGCTCACCTCTATGCCGTATTCACTGGCGTTTCTTATGATCTCCAGGGCCTCGGTGCAGGCCAGTAGGGCTTTGGTTGGTATACAGCCCCAGTTAAGGCAGGTGCCGCCCAACGGCCCCTTTTCCACAAGCACCACGCCGCTCCCGAGCTGGGCGGCTTTAATTGCCGCCACGTAACCTCCCGGCCCGGCTCCAATAATAACAACCTTGGCTTTTTCGGTATCCACTGCCATAACTTCCTCCTTCGATCGATACGTCGTCTATGCTCGCCTTGGTGTGTATTGCCCGGCGCTCCGTTGTTCCTATAAAATGTGCCTACGTCCAGGATATTTTATCATTATCGACATGTTCAGGTCTTGCATTTTTACGGATATGTCGCCGCTTGTCGACGATCGGGGCCGTGTAGTAAAGTCGGCTTGAGCCGCCGGGTAAGGTAAGGTGGTGATCGACTACGCACAGCGAGGAGTAAACGTATGGGAATGACTATAGCCGAGAAGATATTCTCCGCGCACTGCGGTCGGGAGGTAAGAGCGGGAGAGCTGGTAGTGAGCGATGTGGATTTCATGATGGGCCAGGACGGGACATCGCCGCTGGCCATCGAGGCCTTCCGGGAGATAGGCGGAGACAGGGTGCGCGATCCCTCGCGCGTGGCCATGGTGATCGACCACAGCTCGCCCAGCCCGGTGGAGGGAATCTCCAATCTTCATGACATGATGCGTGCTTTCGCGGAGGAGCAGGGCCTCAAGTTGTACGACGTGGGGTGGGGCGTATGCCACTGTCTTCTACCGGAACAGGGCCACGTGGCGCCCGGGGATATAGTGATCGGAGCCGATTCCCATACCACCACCTACGGTGCCATAAATGTATTCTCCACCGGGGTCGGATCCACTGATCTGGCGGCGGCCATGCTGACCGGGAAGCTGTGGTTCAGGGTGCCGCACACCCTAAGGCTGGAACTGGGAGGCAGGCTCGCCGAGGGCGTCTATTCCAAGGATGTAGCCCTCTACCTGGCCGGGCAGCTCACGGCGGACGGTGCCACCTACATGGCCGTGGAATACGCGGGAGAGGTGATAGACTCGTTGAGCGTGGAGGCCAGGTTCACCATCTCCAACATGGCCGTGGAGATAGGGGCAAAGGCGGGATTGATGCGGGCGGACGACAAGACGCTGGAATGGATTCATGGCAGGGTATCGCGTCCCTTTACACCCGCGGAGCCCGACGCGGACGCCGACTACCAGGAGATAAGGGAATTCGACCTGGACGGGCTGACGCCCCAGGTTGCCGAACCACACCGCGTGGATAACGTCAGGGCGGTGGAGGAGGTTGAGGGCGTTCCCGTGAGGGAGGCGGTTCTGGGAACATGCACCAACGGTCGCCTGGAGGATCTGGAGGTGGCGGCGCGCATACTGACCGGCAGGAGGGTGGATCCGCGGGTGCGTATGGTGTTGGCTACGGCTTCCAGGCAGGTTCTTATGAACGGCATGAAGAGTGGGGTTATACAGCGCCTGATAGAGGCGGGGGCGGTCATGGTCGCGCCTGGATGCGGCCCGTGCGTCGGGACCCATAACGGCGTACCGGCCGATGGCGACAGGGTGATAAGCTCCGCCAACCGCAACTTCAAGGGTCGCATGGGCAATTCCAGCGCTTTCATCTACCTGGCCAGTCCGGCCACGGTGGCGGCCAGCGCGGTTGCGGGAAAGATAACCGATCCCCGACGCATGATGTGACGGGGGAGCGTGAGAGGAGAGAGGTCCGGGTGGAAGGAATGGTTTACAGGGGAAAAGCCCACGTTTTCGGGGACGATATCAATACCGACTATATCATCTCCGGCAAACACAAGTTCAAGACCCTGGATATGAAAGAGCTGGCCTGTCATTGCATGGAGGATATCGACCCGGAGTTCACCGTCAGGGTGGAGCCGGGGGATTTTATCGTAGCGGGTATCAATTTCGGATGTGGTTCCTCACGCGAACAGGCCCCACTGGTAATAAAGCACGCGGGTGTAGCAGCGGTGCTGGCCACCTCCTTCGCCCGTATTTTCTTTCGCAACGCCATAAACAAGGGCCTTCCCGTTATCGAGTGCGATACCTCCGGCATACGGACTGGCGATGAGCTGGAGGTGGATCTGGAGGCGGGGAAGGTCACCAGCCTCACACGGGATGACGTTACGGAGGTGACACCCCTTCCGGACGTGATGATGGATATCCTGCGGGAGGGCGGGCTTACTGATTACCTTAGGAAATATGGAGGGTTCGAACTATGAATAAGATTACCTTGATACCCGGAGACGGGGTGGGTCCGGAGATCGTTGAGGCCTGCCGCAGGGTCATCGAGGCCTCCGGGGCGCAGATAGAATGGGAGACGCAAGAGGCCGGCGCCGATATTATGGATAAATACGGCACCCCACTTCCCGACCATGTGCTCGAGTCCATCCGACGCAACCGGGTGGCGTTGAAGGGACCCATAACCACACCGGTGGGTTCTGGCTTTCGCAGTATCAACGTGGCCCTGCGCAAGGAGCTGGGCCTTTACGCCAACCTGCGCCCGGCCAGGAGCATGGAGGGAGTGCGCTCGCCCTATAAGGGTATAGACCTGGTGGTGGTGCGCGAGAACACCGAGGACCTCTACGCAGGCATCGAGCGCATGGTGGACGACGACACGGCGGAGAGCATAAAGCTAATAACCAGGAATGCCTCGGAGCGCATCTGCCGCTTCGCCTTCGAATATGCCCGTGAGGAGGGCAGGCAAAAGGTAACCGCGGTGCATAAGGCCAACATCCTCAAATACACAGATGGTCTGTTCCTGGAGACGGCGCGCGCCGTATCGGCGGATTATCCGGACATAGAGTTCGAGGACCGCATAGTGGACAACATGGCCATGCAGCTTGTGCAGAAACCCCATATATACGATGTCATGGTGCTGCCCAACCTCTACGGGGATATCATCTCCGACCTCTGCGCCGGACTGGTGGGTGGACTGGGCGTCGCCCCCAGCGCCAATATCGGCGGCGATATCCAGGTGTTCGAGCCGGTGCACGGCAGCGCCCCCAAGTACACAGGGATGAACAAGGTGGATCCCACGGCTCAGATCCTTTCCGGGGTGATGATGCTTCACCACGTGGGACAGGAGGACGCGGCCGGGCGGATTTACCGGGCGGTGACCGAGGTTATCAGCGAAGGTAAGACGGTTACCTACGACCTCGGGGGAGAGGCGGGGACCTCGGATATGGCCAATGCCATCATGGCCGCCATATGAGACCGAGCCGGAGCTGAGAAGAAGAGGCCGGTTTCACCTCCATTTTCACTCACTTCGAGCCTGTCAGAACGGCGGTGGCCTTTATGCTGTTGCGGGTTACGCGCTCCCGTCGCTGTTGCTCGACGCGGGTTATGGCATATGCCCAAAGCCGTACACCAGGCGTACGCGACTTCACGCTATAAACATAATGTAAACACCGTATTCAACGGTTAAGTACCCATTCTAAGATTGACATATGCCCATAAATAGATTAATCTTTAAATGAGCATATGACCATTATTAGAGAGGATTTGACGAGGAGGAGGTGTAGAATGCCCCCCGGGAGAGGAAGAGGAGGAGGTTTCCGCAGCTGGCCGGGCGGCGGTAGGGGCAATCCCTATCCGTATTGCCGGTTCTATCCCTGGTTGCCGAGGCGATGGTGGGCATACCCGGGATATAGAGCGCCGGTGGGTTATCCCCAGTACGGATTCACCCCGTACGGCGAAAGGGGGATGTATCCACCCACGCCTTACGGTGCCGGTTATTCCCCCGGAGCTGGAGGAGGATGGCCCGGAGCGTGGTAGATAAGCGGAGCCCGCAAGTGGTTTCGATGAAGCTTGAAGAGAAGAGGAAGGGAGGAAAAGACACATGGGAGGACACGGACACAGGAACATGTATTACATGACAGGTCTCCCTGGATGGATGAGATTCGGCTACAGCCCGGGTTGGCAGGGACGCAGCGCCAGCGGGCTGGGACCCGCGGCGGAGTACCTGAACACCGGAAGGTGGCCCACTACCCAGATGGAACAGGCCTGGCAGGCCGGCCCCACGGGAGGTTTCGCTCCCGGAGCGGGCCAGGAGCTGGAATTCCTCAAGCGGCAGGCGGATTCGCTGTCGCAACAGCTGGATAGCGTTCGCAAGCGCATCGACGAGCTCGAAAAAGAGGACTAAAAACGTCAGAAGACGGGGTCAGCCCTAAAAATCTAGCATTTCGGTGGCATATGACCCCATCTTAAGGGCGGTGGCCTTTCTTAAGCACGCCTTCCTTGCGAAAGATCATAATGCAGGCGTTATGCATGACCCCGATGCCGTTTTCCTCGCTGAAAGAGATGGCATACTCGGATTCCGAGCCGGGCTGCATCCATATCTTTTCTATACCCAGTTCCTTGGCCTGCCTCACAATTTTTTCCGTGACCTTGGGAGGCACGACGGTTATAAGAAGGTCCGGAACATTGGGAATACTGAGGAGATCCGGGTAACAGGGGACGCCCTCTATCTCGTCTCCCTCGACGCAGCCCGGATTAATAGCGAAAGCTTTGTAACCCCCGTTCTTGAGGTCCATAAGTACCTTGTAGCCGTATTTCTCGGGGTCTCGAGACGCCCCGACCACAGCCACGCTGTCGATTTCCCGCATATTCAACTCGAGCACCTGACGCACCTCCAGGACAAACGGGGTTCCAACTACGGACATTATAAGCATACAACGTAAGCCGCCTACGTAAAAAGAGGGAGGCTTTGGGACGATTTGTGCGAAGGTGCAGTGGTGGTCCGCTGGGGCGCCGGGATAGAGAACGTACGGGTGACGAGCATGGGTGACTGGTCCGTATGCATGGGGGAGAGGCGGAAAACGAACCGTCTCGAATCAATCGAGGCGCGATATCGCATATCGTCCACGACGTCCATGTTCCCCGGGGCAGCCTTTACCGCGTAAGGACCGATATGGAACAGTGGTGGTTATCCGTGTTGGAACGCGTCGCCATCATGGTCGAGACGGGCGGGCTGAGCTCGCAAGACGGCATGTCGAGATTACTTGACTACGTTCATCATTATCTAAATAATACAGTCAATAGTGGTGGGTTCTTTTACCTTTCTTTACTTGGAGGCAAATAATGGCACTTAGGAGCGATGTGGCTAAAAAGGGTCTCTATCGTGCGCCGCACAGGTCGCTGATCAAGGCCATGGGCTACATCGATCGCGAGATCAATCAGCCATGGGTTGGTGTGGCCTGCGCGGCCAACGAGGTGGTGCCCGGCCATACCCAGCTTCAACAGATCGCGGACGCCGCGAAGGCGGGCGTCCGCATGGCGGGTGGAACGCCGATGCAGTTCGGGGTGATCGGCATATGCGACGGCATAGCCATGGGGCATGCCGGCATGCGCTACTCCCTGCCTTCGCGTGAGGCCATAGCCGACAGTGTTGAGCTCATGGCTCAGGCCCACGCCTTCGACGCGCTGCTCCTGGTGCCCAACTGCGATAAGATAGTACCCGGGATGCTCATGGCTGCGGCCAGGCTGAATATACCAGCCGTTGTGATAAGCGGCGGGCCGATGCTCGCCGGAAAGCAGCACGGACGGGACGTGGATTTCATAACCGTAATGGAAGCGCAGGGAGCGGTCGAATCCGGGCGCATGCAACTGGAGGAGCTCGAGGAACTGGAAAACATCGCCTGCCCCGGTTGCGGATCCTGCGCAGGGCTTTTCACCGCCAATTCCATGAATTGCCTAACCGAGGCCGTGGGTATGGGATTGCCCGGAAACGGCACCATACCGGCCGTCTACGCCCAGAGGCTCAGGCTTGCCAAAAGTGCCGGGATGGCGGTGATGGAGATGTTGAGAATGGATCGCAGGCCGAGGGATATCATCACCCTGGAGTCAATGCGCAACGCCCTGGCCGTGGATATGGCCGTGGGTGGTTCGTCCAACACCCTGCTTCACCTCCTGGCCATCGCCCACGAGGCCGGCGTGGAGATGAGCCTGGAGTTCATACAGGAAGTATGCGACGCAACTCCCAACCTGGCCCGCATAAGCCCGGCAGGAGGTGCGATCCATCACATGCAGGATCTCAACGAGGCGGGAGGCATCCCTGCGGTTATGGGCGAGCTGCTCAGGAAGGGCTTGGTCAACCCGGAGGTGCCCTGCGTGGCGGCGGAACGTATCGGAGATGTGATAGAGGGCAGAAGCACCCTCGACCCGCAGGTTTTAAGGCCGGTGGAAGATCCCTACATGCCCACCGGCGGGCTGGCGGTGTTGTGGGGCAACCTGGCGACAGAGGGAGCCGTGGTCAAGCACTCAGCGGTCCCCGAGAACCTGTTGAGCTTTCGCGGGCCGGCACGGGTTTTCGACGGCGAGGAAAGCGCGGTCGAGGCCATGCTGGCTGGTAATATAAGGGAGGGCGAGGCCATCGTCATACGCTACGAGGGACCGCGGGGCGGACCGGGCATGCGCGAGATGCTCAACCCCACGGCCACCCTGGCCGGTATGGGAATGGCGGACAAGGTGGTCTTGGTTACGGACGGGAGATTCTCGGGTGGAACAAGGGGAGCGGCCGTGGGCCACGTGTCGCCGGAGGCCATGCAAGGGGGGGCTATCGCTCTGGTGGAGGACGGCGACATGATAGAGCTGGACGTAGAGAAGCGAAGGATAGACGTAAAGCTGGACGATGAAGAGCTGCGCAGTCGTGCAGACGCCTGGAGGGCGCCCGAACCGAGGGAGAAAGAGGGCTACCTGGCGGAGTACGCGCGGAGGGTATCAAGTGCCAGCCAGGGGGCCGTCAGGTTGCCCGACAAGGACATGTAGAGCGCATGAGGAGGGTGGTTGATCTTGGATACGACAGGAGCGCAAGCCTTGGTACGAAGCCTAGAGGAAGAGGGTGTGGAGATAATATTCGGCATTCCCGGAGGCGTACTTCTGCCCGTATTCGACGTGCTCTACAACAGCAAGATACGCAAGGTTCTTACCCGGCATGAACAGGGAGCAGCCCATGCGGCCGACGGATATGCCAGGGTCACCGGGCGCGTGGGCGTCTGTATAGCTACTTCCGGACCGGGTGCCACAAACCTGGTTACGGGCATCGCCAACGCCTACATGGATTCCGTGCCCATGGTGGCCATAACCGGGCAGGTCGCCACCAACCTTATAGGCACCGACGCCTTCCAGGAAGCGGATACGACCGGGATCACCATGCCCATTGTTAAGCATAATTACCTGGTGAAAGATGTGGCGGAGCTGCCCGACGTGGTGCAGGAGGCCTTCTATCTCGCGCGAACCGGAAGACCCGGCCCCGTACTCGTAGACGTACCTGTTGACGTCTCGCGGGGGGAGTTGAAATATCATCGACGGGATGAGCCGGTGCTCAGGGGCTACAAGCCGACCTTCAAAGGCCATAAGAAGCAGATCCGTATAGCGGCCGAGGCCATCATGGAAGCCTCCAGCCCCATAATATACGTGGGGGGTGGGGCGATCACCTCGCATGCCGCACCGGAGGTCAAAAAGCTGGCGCAGGAAAACGATATCTACGTAACCCACACCCTGATGGGAAAAGGAATATTTCCCGAGACCCATCCCCTGTCGGTGGGTATGTTGGGGATGCACGGCACGAGGTGCGCCAATTACGCCATGTGCGAAACCGATCTGATAATCGCCGTGGGGGCGCGCTTCGACGATCGTATAACCGGTAAGCTGTCGGAGTTCGCGCCCAAGGCCAAGGTGATCCATATCGACATCGACCCGGCGGAGATAAGTAAGAACGTCAAGGCGCAAATCCCCATCGTGGGCGATGCCGGACAGGTCCTCAAGGAATTGAACGCCGTGCTGAAGGAGGCGCGGGAGGAGGCGAAGGAGAGGGACCACGGCGATTGGAACACCCTCATCGAGGAGTGGAAGGAGAAGTACCCCCTTACCTACGAACGGGGCCCGGGACTCAAGCCCCAGTACGTGGTGGAGAAGATCTACGAGATCACCGGGGGGGAGGCTATCGTATGTACCGAGGTGGGCCAGAACCAGATGTGGGCGGCCCAGTTCTACAAGATGGACAGGCCCCGCCGTTTCGTGACCTCCGGCGGCCTGGGGACCATGGGCTTCGGATTTCCCGCCTCCATCGGAGCGCAGCTCGGCTGTCCCGAGGACCTGGTGTTCGATATCGCCGGTGACGGCAGTTTCCTGATGACAATGCAGGAGCTGTCGACAGCCGTGCTGGAGAACGCGCAGGTCAAGGTGGCGGTGCTCAACAACGGGTACCTGGGGATGGTGAGACAGTGGCAGCAGCTCTTCTACAACAAGACCTATTCCTGCACCTGCCTGGACAGGGAGAAGGAGAGCCCGGACCTGGTAGCGCTGGCAGAGGCCTTCGGGGCCAAGGGGATGAGGATTACCGACCCCGACCTGGTGGAGCCCGCAATCGTGGAGGCCATAGAGAGCGAATGCCCGGTGGTTATGGATTTCCGCGTGGACCAGGAGGAGAACGTCTACCCCATGGTGGCGCCCGGGGCCCCGCTGTACGATATGATCGGCGACATGTTGTATCCCGTGGATAAGATACACCCGGAGAAGGCCGAGGAACCCTTCCTGTAGGGGGTGAGCGCAGGTGAAGCATACACTTTCCGTTCTGGTGGAGAACAAGCCCGGGGTACTGGCCAGGGTGGCGGAGCTCTTCGCGCGGCGAGGCTTCAATATCGACAGCCTGGCGGTAGGGACGACCCAGAAGCCGGATATCTCCCGCATGACCATAGTGGTCGACGTGGAGGAACATTCGCTGGAGCAGGTCCGCAAACAGCTGCACAAGCTGGTGAACATAATCGAGATAATGGATCTGGCCCCGGAGGTAACCGTTTCGCGGGAGATGTTGTTGGTAAAAATAAAGGTGGATTCCGAAAACCGCTCCGAGGTAATAGAGATCGTGGATATCTTTCGCGGCAATATAGTGGATGTATCGCGGGACAGTATTATCGTCGAGGTTACAGGCAACGTGCAGAAACTCGGGGCGTTCGAGGAGCTGGCCAAGCCCTATGGAATCAGGGAGCTGGTGAGAACGGGCAAGGTGGCTCTGCCACGCGGCAAGTAGCCCGGACGCCGGAAGGAGGCTCGAGATGGCGAAGGTATTCTACGACGGAGACGCGGACCTTTCCTTGCTGGAGGGAAAAACAGTGGCCGTGATAGGCTTTGGCAGCCAAGGTCACGCTCATTCCCTCAACCTGCACGACTCCGGTGTCGACGTGGTGGTGGGACTGCGCGAGGGAAGCTCCTCGCGTCTCAAGGCCGAGTCGGCCGGACTGAAGGTGGTGGACGTGGCGGCCGCCGCCGCGGCGGGGGACATCGTCATGATGCTGGTCCCGGACCAGGACCAGAGGGATGTCTACCTGGAGAGCGTGCGGCGGGGATTGGAGAAAGGCAACGCCCTCTTTTTCGCGCACGGTTTCAATATCCATTTCAACCAGGTGGTTCCACCCGGAGACGTGGATGTGGTCATGGTGGCCCCCAAGGGTCCGGGGCATATGGTGAGACGCGTATACCAGGAGGGCAGCGGCGTGCCCTCGCTGGTGGCCGTATACCAGGATTATACGGGTAAGGCGCTTGAGCTGGGCCTGGCCTACGCTAGGGGTCTAGGCGCAACCCGGGCGGGCGTTATCCGGACTACTTTCTCGGAGGAGACAGAGACCGACCTCTTCGGGGAGCAGTGCGTGCTTTGCGGCGGTGTTTCCGAGTTGGTGAGAGCGGGTTTCGACACCCTGGTGGAGGCGGGTTACCAGCCGGAGATAGCCTATTTCGAGTGCCTGCACGAGCTCAAGCTCATCGTGGACCTGATATATGAGGGCGGCATCGCAAACATGAGGGATTCCATAAGCGATACCGCGGAGTACGGGGATATGACCCGCGGGCGCAGGATCGTGGACGAGGGCACGCGGCTGGAGATGAAACACATCCTGGAGGAGATAGTCAGCGGGGAGTTCGCCAGGGAATGGATCCTGGAGAACCAGGCCGGTCGCCCGGTGTTCAACGCCCTGCGCAGGAGGAACTCGCAACACCTGGTGGAGGAGGTCGGCCGGGAGCTGCGCTCCATGATGAGCTGGCTGGAGGAACGATAGGGCGGCGACCGCCCACAAACGCAAGATAATCGGTAGGGAACGGAGAGCGACAGCGGGAGGTATGAGTGGTGATACGCAAGGAATACCTGATGACCCCGGGGCCCACGCCCCTTCCTCCCGAGGTGTTGCTGGTGCAGGCGGAGCCCATGATTCATCATCGCACCCCTGCCTATACCGAGCTCTTCGTGGGTATGGTAGAGGGGCTGAAGAAGGTGCTGCTGACCGAAAAGGACGTGCTGGTATTCGCCGCATCCGGTACCGGGGCCATGGAGGCCGCCGTGGCCAATTGCTTCGACGGCGACGACAGGGTCCTGGTAGCGGCCGGAGGCAAGTTCGGGCAGCGCTTCGCGGAGATGGGCCGGGCCTATGGCCTGGAGGTGGAGGAATACGAGTATCCCTGGGACGAGGCGGTGGACCCCGACGTGATCGCCCGGAAGCTGGAGGAGATGCCGGATATCAAGGGGGTCTTCATGACCCACAGCGAGACCTCGACCGGCATCGTCAACAACGTCAAGGCGGTTGGGGAGATAGTCCGGGATACCCCCGCCATCCTGGTGGTGGACTCCATCAGCGGGGCGGGCGCCCTGGAGCTGCACACCGACGATTGGGGCGTCGACGTCCTGGCGCTGGGCTCGCAAAAGGCCTTGATGACCCCACCGGGCCTGGCGGCGATAGTGGTGGGAGACAAGGCCTGGGAGATGGTGGAGGCGACCTCCTCGCCGAGGTATTACTTCGACTTGGGTAAAGCCCGCAAGAAATACCTGGATAAGAGTCCCCAGACACCCTATACTCCCGCGATAGGCCTGGTCAGGGCCATGTCCAGGGCCATAGAGCTTATCCTGGAGGAGGGTCTGGAGGCGGTGTGGGAGAGGCACCGCATACTGGCCGAGTGCACCAGGGCAGCGGTGAAGGCCATGGGCCTGGTGCTTTACCCCAAGATATTGGATCGCTCTTACGCGGTTACGGCGGTGAAAGCCCCCGAGGGCATCGACAGCGGTGAGCTGGTCAGGCACCTGAACCGCGAATACGGCGTGATCGTGGCCGGTGGACAGGAGCGGCTCAAGGGCAGGATATTCCGCATCGGCCACGTCGGTTATTATAACTTTTTCGATTTGATCGTGGCCTTGAGCGCCCTGGAGATGAGTTTGAAGGAGCTTGGATGGCCGCTGCGATTGGGTTCGGGTACGGCGGCCGCCGAGGAAGTATACTTAGATAGTGTATAGGAGTGGACAGGCGTCGGGACCGGCGGCGACAGCCCCGTCCATGAGTCGGGAGGTTGTGAACAGGTGTCTCGCGTTATGGTCAAGGAGAAAATATCCCAGCGGGGAATCGATCTCCTGGAGAGAAGCTTCGAGGTGACCTACGCCCCTGACATGGGGCAAGAGGAGTTCCTGGGCTGTATCGGCGAATACGATGCCTTGATAGTACGCAGCGCGACCAAGGTGGACTCCGGCGTAATAGAGGCCGGCAGGAACCTCAAGGTCATCGGCCGGGCCGGGGTGGGAGTGGACAACATCGACCTGGAGGCGGCCAGCAAGCGTGGCATCATGGTCATCAACGCCCCGCAGAGCAACATCATATCCGCCGCGGAGCAGACCATGGCCCTGCTCTGCTCCATGTGTCGTAACGTGCCGGAGGCGGTGGAATCCCTGCGCCGGGGGAAATGGGAGAGGAAGAGATTCCAGGGCGTGGAGCTGTATCACAAGGTGATGGGCATTATCGGCCTGGGCCGCATCGGTACCCTGGTCGGCCACCGCTGCCAGGCTTTCGGGATGCAGGTTATAGCCTACGATCCCTACGTTTCCGAGGAGAAGGCTAGAAAACAAGGCGTGGAGCTGGTCTCGAGCCTGGACGAACTCCTGGAGCAAGCCGACTTCATAACCGTGCATCTGCCCAAGACGTCGGAGACGCATCACATGCTTGGAGATGAGGAGTTCGCGAAGATGAAGGACGGGGTACGAATGCTCAACGTCGCCCGAGGCGGGGTTATAGACGAGGAAGCGCTCTTGAGGGCGCTGGAATCGGGAAAGGTTGGCGGAGCCGGTTTGGACGTCTTCGAGGTGGAGCCGGCGACGGAGAGTCCCCTCGTGAGCCACCCCAAGGTCGTCTCCACCCCCCATCTGGGGGCGTCCACCCAGGAGGCCCAGGACCGCGCCGGGGTGATGATAGCGGAGCAGGTGGAGGCGGCCCTCAAGGGAGAGTTCGTGCCCAACGTTGTTAATATGCAGGTGCCGGGCGAGATGGAGGAGGCGGTGAGGCTCTTCATGCCCCTGGCCGAGAAGCTGGGCCTGCTGCTGACCCACCTGGTGGAGGGTCACGTGGACGAGATAGAGATCGAGTACCTGGGGGGTCTGGCGGAGTACGAGACGGGAGTGCTCACCGTGGCCGTGCTCAAGGGATTCCTGGAGAAGGTGGTGTTCGAGCCGGTCAACTACATAAACGCCCCCATCTTCGCCAAGGAGAGGGGCCTGTCGGTGCGCGAGACGCGGTCGGAGAGGACGCGCGATTACGTCAACCTGGTCATGGTGCGTGGCCGCCGCGACGGCGACGAGGTTGCGGTTGGGGGTACCCTGGTCGGCCTGTCCAACGCGGAGCGTTTCGTCCACGTATACGAGTACGATATAGACCTGGGTCCGTCGAAGTACATGGCCTTCTTCCGTTACGCGGACATACCGGGCATGATAGGTAGAATCGGCACCCTGCTGGGCGACCACGATATAAATATCGCCCACATGCAAGTGGGGCGGCGCAAGATAGGCGGCGAGGCGGTGATGGGCATCAATGTGGATACCCCCATACCGGACGAGGTGATGGAGGAGATCCGCCTCACCCCCGAGGTCAGGGATGGCAAATTCATCATATTATGGTAAGAGACAGGGGAGGAAGGATAAATGACTGAGAGGATATACATCTTCGACACCACGTTGAGGGACGGCGAACAGGCTCCCGGCATCAGCTTGAATCAGCGGGAGAAAGTCGAGATAGCGGAGCAGCTGGCCCGCCTCGAGGTGGATATCATCGAGGCCGGATTCCCCGTCTCCAGCCCGGGCGAATTCGAGGCGGTAAAATCGATAGCCAAAAACGTCAAGGGACCCGTGATATGCGCCCTGGCCAGGGCGGATCGCAACGATATAGACTGGGCCTGGGAGGCCATCATGTTCGCGGAAAGGCCCCTCATACACACCTTTCTATCCACCTCCGAGTACCACCTGAAATACCAGCTCAAGAAGAGCCGTAAGCAGGTGCTGGAGATGGCCAAGGAGGCGGTGTCCTACGCCAAGAAATACGTGGAGAACGTGGAGTTCTCCGCCATGGACGCCTCTCGCAGCGATCCCGAGTTCCTGTACCAGGTTATCAGTGAGTCCATCAAGGCCGGGGCGACGATCATCAACGTGCCGGACACCGTGGGATACGCGGTTCCCGACGAGTTCGCCGAACTGGTGAGGGGCATAATGGACAATGTGCCCGGCATCGAGAACGTTCGGGTGAGCGTGCACTGCCACAACGACCTGGGCCTGGCGGTGGCAAATTCCCTGGCCGCGGCCAGGGTGGGGGCCCGGCAGATCGAGTGCGCCATAAACGGCATAGGGGAGAGGGCCGGCAACGCGTCCCTCGAGGAGATCGTGATGATCATCAACACCCGCAAGGACGCCACCGATATGACCACCGGTGTCAATACCCGCGAGATATACCAGGCCTCGCGCCTGGTGAGCATGCTCACCGGCTACAACGTGCAGCCCAACAAGGCGGTGGTGGGGGACAACGCCTTCGCCCACGAGTCGGGCATCCACCAGGACGGCATGCTCAAACACCGCGTAACTTACGAGATCATGGAGCCCGAGGACGTGGGATTGGTGGAGTCGGAGATATATCTCGGAAAGCATTCCGGCAGGCACGCTCTCAAGAATAAGCTGGAGGAGATGGGCTTCTACCTGGACGACAAGGGCCTGGAGAGGGCCTTCATGCGCTTCAAGGAACTGGCCGGCAAGAAGAAGGAGGTGGCCGTAAAGGATATCGAGGCCATCGCCCTGGACGAGATACGCACCCTGGAGGAGCTGTTCCAGCTGGACTACATGCAGTCCTCCTCGGGCTCGGGAGCCATCCCCATCGCCGCGGTAAAGCTCACCCGGGAGAAGAGGAGCTACGAGGCCTCGGCCACGGGGGACGGCCAGGTGGACGCGGTGTGTAAGGCCATCCAGAAGGCGGCCAAGATCAAGGCCAGGCTGGTGTCCTTCCAGGTGCAGGCCATCACCAAGGGCCTGGACGCCATGGGTGACGTTACCATAAAGCTGGGTATCGACGACCACGAGGTGGTGGGCAGGGGCGTGAGCCCCGATATCATCGAGGCCAGCGCCCGTGCCTACGTCAACGCCATCAACCGGGCGGTGCAGAAGGGATTGCTGGAGAAGAAGAAGCTGGCGCGCAAAGCCAGGTCAACCGGGTCGCCGGGGAAGGCGAAGACCGGTCAATCCACCCGGCCCGCGGCGAAGAAGACAACCTCCAAGTCCAGAACGGCCTCCCGGGCCAGGAAGAAGTCCGGGGCCGGGGGCGATAAATAGAGCGGCCGGCTATCCTTCTATACGGGTAAAATCGCATGGGAAATACCATCACCGAGAAGATATTGGCCTGCCATTGCGGCAGGGACGCGGTCAGTCCGGGCGAATTCATAGACGCCGGCGTTGACCTGGCCCTGGGCAACGACATCACCGCACCCCTGGCCATGGAGGCCTTCCGGGGCATGGGAGCGGAGAGGGTATTCGATCCCGCCAGGGTGGTGCTGGTGCCGGACCATTTCACGCCGGCGAGGAACATAGAGGCCGCCGAGAACTGCGCCGCCATACGTGAATTCGTCCGCGAACAGGGGCTCGAGGTCTACTTCGAGGTGGGTCGGTTGGGCATAGAGCACGTCCTTCTGCCCGAGCAGGGCCTGGTTCTTCCCGGCGATCTGGTGGTAGGGGCGGACTCCCACACCTGCACCTACGGAGCCCTGGGAGCATTCTCAACCGGGGTGGGCTCCACCGACCTGGCCATGGCTATGGCGCTGGGGGAGGTGTGGCTCTCGGTGCCCGAGAGCATGAAGCTGGTGTACCACGGCGAGATGGACCCATGGGTGGGCGGAAAGGACCTTATCCTGCATACCATAGGCAGGATAGGCGTGGACGGAGCGCATTTCCGCGCCATGGAATTTCACGGCGAGGCCATAGACGCGCTCTCCATGGACGGCCGCTTCGCCATGGCCAACATGGCGGTGGAGGCCGGGGCCAAGAACGGTATATTCCACGTGGACGAGGTGACCCGGGAGTGGTTGAAGGGAAGGAGCGATAAGGACTACCAAGTCTTAGAGAGCGACCCCGACGCGGAGTACGTCAAGGTTTTAGAGTTCGATGTCGGAGGGTTGGAGCCCCAGGTGGCATTCCCCCACCTGCCGTCCAACGTGCGCCCCGTATCCGAGGCGAGGGAAGTGGAATTGGACCAGGTGGTTATCGGGTCCTGTACCAACGGCAGGTTGGAGGACATGGAGACGGCCGCCATGATCATGGCCGGCCGGGAGGTGCATCCCGACGTGAGGGTTATCATCCTTCCCGGGACGCCGGAGATAGTGAAAGAGATGGTAAGGCGGGGTTGGATGGAGAACTTTTTAGAGGCGGGGGCGGCTGTGAGCACGCCCACCTGCGGGCCCTGCCTGGGAGGGCACATGGGTGTACTGGCGGCGGGCGAGAGGGCCCTTTCCACCACCAACCGCAACTTCGTGGGCAGGATGGGCCATAGCGAGGGAGAGGTTTATCTGTCGGGCCCGGCCGTGGCAGCCGCCTCGGCCCTGACGGGAAGGATCAGCCATCCACGAGAGGTGATGGGGGAGTGAGATCCATGCTGTTGGAGGGGAAAGCCTGGCGGTACGGGCGTGATATCAACACCGACGTGATCATCCCCGCACGCTACCTCAGTTCCACGGACGAGGCGGAGCTTGGTTCCCACTGCCTGGAGGACCTGGATCCGGACTTCATAACCGCCATGGAAGCCGGCGACATCATCGTGGCCGGGGAGAATTTCGGCTCGGGATCTTCCCGGGAGCACGCCTCTCTGGCCATCAAGGGATGCGGTGTTTCCTGCGTTATAGCGTCCTCCTTCGCCCGCATCTTCTATCGCAACGCCATCAACGTGGGCCTGCCAATCCTGGAGTGCCCGGAGGCGGTGGCGCATATCGAGACCGGTCATGAGCTCAAAGTTGATCTGGAGAAAGGGATGATAGAGGATACGACGACGGGTGCAAGCTTCCAGGCCACCCCCTTTCCGGGTTTCATGCGGGAGATCATCAACCTGGGAGGCCTGGTGGAATACGTAAGGGAACGCCTGCACGACCGGAGCTGAGTGAGAGGTGAGAGTATGTACAGAATAGCGGTTATCCCCGGCGACGGTACCGGGCCCGAAGTAGTCCGCGAGGGGATAAGGGCGCTGGAGGCCGCGGCCGAAATGGACGGTTTCGATTTCGACGTCGAGTTCTTCGATTACGGCGGGGATCGCTACCTGGAGACTGGCGAGGTGCTTCCCGATCAAGCCCTGGAGGAGTTGAAAGCCTTCAAGGCCATCTTCCTGGGGGCCATAGGCCATCCCGGCGTCAGGCCGGGCATCCTGGAACAGGGGATACTGCTGAAGATACGCTTCGCCCTCGACCAGTACATCAACCTCAGGCCGGTCAAGCTCTACCCCGGCGTGGAATGTCCCCTCAAGGACAAGGGTCCCGAGGACATAGACTTCGTGGTCGTGCGGGAAAACACCGAGGGGCTCTACGCGGGCAGCGGCGGCTTCCTGCGCAAGAATACCCCGGACGAGGTGGCCGTGCAGGAGAGCGTCAACACCCGCAAAGGCGTGGAACGCTGCCTGCGCTACGCCTTCGAGTACTGCCGCCGTCGGGGCAGGGAAAGGCAGGTTACCCTGTGTGGCAAGACCAACGTGCTCACCTACGCCTGGGACCTGTGGGAAAGGGCCTTCGAGGAGATAGCGGCGGAATACCCGGATATAAAGCACGATTACGCCCACGTGGACGCCATCTGCATGTGGTTCGTCAAGAACCCGGAGTGGTTCGACGTGGTGGTCACGGACAATATGTTCGGTGACATCATCACCGACCTGGGGGCCATGATCCAGGGCGGCATGGGCATAGCGGCGGGGGGCAACATCAATCCCGATGGCACATCTATGTTCGAGCCCATAGGGGGCTCGGCCCCCAAGTACACAGGCAAGAACGTTATAAATCCCTTAGCAGCCATCTGCGCTGTGCAGATGATGCTGGATTACCTGGGCGAGGAGTCGGCCGCGGACAGGATCGAGCGGGCGGTAATGAGGGTCTGTTCCGAGGACCTGTGTTCCCTCTCCGCCGGCAAGATGGGTAAGTCAACTTCTGAGGTAGGGGATCTTGTTGTAAAATACGTCCAGGAGGACTAGGCGAATAACGGGCTCATGCGAGTGGGCATGTAATAGACGGAGAGGAGAAGAGCATGCCGATCCAGGAAGTGGAAAAAATATGGATGGATGGCGAGCTGCTGGAGTGGAGTCAAGCCCGAATCCATCTGCTGTCGCACTCCCTGCACTATGGCTCGGGGGTCTTCGAAGGGATAAGGGCTTACGAAACGCCGCGGGGCGCCGCGGTCTTCAGGCTCTCGGATCATATCAAAAGGCTCTTCCGCTCCGCGGCCATATATCGCATGGAGATGCCCGTAACCGTCGAGGAAATCGTGGAGGCCGTCAAGGTCGTCATCAGGGCCAACGGCCTTAAGAGCTGCTACATAAGGCCCATAGCCTTCCGGGGATACGGGGAGATGGGACTTAACCCCATGACCGCGCCCGTAAACGTGGCCGTGGCGGTATGGCCGTGGGGCACCTACCTGGGCGAGGAGGGATTGGAACACGGCGTGAGAGCCAAGGTATCCTCTTTTCGGCGCAACGAGGCCAACACCATTCCCACCGCCGCCAAGGCCTGCGGCCAGTACCTAAACTCCATCCTGGCCAAGGTAGAGGTGAGCGAGGCCGGCTACGACGAGGCGGTTCTTTTAAACATGCACGGCCACCTGGCGGATGGGGCGGGAGAGAACATCTTCGTGATCAAGAACGGCGCGCTGCTCACACCCCCCACATCCTCGGGCGCCCTGGAGGGGATAACGCGCGATTCCATAATGCGTATAGCGGAGGATTTCGAGATACCCTGCCGCGAGAAAGATATGTTACGCACCGATCTCTACCTGGCGGACGAGGCCTTTTTCACCGGCACGGCGGCGGAGATAGCTCCCATCCGCGAGATAGACGACCGCGTTATCGGGGAGCCGGGACCCATAACCCGGCGCCTGCAGAAAAAGTTCTTCGCCATCGTCAATGGCGAGGAAAAGGACTACGAGGACTGGTTGGAATACGTGGAATGATCCCGGGCTGCGTGGAAACGGCCCGGTGGCACGAGCCGGATCGGACTGAATCATGAAACCAGTTACCGAAGACATCAAGCTTTACGATACCACCCTGCGGGACGGCGCCCAGATGGAGGGTATGTCCCTCTCCGTGGAGGACAAGCTCAAGATATTGCGCCGCCTGGACGAATTCGGAATCCATTACATCGAATGTGGGTACCCCGCCTCCAATCCCAAGGAAGCCGAGTTCTTCCGGCGTGTGGAGGAGGTGGAGCTCAAACAGGCGGTACTGGTGGCTTTCGGCTCTACCCGCAAGGCCATGATAGGGACGGAGAAGGACCGCAACCTGGAGGAGCTGCTGCGGGCGGAGACGCCGGTGGTCTGCGTGGTAGGCAAGACCTGGGAGCTGCATGTGCGAACCGCCCTGCGCACCCAGCTGGACGAGAACCTCTACATGATCGCCGACAGCGTGGACTTCATGAAGCGGCACGACAGGCAGGTGATCTACGACGCGGAGCACTTCTTCGACGCCTACAAGGACAATCCCGCCTACGCCATGAAAACGGTGAAAGCGGCGGTGGAGGCCGGGGCGGACTGGATTTGCCTGTGCGACACCAATGGAGGAACCATGCCCTGGGAGGTAGGGGAGATACTGCGAGAGGCCGGGCGCGAGATAGAGGTTCCCCTCTCCATGCACGCGCACAACGACGGCGAATGCGCCGTAGCCAACAGCCTGGTGGCGGTCTCGGAGGGAGCGAGCATGGTGCAGGGGACCATAAACGGCTACGGGGAACGATGCGGAAACGCCGACCTCTGCTCCATCATACCCGCCCTGGTCGTCAAGATGGGCATACCGGTGGTGAGCCCGGAGAGTCTGGGCACCCTCACCGAGCTCTCCTATTTCGTGAGCGAGATCGCCAACATCAAACCCGATTCCCATCAACCCTACGTGGGCTCCAAAGCCTTCGCCCACAAGGGAGGCATGCACGTGAGCGCGGTTATGCGCAACTCCGAGACCTACGAGCATATCAAGCCCGAGCTGGTGGGAAATATTCAGCGCATCGAGGTCTCCGAGCTCTCCGGCAAGAGCACCATCATCGTCAAGGGCGAGGAGCTGGGGCAAGACCTGGCCAACAGCCCGGAGAAGGTGCAAGAGATCCTGGAGATGGTCAAGGAGATGGAGCACAGTGGCTACCATTTCGAGGCGGCGGACGGCTCCTTCGAGCTTCTCATGCGCCGCTCGCTGGGCATGCAGAAGATTTTCTTCCGCTTGGAGAGCTTCCGGGTGATCATGGAGAAGCGAGAGGATGGAAAGGTGGTTACCGAGGCCACAATAAAAGTGCATGTTCGCGGCAAGCGCATCATAGCCACAGCGGAGGGAAACGGCCCGGTCAACGCCCTGGACAACGCTCTGCGGCTGGCCATCGGCAGGGCATACCCCGAGCTGGACGACATCGATCTGGAGGATTACAAGGTTCTCATCCTGAATCCGGAGAAGGCTACCGCGGCCATAACACGGGTGCTGATCGAGAGCGGGGACGGCGAGAAGAACTGGGGCACGATAGGGGTTTCCGAGAACATCATCGAGGCCAGCTGGCAGGCCCTGGTGGATTCCATCGAGTACGGGCTGCTGCATAAAAAGGCCCGGCCGGAGTGACTATGAAGCTGGCCAGGTACCTGTATGACGGGCACATCCGCTACGGTGTGGTGGAGGGAGAGGAGCTGTACGAGCTGCTGCTCACCCCTTTCAGCGGGCTGGAGAGGCAGGGACGGGTGTATCCCCTGCGGGATGTGGAGTTGCTGGCTCCCGTCTATCCCCAGAAAATAGTCGCCGTGGGTCTTAACTACCGCGACCACGCCCGCGAGGTGGGCATGGCCATCCCGGAAGAGCCCGTTCTTTTCATGAAACCTCCCTCATCGCTGCTGCCCCATGAGGGCGCCATCGTGTACCCGGACATGAGCGGGCGGGTGGACTACGAGGCGGAGCTGGCCCTGATCTGCGGGACGGAGTGCCGTGGCGTGGCCGTGGAGGAGGCGGGCGAGCATATCCTGGGATACACCTGCGCCAACGACGTAACCGCCCGCGACCTGCAGGTGAAAGACGTCCAGTGGACGCGGGCCAAAAGCTTCGATACCTTCTGTCCCCTGGGCCCCTTCATAGAGACCGAAGTGGATGCGGAAGGTCTGGTGGTGCAATGCGAATTGAATGGTGAGAGGCGGCAGTCATCGGCCGCCTCCAACATGATATTCGACCCGCGGCAACTGCTCAGCTTCGTTTCCCGTATTATGACTGTTTATCCCGGCGACGTTATCCTGACCGGAACCCCGCCCGGGATCGGAGAACTTCAGGTGGGGGACACCGTGGAAGTGTCCATAGAGGGAGTGGGCCTTCTCCGCAACACCGTCATCTCCCCTCCATAACCAACCAAAATGTCAGAAGAGGGGGTCAGGCACTAACATCTGACATTTTCTGAACCGCCCGAGCCCGCTCATGCCTGACCGGCAGCTCCCACACAATAAGGCCATGGTGGTGAGCGGTACATCCATACGGGCAACCCGCCTCGGGGCGGGAGCGTTTAGGTAGCTTCGTCGCCGCGGACGCCTCCTCGCGATGACGGTCACGTGATGTGGGTGCACAACCCCATCCGGTAAGCTGTGCCTCACTAAAACCTGGCGACCTTCCGACATATATTAGCGATATGGTTGAGCCTGTTGACGGCATACAGCGGCAATATAGGGAAGCATTGGGTCTGGCCCTGGGACAGCCCCGGCTATGGCTGGGCGGCTTGATACTGGCCGTAGCCCTTACCGATTCCTGGAGGATCGTGGCGGGTTGGGGTCCGGCGTACCTCGGAGAGAGGGCGTCCAAGTGGTTCTGGGGAACGGACGGCTTCGCGATATGGAAAACCGCGTATTTCATTCTCATCGCCTTGGCCGCGTTCGTGATGCTGAAGGCGGTCGGATACCTGGGCGAGATGGTGCTGATCCGGCAGGTGGCCGGGGGGACCGGAAGAGAGACACCAACCTTCGGGGGGGCCTTCACGCTCTCTCGCGTTAGGTACCTGGATTTCGCCATAACCCTCATACCCTGGGACGCCCTGCTGGTGGCAATGATCTACCTGCCCGCGCTGGTAATCGCCATATGGGAGAGGTGGGACCCGGGTTACGACCACATATTCCTTTATATCCTGGTGTTTTTACTATGGTTCATCCTGCTGGTGCTGGTGATGGTACTGGCCGGCATCACCGCCATGCTGGCCTGCAGGTCATCGTTGCTCGAGGGAAGGGGTCCCCTGGAGGCCTGGGCCAGGGGATGGGGGCTCTTCCGCGCCCGCGCCGGGGAATGCGTTGTCGCCTGGCTGCAGGCGTTGGTGTCGGACATCGCCTTCATCGCGGTGGCCTGGCCGCTCCTGGCCCTGGTTTCATGGCTGCTGGATATGCTGGTCGACCCCCTGGGTTTGGCGCCCTTGAGGTGGTTGCTGTACCTGGCGGTGTACGCGATCCTGGTCGTGGGCCTCATAGTGATGCGCACGGGGGTGCAATGCTACAAGTCATCCCTGTGGACCATGGTCTTTCTGAAGCTGCGTAACGTCGGGGGCAGGCTGCCTGCGGCGGATGCGGACTTACGTGAGGGTGCGGTATAGGTCGCGACGTTTTATTGAAGTGCCGGCGGCCTCCCTGTGATATCATATCTGCGTTCCAATAATATTGTCTGACACTGAGGGGTGAATATAATTGCGGCTGCGTTTCGCGCCAAGCCCGACGGGATATCTGCACGTTGGTGGAGCACGCACGGCACTCTATAACTGGTTGCTGGCCCGCGGCTCCGGGGGCGCTTTCATCCTTCGTATCGAGGATACCGACATCTCCCGGTCCACCGAGGAGGCCATAGAGGCCATCGTGGAGGATCTGAGGTGGTTGGGCCTGGACTGGAACGAGGGACCGGAGGTGGGGGGGGATCATTTTCCCTACCGGCAGACGGGAAGGTACGCGCTCTACGAGGGGGCGGTGCGCCGGCTCCTGGAGGATGGGAAGGCCTATCGCTGTTTCTGCCAACCCGGGGAACTGGCGGAGCGACGCGAGAGGGCGGTGGCCGAGGGGCGAAGCCCCATGTACGATCGCCGTTGCCTGTCTCTGTCCGCAGCGGATGTCAAGCGATTGAGGGAGGAGGGGAGACCCTTCGCGGTGCGTTTCGAGGTACCGCCCGGGGAGACCCGTTTCCAGGATCTCATAAAAGGCGAGATAACCTTCAATAACTCCGAGATCGAGGACTTCGTTCTGCTGCGCAACGACGGCTCTCCCACCTACAATCTGGCCGTGGTGGTCGACGACATGGACATGCGTATAACCCAGGTGGTGCGGGGTGACGACCATATCTCCAACACCCCCAAGCAGATACTCCTGCAACAGGCTCTGGGCGGTGAGCCCCCCTCATACGCCCACCTGCCCATGATAGTGGCAGAGGACGGAAAGCCGCTGTCCAAGCGGCATGGAGACGTGGCGGTGGGGCGATTCCGCGACATGGGCTATCTGCCGGAGGCCATGATCAACTTCCTCGCCCTGCTCGGATGGTCCCTGGACGATTCCACCACCACCATCGACCGCCGTACACTCATAGACAAATTCGGCCTTGAGAGGGTGGGCTCCAAGCCAGCGGTGTGGGACATGGAAAAGCTGGCTTGGATGAACGCCCAATATATCATGGCCTTGAGCGACGAGGAGCTGGCCGGTTACGTCTTCGACCTGCTGGCGGCCGAAGGGGTGATCGCGGGTGACGACAGCGCGGCGAGGGACAGGCTGGTAAGGACGGCTCCGCTGGTGCGGGAGAGGATGAAGGTGCTCAAAGACGCCCTTCCCCTACTGACCTTCCTTTTCCAGGAGGTGGAGGTGAGGGAGGATTCCCTCAAGCTGGTGAAGGGCGAGGACGCCGAGGCGGTGTTGAGGGAGACGGGCAAGAGGCTGATGGAGGTGAAGCGCTTCGAGGCGGAGGAGATAGAGGGAGCTCTCCGCGCCATGGCCGAGGACCTCGAGCTCAAGCCGCGCAAGGCTTTCCAGCCCGTAAGGGTGGCCATAGCGGGCAGCAAGGTCAGCCCGCCCCTCTTCGAGAGCATCGAGCTGCTGGGCAGGGAGAAGACCATGCAGAGGCTGGCCCGGGCCCTGGAAACGGCGCGCGAGACGGGGGAGTGAGGGTATCATGAGAATGCGTTGGTTGGGGACGGCCGGTTTCGAGATGCGGAGCGGCGAGACCTTCATACTCATAGACCCCTACCTGACCAGGAACGCCGAAGCCAGGCCGCAACAGTCCTTGACGCCACAGGACCTCTCGCACGCGCTGGATATATTCGTAACTCACGGTCATTTTGACCATACCTTCGACCTGCCCGCCATTGTGGAGGCCTCGGGGGCCCGGGTGCACGCCTCGGCCTCGGTGTGCGATTCCGTATCCAGAAAAGGGGTGCCCCCGGAGAAGATTGAGGTGATGGGGGAGGGGGAGAGCGCCGTGGCCGGGCCCTTTCTGGTAACCGCCGTGCCCACATGCCACGTCTCCTTCGATGCTCGCCTGGTCGCGACCACGGCCTGGCGCTGCCTGCCTATTCTTCCAACCCTGGCCAGGCTGGGAACCCGCAACTACCCCAAGGGCGACGTACTGGGCTGGCTGGTGGAGGTGGAGGGAAGAAAGCTCTTCCATCTCGGCAGCGGCTGCATGAAACGGGATCTAACCGAGAGTGTAGAGACCTTACTGATTCCGGTGCAGGGCAGAACGGATATCTGCAGGGTGGCCGCTGAGCTGGCCGAGAGAGTACACCCGGATATCATAATCCCCCACCATCACGATGATTTCTACCCTCCCTTGAGCAAGCACATCGACCTCGAACCCTTCCTGGAGGAACTCGAGAGGCTGGGCGTGAAGGCGGAGGTGAGGGTTCCCGAGATCGATCATTGGATTGAGATGTAGATATTTCCACCGTTTTAACTGCTAAAACGCAGTATACAAGCTCTGTACTCAAGCATTGAGACCGATATGCCGTTATGCTATCATAGCAACGACATTAGATGGGGGATCGTCTAATGGTAGGACGCGAGACTCTGGATCTCGTTGTGAGGGTTCGAATCCTTCTCCCCCAGCCAGAACTGAATTACGAATGCGTGGCGCATTAGTCTAGTTGGCCTAGGACGCCGCCCTCTCAAGGCGGAGATCGCGGGTTCAAATCCCGCATGCGCTACCAGTATTAAAGGCCCCGCGCGGGGCCTTTTCATCGCAATTAAGAATAAACCAAAGCACGATCTGTGTTGAGGGATGAAACAACACGGTTATTCACTGACGGAGAACTCCTCTTTGACCATCTGTATTACCTGACCGGCCAGGCGTTCTGCTTCTTCAGCCTCGGTGGGGTCGTCGTAGAAGCGGGATGGTACCCCACCGGGAAGGCCGTTTGGATACCGCGTGGGGATGTAATAGGCATCAAGAGATTTTGACCTTTTCACGCGGGAGAAACCCGGGTTGATCTTCTCGGTCGCCTCGACCAGTTCAGCAACTGAATGGGTCCTGAAGACGTCGGGTTCCTCCAGCTTCAGGTACAGGAATGCTTTCAGTGCTTTCTCCGCCGCTTGTTGGAAGTGGAACAGGGCGAGGTAATACCTTTCCCTTTTATTCAGGTCACAGGCGTCGGTGAATTCGTCAGTGGCTTGCAGGAGCCAACGTCCTGCCTCATCCTCAGGATTCCCTTTCAAATACAGGCCTGCCTTTCTCTACGACCTGACGCAGAAACCGGTTGGTCTCGAGCCCTTCGGCCAGTTCGTTGGCATTGAATACCAGGATATCGGCGGCCACGTTTAGGTCTACATTCTCATATATTATATGTGACCAATCTCTCCCCGAGCGCTCTTGCGGCATGACTACCAGGATATCCAGGTCACTCCTGGAGTGGGTAGTCCCATCCACGAGGGAACCGAATAATACGACTCTGATCGCCCCCAGGCTCTCAAGCTGCGGCAGCAGGTTATCCAAGGAGGAACGCAGTAGTTCCTTTCTTTCTGTTTTTCTGCGTACTATCTTCTCTACATCCAATGCTGTCATCTCTAACTCCTAAAATTATTCCTCACATCTACAATACCACAAGGAAGCCGTAATGGACTTTTGCCAAGGCTGTGCCCGACCCAATGCTGTATTTATCCTGCCCGATTTCAAAGATCCTCGCCACCTTGGTCCTTCTCTTTATCTTCTGGTTGAGCCGTTCCAGGCAGTTGGTGGTCCTTATCCTCCTTCCGTGGGAGGGCGGACAAGCGAAGCAGGCCGCACAGCCTCTCGGTTATCTCCGCCACCTTGCGGGTGGAGACGCCGCGTACGTACATCTCCATGAGCGCCAGCACCAGGGCCTTATCGTAGCGCTGGTAGCGTTCGTAAAGAGAGGTCTGGAAGG
>JAXHVT010000033.1:39846-120696 GCA_034188985.1 Actinomycetota bacterium | reverse complement strand
AGGCCTCCCAGTAGCGCCGGCTGGAGAGCGCGCTGATATCGGTCGGCCTTATCTGCTTAACCGCGGTCCGTGCGTACCACTCCGGAAGGGCGCGCTTGGATCTGGCCTCCACCATGCGGTTCAAGACTGCATAGAGGAAGTACTCTCCCACCGATGACAACCTGGATTGGGAGACCGACTTTGAGGGGGCTAAGACCAATTACCTCTACACCGACGCCGCCAACCCCGGCATGGTCACCTACAAGGTATCCCCGGCCCTGGAAGACGGCTACACCCCCACCGTCGAGTACACCTACTGCCCCAACGGGGACCTCGGGTCCGAGGGATACTACTCGGATTGGAGCTGGCAGTACAACGAACCATCAGGCCTATACGGCAGCAACCACTACACCTACGACGACCTGGGCCGGGTTACAGAGGAATACCTCGGGAGCCCCAGCGGGGAGACCCAGGATGCCCGGACGAGTAATATCTACACCTACGACGCGGAGGTCGCCGACGGCTTCCGGGGGGTGATGAAGGAAAACGATTCCTTCTCCTACGAATACTCGCCCGGGAACTCCCTGAAGCCCACCGAGTACACCCGCACGGAGGGTAAGCGTAGGTGAAACCGCCAACGGCAAAGAGGCTTAGATGCCCGCTTGGAGGTGTTCTCCCAAGCCAATAGGGAAGAGATAAGCCCCTCTACGGAGGGGATAGGGGAGAGCTACCCTTGACTTGGGCCTTTAAAGGTGACCCCCTATTCTGACGTTCTTGGTTGGGGTTGGGGGTTTTCGGGATAAGGCGGGATGGGTAAATATGTGTATATATTATTAAGCAGGCAAGCCTGCCGTGGCTGCAATCCCGGCGGGCGCTTGGGGGATCTCTTAAGGGGGATGAATGATGCAAGCCGAGAAAACCTTGACCGGCCTGATACGCGCCCTTCCTGACTTCCTGCGCATGGAGGAAACCAAGGGGCTGGGGAGGACCTTCAAGAACCAGTGGGGAGGAGGTGGTAATACCTGGAAGATAGTATACGGGATATTCACGGGGGGACAGGGGTTTCTGGCCAATATGAGAGACCTGGGCAGGGTCAAAGTGGGAAAGATCATCCCCAACTGGGCTTTCGCCATGTGGGATACTTTCTCGGACCGTGAGGCCATCGTGGACGGCGAGAAGAGGTACACCTATGGGGAACTCAAGGAGAGGGTGCTGAAGATAGCCAACGCCCTGCAGGCCCTGGGCGTCAAACCTAAGGACGCGGTGGCGGCGATGCTTTTCAACAGCTCCGAGTTCCTGGAGCTCCTGGATGCCCTGAGCCTCCTTGGAGCCACCATGCCCTTCGTAAACTGGCATCTGAAGGACGCCGAACTCAGGGGGGGCATCAACCTCAGACAGCCGAAGGTATTCGTTTTCCACGCCGACTTCCTGGAAGAGGTGCTGCCCATCAAGGACGGCCTTACCAGCGTGGAGCACTTCATAATGGCGGGAGGTGACGGGGCTCCTCCCGAGGGAATCCTCTCATACGAAGAACTGATGAAGAAACACGGGACGGCCATGCCGGACATGAATTTTCTGACGGCCCTCAACCCCTATACCGGGGGGACCACGGGAACACCCAAGAGCTCCAACCTGTACGACAGCCTGGGCTACGTTCTGTCCGACCTGGCCGAGGCACCGCGGGAGAGCTTCAAGCGATTCATGCAGTATTCCTCCAAGGCCTTCAGCTACCTCTTCTGGTTCGGCGGCGACAGGATATCGGACCCCATCAGCGAGAACATGAGAACCCTTATCGTAACCCCCATGTACCATGCCGGGACCGCCGCCTCCTGGGCTCCTTGCTTCATGCTTGGCGCCACCGGGGTGCTGATGAGGAAGTTCGACGCCGAGGAGTGCCTGCGCCTCATCGAGGCGGAGCGTATTAACTGGACTTTCGTAGCTCCCACCATACTGCAGCGCATCCTGGCCCTGCCCGACGAGGTGAAAAGGAAATACTGGCTGGGATCGATGCGCGCCCTTATCTGCGCGGCCGCGCCCTGCCCCCCCGAGGTTAAACGGGATATCAACCAACTCTTCATGGAACAGGGGGCACCGGAGCCGGTCTTCGGCGAGTATTACGGCAGCGCGGAGACAGCCATCATAACCGTCCTCCTGCCCCAGGATTACTTGGAGAACCCCAAGCGTATCGAGAGCGTGGGCAAAGCTCGCTGCGGCGACCTGAAGGTATATATCGAGGACGATGACAGGTGGGCGGAGCCGCGGGAGGTGGGTAAGATAATGGGGCGGACGGCCTCCACCCTCTCCCTGCGCTATCCCGGTTCGGAGGAAAGGCTGCACGAGTCCATCAAGATGATCAAGGGACAGGAATGGTACGACGACGGCCTCATGGGATACCTGGACGAAGACGGATTCCTGTATCTCACCGGCCGCATGAAGGAGATGATCATCTCCGGCGGTGTGAACGTGTACCCCATAGAGATCGAAAGGGTAATCCTGCGCCACCCCGAGGTATTCGACGTGGCGGTCGTACGGCTTCCCCATCCCGACCTGGGTGAAGTGCCCATCGCCTGCGTACAGCTTCACAAGGATAAGGAGTCCACCGAGGAGGAGATACTGTCATTCTGCCGGGAGCAAGGCCTTCACGGCTACAAGCTCCCGGCCAGGGTGGAGATATTGAAGGAGCTCCCCCGGCATATAGACGGGAAGATCATTAAGAGAGAGCTCGAGGAACGTTACTGGAAAGACGTCGAGAAAAGGGGGTAGATGCATAAAATGGAGCTCAAGGAAGTGGTGGTGGTGAAGGCGGTGCGCACTCCCACCGGTAAATCGGGGTGGGCCGGGATGTCCAAGGGGGGTGTCTTCTCCAACGTCTCCGCCCAACACCTGCTGGCGACCGCGATCCGGGGACTGGTGGACAAGGTCAAGGAGGGGGCGACCGAATTCGACGTGCTGGACATTGAGGACGTGGCCGTGGGTTGCCTGAGCCAGATAGGAGAGCAGGGCATGAACGTGGGGAGGATCGGCGTGCTCGCAGCCGGTCTGCCGGACGAGGTGGCGGGCTGGACGGTCAACCGTTACTGCAACGCCGGGCTGCAAGCCATCAACTCCCAGGCCCATGCCATGATGTGCGGTTCCGGGGATATAACCATCGCCGCGGGCGTTGAGAACATGAGCCACTACGCCATGGGCTCCGACTTCACCGCTGCGGCCCAGGCGGGATTCCCGGTCAGTATACACCCCAAGGCCATCGAGCGTTCGGCCCTGGCTCCCATGGGCGTGAGCGCCCAGATGCTGGCGGACCGCTACGAACTCGACCGCGAGGATATGGATCGCTTCGCTCTCTGGAGCCATCAGAAGGCGGTCAAGGCCATGCGGGACAGGGAATGGTATGAGAAGAGGATTATCCCCGTGGAGGTAGAGGGCGAGGACGGCGAGAAAGTTCTGATAAGCGAGGATCAACCCCCCCGCGCCCAGGCACTAGATGACCCCGACTCCGCCCTGGAGAAGATCAGTTCCCTTCCACCCCGCTTCAGAGAAGGGGACGGAACGGTCACCGCCGCCACCTCCTCCGCCATAGTGGACGGCGCGGCGGCGGTCATGCTGATGACCGCGGATAAGGCCGAGGAACTGGGCCTGGAGCCCATGGCGCGCGTTGTATCCACCGCTGTGGCTGGCTCCGAGCCGTTGATAATGCTGCTCGGCCCGGTACCGGCCATGCACAAAGCCCTGAGGCGCGCCAACCTGACCATGGACGATATGGACGTCTTCGAGCCCAACGAGGCCTTCGTATCTCCGGTGCTGGCCTTCTGCAAAGAGTTCGGCGTGTCTTTCGACGATCCGCGCATCAACCCCACAGGAGGCGCGGTGGCCCTCGGGCACCCCATCGGATGCACCGGCGTGCTGTACTTCACGGAGATGGTGCATTGGATGGCGCGCAACAACCTGAGGTACGGGTTACAGACACTGTGTGGCGGGGGCGGCGTAGGCATAGCCACGGTGATGGAAAGGGTCTGAGCTCGATGGTACGGCCTGCCGCGGCCCCCTACCTGGTGTAACCGTGGTAAGTGCACGAAAAGGTGGGAAGATCCGGCCCACCCCCGGATTCGAGCACGTATGCGCTGCCGTCTCCCACCGCGGGACAGATGGGATCGTCCTTCATGTAATCCGGCACCAAGTCGCTTACACTGGCAGGGTAGGTTCCGGAGGACGCGTTGTATACTATAGATGCCGTCTTGATGGCGCGCAGGTTCGACTTACATACCTTGCCCTCGCTGTTTTCCCTGGCGCTTACGAAAACGGGAACCGCTATACCGACAAGGATGCCCACGATCAGGATAACGATCATAAGTTCTATAAGCGTGAAGCCCTTTTCCCTATCCATAACAAGCAAGCTTTTTGTAGTGCGCTTTTCCGAACTCTTATTTATTCTCGGCAAATCCTTGTGGGTACTATAATTGTTTATCCCTTTTTCGCGAACCTCCTTTTCTCCGCACCTTCCGTCCGGCAACGAGCGGCCCTATCCGGGCCGCGGAAAAGCACCGGGTGCGAGGCACCATGCCCCGGAAAACGTCGAGGCGGGCCAACGGGTACTTGCGGGTGCCGCGCTCACGCACGGTGATATCAACCCTGAATATAGACTGTTTTACCGTTCATCTATTATTGCGTTTCCATTGCGTTTTGCATCATATCCTTAACGGGGAACCTTCGGCCCACTCGTATACCTCGGCTTTGGTATCCCTCGATTTCAACCCACTGCCGCGGGAGGTCACAAAGGGATGCTACGCGTTCTTCACCGTACCCTCTTCCGAGACGGGATCCCGGCTCGGGCGCGGTCAAGCATCCGTGTCCTCAAGCTTGAAGGCCTCGACGAACATCACCGTAGCTAGGCTGGTTATCGTGGGATCGGTGATCACGTCAACGCATGCCGGACCACCATACTCCAGCGCCCGCTTGATGGCCGGAAGGATGTCCTAGTCGGCGTCCATGTACTCGGCGTGGCCGCCGAGGGCCTCCACGATCTTCTCGTAGTGGATGACCCCCAGCTCGGTGCCGCATACGCGGCACTCCTCGTAATAGAGCTCCTGGTGATGCTCGACCATGCCCCATACCTGGTCGCTACAAATCATGGCCACGATAGGGGCCCCGTGGCGGCATGATGTCTCCATCTCCATGGTGTTGAGGCCGAAGGAGCCGTCGCCGGTCAGCAGGACGACGGTCTTGTCCGGGCACGCCAGCTTGGCCCCAATGGCGAAGGGTACGCCGGTTCCCAGGCAACCGGAGAGGGTCCCGCTGCCGATGACCCCGGACATCTCCTTCGCGCGCAGCCCTATCATGCCGAAGTAGACGGTATCGCCGCCGTCGAGGATAAAGATGGCATCGTCGCCGGTGGCCTCCCTGATAGCCCTGGTGATACGGAAGGGGTGGATGGGAACAGCGGGGGTCTCCATGGCCTCCTTCTCTCCAGCGGTCAGGGCGGTAAAGGTGCTTCTCAAAGTGTCGAGCCATACGCTGTGGTCCTTCTCCTCGATACCCTGGTTCAGTTCGCGCAGCACCACCCCGGCGTCTCCAACCAAGGCGACGTCCGCCGCACGGTTGCGGTCCACCTCGGCGGGATCGATGTCCACCCGGATGACCTTCGTGTTCACCAGGGGGGCTCCAAAGCTGAGCACCCAGTTGAACCTGATGCCGACGGCCAGGACCACGTCGGCCATGGATGCGGCCGCCAGCACGCCCATAAGGCTCCCGTCCCAGAGGGAGAGGGGGTGTTCGTCAGGGATAGCGCCCCGGCCGTTTTCGAAGACCAGGGTGGGGATGCCTGCTTTCTCCACCAGGGTTCTGACCTCGTCCGCACAATTACTGTGCGCGATCCCGCTGCCCCCGAGTAAAAGGGGCCTCTCCGCGTTATTCAAGAGCTCCAGGGCTTGCGTGACCGCATCCTTGTCCGTGGCTAAGATATATTTCACTGCCGCTTTTCCCGGATAGCTTATCTCCTCCTCCTCCACACCTAGATAGAGGGCGTCGGGGGCGATCTCCAGGAATACGGGACCCGGCCGGCCGGATGTGTCATAGCGGAAGGCAATCTCCAGGTACTCCGGTATCCTTTTCGTCTCGTGACATCTCCCCGCCCACTTGACCACGGGCTTGACCATGCCTTGCTGGTCCATGCCCTACAGGGCGCCCTTGTCCATGTCGCGTATGGCCACCATGCCGCTTATGATGGCAACCGGGACGTTCTCCATGAAAGCGTTTACCACCCCTGTGAGGGAATTAGTGAAGCCCGGGCCGCCAGTTACCATGCATACCCCTGGCCTGCCTTTGAAAACAGACCAGGAGCGAGCCATCATCACCGCGGCCTGCTCGTGATGTATGTCGATGATACGGACTTCGTTTTCCAGGCAACCGTCGAAGATGGGGGCGATATATCCGCCGGAGAGTGCGAAAATGGTTTCTATGCCCTCTACGTTCTTCATATACTCCGCTACGATATGTCATCCTTGCATCTCAGCCATGGATCTTACCTACCTTTTTCCTATTTGAGAACGTATACGTGTCAGGCCTGGACATGTCCGACCACCGAGATCAAAATCCAAGCTCATATTGACATGTCCAAGCGTCTGGCACCGTGTCGCCGCCCTACGGGCGGCTCCGGCGTTTTCACGCTGCATTCTGTCGATCGTTTATGGGCATTCGTATGCATGCCAGGCCCGGACATTCGGAAATATCCGGGCGCTGGGACACCGTCGCGGCCAAAGTACTCCGCTTCACGTATACACCGGCATTCGATCACCTCTGCATCCCCGCCCGCTGCGTTCCGCTCCCTGCAACGTACTCTGCGAGTACGCCTCGGTCACGCGCCTTGCGGGCGCGGCGCACAGGCACTCTCGGTGCATCGCCGTATACGTGAAGCGGAGTACCGACGTCGCTGTCGCTTACGCGATGCATGCTGTCGATCGTTTAGCTGTATTCGGTTTGGACCCATTTCTCTATGGACGCTCTGGCTTCATCCCAGGGGACGTGGGTCTTCCAGCCCAGTTCCTCCTTGGCGTGGCGGTTGCTGATATCGAGATCCTGGCCCATGATACCCAACACCGAGGCCGTGGCGGGCGGGCGCACCTTCAAAGGCAGGAAGACGGCCTGGAGAATCCAGCTCAATCTCCAGGCGATCTTATAGGGAAGAGAGCCCACGGGCTTCTTTTCGATAAAGCCTCCGAGCCGTTCCAGGTATCCCCCCTAGGTGACGTTGTAGTCGTCCCGCAGGTTGTAGGTCCTGCCCCTGGAGACATCGTCGTCCATGGCGATGAGTAGCCAATCCACCAGGTTCTCGACGTAGACCATGCTGGAGCTCCACCGCCCGCCATCGATGAGCGGCAGCAGTCTCCCGCTCATCTCGTCCAGTATCTCCCTCACCCACACGCTCCCCGACCCGGTGACGTTAGCTGGACGGATAACATTGGTATCTATATCTACCCGCTCCATGCAAGAGACGACGATCTGCTCCGCCTCCACCTTTGCGTCTCCGTAATGTAAACCGGTCTTCACCAGCGGTATGTACTCGTCGAAGTCATTCATATGCACGCCGAGACCATATGCGGTGATAGAACTGAGGTGGATGAAGCGTTCGACCGTACCCGTACATTCGGCGAGGATATTGCGAGTGCCGTCGACGCCGATGGAAAAGAACTGCTTTTCGGTCCCCCAGTCGATGGTGCGGTTGGCGGTATTGATGGCTTCCCCGCAACCCGCAACCCTCCGCCGCGCCCCGTATGCTGACGGAATCCGCGAGATCCCCCTCGTAAGACCTCCATAACCGCCGTTTCCAACCCGCGGTCCGCCTCCCCCGGCATGAGCAGGCCTCTCACCTTACCACCGCGCTCCAGCAGCCTCCTGGTAAAACGCGAGCCGATGAATCCCGCGGCCCCCGTGATCAGAACCCTCATCACCATCCCTCCTGTGCGGACACCCGAAGCGCGCCAGTTCCCCTGACGCCAGCGCCAGGTAAATCGATTATATCTCGAAGATTTAAGGCCCGAAACCCGCCGACTGCAGCCCGACACCGGGCACGAGGAGGAGGGAGAGCCGGACCGCCCTCGAAAGAAGTTTGCCCGCAAGCCCTGCTTAATTGAATCGGCTTTTCCCATCCGGAGCTCGAGTCGGCGATGATAAAGTTCTTAAGGGGAAGTGCTTCCATCGTGCCACTCCGTCTCGGCGATGACCCTCGCTAAGCAAGGTTTGCTCAAGATCGTTTGGGGTTTGATACGACAAACGCAAGACAAAGCCCCGATGCCTGCGATCTCCGATAATTAAAGCCAGTCCTGCTTGACAATGTGGAAATATTTCTCTACAATCACGCCATGATGATAGAAGGCATGTACGTCGATTCACGATGGTGGTGGAGCCTCTCATAGAGAGGGCTCCGGCCGCCGCATGCAGTATTAAACCCTTGAAAACCTGATTCAGAGACAAAGGCCGTGAATCCTCTTTAGAGGGATCACGGCCTTGCTATTGCCAGGCCGTATACCGCGGGTACATGGCCTTTATCGTGAAACAAGGAGGGGTGAAATGAAGAGAACGGCATACGCTCGAGGCGAAACGAGCCTGAGAGGCGGGCTTTACCGCCCGGGAGAGGAGGAGTTCCTGCGGCAGGCGCGGGACCACAACCTGGTGACCGTATCCAGGGCAGTCAGCGCGGATACCGAAACGCCCGTGTCCGCCTTCATTAAGCTGGGTGAGGGAGATAATTGCTTTCTGCTGGAGAGTGCCGAGGGAGGCGAGCGCTGGGGGAGGTATTCCTTCATCGGCGTCCAGCCGCATGCCGTGATCCGCTGCCGGGGCGGCCGGATCGATTTCCCCCTGGGCGCAGGGGAACCGCCGGAGGATAGCGATCCCATCCGCTTTCTCTTCGACGCGATGCGGGGTTTCAGCGCTGGGGGATCGGGCGGAGACCTGCCCTTCTGCGGCGGAGCGGTCGGCTATATATCCTATGACCTCTTCCCCTTCATGGAAAGCATCGAGCTGAACGCCGGGGGCGGCCTTGGACTGCCGGAGATGATGTTCATGCTCACCCGGTCATCCGCCGCCTTCGACCACCTGATGGGACGCATGATACTAATGGTCAATGTCATCATCCCCGGGGATACCGAGGAAAACGAGCTGAAGGGGCTCTACCACCAGGCCATAGCCGGCATAGAAAATATGGCCGGGTGCCTCAAGAAGGATATCCCCCGTCATCTCTCCTCGGACGTCTACTACCTTTCCAAGGAAGCGGACTTCCAGGGCGTGGAATCCAATTTCACCCGCGAGGAGTACGAGGACATAGTGCTCGAAGCCAAGGAGCACATCTACGCCGGCGAGGTCTACCAGGTGGTTCCCTCGCAGCGCTTCAGCTTTTCACTGGGCTGTTCCCCCTTCTCAGTCTACCGCAGCCTACGCTCCGAGAATCCCTCCCCCTACATGTTCTACCTGCGCTTTGGCGACCTGGTCCTTATCGGCTCCTCTCCCGAGCCCCTGGTGAGGCAGAGAGACGGCAGGGCGATCATACGTCCCATCGCCGGCACCCGGCCCAGGGGCGAGACCACCGAGGAGGACCGGGCACTGGAAGCCGAGCTCAAGGCGGACGAGAAAGAGAGGGCGGAACACATCATGCTTGTGGACCTGGCCCGGAACGATCTGGGCAGGGTATGCCGCCCGGGAACGGTGCGGGTGAACAGGATGATGGAGGTGGAACGCTTCTCCCATGTCATGCACCTAGTGAGCGAGGTCAGCGGCGAACTCCGCAACGGCATGGGAAACAGGGAACTGCTGTGTTCGTCCTTTCCGGCGGGGACCGTCTCGGGCGCGCCCAAGATCCGCGCCTGCCAGCTTATCGACGAGCTGGAAAAAGACCGGCGCGGTCCTTACGCCGGGGCGGTGGGATATATCTCATACAGCGGGGACATGGACACCTGCATCGCTATCCGCACCATAGTCGCCTGCGGCGGCATGGCCCACGTGCAGGCCGGCGGCGGCGTGGTAGCCGACTCCGACCCCGCCGCCGAATACCAGGAGACCCTGAACAAGGCCAGGGCCCTGCTCAGGGCCATCCGGCTGGCGGAGGCGAGGGAGGGATCTCGGTTATGAAGCGAGTGCTGCTTATCGACAATTACGACTCGTTTACCTTTAACCTGGCCCAGGCCCTGGAGGAACTGAACGCCGAGGTCACCACGGTACGCAACGACGCCCTCGACGCCGGGGAACTGTCCGGCCTTGACCCCACCCACCTGGTGGTATCCCCAGGACCGGGGACGCCGGAGCGGTCGGGTATAAGCATGGAGGCGGTCCGCCTTTTCGCCGGCATGATACCGGTGTTGGGCGTATGCCTCGGCCATCAGGCCATAGGACAGTCCTTCGGGATGCGCCTAGTGAGGTCACCCAGGCCGGTGCACGGCAAGGTGTCGCGTATATCCCACGACGATAAGACCATATACCGGGGTCTCGATAATCCCTTTCCCGCCACTCGCTATCACTCATTGATGCTCGACGGGAGTCTTCCCGACACCCTGGAGGTAAGCGCCTGCTGCGAGGAAGGCCTGGTCATGGGCATACGCCATCGCAGCCTTCCACTGGAAGGGGTGCAATTCCACCCGGAATCCATTCTCACCGAGGGTGGAAAGACTCTGCTGGAGAACTTTCTCGCCATGGAGGTGATTTGAATGATCACCCGCATGATAGACAAGGTGGCCTCGGGCGAAAGGCTTACCCGCTCCGAGGCACACGATACCATGCTAACGCTGATGCGCGGTGAGGCCAGCGACGCCCAGATCGCCTCCCTGCTCACCGCTCTCAAGGTGAGGGGCGAGACCGCCGAAGAGATCGCGGGATTCGCGGAGGGTATGCGGGAATCCGCCGTGACCATAAAGCCGGAAGTATCCCCGCTGGTGGATACCTGCGGTACCGGAGGCGACGGCCTGGCAACCTTCAACATCTCCACCGCGGCCGCCCTCATCGCCGCCGGGGCCGGTCTATACGTGGCCAAGCACGGCAACCGCGGCGTATCCTCTCCCTGCGGCAGCGCCGACGTGCTGGAGACCCTGGGCGTGAACATCGACCTGGAGACGGAAAAAGTAAGGGAATGCATAGAGCGCATCGGCATCGGTTTTCTCTTCGCCCCCCTTTTCCATCCCGCCATGCGCCACGTCATGCGGGCGCGGCGGGAAATGGGCATACCCACCGCCTTCAACCTACTGGGTCCCCTGACCAACCCTGCCGGAGCTGAGACACAGCTCCTGGGTGTGGGATCCAGGGAAAAAGCTGCCCTGATGGCGAGGGCGCTCGCCGATATGGGAGCGAGGAGAGCCATGGTCGTTCACGGAGAAGACGGTATGGACGAGCTCACCACCACCTCGCCCACCCTGGTATGGGAGGTATGTGAGGGGGAAGTGACGTCTTACAGCGTCAGCCCCGAGGAGCTGGGCATACCCAGGGCGCAACTGCGGGAGCTGCGCGGTGGTGACGCGGTGGAGAATGCCCGCATCATCAGGGAAGAGGTGCTCTCGGGCCGGCCCGGACCCCGGCGCGACATAGCGGTCATCAACGCCGCGGCGGCCCTTACGGCCGTGGGCGAGGCCGGCAGCATCGAGGAAGGCATGGGCATTGCGGAACTGTCCATCGACTCTGGCCGGGCCATGGCAAAGCTGGGCGAGCTGGGCGAGTTCTCCAACGGAGGTGATGAAGATGTTCCTGCGCGAAATGGCTGAGAAGGCCGGGGAGCGCGTGGAGATGAGGAGAAAAGAGATGCCTTCCTCCGTTCTCGAGGCGATATCCAGCGGCGCCGGGGATCCCCCCTCCTTTCAACAAGCCCTGAGCGCACGCGGCGGCGGCCGCATAGGGATCATCGCCGAGATAAAGAGGTGCTCCCCGTCACGGGGGCCCCTGCGTCCCAACCTCGTCCTCGAGAACATAGTCAGGTCGTACGAAAAGGGTGGCGCCTGCGCCATATCCGTGCTCACCGAGCCTACCTGCTTCGGGGGTGACATATCAGATCTGCAAAGAACCGGGGATATATCCAATCTGCCCCTTCTGCGCAAGGATTTCATCGTCGACGGCTACCAGGTCCTGGAGGCACGGGCGGCCGGGGCCGCCGCCGTGCTGCTTATCGCGGCCATACTCGAGAAAGCCGAGCTGGCCACGCTGCAGGAAGAATGCAGGCGCCTGGGCATGGAATCCCTGGTGGAGATCCACGACGAGAGCGAGCTGGACACCGCCCTGGAGGCCGGGGCCAGGATCGTGGGCATCAATAACAGGAACCTCCGTACCCTGGAGGTGGACCTCGGAATAACCAGGAGGCTGGCACCCCTGGTACCCCAGGACATCACCCTGGTGGGCGAAAGCGGGTACCGCGGGCGCGACCAGGTTGAAGAAGCCCTCGAGCTCGGGTTGGACGCCATCCTGGTGGGCGAGGCGCTGGTGAGGCGGGAGAGACCGGAGGAGCTTATAGCGGAGCTGAGGGGTGATAGCCGTGACGCTGGTTAAGGCCTGCGGTATAACCCGGATCGAGGACGCCGAGACGGCCTGCCGTCTTGGGTACGATGCCATCGGTGTGATCTTCGCGGAGAGTCCCCGCCGCCTGGACCCCGAGGAGGCCAGGTCGATATACCGCTCCGTGCCCCCGCAAGTCCTGAGGGTGGGCGTATTCGCCAACCAGGAGCCGGGCGAGGTGAGAGGGCTGATGGAGTATTGCGGCCTTGATCTGGTCCAGTTCCACGGCGAGGAGGACCCGGGTACGGTCCGCTCCTTCGGCTCCAGGGCCATCAAGGCCCTGAGGCCGCGAGGGCGCGCTGACCTGGAGATGATGGAGGAATACGACGGGGTTTTCGCCGTCCTCCTGGACGGATGGAATCCCACCTTGAGAGGCGGGAGCGGAACTCGCTGCGACTGGGGCCTGGCGGCACGGGCGGCGGGGAGTAAAAGGATCATCCTAGCCGGAGGCCTGGATCCGTGCAACGTAGGCGAGGCGATAGAGAAAGTCGCCCCCTTCGGGGTGGACGTGTCCAGCGGGGTCGAGTTGGAGCCGGGAATCAAGGACTCGCTCCTGCTGAGGGATTTCCTGCACGAGGCCAGGGACGCGGCGGCGAGAAGGGAGGAGGCGCGAGATGGCACGGAATGAATCACTTGCCAAGGCCGGGCGCTTCGGGGAATACGGGGGTCAATACGTTCCCGAGACGCTGATGTCGCCCCTGATGGAGCTGGACACCGCCTACCGCGAAGCCCTGCTCGACCGGGAGTTCCGGGAGGAGCTGGCTTTGCTGCTGCGGGATTATGCCGGAAGACCCACCCCCCTGTACCACGCGCGCCGGTTATCCGGCTATACGGGCGTGGCCTCCATCTATCTGAAGAGAGAGGATCTTTGCCATACAGGTTCCCACAAGATAAACAACACCCTGGGGCAGTGCCTGCTGGCCCGCCGTATGGGGAAGAGCAGGGTGATAGCGGAGACGGGCGCCGGCCAGCACGGTGTGGCCACGGCCACCTCGGCCGCCCTGATGGGATTGGAATGTGACGTGTTCATGGGGGAGACGGACATGGGCAGGCAGTCCCTCAACGTCTTTCGCATGGAGCTATTGGGGGCACGGGTCATACCCGTGCGCACCGGATCCCTTATCCTCAAGGACGCGGTCAACGCTGCCCTACGGGACTGGGTGGCCACCTCCGACTACACCCATTACTGCATAGGGTCGGTGGTGGGGCCCCATCCCTTTCCCATGATGGTAAGGGACTTCCAGTCGGTGATTGGCCAAGAGGCGAGGGAGCAGGCCCTGGAGCGTATCGGCCGTCTGCCCGACTGCCTGGTGGCCTGCGTCGGCGGCGGCAGCAACTCCATCGGCCTCTTCCATCCCTTTATAGAGGACGGGGTACGCTTGGTGGGCGTGGAGGCCGGGGGCCGTGGCCCCGAGCCGGGGAACCACGGCAGCTCGCTGTGCCTGGGGTCCGAAGGGGTGCTGCACGGAGCACGGAGCTACCTTCTCCAGGACGACGACGGCCAGGTGCTGGAAACCCATTCCATATCAGCCGGCCTTGATTACCCGGGGGTAGGCCCGGAGCACGCTTTTCTCAAGAGATCGGGGAGAGCCAGCTATCTCCGCGTAAGCGACGAGGAGGCGCTTGAGGCCACGCGGGTATTGTGCGAGACCGAGGGCATACTCCCCGCCTTGGAGAGCGCCCACGCCGTGGCCCAGGCTATGAAGCTGGCCCGGGAGATGCCCGCTGAGGATACGCTTGTCGTCTGCCTGTCCGGGAGAGGCGACAAGGACGTGGACACCCTGATCAAGAAGGAAGGGATATCGCAATGAACCGCATCGACAGACTGTTCAAGAGACCGGACAATGGCAAGGCCCTTATAGGCTACGCGACGGCGGGATTCCCCGACGTGGATACGTCTCTGGATATCGCCAGGTCTCTACTGCGTGGCTGCGATATCCTAGAGCTGGGCATCCCCTTCTCCGATCCGGTCATGGATGGCCCCGTTATCCAAGAGTCCTCCCGCAGGGCTCTCGAGGCGGGAACCCGGGTCGAGGACATCATGAATATCTTCTCGGCGCTGAGACGCGAGACGGACAAACCACTCCTGGCCATGACCTACTACAACCCCGTACACCGCCTGGGCCCGGCCCGCTTCGCTGCCGAGGCATCGCGATGCGGGATGGACGGTGTCCTCGTTCCCGACCTGCCCCCGGAGGAGATTGAGGATTGGAGGAAGGCGGCGGGGGGAGAGAACCTGTCCACCATCCTCTTCGCTTCCATGACCACTCCGCCAGACAGGTTGGAGAAACTTGCCCGTCTCACGCAGGGCTTTCTCTACTGTATAGCGGTGAAAGGCACCACGGGGATGAGGAAGCGTATGTCCGACGGGCTGGCGAACTTCATGTCACGGGTAAGGGTACACTGCGACGCACCCCTTGCACTGGGCCTCGGCATCTCCACCCCCGAGCAGTGCAGACGCGCCGGTGAGCTGGCCGATGCCGTGGTGGTGGGCAGCGCCCTGGTGAAAAAGGCCATAGACGCCCTCGACCGTGGTGAAGACCCGGCACGCAGCGCGGGCGAGCTGGCCGAAAGGCTCAAAGCCTCCCTGCTTTAGTAAGAGGGGTTCACATCTTTGATCTTGAATTATCTACCTTATTATACCAGCCTGGCATGGATGCCAGGCCATGTCTGGTGATCAGACTGATGAGCAATGACGGAATTGGATCAAGGCACCAGGTCTGGCCCGACAATAAGCAGACAGATTTTAAGGGTGACCCATCTTATAGCGGTGGGGAACCCACATGTGTCACATGTGCCGGTCGCTTTATCGGATTCGTAGGGGCTCAAATCCGTTGAGCCCACGATATCAGGATCAACGCGTCATGGTTAAATATGTCATATTTCCGGGGCTGACCCCGTCTTCTGACGTTTTTAAAGCTGGCTGACCAGAGAGGTTTCCAATAGAATCCCCTTAAGCGGATCGGGGATGGTTGTATTGGAGAATACCTCAGGAGCGGAGGAGTACCGCAACTACAGCTACCGCTGGGTGGTGCTGCTGGTCTTCGGGCTTGTGCTGGTGGTAAAAGATTTTCCGTGGATAATTTCGCTCCCATCGGGAGCAGCGTAGAGGAAATCCTGGGCGTGGGCTCGGGCAAGATACGGCTCCTGTCACTGGTGGGGCCGCTGATGTTCGTTTTCCCCGTGTCCTACGCCGGCGACCTGTCCGACAAGCGAGGATTCAAGTTCGCGGTATCCCTGGGGGCCATAATACTGTCCGTCTTCGGTATGCTTCGCGCTATCATCCCCCACCTGGGCCTGTCGGGGGCATCCAGTACTGGATATTCATGGCCATACAGACCGTCTTCGGCATAACCGCCGTGTTCATCCTCAGCAACATGTCCAAGATGCATATTAAGTGGTTCGTGGAGAAGACCGGACTATGTCCTTAGGGCTGTCCACCATGTTCTTTTACCTGAGCACCGCCATAGGGCTTCCCTGGTAACCGCGGTGGCCTCCATCCCGGAGGACGCCGCCATGAGCGTTATGTCGGTGGTCATGAACCGCGTGCTCACCGTCTTCGCCGTCATCGTAGCCGTGTCCACCGTCATCTTCATCATCTTCTACAGGGAGGAACCGCCCACCCCTTCCGGTCCCCTGCCCTAGGAGGTCAAGATGGGCATTATCGAGTCGCTGCAACACTTCATACGCTCCGCCAACTTCCGCACCCTGTGCCTTGTCTCCCTCATCGGCTACGGCATGCACATAGGACTTACGGTAACTATGGAGAAGATCATCAGCTATCAAGGATTCACGCCCAGTTTCGCCTCCTACGTGGCCGCGGTGATAACCGTGGGCGGCATAGTGGGAGCGGCCATCCTACCCGGACTCTCCGAGAAGGTGGGACTGCGAAAACCTTTCCTGATAATCGCGGCTTCGGTTCCCATACCCATGATTTTACTGATAGCCCATATCTCCAATAAGCCCTTGAGCCTGGCCGGATCGGCGGTGGGGACGCTGATGGCGGTTGGCAGCATAGTCTCCGTCTTCATACCGGTAATCATGGAGCTGCTCAAGATGGGCAACGAGGAGAGGCCGGACTATCGCGTAGCCTTGCTTTTCCTGATGGCAATGGCCGTCGTCGGTCTCATCGTGGTGATACTGAAGGTCGAGGAGACCGGCCCGTGCAATAAGGGCGACTGAGCGTTAAGCGAATCCGGCGAACGGCTCCAGGGCGTCGGCGACCTCCGCTATCAAGCTTATCATTCCACCGGCGATTCGCTATTGCCCGGCGTATTCACCTCTAGGAGTGAGGCCAGGAGTGATAGCGGTGCTCGAGACATCTTCACGTGTTGACATCGGTATCTTCCGGCCGTAGCATGATCCTAGTTAATTATATGAATTATATTCATGCCAATATCTATTCCAACCTGGTTACATGCATCACTTACCTAGGGAGTGGTATATCCGAAGCGCCGTGAACCATCGATCGATAATTCCCGGATGAAAGCTAGGAGGGGATATACATGTCGGAGTATGTAACGGAAGTGGATTGGGGCGGTCAAGCTTCTGAGACACCCTATCCTATCCAACCCCACCCCAGTCCGAGTACGAGCTACGCAATAAGAAGGCACGGGAACTCATGGAGTAGAAGGACATGGATACTATGATCCTCTTCTCCCCCGTCAACATATATTGCTTCGTGGGCTTCCGGGACCCCTGCCTCATGGAGACCCACCGCTGAAGGTACTTCGCCATACTGCCAAGGACAAGCCCACCGTGCTCATCGTGGAGAACGCCTTCAACAACAACGCCCTGCAGACCACCCATGTCCCCGACGTGCGCACCTGGTGCCGAATACCCCCATCTGGCATCTGCCCATGCCATTCCAGGAATACTTCTTGAACGCCCTCAAGGACCTGGGCGTGGACAAGAGCGTGCCCGGCTGGGAGAGGGGCGACAGCTTCGTGACCAACGTCTCCCTGGATGAGCTGGACGCCTTCAGGGCGGCGCTTCCCTCGGCGACCATGGTGCCCGCCGACCCGGTTATATGGGCTGCCGCATGATAATCTATAACATCATGCCGGGCATGTGGGCCTGCGACGTCTGCGACCTGGCCCACCGCGTCATCATAAAACAGGGGTGGATGCAGAGCGAGCCTATAGATTTCGTGAGGCACGGCATCGGGCTGGGCAACCACGAATACCCATGGCTGGCGGACGATGACTTCACTGTCCTGCAGCCGGGCATGACCCTATATATCGAGATGGGGTGCTACGACGTCCCGAGCCTCAAGGAGCTCGGGTACATGATCGAGGACATCTAACTGGTAAAAGAGGACGGCCTGAAGATGCTGACCGGAGGCATGTCCCAGGACATGTGGGTGCTCAAATAGCCGCCACCCAGGAAGAACCAGGGCACGTGAGCACGAAAAGCACCTGATATTTATACAATCGAGTATCCGAAGGGCTCGCGTCAGCGAAAGCAAGGACCGTTATGGGAATAGAGGAACGCAGGGAGAGGGAGAAGGCCCGCAGGCGCCAGGAGATACTGGGCGCTGCCCGCCGACTCTTCCTGGAGAAGGGGTTTTTCGACGCTAGAATGGAGGAGATCGCCGAGGGAGCGGAACTGGCCACGGGAACCCCTTACCTGTATTTCCAGAATAAAGCCGAGATATACGCCACCCTGTGCGAGGAGGGCCTGGACATATTGAACGGGCTGCTCTCCGAGGCCTTCACAGGAGGTGGTAGCTACGAGGAGAGGCTGCGAGCCCCGGGCCGTACCTACCTCGGATTCTACGCCGGATACACCAGCTATTACGATATCCTGAGCTCCGTGGATATGGGATTCAAACAGATCGGGCTTTCGTCGCCACTGGAGAAAAGATAACCGCCAAGAGCGACACGGCCATAGCCGCCCTGCAAGTGGTAGTCGAAGAAGGCATGGCCGAAGGCCGGATAAGAAAGGGCGACAGCAAGGAGGTCGCCTTCTATCTGTGGGGCCTGGTGGAAGGCTTCATCTTCATACACCGGCGGGGCTACATGGATAGCTGGTCCGTCGATCTGTACGGCATGGCGGAGAAGGCCGTGAGGCCATCAACAGCGGTCTGTCCGGCTCTTAGGGAATGGATCCTGGATTCTCGAGCAGGAATAGGCGGGGATATCTACTGAACCCGTGAACATCCACGAACCCTCGTGCTTATCCGCTGGCTCAGCGGTCTTTAGCTCCTACAATCCATCAGCCGAGCTCCAGGCATATCTTCGGGCCTGACGCCGGTGCCCTGGAGCCGCTATCCGCTGAAATGCTTTTTGTACTTCTCGGGCGTGGATATAAGGCGGAAGGTTGCCTGCGCCTGTGCCACCAGGTTCCCGGATGAGTCGAATACCTTGAGATCAATGGCCTTATCGGCCCTTCCCACCTCCTCGAACTCCTCCATGAGCGCATCGGCCTCCTCGTTGGTGAACCTGGCCGAGCACCTCAAATCCCCCCTGGGCGGGTGCGAGAAGCGTATGTTGAAAACGGTATTTAGCAGAATGACCTCGCGGGGATCGATATGCCTCATGATCGCCATACCGCCCGCCGTCTCCACGAAACCGCAGATGGCTCCGGCATGAACCAGCCCGAATGCGTTAAGGTTCTCCGGGTTGTCCTCCAGGATCAGCGCGACCCTTCCCTTTCGTTCATCGATCTCCTCGATGTGCATGCCGGCCTTCCTGGCGAATGGACATGCCTTCTCGACTACCTGGACCACCTTCTCCCTGTCCACTGAAGGACCCACCTCCTTATCCGGCGATTATCCCGCCGACGTACCCCTGATGTCGCCCGCCAAGCCTATACGCACCAACGCCTCTCCCGGCGCTGCGTGCTTCTCCGCCCTCCAACGTCATTCACGCTATATCCCGTGGCATGTCGGCAGGTCCGTAGACCACGGGGACCGCTAACCATACGGCGGAAACCGCCCTCTCCCCCGGTCCCCCCACCGTCTCCCCCCCTGTATAACGCGCGGCCGCTCCGTCCATGGAACGGCTACAGGGTCTCGCAGCCATAGAACCAGCGGGCCGTTTTCACCTGGCACAGCTGCTTTCCGCCCATCCAGAGCTGTATTATCTTCAGGTCCCGCCAGTGCTTCTCCACGTCCCAATCCCTGTCCGTCCCGAAGACATACATGAGATTAATGACCCTGCCAAGATCCTCGGCGGCACGGTCGCAGGCGAAATACTTATAGGCCCTGCCCTTGGCTACCATCTCGTCGGACCACCGCTCCCCGTACAAGTCCGGCCTGTCTACCATGTGTGCGTACTGGTACCCGATTATGCGGATAATCTCGATGTCCCTGACCAGATCCGCCAATACTCCCGAGATGGCATCGAATTCCTTCAGCGGCCCGCCGTGGAACCTGCGGCTGGAGGAAAACCCCTGCAGGTTCTCGTAGACGTTCAACAAGAGGCCGGAGACCATCGCTATACTCCCCAGGTTACCGATGGTGATAATTAACCCTCCTTTATACTGCAGGCCCGGGCTGCAGCCAGGGCTACGAACTCCGTATCGTCTCCGCTATAACCCGCACGGTATACGGGATCCACCGTACGGGTTAGCCGAAGTATTGCATGGTACCGTCGGGTATCACGGCCACCGAGGCCTCTCCCGGATATTCCTCCTCCAGGATGGCCAGGGTCTCGGACCAGTCGCGGGCGAAGGTGACTCCCTCGACGCAAACGAATAAGTCGCACATGGTGGAATCTGGATAGCGGGAACAGACGATTAGCGTCAACACCTCCGGAGGCACTCCTCTCAGGAAGTAGCGCTCTCCCCCGTATTCCTTGCCGAAACTCCTCATCAGGTAGTGGCAGACCTGCCCCTCCTGGGAGTCGACCACCAGGACGATAACCCCGCGAGCCATGTTCACGGTGACCAGGGCCATGAGCATACAGATGGCCATCTTGTTGCACTTGGCGTAAGCGTTGGCCACCACGATATCCTTACCGGAGCTGGAGGGTGTGGCGTAGTGCTCCCTGGCCGTCTCCACCCCCCGCTTGAAGGCCTGAACGGGATCCCCCACGAAGAGGTCCGTGATCTTCCCGCAGTTGTTGATCAGGGCATCCACTTTGACCTGCAGGCCGGACATCCCCAACACTTCCTCGACCGCCGCGTACATGACGTTGCCGTAGAAATTGCCCAGGCCGGTGGCTGAAACGTCGCGCATAACGACGTCCCGGTGGAAGTATTTTATGGTCTCGGCTCCGCTTATACCCGGCATGATTATCTTGCCGCCCCCTCCGAAGCCTACGTGAGCGTGGGGGGTTATGCAACCAATGCCAATGCGAAGATCGCAGGACATGAACTCGCGGTTTATGTAGACGGGTATTCCACCGGGGGTCTCTCCCAGGAAGTCGCAGTTCTCGTAAGGATTGTGATTGAAGACGGGGTATCCCTCCACGATTTCGTCTCCCAGCTTTTTCCTGAATTCCATATTGGTCATGGCGCCGTACATGCCCAGGGCTGGTATGAAACGAATGTTGGAATCGGGTATCCCGGCGTCCTGCAAGGCCTTCATAATCGGAGGCAGGACATCCTTGAGCGGTGTGGGTCGGGTGATATCGTCGAAAACCACCGCCACCTCCGCCCTATCGCCGGCACTGGCCGCCACCTCCTCCAGGGTCGCACACCCAATGGGCTCGCCGAAAGCGCGGGCGATACCTTCCTCGTCGATGGCGGGCTTGGTGAATCCCGGGGGCTCCAGCAGCTCCATATCCCAGCGTTCGGGAAAAACCTGTTCCCTGGGCTGGTTATCGTACCAGAGCAGGTTGGGCACGCTCAAGGTCTTCACGATCATCCTCCCCGGTGAAAAACGAACCTTTCCTCGAAAGACTATACCAGGTACGACCGTCCGGACGTCACCGGCGGAATCATGACACGCCGCGGTGTCGGGTCTCTCAGTCGCCTTTCTCGATGGGTATCCTCTTCTTGGGTGGGGCCGAGGCGCCCGCGCCCTTCACCACCACCTCGAGTAAGCCGTCCTTGAGCTTGGCGGATACGTCCTCCTCCCCGATGCCCTTGGGCAACTGGATATTGCGGCAGAAGGAGCCGTACGCACATTCCTTGCGATAGTAATCGTCCTCCTCCACCTCTTCCTCGTGGGTGCGTTTGCCCGAGATGGTCAAAACGTCATCCTCGAGATCGATATCTATATCCTCCGGCGATGATCCCGGAACCTCCGCCTTTATCACCAGGTCGTCTCCCTTGGAATAGATATCCATGCTGGGCCACTGGGCGAAAGGAACTCCGAATGCCTCGCCGATCTCCGGCCAGCGCATGGTGCTCCGCAGCCCGACCCGGCTCGGCAAAAAGCCAAAGGGATTCCACTTGACTATGGCCATGTGATCCACCTCCATGCCATCCACGCTCGATACATCCACCACAAGCTATGTTTCCCTTGATAAAAGGACGGTAAACGTAAGGGCGTAACGGCCTTTATCATCCGGGATGGATGTGTGGAAGATGTCGAATCCCCCATCCGGCATTCCGGCCCGAAGGGGTTCTATCCCCGCAATTCCCCCCTCCCGCCGGACCCCGGTTCCATCCTCTCTTTTCTAACCTGATAGTACTCGAAGAAGATGGAGACGAGGACCGCGAAGATTCCCAGAACGACGAGAATGATGAGTATCACGGACGTATAGCCCGCCGGACAGCCTATATCGTTCCGCTCGTAATTCTTGGTATCCCCATCTATCTGCGTGCTCTTGCGCTGGGCCAGACCCCAGAAGACCGAGGCCAGAAGAAAGAACAGCGCTACCAGAAGGATTATGCGAATCACCAGGTAGAATTTATTCATACAGCTATGTTACTATACTGCGCTCTCTCAGTGTCGGAAATGGCGTTTTCCGGTCAGCGCCATTACCATGCCCAGCCTCTCAACTACCTCGAAAACCTCCTCGTCCCGCATGGATCCACCAGGCTGAATAATGGCTTCCACCCCCGCCTCCGCCGCCAGCTCTATCGCGTCCGGGAAAGGGAAAAAGGCATCCGACGCCATTACCGCTCCCCGCGCCTTTTCGCCAGCCTTCATCAGGGCCAGGCGCGTGGCGTCCACACGGCTCATCTGCCCCGCTCCTATGCCCACCGTAGCCCGGTCCCTGGATAGCACGATAGCATTGGATCGCACGCAGCGGGCCACTTTCCAGGCGAAATCGAGGTCCTCCCTCTGTTTCTCTTCGGGCACCCCGCCCCCTACGTACTGCACCTCATCCCAGGAATCCTCCACGCTATCGTAATCCTGAACCAGCAACCCCCCGTCCACCCGCTTGAGGTCCTTGAGGGTGGAGAAGGCCTCTTTCTCCAGGGGAAGCTGTAGAACCCTGATTCCCTCCTTGCCTTGCAGCAGCTTCAGGGAGGAGTTGGGAACGGCGGGAGCTATAACCGCCTCCACGAAGGTGGAATCGATGAGGACCGCGGTTTCCTCGTCCAGGGGCCTGTTCAAGGCGACAACGCTTCCAAAGGCACTCACCGGGTCGCATGCATGTGCTCTCTCGTAAGCGGTTGACAGCCTCTCGGCCATGGCCGCCCCGCATGGATTGTTATGCTTGATGACTACCGCCGCAGGGAGGGGGAAATCCTTGACCAGGGTCCATGCCGCGTCGAGATCGAGGACGTTGTTGAAAGAGAGCTCCTTGCCATGCAGCTGATCCCCGAAGACAAGGGAGCTCGAGGGAGCCCCTATCTCCCGGTAAAGCGCGGCTTTCTGGTGTGGATTCTCACCGTAGCGCAGCTCGCTCTTCCTTTTCAATACCAGGGTCATGGTATCCGGGAACTCCTCGAAGGCCTTGGAGAGATACGCATAGATGGTGGCGTCGTAGTTGGCGGTGTGGCGGAAAGCCTCCGCTGCCAGCGAGCGCCTGGTCTTGAGGGAAAGTGAGCAATCGGAACGTCGCATCTCCAGGAGGATAGAGGAATAGCGCTTGGGGTTGGTCACCACGGCGACATCGGCGAAATTTTTCGCCGCCGCCCTTATCAAGGCCACGCCTCCGATATCTATCTGCTCCACCGCCTCCTCCAGGGCCACATCCGGTTTGGAGATTGTCTCCGCGAAAGGATACAGGTTGACTACCGCCAGGTCGATGGGCAGTATGCCCATCTTCTCCATCTCTTTTACGTGTTCCGGGTTTCCGCGATCGGCCAGAAGGGCGCCGTGGATGTGGGGGTGCAGCGTCTTCACCCTTCCTCCCAGCATCTCCGGAAAGCCGGTGACCTCCGATATGGGCGTGACGTCAAGCCCTTCGCTGCGAAGCTTTTTTTCCGTCCCCCCGGTGGAGATGATCTCTATTCCCATCTCCTTCAGCTCGCGGACGAGGCCAATTATCCCCGCCTTATTGGACACGCTGAGAAGCGCCCTCTTGATATTGGCCATGTTGAATACCCCCTTGGACAGCGATTATTGTCTCGTACCTCGTCGACCCGTATCTGGTGTCTTGGCTTCGTCCTCATCCATGATAAGCACGTGTCTTCCCTCCACCCTTATAAGCCCATTGCAGTAACAGCTTATCGCCCGCGGGTAAAGACGGTATTCCACCTCGTGGATGCGCTGATGCAACGTCTCCCTGGTGTCTCCGGGCATGACGGGTACCGCTTCCTGCAGGATGACCGGCCCGGTATCCAGACCCTCGTCCACGAAATGAACCGTCACCCCGCTTACCTTTACGCCGTAATCCAGGGCGTCCGCAACCCCCGAGGTTCCGGGAAAAGACGGCAGCAGGGCCGGGTGTATATTCATGATGCGATGCCTGTAAGCATTCACGAACCCCTCTCCCACCAGGCGCATGTAGCCGGCCAATACCACCAGGTTCACCTGGTTTTCCTCCAGTACACGGATAAGCGCCCGGTCATACTCGGCGCGTTCGGAAAACGGGGAGGGGTCCATAAAAACGGCCTTGAGGCCGTGACGCCCGGCACGAACCAGAGCATAGGCCTCCTCGACATCGCTGATGACCACGGTTATATGGCCCCGTATATAGCCCTCTTCGATCTTCTCAGCGATATTCTCCATATTGGTTCCGCTGCCGGACACCAATATCCCCAAGCAGCAGGGTTCGCCCTTCACCCCTACCTCCTTTCGGCTTTCAAGCGGTTAAACAGATACCGCCCGTACCCTCGTGCATTTCCCCTATACGGTAAGCCCTGTAATTCAGGAGGTTCAAGACGTGAAGGGCCTGGCGAAATTCCCCCAGGCCTACGACAACAACCATGCCTATCCCCATGTTGAAGGTCTTGAACATCTCCGCCTCCTCCATATCTCCCATTTTCTGGATGATTCCGAAGATGCTGTGAGGATGCCAGGAGGTGATATCGATGACTGCATCCACACCGGCGGGAAGTATCCTGGGGACGTTCTCGACAAGCCCGCCGCCGGTCACGTGCGCCACGCCCTTAACCTCCATCTCCCGCATCAATCCCAGCACCGCCGGGGCATATATCTCCGTTGGCTTGAGCAATTCATCCCCCAGGGTTCCGGCCAGACCCCTCAACCTGTCGTAGGGATCGAAACCGTATCCCTCGAAAAAAAGCTTTCGGACCAGGGAATAACCATTGGAGTGCAGGCCGGAGCTCGTCAATCCCAGCATGACATCACCCGGTACGATTCTCGACCCGTCTATCAGTTTTTCCTTGTCCACCACGCCCAGAACGAACCCGGCCAGGTCGTACTGATCCTCCTCCATGATCCCCGGATGCTCTGCGGTCTCCCCCCCGATAAGGGAGCAGCCCGCCCGCCGGCACCCCCTGGATATGCCGGACACGATCTCTGCGACCTTCTCCGGGACAACCTTGCCCATGGCCAGGTAGTCCAGCATGAACAGCGGCTCCGCGCCGCAGGTCACGATATCATCCACGCACATGGCGACCAGATCGATCCCGATGGTGTCGTGTCGGTCCAGCATCCGGGCTATCCTTAGCTTGGTGCCCACCCCGTCCACGGAGGAGACCAGCACGGGGTCGGCATACGCATCGAAAGCGCCGGAGAACATGCCGGAAAAACCTCCCAGGCGGGACATAACCCCAGTGCGGTGAGTGGAGGCCGCAAGATCCTCTATCAACTCTACAGCCTTCTTCCCGGCCTCTATATCCACGCCGGACTCGCGGTAGGTCATGGGCTCGTCAAGCTCCCGTTTCTCGTCTTCCCGGTTCATTTCACCTCGATCCTTCTTCTTTCCAGCCTGAACTTGGCCATCTTGGAGTCCTCGGGCACAGGTATCGGGTAATCGCCGTCGAAGCAAGCCAGGCAAAAATCCTCCCGCTGTCTCCTGGTAGCCCTGACGAGGTTCTCCTTGCTCAAGTAGTGCAACGTATCGGCGCCTATAAAGCGGCGTATCTCCTCCACGCTCATGGTCGAGGCGATGAGCTGCTTGCGAATGGCCGTATCTATACCGTAGAAACATGGATATCTGTCGGGGGGCGAGCTGATACGCATATGGACCTCCCTGGCCCCCGCGTCCTTCAACATTTTAACTATCTCCTTGGTGGTATTGCCGCGCACGATGGAATCATCCACCACCACCAGGCGCTTGCCCTCAATATCCCGCACCAGTGGGTTCAGCTTCAACCTCACGCCCAGCTGGCGTATAGCCTGAGTGGGCTGTATGAAGGTCCTGCCCACGTAACGGTTCTTAATCAAGCCCTCGCCGAAAGTCACGCCCGAGACCTGCGAGTAACCGATGGCCGCCGGAACGCCGGTATCGGGGATAGGCATTACCACGTCGGCCTCCACCGGGGCTTCGTCGGCCAGGCTCATACCCATGTGTTTCCTGGCATGATAGAGATATGTGTCGTGCATGACGGAATCCGGGCGCGCGAAATATATGAACTCGAATATGCAGAGGGAGGGCTTGCGCGCCTCCATGACCCTCTCGAACCTCAAACCGTCCTCGTCCAGGACGGCCATCTCACCCGGCTCTATCTCCCGCAAATACTCGGCCCCGATGATATCCAGTCCACAGGATTCGCTGGCAATGGCGTAGCCGTCGCCGTATTTCCCCACGCACAAGGGCCTTATTCCGAAGGGATCCCTTACCCCTATAACCTTGTCCTCAGTCATGACGCCCAGAGCATAGGCGCCGGTCAATCGGGGCATGACCTCCTTTACTGCATCCGCGATATCCAGGGCTCCGGAGTGGGCCAGCAGCATGGCTACCACCTCCGTATCGGAGGAGGTGCGAAAACGGATCCCTTCGGCCTTCATCCCGTCGCGGAGCGCATTGGTGTTTATGAGATTGCCGTTATGTGCCACGAAAACGGAGCCGCCCTTCCTCGGCACCTGGATGGGCTGGGAGTTCTCCCATGAGGTGGAACCCGTGGTGGAGTACCTAACATGTCCCAGGGCAAGGTGCCCCTTGAGATTGAGCAGGTCCCGCTCGCTGAACACCTGGGATACCATTCCCATATCCTTGAGCAACAGTGACTCCTTGCCGTCGGAAACGGCGATACCCGCGCTCTCCTGGCCGCGGTGCTGAAGAGCGTAGAGGGCGTAATAAGACAGTTTGCAAACATCGTCGTCACGGACGTAGATGCCGAATACGCCGCAAGACTCCCCGATCTCAAAACTCATTCCCCGTCATCACCTCTTAATCGAACGCCACTCCCACATTAATCCTGGACGCCGCCCTCCATAAGATCCTGCAGGGCCTCATCCCGCGTCCTCGCCATATCCTCGACCTCCAGATCTATCCAATCGTTGATCGACAGGCGGCTCCCCTCCACGCACCCCAGCACGGAGAGGGGAACCTCGCGTTTGACGGCCAGTTCCTTCATGGCCACAAGGTCCCTCTCCTCCAGGGCAATGATAAAGCGCGACTGACTCTCGCTGAATAACCAGTATATGGGTTCCAATTCGTCCTCCACCATTAAGTTAGCACCTAAGCCGGCCGCACAGCAACATTCCAGCAGGGTCAACGCCACTCCCCCCTCCGAGCAATCGTGGGCGGAGCGTATCAATCCCAACCGTATGCCCTCTATGCAGGTAGCCTGGGTTTTCTTCTCCCGGCGCAGCTCCAGGGCCGGGGGCTGCCCCGCCACCAGGTTGTGGATCATACTGAGATACTCGGAGCCTCCCAGTTCCCTCCTGGTCTCCCCCAACATGCAAACCAGCATCCCCTCCCGCGGGAAAGCGATGGTGCGACGGTGGATCAGGTTGCCTATCAGGCCCACCATACCTATCACGGGGGTCGGGTAGATCGCCTCCCCGAAGGACTCGTTGTAGAAGCTCACGTTTCCGCTGACCACGGGCAGCTCGAGGAATCGAGCCGAGTCGGCCAGACCCCTGACCGCCTCCCTGAACTGCCAGAATATGTCCGGACGTTCCGGATTGCCGAAATTCAGGCAATTGGTGAGGGCCATGGGTACACCTCCCGCGGCCACTACGTTGCGGGCGGATTCAGCCACCGTTATCTGGGTACCGACGTAGGGATCGAGATATACATAGCGTGAGTTGCCATCACAGGAGACGGCCAGCCCCTTGCTGGTCCCCTTCACCCTCAATACGGCGGCATCCGATCCCGGGTACACCACGGTGTTCAGCTGAACCATGTGATCGTACTGCTCGTAAACCCATCTCTTGCCACAGAGGTTGGGGCCCCCGGCCAGGTCCAAGAGAACGCGGTTATAGTCCTCGGGGTGCTGCAGGCTTTCCGGGTCCAGGGATTGCACCTCCTCCATATAGGAGGGCTTCTCCGCCATGCGATCGTATACCGGCCCGTCGGCCAGGGTGGAGGCGGGCACGTCGGCGACCTTCTCTCCATTCCACAGCATCTCCATGTGGTCCCCATCCGTCACCTCGCCGATAACCACGGCGTTGAGACCCCATTTGCCGCATACCTCCATCACCTGCTCCAGCTTATCCGGCTCCGCTATGGCCAGCATGCGTTCCTGGGATTCCGATATGACGATCTCGAAGGGCTCCATCTCCTCCCTGAGCGGTACGCGCTCGAGGTAAACACGCATCCCCACGTTACCCCTCGCCGCCGTCTCTGAACAGGCACATGAGATGCCGGCCGCACCCAGGTCCTGAAGCCCCACCAGCAATTCCCCGTCCAGAAGCTCCAGGCACGCCTCGATAAGCAGTTTCTCAGTGAAGGGGTCCCCCACCTGAACGCTGGGCCTCTTTTCCTGAGAGCTCTCGTCGAATTCCTGGGAGGCCAGGATGGAGGCCCCCCCTATGCCGTCACGACCGGTGCGGTTGCCGATCAGGACCACGGCGTTACCCTTGCCCTTGGCCAGTCCCCGTATGAGGTTTTCCTTGGGCATCAAACCGATGCACATCACGTTTACCAGCGGGTTCTCATCATAGCAGGGGTCGAAATAGATATCGCCACCCACGGTGGGTATGCCCAGACAGTTGCCATAGCCAGCGATACCCGAAACAACCCCGCCTAGCAGGTAGCGGGTCCTCGCCTTGCCGGGATCGCCGAAACGCAGGGGGTCCAGGCAGGCGATAGGGCGGGCTCCCATGGTGAATATATCCCTGACTATGCCGCCGATGCCCGTGGCCGCTCCCTGATATGGCTCCACCGCGCTGGGGTGGTTATGGGATTCCATCTTGAACGCGACGGCCAGACCGCCGCCTATGTCTATTATCCCGGCGTTCTCTCCCGGCCCCTGCAGCACATAGGACGCCCGGGTGGGCAACTGGGAGAGAACCATCTTCGAGCTCTTATAGGAGCAGTGCTCGGACCACATAAGGGAGTACATCCCCAGTTCCACCTCGTTCGGCTTCCGGCCAAGGAGGCGGATGATATCGCGGTATTCATCGACTGTCAGTCCCAATTCCTCGTAAAGCTCCGTCATAACAACAACCTAACCTTTTCCACGATAATGCGCCATGATCGATTCCCATATAACCATCCCGTCCACGCTTCCCAGGATATCCTCGGATGCCCTCTCCGGGTGGGGCATGAGCCCGAAGACGTTGAAGTCACGGTTGCATATCCCCGCGATATTATCCATGGCCCCGTTGGGATTGCTCTTCTCGGAGATCTCGCCCATGCGGTCGCAGTAGCGCAGGATGATCCTACCCTCGTTCGCCAGGAGTTCGTGGGTATCGGCGTCGACCATATAATTACCTTCGTTATGCGCTATAGGCATGCTCAATACCTGCCCCTCCCGGGCCTTGTAGGTCCACGGCGTACCGGCGTTCTCGACCCTCAAGTCGACGAACCTGCAGATAAAATTGAGCCTGGTGTTGCGGAGCATGGCGCCCGAAAGCAGCCCCGCCTCCAGTAGAATCTGGAAACCATTGCATATCCCTATCACCAGGCCTCCCTCGCCGGCGAAGCGGGTTATCGCCTCCATCACCGGGCTGAAGCGGGAAATAGCGCCGCAGCGCAGGTAATCGCCATAGGAGAATCCACCGGGAAGGATAAGACAATCGTACGAGGAGACGTCTTTCTCCCGATGCCAGACATAATCCACGCCCTCACCCAGAACCTCGTCTATCACGTGATAGCAGTCGGCCTCGCAGTTTGAGCCGGGAAAGACCACTACACCGAATCTCATCCGGTTCCTCCCCTCTCGTCGCGCGAACGGACATTCACGACACGAAACACCACCTAGTACTGAACCTCGAAACGATAATCCTCGATGATGGGATTGGCCAGAAGCTTCTCGCACATATCCTCGATCCTCTCGTCGATGTTCGCCTCGTCCGCTCCCTCCAGGTGCAGGGTAATATACTTTCCCACGCGCACCTCGGATACCTCATCGAAGCCCAGGGACTTGAGCGCCCCCAATGCGGCCTGCCCCTGCGGGTCGAGCACCCCTTTCTTGGGAGAGATGTAAATAAATACCTGCATAACGGTCTCCTCTTCTTTTACCCTTCTGAGCACCTCGACGTAGGTCTCCTCCAGCCGCCCCAGATCCCGCCTGAAGCGGTCTTTATCCATGATCTCCCCGGTCGCCGCATCCCATAGGCGGCATATGTCGGGACTGAATTCATCCGCCAGGAAGACCTGGCCCTCCCTTACCCCGAACTCCAGTTTGAAATCAGCCAGGATAAGGCCGCGGGCCTGGAAATAAGGGACGAGGATGTCGTTGACGCGCACGGCGACATCGGTCATCTCGTCCAGTTGATCTTCGGTGGCCAATCCTAGCTCCCGGACATGCTCCCGCGAGATCATGGGATCGCCCAGCTCGTCTTGTTTATAGAAATATTCCACCAGTGGAGCCTTCAGCTCCGCCTTCTCCTCGTATCCCAGGCGTTGCACCAGGCTGCCGGCGGCATAGTTGCGCACCGTTACCTCCACCAGGATCATATCCAGCCGCCAGGTCAGGATCTCGTTATCCGAAAGCAGCTCGATATAATGGGTCCGCACGCCGTTCTTCTCTAGGTAGCGGAATATGATGTCGGTCATCAGGGCATTGGTCTTTCCCTTACCCGCGATGATGCCCCTCTTCTCGCCGTTGAAGGCGGTGGCCTCATCCTTGAACTCATGGATGATCCGCCCCGGCTCATCGGTGGCGAAAATCCTCTTAGCCTTGCCCTTGTAGATAAGCTCCTTTTTCTCCATGTCCCCCGATTCCTCACAGCTCCAGGGATTCCAGGCGCTCGAAGATCTCCCGCAGGTTGTGGAGGTGTCCCGCCAGGTCGAAACATCTATCCAGATCCTCGGATCCGAGGTATCGCCTTATCTCCTCATCCCCCTCCAGAAGGGACCGGAAATCCTCTCCCGTCCTCCAGGACTCCATGGCGTCACGCTGCACCAGGGCATAAGCCTCCTCCCGGGTAAGACCCCGGTCGACCAGGGCCAGCAGCACGCTCTCCGAGAATACCAGGCCATGGGTAAGCTCGAGGTTGCGGCCCATGTTGTCGGGATATACCTGTATCCCCACGATAACCCCATGGAATCTCACCAGCATATAGTGAAGCAGCGTGGTGGAATCCGGAAGGATAACCCTCTCCACGGAGGAATGGGAGATATCCCTCTCGTGCCACAGGGGTATATCCTCTAAGGCCGCCACGGCGTTGGCACGGAGGACCCGGGCAAGCCCGCAGATGCGCTCGCAGATGATGGGATTGCGCTTGTGGGGCATGGCGCTGCTCCCCTTCTGGCCGGGCGCGAAGGGCTCCTCCGCCTCCAGAATGTCGGATCTCTGCAAGCCCCTTATCTCTAGCGCGAACTTCTCCAGGCTGGAAGCGGTTATGGCCAGGGCCACGACGTATTCGGCATGGCGGTCTCTCTGCAGCACCTGCGTGGACACCTCCGCCGGTCGCAGCTCCAGCTTATCGCAGACGTAGCGCTCCACGTAGGGATCGAGGTGGGCGTAGGTACCCACCGCCCCCGATATCTGGCCCACGCTTATTACCTCGCACGCCCGCCGCAGCCTTTCCAGGTCGCGCGCCATCTCGAACACCCACAAGGCCAGCTTCTGCCCGAAGACCATGGGCTCGGCGTGGACGCCGTGGGTTCTGCCCACCATGACCAGATCCCTGAACTCCAGGGCCTTATCCCTCAGATCGCAGGCCAGGGACATCGCCTCGCTCATGATGATATTCATGGCCTCCCGCATCTGCAGGGCCAGGCCAGTATCCAGGATATCCGAGGAGGTCATGCCATAATGGATAAAGCGGGAACTCTCTCCCACGTTCTCCGCCACGTTGGTGAGGAAGGCTATAACGTCGTGATGAGTAACCTCCTCGATCTCCTTGACCCGATCCGGGTCGAAGGCCGCCCTCTCCTTGATTTCGTCAAGGGCCTCGCGGGGCACCAGGCCTTTCTCGGCCCTGGCCTCCACGGCAAGCACCTCGAGGTCCAGCCACTTCTGGAGCTTGTTTCTCTCGCTCCAGACCTCGGCCATCTCGGGAAGGGTGTAACGAGATATCATTTTTACAACCTTTTCCATTCCGCGGGCCGGGCAGCATATATATTATCCCCGAAAGGTGCCGGCATTAACAGTGCCTATTTGCCCGCCAGCTGCTCCCGGTAGGCTTTCAGGGCCTCGTCCACCTTCTCGTGTTTCAGGGCCAGTATGGAGCAGGCCAAGAGAGCGGCGTTCTCCGCTCCGTCGATGGCCACCGTGGCCACGGGAACTCCCCGGGGCATCTGCACCATGGACAGCAGGGCATCCAGTCCGCCCAGGTCCTTGGATGATATGGGCAGGCCGATTACCGGAAGGGTAGTCATCGAGGCCACCACGCCGGGAAGATGCGCCGCCTTTCCGGCCGCGGCGATGATGACCTCCACCCCTTTGGACGGGGCCGAGAGTACGAACTCCCTCAGCTTGTCGGGGGTACGGTGGGCGGATAGAACGGCTGTCATCACCTCCACCCCCATTCGGCTCAGTATCTCCCCGGCCGGCTCCACCTTCTTCACATCCGACTTGGAACCCATGAGAAGCGCGACTGTCGGGGGGGCCATATTCAATCCACCTCCAGGGTCCGAAGGGCTATATCCTTCCTGTAATAGACATCCTCGAATTTTATCTTCTCCGCCGCCAGGTAGGCATTCTCGCGGGCGGAGGCGAAATCCTTCCCCAGGGCGCTGACGTTTAAGACCCTGCCGCCATTGGTAAGTACCTCGCCATCCTCGCCCAGGCGGGTACCGGCGTGGAACACGGCAACTCCCTCCAGGCTCTCCGCCTCTTCCAGGCCGGATATGGGAAATCCCTTACGGTAATCGGTGGGGTAACCGCCGGAAGCGACAACCACCGTCACGCAGGGGTCACCTGTCCATTCGAGCTCTACCTCTCCAAGCCTGCCCTGCACGACGGCCAGCATGGGCTCCATCAGGTCGCTCTTCAGGCGAGGCAGCACGGCCTGAACCTCGGGGTCGCCGAAGCGTACGTTGTATTCCAACACCTTGGGGCCCTCCTCCGTCAATATCAGGCCGGCGTAGAGAATGCCCCGGTAATGGATGCCCCGCCCGGCCAGGGCCCTGGCCGTGGGCCGGAGAATCTCCTCCACGGCCCGGCGGTAATCATCATCCGACATCACGGGCACCGGGCAATATGAGCCCATGCCCCCGGTATTGGGCCCGGCATCCCCGTCCCCGATACGCTTGTAATCCTGGGCCGGAGTCATGGGCAGTATCTCCTCGCCGTCGACGAAGGTCAGGATGGACACCTCCTGCCCCTCCAGGAATTTCTCCAGCAGCACCTTCTCGCCTGAGGAACCGAACTTGCGATCGATGAAGCAGGCCTTGAGGGCCTCGTAGGCAGTCCTGTCGTCCTGGGCGATGATCACTCCCTTTCCGGCGGCCAGGCCATCGGCCTTGACCACGTAGGGAGGAGGTGTGGATCCGATGCAGGCCACCGCCTCGTCGTAATCCGTGAATATCTCGGCGCGACTCGTCGGCACCCCGCTATCCTCCATGAGCTGCTTGGCAAAGGCTTTGCTTCCCTCCATCCGCGCCGCCTCCCCGTCCGGCCCGAAGACGGGCAGCCCGCGCTCCCGGAACTCATCCGCGATGCCGGCAACCAGTGGGGCCTCCGGCCCTACCACGGTAAGGTCTACGCCCTTCTCCCGGGCCAGGCTGGCCAGTGCCTCGATATCCCCGGCGTCGATATCCACACAGGTGGCCAAACGGGCTATACCCGCGTTCCCGGGAGCACACCAGATCTCATCCACCAGATGCGACTGCGCCAACTTCCAGGTGAGGGCATGCTCCCGCCCCCCTCCTCCCACCACAAGAACTCTCATGGACACCTCCAAAACTCGCCCTTTTATATATCCTTATATTTTACGGACAGGGGTGACATCAAGGGGATCAAGGGTTCTTATGCAGCCCGCGGAAGAGTTCTTCAGACTCGGAAATCTACCGCTTCTCTCTTGTAGGGGCACGGTTTCCTGCCTTTGTGCCTGGGCCGGTCCTGGAGCCTCGAGATCGCTTCGCAGGCGAGTACGCCTGCTCGCGATGACGTTATCGACGCCTCATGCACTTTTCGGGCCCGACCTCCTCCTCAGTAAGAATGTCCAATTTTTTGGAGCTGACTCCATCTGACCTGCGAAATGTCCGATGTCAGTGCCTGACCCCATCCCTAGGGGGCGTAGCCCATCACGTCGTGGCCGCCTACGTAGATGCCGGTGTTGAAGTACATGGGCCTCTCCACCACGATGGGCACGTCGGAGGAGATACCGGCCGAGAGCTGGTAGCCCGCCCCGGCGGATTTGTTGACCATCACCGTGTTGCGGGCCCCGGGGTCCACGGGCACGGTCACCGGTTCAAGCGGTCCCACCTCCTGGGTGTAGTAGGTGATGGTCACCGTGGCTCCGGTGAGGCCAGGGTTCTGCAGACATATCCATTCGTTGTAGCCCGGCCCGGTGTAGCCCTCGGCCAGGAACCAGTCGGTGGCCGGGGCGGAAGCCCCGATGACGCAGTGCCCCCCCTGGGCTTCGAGCCCCTCGTAGGAGTATGAGAAGTACATGGGGCGCTCGGCTAAGAACTGGTCGTCGCATGCCAGGAGGATGGAGACGTCCTTATCCTTTCCGGCCTCCGTGGGCACGTAGAGGGTGCGGCGGTAGTTGGGGCCCACCTCGTAGGCGGCGGGGACGGGGGTGCCCTGGCCCGGGCCCGGCTGGTAGACGGCGGCTACCGAGATGGCGTAATCGTTGGGGTTCTGCAGGGTGAGCCACTCCTCGAAGTTGGGCCGTGTGGTGCCCTCGGCGAAGTAGTAGGAGTTGGAGAGGTCAGGGGTGCCCATGACGCAGTGGCCCCCCTCCCAGCCCCAGCCGGCCGTGCCGTAGTAGGAGAAGTACATAGGGCGCTCGGCCACCACCGGCACGGTGGAGGTGAGCTTGAGCGAGGTCTGGTAGCTGCCACAGTCCAGGAGCTGGTTGGCCAAGAAGCTGCCCCGGGAGTGGGCGGGGACGGAGAAGCCTCCTACCTCCTTTAACCCCTCCTCCTGGGTCTGGAAGGAGAAGGTCAGGTCGGCGGGGATGGGGGAGGGGTTTAGCACGCATATCCACTCCGAGAAGCCGGCCCCGGTGTAGCCCTCGGCGAAGTACCAGGTATCCGAGGTGGAGGTGGCCCCCACGGCGTCGTGGCCCCCGGACCAGACCCCGTCGTAGAGGAAGTACATGGGGCGCTCGGCCACGATGGCGTACTCCGAGGTCACCTGGGCCGAGACCTGCTTGTCCGAGCCCACGAAGCCGTTTACGTTCACCGTCTGGCGGGAGAGGGCCGGGATGGTAACCGGCTGGTCGGAGGTGGTGCCGTCGGGGAAGAGATAGGTTATTACGGCCGAGGCCTCCTCGGTTCCCGGGTTGCCCAAACATATGTATTCCTGGAAGCCTTCCCCGGTGTAGCCCTCGGCGAAGTAGTAGGTGGTAGGACCCGAGGGGGTGGTCCAGACCTGGCCGCCTCCGAAGTTCAAGGTGGTGGCCACCAGGTCCTGCTTATAACTGAAGACGTGCACGCCCCAGTTACCGCTGTCCCCCAAGCCCACCTGGGATATCGGTTCATAACCGCTGCCGGTCCTCTTATATACCCGGCTGGAATTGGTGAGCGATATCGGTGGCAGTGGCGGATAGGTGAGCGTGCCGATATACAGTGTGTCGCCCAGGATGTAGGGCTGAAGCATCGAGTCATTCACGCCGCCGTCCAGCCCCCCCGACTTCAGCTTGGTCCAACCCCCGCCGCCGTAGTTGTACAGTTCACCGCCCTCGGTACCGGAATTGTCCCCCGTACCCATATAGACCAGATTCTCGGAGCTCGACAGAGCGACGATGCCGGATATCTGGTTAGTGCTCCAGAGGCCGGGGTCGCCTGGCTGGCCTATACACGCGAAGTTCGTCCCGTCAAAGGTCCAGACCTCAAAACCCTGGGTGTCGTTGAGCGTCGGCATCACCAGCTTGCCGTCGTAGATGACGGCGAAAGCACATGCTTCATTGTATTGGTTGCCGAAACCGCCGGTCACCGGTGAGCCGGGACCCATCACCTCGGTCCAGGTAGTGCCGTCGTATTTATAAAGGCGCAAGCCGCCCGTCCCATCGGTCTGACGATTGGAGAGGGAGACGTATAGCTCGCCTTTATAGACGGCCAGCGGTATGCAGGTATCATTATCGGCGCCTTCCCCGAAACCGTTGTCCATGATCTTGGTAGGATCGCCGCTGCCGTCCCAGGTATAGAGCTCGCAGCCCTCGACGCCGTTTCCGGTTCCTATATACAGCTCGTCATCATAGACCATGGTGGCCTGAAGGCTCTGGTTGTTCGCATTACCAAATCCCAGCGAACCAACCATCGAGAAAGCCTCCCCGTCGAAGGTATACATGCCCGCGCCGCCCGGGCCGTGCAGGCCCAACCACGTACTGCAGTATATGATCAGGTTGCCTTCGAACACGGGACCCGCGGCGAGTTGCCAATCGGCGGGATTCTCGATACCGTTATCGGCTATCTTGGTCCAGGTCGCCGCGCCGGCGGGCACGGCGCATAGAGACAACAGCGAAACGGCCAGAAAGAAACACCCTGAAATGGCGATACGGCGCAGAAAAATCCTGCTCAACTTCTCCGCCCCCTTTCCCGGCCTCAATACGAGGCCGGATCCAGCACCATCGGAATACAAACGAGTCGGCTTGGGCCAACAGAGTAAGAATCCCTGGAAGCCACCAAGAAAAGTATTCGCATAGATATTTTCCCTTTAAATATGCAGGAATAAACAAACTCCAGCTTATAGCAGCCCAGTATTCTCCTCTTCCCATATGATCCCGTCGCGGACGCCCTTCATATGCATGATAAACGGGGCGGATCAGCTCCTGCTCTCGTTATTACCTCTTCCTGCAAGTACTGCTTATTCGAATATTAAGCGATCGTTCTTTAACTCCTATGCCCGCCCCGGCTGTGGCCGGAATAGATATATAGCTCACATCCATTTCGTAATGAATGATCGTGGGACCGCCAGGTACAGGACCAGACCCGATTCCGTGCCTTAGAGGTGGTAATCACCCTCCGCTTCCGGCTGGTATAGGATCTCAAGGACCTTCAGCTTCCTGACGCCCGCCGGCACATCCCATGTAATGGCATCTCCTACCTTGTAGCCGATCATCCCCGTTCCGATGGGAGCCAGGATGGATATCCTCCCCTCATCGATATCCGCGTCCTGGGGAAAGGCAAGCGACAGGACGATTTCCTCCCCCGTCTCCAGATCCTCGAGGCGGACCTTGGAATTCATGGTGATTACGTTATGCGGGATCTCAGCGGAACCGACCACCTTGGCGTCGGCCAGTTCCTCCTCCAGGTCATGCAGGTATCTCTGGTCATGCCCGGATGCCTTTTTGTCGGCCATCAAAGCATTCAGCCTTTCCAGGTCGAAATCCGTGATGTATATCTCTCTTTTGCTCATCTCTACCTCCACTCAGCAACCCTTACCAGGGACCAAGAGGCCCAAACATCATTAATAGGTAAGCGGCAGGTTATTATACAATAAGCTTATTCTATCATTTCGGCGCCTGAACCGCATGTTGAGCACCCGGGATAGCGCTTCCAATATCGGCCGTACGCGTGATTTCGCTTAACGCGACCGGGTACACGTTGCTACAGCGGGAGGTCGTCGTAGAAGAGAAGGCGCCCCTGGCTCAGTGGTTCCCCGCCCCCATCCAGCATGATGGTCTGCTGTCTCTCCGGCCCCACGGAGACCAGCTTTACCGGTATGCCCGCCCGTTCCTGTATGAAGTCCAGGTATTCGCGGGCCTCCATGGGCAGGTCCTCCAGCCTGGTTACGCTCGAGATATCCGATTTCCATCCCGGGATCTCCTCGTAGACCGGCTCGCAGGAGTCATAGACCTCATGCACCTGGGGAAATTCCTCGATGACCTCGCTCCCGCTGCGGTAGGCGGTGCAGATCTTGAGGGTCTCGAACTCCGATAGCACGTCAAGCTTGGTTATGGCCAGGCTGGTCAGGGTGTTCACCCGCTTGGCATAGCGCAGGATGACCAGGTCGAACCAGCCGCAGCGGCGGCGGCGCCCGGTGGTGGCTCCGAATTCCTTGCCCGCCTCCTGCATGACGTCCCCGATCTCGTTTTCCTGCTCGGTTGGGAAAGGTCCCGAACCCACCCTCGTGACATAGGCCTTGGTCACGCCGACGATCTCGTCTATGTCCCTGGGGCCCACGCCGGCACCGGAGCAGACCGCGCCGGCCACGGTATTGGACGAGGTAACGTAGGGATAGGTGCCGTGATCGAGATCCAGCATGAAACCCTGTGCTCCCTCGAAGAGCACGTTCTTTTTCTCCCGCAGGGCATCCTTTATGAGGATGCCCGTATCCGCGATCAGCGGGCGCAGTCGCCGGGCATAGCCTTCGTACCTCTCGGCTACCTCTTCCGCGTCCAGGGGATCGCCGCCGTATGCACAGGTGATGAGGCTGCTCTTCTCCTTCACCGCCCCGACAAGCTTCTCCCGGAAAGCGGCAGGGTCCAGCATATCCTGCATGCGCAGGCCGGATCGGGCCGACTTGTCCGAATAGGTGGGCCCTATGCCCCGCAGCGTGGTGCCCAGGCTCTTGCTGCCCCGGTGATGCTCCAGGAGCCCGTCCAGGGCTACGTGATAGGGAAGTATGAGGTGGCTGTTGTAGGATATGCGCATCCTGTCCGTATCCACCCCTATCGAGGCAAGGTTGTCCATCTCCTCGATGAGCACCTCGGGGTTGATAATCACTCCGCAGCCCACCACGGGGATGATGTGGGGATAGAGTATGCCCGAGGGTATGAGGTGCAGCTTGAGGGTCTCTCCGTCGTAGACGATGGTGTGGCCGGCGTTATTGCCGCCCTGGAAACGCACCACCATATGCATATCGTCTGAGAGGAGGTCGGTTACCTTTCCCTTCCCCTCGTCACCCCACTGGGTTCCTACCACAATGATTCCGGGCATACTTTGTTCCGCCTTTCCATACTTTTTGTTCCCTGGCCCCCACACGGCAAAACATTATACCAAAACGTTGATGTATGAGATAGGTCACGCTCCGAGGATGGCGCGTGCCACTATGATGCCCGAGGCGGATGCCTGTACCAGGCCCCTGGTTATACCGGCACCATCCCCGATTGCGTACAGCCCCGGCACCTCCGTCTGCAGGTCGGAGTCCAGACCGGGGCGGGAGGAATAGAACTTCACCTCCACCCCGTAAAGAAGGGTGTTGCGATGGTAGAGGCCGGGACACAGATTGTTCAGGGCCTCGAGCATCTCCAGTATGTCGCTGATATATCGGTAAGGCATGACGAAGCTCAGGTCCCCCGGCGTGGCCTCGGTCAGGGTGGGCTGCACCGCGGAGCGGGAGATGCGACGCGGCGTGGAACGCCGACCCGAAAGCAGGTCGCCCAGCCTCTGTACCAGGATGCCCTCACCCAGGAGATTGGCGAGGCGGGCGATATACTTGCCGTAGGCGATAGGCTCCTTGAACGGCTCGGTGAAAGTGGTGCTCACCAGAAGGGCGAAGTTGGTGTTGCCGGTACGCTGCTCGGAGTAACTGTGCCCGTTTACCGTAAGCACGTCGCCGAAGCGCTCTACGCATACCCGCCCGTAGGGATTCATGCAGAAGATGCGCACCCGATCCTCGAAATGGCGGGCGAAATAATGCAGCTTGGGCTCGTAAAGATACCGGGTAAGGGGTTCCATCACCGGGGCGTTTACCTCCACCCGCAGCCCTATATCCACGGCGTTGCTATGCACGGAGATGCCCAGCTCCTCCATCTCCTCAGCCAGCCAGTCAGCGCCCTCTCTCCCGGGAGCCACCACCACGTAATCCGCCTCTATCTTCTCGCCGCCGGTCATCACGCCCCTGACGCCGTCCTCTCCGACCAGGATGGCTTCTACCTCCGTCCCGTTGCGTATCTCCACCCTGTCCTTCAGGTAATCGCGCAGTGATACCACCAGTTCCCGGCAGCGGTCCGTGCCCATGTGGCGAAAGGGGCAAGGGGTGAGAACAAGATCGGACATGACGGCTTTGTGACTCAAATCCCGCACGACGTCGACCTCCGCACCGAAGATCTCGTCGGGCGCCCCGAATTCCCGATACAACTCGTCGACCCTCTGTATAAGATCCTCCAGCTCTTCTACGCCCACGTATTCCGACAGCCACCCCCCGACCTCGGGGGAAAGCGAGAGCTTGCCGTCGCTGTAGGCCCCCGCTCCTCCCCAGCCGCAGGTTATGGCGCAAGTATCGCATCTCTGGCAGCTCGAGGTACGGGCGGGACAGTGCCGCTCCTCGATATCCCGCCCCTTCTCCAGCATGAGCACACTGATACCGTCCCTCTTCACCAGCTCGAGGGCTGTGAATATACCGGCTGGTCCGGCGCCCACTATTATTACGTCGTACTTATTATTCATATCCACCACTTATAGTAACATCGGAGGTAAGCGTGTAGGGATGAAGGCCCGTCAGAGTCCCCGGTAGTGGTGTATAAGCCCAAGACCCCCTAGCAAAGCAAGGACTGCCTATGCAAGAAAACTTACCGTCAATGAAGTGGCGGACAAGCAGATCATTAGATGGACGTTGAATCCCGTTTCTTATGCTAACGCGCTCTCCAAAACAGAGGTCAGGAGCAGATTTGACGGGTACAGGTTTCTGCAATTGGTCACCTTCGCCCCGATTTGCGAACCCGGCAAGTATAGATTGGAGACCGAAAACCCAACTCCCGGGATTCCAAGCATTAAAGAGAGGGTCGATAACCTGGAAAGGATCACGAAAAAATCTTTGTGAGAAGAAAGAGCCTACCATCGGATTTATTCCCTACGTACCCGTGCCAGGCCTGGACATTCGGAAATATCCAGGCGCCGGGCAGCCTCGCGTCGAAGACGACGCTGTCGCTTACGCGATGCATGCTGTCGAAGGTTAGTGGGTATTCGTGCGATATATCAGTTCTCCGCGTAGGCGGACTTCCCCACCTTTTCGAAGGTGAAATCGCCGTCTTGGTTCACGTCGACCTCCACCAGGTCCCCCTCGCCGAAATCGCCCCGCAACAGCTCCCTGGCCAGCCTGTCCTGGATCTCCCTCTGGATGACCCGCTTGAGCGGCCGTGCCCCGTAGTTGGGGTCGAAACCCTCAGAGGCCAGGACCTCCTTAGCCCGGTCGGTCAGCCGGATATCCAGCTTGCGATCGGCCAGCCTCCGGCGCAGGTAGTCGATCTGGATATCCACGATCTTCTTTATCTCCTCCATACCCAGGGGGTTGAAGACGATGATCTCGTCCAGGCGGTTGATGAACTCGGGGCGGAAATGGGCCTTTAACGTCTCGAGCACCCTGTCTCTTATCTCGTCCCCGTCCTGCCCAGCCATATCCTGGTAGAAATGGCTGCCGATATTGGAGGTCATGATGATCACCGTGTTCTTGAAATCCACGGTGCGGCCGTGCCCGTCGGTTAAGCGGCCGTCGTCCAGAATCTGCAGCAGGATGTTGAAGACGTCGCCGTGAGCCTTCTCGATCTCGTCCAGGAGGATGACGCTGTAGGGCCGGCGCCGGACCGCTTCGGTGAGCTGCCCGCCCTCCTCGTAGCCGATATAGCCCGGTGGCGCGCCGATGAGCCGGGAAACGGTATGCCTCTCCATGTACTCGCTCATATCCAGGCGAACCATGGCTTTCTCGTCATCGAACAGGAATTCGGCCAGGGCGCGTGCCAGCTCGGTCTTTCCCACCCCGGTGGGTCCCAGGAACAGGAAGGAACCGATAGGGCGGTCGGGATCCTGCAACCCCGCGCGGGAGCGGCGGATGGCGTTGGATACCTTCTCCAGCGCCTCCTCCTGCCCCACCACTCGCTTTCGCAGGTTGTCCTCCATGTGGATAAGCTTCTCCAACTCGCCCTCCAGGAGCTTGGATACGGGTATGCCCGTCCAGGAGGAAACGACCTCGGCGATATCCTCGTCGTCGACCTCCTCCTTGAGCATCTTACGATCCTTCTGTAGTTCCTGCAGGCGATCGTTCTCCTCCTCGAGCCGGCCCTCTATCTCGCTGGTCTCCCCGTAGCGCAGCCGGGCGGCTTTCTCCAGGTCACCCTCGCGTTCCGCTCTCTGCTCCTCGATCTTTATCTGTTCCAGCCTCTCCTTGAGCTCGCGTATAGCGGTTATGCGCTCCTTCTCGGACTGCCAGTGGGCTTTCATCTCCGAGGACTTCTCCTTGAGCTCCGCCAGCTCGGATTCCAGCTTCTCCCGCCGCTCAGCGGAGGCCTTGTCCTTCTCCTTCTTCAGGGCCTGCTTCTCTATCTCCAGCTGCTTTATGCGCCTCTCCACCTCATCGATCTCTATGGGCATGGAGTCGATCTCTATGCGCAGGCGGGAGGCCGCCTCGTCGACCAGATCTATGGCCTTGTCCGGGAGGAAGCGGTCCGATATGTAGCGGTCGGACAGCACGGCCGCCGCCACCAGGGCGGAGTCCTGGATGCGCACCCCGTGGTGTACCTCGTAACGCTCCTTCAGGCCGCGCAGGATGGCGATGGTGTCCTCCACGTCGGGCTCGCTTACGTAGATGGGCTGGAATCTCCTCTCCAGCGCGGCGTCCTTCTCGATGTACTTGCGGTATTCGTCCAGCGTGGTGGCGCCGATAGCGTGCAGCTCCCCTCGCGCCAGGGCCGGCTTGAGCATGTTGGAGGCGTCCACCGCGCCCTCAGCCGCTCCCGCGCCCACCAGGGTGTGCATCTCGTCGATAAAGAGGATTATCTCGCCCTCCGACTCGGTGATTTCCTTGAGGACCGCCTTGAGGCGGTCCTCGAACTCGCCGCGGTACTTCGACCCGGCCACCAGGGCGCCTATGTCCAGCGCTACGACCCGCTTATTTCTCAAGCCCTCCGGAACGTCCCCCTCCACGATGCGCTGGGCCAGGCCTTCCACTATGGCCGTCTTGCCCGTGCCGGGCTCGCCGATGAGAACGGGGTTGTTCTTGGTGCGGCGGGAGAGGACCTGCATGAGACGGCGAATCTCGCTATCCCGCCCGATAACCGGGTCCAGTTTTCCCCGCCGGGCCAGGTCGGTGAGATCGCGTCCGAAGCGCTCCAGGGACTGGTAGCGGCCCTCGGCCTCGGGATCGGTCACCCTCTGGCTTCCCCGCACCTCGGTCAGCGCCTTGAGCACGCGGTCCCGGTCGATGCCGTGAGCCCTCAGTATCTCGGCCGCGTCGCCGTCCTTCCCCTCCGATATGGCCAGGAAGAGGTGCTCGGTCGAGATATATTCGTCCTTCATCGCGTCCGCCTCGGCCAGAGCGCTCTCGAACAGTGAGTTCAGGCGCGGGGCCACCTGCACCTGCCCCACGGCTCCCGTGACCTTGGGGATCCTCTCCAGCCCCGCCTCGACCTCGGCGGCCATGGCCGAGCTGTCGGCCCCCAGCTTGGCCAGCAAAGATGGAACGGTGCCTCCCTCCTGGCGCAGAAGGGCCAGGAGAAGGTGCTCGACGTCCATGAACTGGTTGTGGTTCTCACCGGCAATATTCTGAGCATCGGTTATGGCCTCCTGGGCCTTCACCGTGAATCTATCAAACCTGACCATATATCATTTCCTCCTTAACACTTCCCCCGCCGCGTCCACGCATGCCATGGACGCCCGGGAGGTCGTGGTAATCAATATTCTCGCTCCTCGCCCTTCACCATGCTGAGATTCCTGAAGGGATCGAACTTCTCCATCAGAACCAGCTTCCCGTGACGGACGGGGACTATATCGTTACGAAAGCTTTCCCTGACTTTCTTAACCCTTTCCTCCAGATCCCGTTTCAGTACCTCCATCTCACCCTCCATGGAACGCAGGCGTTTCCTCATGCCGTCCATACGCTCCCTCATATCAAGCACCATCTTCACCCCGGCCAGGTTGACGCCCATTTCCTGGGTAAGCTCCTGGATCAGCCTGCATCTCTCGATGTCCGCCTCAGAGTAGCTGCGGCGGTTATGCACCCTGGCCGGGTTTATCAAGCCTTTGCGCTCGTATATGCGCAGCGTCTGAGGGTGTACGTCCGCCAACCTGGCGGCCACGCTTATCACGTATACCGGTTCGCTGCTGGGCTTTTCCTTTTTCATGATTCCTCACCTACGCCTCAAGGAAGGCGCGGGGATCCTCCTTCTCCAGTTCCTTGAGCTGCTTGACGAGCTCCTTCTCCTTGGACGAAAGCTTCTTGGGAACGACGATGCGGGCGGTGACTATCATATCCTCTTTCCCCTTGCCCTTGCCCTTGCCCTTGCCCTTCGGTTTCGGGGCGCCCTTCCCGCGCAGCCTGAACTTGCGTCCGTCTGAGGTGCCCGCCGGTATCTTCAGCTTCACCTTACCGTTCACGGTGGGTACCTCCACCGTGGTTCCCATGACGGCCTCGGGGAATGTCAAGGGCAGGTCCAGAAGGATGTTCCCGTTCTTCCTGGTAAAAAACTTATGCGGCTTTACATGCACTTTCACGTACAGGTCTCCCGGGGCGCCTCCGATCGGACCGGCCTCCCCTCTGCCGCTGAAGCGCACCTTGCCCCCGTCCTTGATTCCGGCCGGTATCTTGACCTTTACGGTTCTGGGCTGTTCCGCCGATCCGGTGCCCTTACAGGTGGGGCAGGGCTCTTCTATAATCGTTCCCCTGCCTCCGCAGTTGGGACAGGGTCGTGAGAAAGCGAAGGGCCCCTGGTTCTGGGAAACGGTACCCTGGCCGCCGCAGTTGGGGCAGGTCTTGGGAAGGGTGCCGGGCTTGGCTCCCGTCCCCTTGCAGGTTGGACAGGCGGTCTTACCCGTTATGGTCAGAGGGACGGTGATCCCCTGCAAAGCGTCGTTGAACGATATGGTGACATCCGTGCTGAGATCCCGGCCCTTGGGGGGCTGCCGTTTGCGGCCTTTACCGCCGCCCATGCCGCTGAAGAGATTGAAGATGTCGCCCAGGTCGCCCAGGTCGCCCGAATATGTATAGGACCTCGAGCCCGGTCCTGAGCCGAAGCCGCTGAAATCGTAACCCGGTCCGGGTCCTCCGGCGCCCATGAACATCTTGCCCTGGTCATACTCCTGACGTTTCTTGGGATCGGAGAGCACCTCGTAGGCCTCCGACACCTCCTTGAACTTCTCCTCGGCATCCTTGTTGTCCGGATTGGCGTCGGGATGGTACTTGCGGGCAAGCTTGCGGTAGGCGTCCTTTAAATCCTTTTCGGACGCCTTTTTATCAACCCCGAGTATCTTGTAGAAATCCTTTGCACCGTTCACTCTATCTCGCCTCTCTCAATAAGGGCCAGGGTACGGTCCCCGGTCCGGGACCGATACCGCCGCCCTCACGTTTACGCGCGCTTCACGAGCACTTGCTGACCGTGGCGCGCGCGGGCCGCAGCAGGTTACCCTTGTACCTGTAGCCCTTCTGATGTACCTCCACCACGGTCTCGTCCTCGTGGTCGTCGCTGACAACGGCCAGAACCGCCTCGCACTCCTCCGGATCAAAGGGATGACCCTGAGGATTTATCTCCTCCAGGCCCTCTTGCTCTAGAGTCTTCATCAGCTGCTCGTAAACCATCCTTACGCCCTCGGCCAGCTTGTCGTCGCGATCCCGGGCCGACTCCAGGGCCATCTCCAGGTTGTCTATAACAGTCAGCAGCTTCTCGACCAGGGAACGACTGGCCTGATCGATGATCCGGGTCTGCTCCCGCACCATTCTCTTGCGATAGTTCTCGAACTCGGCCTTGAGGCGCTGCAGGTCATCCAGATACTCGCCGGCTTTTCGCTCCTCTTCACCCAGTTTCTTCTCCTGCTCCAGCACCCTTTTCTCCAGATCCTCCCTGGTAATTGCGCGCAGTTCACCGGCGGCGTCACCGCTGAACGTATCGCCCGTCGACCGCGCCCCGCCGTTCTCGATGTCGCGGCTCGCGTCGACTTCCGGTGCACTTTTTCCCTTTTCGTCCTTTCTGTTCCTGTCCTTCATCTATTTTCACCTCTCCGTATCCCGCTTCCCATCGAGAGGGGCTGGACCACGATCCAGCCCCTCGCCAGATCATCCGCGGGAAGAGATTACTTCTCCTCGGATCCCTCTACCTTGATGGGGATCTTCTTCGGCTTGACTTCCTCCATCTCCGGCATCTCTACTTCCAAGACGCCGTCGGTGACTGAAGCGTGGATATCGTCTATGTTCACGTCGCGTGGCAGCGCTATCCTGCGCTCGAAGGAGCCATAGGCACGCTCCATTCGATGATAGTGCTCTTCCTTGACCTCATCGGTGAACGTACGCTCGCCCTTGACGGTCAGTACCCTGTCATCGATGGATATGTCGATATCCTCGGCACTCATGCCGGGCAGCTCCGCCTCTACGACCAGCTTACCCTCACGCTCATAGACGTCGATGGAAGGTACCCACGCGGCCGCCGGCTTGGAGCCCTCTCCGGAACCCCGGAAGAAGCCCTGCCTGAACAGGCGGTTCAGATCATCCTGCAGGCCCATAAGGTCCCTGAACGGATCCCATCTCACGATAGCCATCTTCGATTCCTCCCTTCTTTATCTATTAAGGAGGGCGCCGTCGAGCAGCGCCCTCTCCGTCTCTATCTACATTTCCTCGAACTCGGCGTCGTCGATGACCTCGCCCTCGGCCTCCTCGCTGGCGCCGTAGCTGCCGTCTCCCTCAGGTCCCATACCGGTCCCCTCGGTGGTGGCTCCCGCGTACATGTGTTCGGCCAGCTTGTACGAGGCCTGCTCGAGTATGTCGGTCTTCCTCTTGATATCGTCGATGTCGTTGCCCTTCAGCGCCTCCTTGACGTCCTCCAGGGCCTTCTCGATGGCCCCTTTGTCCTCGGGTGACACCTGATCTCCCATCTCTCCCAGGGACTTCTCGATGGTGTAGACCATGCTGTCCGCCCGGTTCCGCACGTCCGCTTCCTCGCGGCGCCGGCGGTCCTCCTCGGCGTGCGACTCGGCGTCCTTGACCATCTGCTCGATATCCTCCTCGGTGAGACCTCCGGAGGCGGTGATGGTTATCTTCTGCTCGTTACCCGTCGCTGTATCCTTGGCCGATACGTGCAGTATGCCATCGGCGTCGATGTCGAAGGCCACCTCGATCTGGGGCACTCCCCTCGGGGCGGGCGGTATGCCTACAAGCTGGAAATTGCCGATGAGCTTGTTGTTGGCGGCCATCTCGCGCTCGCCCTGGTATACCTTGATATCCACGCTGGTCTGCCCGTCCGCCGCGGTGGTGAATATCTCGCTCCTGCGGGTGGGAATAGTGGTATTCCGCTCGATGAGCTTGGTGAACACCCCGCCCAGAGTCTCGATACCCAGCGATAGCGGCGTCACGTCCAGAAGCAGCACGTCCTTGACCTCGCCCTTGAGCACGCCGGCCTGGATAGCGGCACCCATGGCCACGACCTCATCGGGGTTGATCCCCTTGTGCGGCTCCTTGCCACCGGTGAGCTTGCGCACCAGGTCCTGCACCATGGGCATGCGCGTGGAGCCGCCCACCATGATCACGTGATCGATCTTCTTGGGATCGAGTCCGGCATCCTTCAGGGCGCGCTTGAAGGGACCCACGCACTTCTCCAGGAGGTCCGCGGTCATCTTCTCGAACTCGGCCCTGGTCAGGTTCATGTCCAGGTGCAGCGGACCCTCGGGGGTGGCGGTCACGAAGGGCAGGTTGATGTTGGTGGAGGTGGTGGTGGAGAGCTCCACCTTGGCCTTCTCCGCCGCCTCCTTCAACCTCTGCAGCGCCATCTTGTCATCGCGCAGGTCGACGCCGTTCTTGGCCTTGAAATCGTCCGCCATCCAGTCGATTACGCGCTGGTCCCAGTCGTCTCCTCCCAGATTCGTATTGCCCGCGGTGGACTTTACCTCGAATACGCCTTCCCCTATGTCCAGGATGGACACGTCGAAGGTTCCACCGCCAAGGTCGAAGACGAGTATGGTCTCGTCCTTGTCCTTCTCCAGGCCGTAGGCCAGGGAAGCAGCGGTCGGCTCGTTGATGATCCGGAGCACGTTGAGTCCCGCTATCTTCCCGGCATCCTTGGTCGCCTGCCTCTGGGAATCGTTGAAATAAGCGGGAACGGTGATTACCGCATCGGTGATCTTCTCTCCCAGGTACTCCTCCGCGTCCGACTTCAGCTTCTGAAGTATCTTGGCGGAGATCTCCGGTGGAGAATAATCCTTGTCTCCGAGCTTCACTTTTTCCGTGGTACCCATTTTCCTCTTGATCGATGTAACGGTGTTGTCCGGGTTGGTGACCGCCTGCCGCTTGGCCACCTGGCCCACCAGCCATTCCCCGGTCTTCGAGATGGCCACCACCGAAGGCGTCGTCCTTCCTCCCTCGCTGTTGGGGATGATTACGGGCTCGCTTCCCTCGAGAACCGAGACCGCCGAGTTGGTGGTTCCCAAGTCGATACCTACTGTCTTAGCCATTTGAAAAATCCTCCTCCTTATTTGATCTTTGCAGGTAACTTCGCACATAAATTATTTTAGTCTGTTATAAATATAACTCTTGATAATACTATTGTCAAGTAATATTATAGGTGCATTATTATCCATATTCCCAGGTCTAAGGAAAGACGCTAGCCGCCTACACCCCTGCATAGTCCCCAAACATGCACATCTCGTGACATGGACGGGTTAAGATCTCCTGACTGTATTTCCCTTATATTCGGCCCGCAAACGAATACGCACTAGCCGGATATGCGGCGGGGATACGTCTCTTGAGCCGATCTCGCGGTCCGGGAAGGCCGGCTATCAAGCCCAGGTGCCCGGCTTTTCAGGTGATGATCGCATGCACGCCGTAGACGAAGTAGAAGAGCAGCAGGGCGGCCAGCGGATATACCAGGAGCGCGGTGTTGAACCTTATATGGGGCGGCCGGTAAAGCAGGCGCATGCCGATGGTGAACACTATGGCCCCCGGCAGCGCCATGGCGATGAAGAGCTTGAAGAGCCAGCTCTGATCGACCACGAAATTGGTCACCGCGACGGGCACCAGGATAACGCATAAGGGTATCATGGCGTCGAGAATCCTCTTGGCGCCGAAAACCACCCCCGAGGTGCGGAAACCCACGGCCTCGTCGAAGGGTACGTCGTTGGCCATGCTGGGCATGTATAGGATAGCGGAGAACAGGAAGCCGAAAACAAGGGGCCATATGGGAGGCCACGTGGCGGGATCCACGGCCTTCCATCCGGTTATCAGCAGCACGCAGGCTCCCACGGCGTTGGTCGCGATATCCAGAACCGGCTTGGCCTTAAACCGGAACCATGGATGTGAATAGAGTATGCCGAGGATGAACACCGACCCCAACATGTACAACGCGAATTGCAGGTTCACTAGGAAGGAGAAGAATATACATCCCGCGCCCGTGAACAGGAAGAGGAGGGTCGTCTCCACGTTCCCCATCTCCCCCGTAGCGAACGGTTGATTGGAGATGGGCTGATCTTTGTACATGTCGTTATGAAGGCGGTCCGCAGGGGCGTCCACATAGAAGTTGAGGGTGCTGGAGAACATCGATCCGCATAGAAATCCCAGGTACATGAAGGCGATCTTATATCCCGAGAGCGTCCCCCCTCCATCGGCGGCGGCCGCGAAGCCCAGCGTAAGGGGAAAGATGTAAATGAAGACGCTTTTCAACCTGAAAAGTATATAGTAATTACGCAGATGTACATCGAGGCGGCCCCTGAGATCCATCTCACCCTTCTTTTAACCCTCGTTTTCTGCATAAAGTAAAGCAGATATGTTCAAGGGTATCAATATCCCGAACGGACTGACGGGCGCGTTCCGTCCAAGGGTGCTGTAACGTACCACGAAGACCCCGATCGGCGAGGCGCCATGATATCTACCGCTCCTGGCGAGGAAATCAACCGCATAGGGCGTCACGCAAACGCCCGGTACCTCCGCCGGATTCACCATCCCGGGTGACCGGCGTGCGATCCAAGGCCTATGGTCTGGATTCAAGGTCTATGATCTAATGTAGTGGGAGGGGAACGCTATGTCCCTTGATGTTCGTATTGCCAGGTTCTCCGGCTTCTGCCCAGGGGTAAAAAGGGCCTTGAAGCTGGCGGACAGAACGCTTTCCGAGGAAGCGGGCGGACGGAAGTACACTGTTGGTCCCATCATCCACAACCCCATGGTGGTTCAAGGGCTTGCCGATAGGGGGCTCCATGTACTTCCCGAGGACCCGGGGCAATGGCAGGGCATAGATCTCTCCGATAGCACGGTTATCCTGCGCTCTCACGGGCTCGGTCCTCTCAGTATCGAGGAGCTCGAGGTCAGGGGGGCTCGCATAATCGACGCCACCTGCCCCATAGTTAAGAAAGCGAGGCGCGCAGCCATCTCTCTGGTGAACGAGGGCTACCTGCTGTTCATAATAGGTTCCCCTATCCATCCCGAGGTCTCGGCTATCGTGGAGCACCTGGAGGGCAGGGCGGTGGTGGTCTCCAACGCCCAGGAGGTCATGGGCTGGCTTAAAAGCCACGAGAGGACCCCCAGAAGGGTGGGAGTAACGGCACAGACCACTATCAGCCTGCAATCGCTGCAGGCGGTAGTGGATCTTCTTCCCCAGTACGTATCCGAGCTCAAGGTCATAAACACCCTGTGTAAAACCACCCTCAAACGCCAGAAGGAGGCGCTCAAGCTCTCGTGCAAGTCCGACCTCATGCTGGTCGTAGGGGGAAAGAACAGTTCCAACACCAACCACCTCAGGCTTATATGCGAGGGACAGGGAACCGCCTCCTATCACGTGGAGAAGGCGGCCGAGATCGACCCGGCGTGGTTCGACGGCGTAAGGCGTGTGGGGGTGGTAGGTGGCGCATCGACGCCGGAGGACGTCATCGACGACGTGATCGAGAGCGTCAGGCTCCTCTCCGATGAATAGCGTCGGTGAGCCCGCGTATCCGATCCCCATGGTATCGCACGTCCGCCGGACAGGTATCAGGACGGCTGTTCCAGCATCTCCAATGCTTTGGAGAAAACGTTCCAGAAAACCTTTGCCGCCCCACCTTCCGTGTCTATCCTGCCGACATCGACATTGAAGAGGAAACGGGAGAAGAAAAGGCTGCAAGAATCCCCGGCCTTGGGTTGGCCGGGTATCCCCTCTCCCAGGGCGGCCCTCAGGGTCACGACGGCCAGCTTTCCGGATACCATAACCAGGCGCGGCCCGATCAAGAACAGCTCCTCGGCTAGGTATCCAGCGCAACGGCGCAGCTCCGCGGCGCTTACGTCATCGAGCGGACAACGCAGCGCCGTGGAAAAGTATATCCCCCCGTGACTCGAATCCCCGTACCATCCTAGCCTCTCGAGCACCGCCTCCCCCCGGGAGCCCCAGGGATTGCCCGGAGCGGATCCAGGTCCGGGCCTGCCGGCCAGTAGAAATAAGCCGGAGCCCGGTTCTCCATGGCCCGCTAGTCCACTTCCCCCACCCGGACAGCGCCGACAGCCCTTTATGACCCGTTCGAGGTCGGCCAGGTCGGAGTATACCTTCTCTCCGATCGCCTCGTACACCCGGTTCGAGTCCCCCGGTGGGTCGCCGGCCATCTTCACATCCCGCTCTTTCCTACCCTCACATGCCAACCTCCATGACCGGGCCGGACCAAGCTTCGATTACAGGCCCAGCTCGGAATCGCTCAACTGGCTGTCGTCGAAATCGTCGGGGTCCACGGAGTCCATAATAGAATCCAGTTCTTCTATTATCTCATCTACCGTGGACCTGTCGACCACGCACGTTTCGCTCGCGGTATCATCGACGCCTTCGGGTTTCGAGGCATCGCCCCTGCCGCAGGAGACGACGAAGAAATACAGGGCCACCAGGGCAGTGGCTAAGGCTATCACCAGCCACGGATAGACCTTTTTCGCGTGTCTCTCATATCTCTCGATCCCCCTTCAGGCTGCTTCTCCGGCTCCATCCGGCATCGCTTCCCGCAGTTGCTGGACATCGGGCCGGATCACGGTCTGGTAGTAGTGGCGGATATCCAGGACGTCCTGGTATGCTACGCGGAGCAGCGATCTGGCCTCCTGGAGTATGGACCTGAAGCCCTCCTCCGCTGAATCCATGCCTTCCAGTTCCCTTAGCTTATCTACGAAAGCCTGGTAATCCAGACCGAACTGCACGATCATCCCGTCCCAGGGAGAGAGGTCCTCGGCCAGTTGGGAAACATCGTAACCTTGTTCCTGCAGCGCTTCCAGCAGGTTGGATATCTTCTCTTTGGCCTGGTTGTAGACGGCTATGTGCCTGTCCTTGTTGTTATCGAAGCGGGCGAGCGTGAGCTCGATCCTCTGTTCGACCGTCTCCCTCCGTTCCTCCAGCTTCTGTTCCTTTTCCTCCTTCCTGTCCTCTCGCGGATCTCGCTCCTATGCCCGAACCAGCGAACCCGGGAGAAGGCAGGTGAAAAAAGCCGCCGTCAAGGCTACCACGCCCACAAGCATCACTGTGCCCCTCATTATATATCCTCCTCGCCCATCTCTCTTCCGCCATCCATGCTTACCTCCTGTCCCCATACTTGCAATCAGCCTTCACGCCAGCTTTATCGTTTTGTTTATTTTCGGTTAAGGACGGGGGACGCCGCCAAGCTTGTTTCGGTAACCTGGATAACCTTCACCTTTTGACGCGGAAAGACGATTAAAACAGCCTATTAGATAAAGTATTTTACACACCATATGGTATTTCCTTTATTTTATTTACTACTACATATTGACAATACTATATATATGGTCTATCATAGCCCTTAAAATACTAAATGTAGGCTTCGTGGGAAGGAGGGGACGTCTTGCCGGTCAAGGAAAAAGCAAGAACGTATTGCCTGGAAATTCCCTACGAGGAGATGAGCGATGAGGACCTCATAACCCAAACCAGGCGCGGAGATTCCCGGGCCGAGGCTTTCCTGCTCAACAAGTACCAATACCTGGTCCACGTCAAAGCAAAATCCTATTTCCTGGACGGAGCCGAGCACGACGATACCATACAGGAGGGCATGATAGGGCTGTACAAGGCCATCAGGGACTACAAGTTCAACGATATCTGTTCCTTTCGTTCCTTCGCCGTCCTGTGCATAACACGCCAGATAATAACCGCGGTGAAGACCCACACCAGGAAGAAACACAATCCCCTGAGCTGCTACCGCTCTCTGGAGGCCAACCTGTTCGATGAGAGCGGCGAGATGGTCTATTACGCCGGCGGGAGCGTCAGCACGAAGGCGGATGACCCGTTGGAGCTCTATATCTTCGAGGATGAAGTCGCCCGCATCATCTGCATCCTCAGGGAGAAGCTCAGCGGCCTGGAATGGAAGGTCCTCGTATCCTACCTGGAGGGAAAGAGCTACAAGGAGATCGCCGGAGAGATCAGGCGCGATACCAAGGTGGTGGATAACGCCCTCTGCCGCATCAAGGGAAAGATAAAGAACCACGTCGAGCCGCTGATGAACTGAACCGGCATCCCATCGAGTACCCCGGGGGCGCGGAATGACGTGCTCTCTTCCATGCGTGCCCGGCGCTCTTTTGACTGACGCCTATCAAGGCTTGATCGCCAGCTGCCGTTTAAGATATCAAAGAGGTATTGCTTTATGGATGGAAACCGGCCATGATTTCTGCTGCGAGGAGGTGAGGTTCTGTTGAAGGATCACCGGCGATGGCTGTTCGTCGTACTTACCCTGTTCTTGATCGCGGCGGCCGCCGGCCTTCTCATCCTGTCCGGCGGCTGTGGGACATTCGATGATTGGGACACCTGAGCGCCACGTCACGGACCAGTTGAGGTCCAACGCGTCGCGGAACACGTTTGAACACCCGGAGTTCTCCGGTTCGGCCACGACGATCGCGCGTCATGCGTGGCCGGTAGCCGGATCCGGGCGCCCCGGCCAGGTCAGCGCTTCTTCTGCTTGGCTTTCTGGCGGGACTTCTTACGGCGCTTTTTCTTCTCCTCATCGAGCACCTGGTAATAGAAGCGGTTGAAGGCGGTGGCGATAAAGGCGGTCCTGGCGCCCTCCAGAAGGGCCATGCAGAGCAGCAGGAGGGCGAATATGAGGCCCATTCCGGGCACGTAGGCTATGGCGAACGATGCCCCTAGGAAAACGGCGCGGGTGACAATCTCCGGGATGATGAAAAGCAGGATGGCGTTGCGGTACCTCTCCTTTATCAGTTGATAGCTGGCCCTTAGCACCTCCTCCAGCTTGGCGCCGCCCTCAAGGGTCACCATCTGGGGTACCAGAACGATTAGGACCAGGGCCAGGTCTGCGGCCAGGTAACTGAGAAAATAGTTTATAACGGAGAGGGCGATCAGGCTGCTGTCACTGGCCTGCCCGGTCGCCAGGAAGCCCAGGATCATGCTGACCACCATTTGGGCGATGACTACGGCCAGAACGGTTATCAGTCCGCAGAACAATCCCACCCACGCGGAGGGCCTGACGGCGCGCTCCATCCTGGCGTAGGCGCCCCGGTAGGAGGACTTGCCCTTAGCGCGGATATCGTCATCGTAGAGGAACACCGCCATGCACCAGAAAAGGAAAAGGACGGTGAATGTGAGGCTATAACCCACGAACAGGAAAACGAAATAGAGGCTGGGCGGGGAGCCGGCCACCAGGAAATAGAAGAGGAAGATTGAGGGCAGCGAGGCGGTGGAGAGGATCAACCACATCAACGGTCGCCGGCGGAAGTCGACCAGCGCGTCCAGGGCTATGCTGCGTACCACACCGCCATCTTTGTGGGGCAAAAGCTCTCCTTTCGATCATGTTCACAGATACGTTACCTAAAGATAAGCACACGGATTCCTCCCGTCAACTTCGAGGTCCACATACAAGCCGTGCATTCTCCACCCCGCCAGGGGTTATAATACTTAAAACGCAGGCTGGCTCCCATGCAAGAGGAGGTGTTTCGGAAAATGGGCGAATCCCTCTTGGAGAAGAAGGAGGCGAGTTTGGGCGCTCTCGCGGGATTGTTAGTCGCCGTCCTGCTTCTCCTCAAGCTGAGAAAGCGCCGCAAGAGGAAAAAGCTCCTCAAGGCTAAGGCCAAGGCCAAAGCCAGGATGGAGAAAAGGCGGAAATTAGAGGTGAAGAAGACCGACAAGAAAGGCAAGAAAAAGGCCAAAAAGGAGAGGTCCCTGGTCTCTCAACTGATCCGCTTCACTGTTTTCCAGGTCGCCAAGAAACTTATCTCGGAACAGATCAAGCAGACGGAGATGGACCTGGGCAAGGGTAAGCTGGGAAGCAAAATAGTAAGCGCCGCCGAGTCCGTGTCGGCTTAGATAGCTTAGATAATTGACATCCCCGTTCCGGCGACAGGCGGAGCCTTCACTCCGCCTGGAAGCCGGCGCGCGGTCCGCTTCGGTCCGACATCTCGATGATAAGACGGTAGGCCCTCTCATAGAGGCCCAGATAGGAGTCCACGTCGTGGTATCTTTCCCTTTCCTCCTCGCCCGCGAACTCCAGGTATCCGCCCACCAGGTCCAGGGCCACCTCCGCCTGGGTCTTGGCCAGAAATCCTTCCGGCATGGTAACCTCCCTCCGTCTTCGGGCTTGAACGGGGCTGTGGCTCTCCACCATGATGTGCGGGCGGTCCTCCCGGAACGCAATTCGCGGCTGTTCTCCGGTACCGAACGCCAGGCTCACCGCCTCCGGTGGCGGATCAAGCTGATCCCTCCGCCCACACTTCAGGGGGAGAAACCGGTGATGTTATTATTCCACATCGCCGTCCGACCTGGATTATAATCATTACGACAACCTCGAGAGGAAGGGGTAGAACGAGTGGATATCTACCTGTTCGTCCTGATATTCTGCGGCGTCCTGGGCCTCCTGGTGGTCCTCTACGCCGTCCATTTCCGCTATCGCGCCCAGGTAATGGGCCCGGCAAGGCTGCGCGACGCCCTCTCCAGGACCGTGGCCGGCGATGAGGAGGCCTCCGAGGAGGAACTGGCGTACGGCCTGTCGCAGCTCTTCGGGCGCCTGGGGAGGGGAATCCTTCTCGACAAGGTACTGCTACTTTTACTCCTGGCCTTGATCCTTGTTTTCACCTTTACGTCCATACTCCCCCAGCTGGCCTTGATCCTATCCGCCCTCTGCCTCCTCCTGCTATCCGCCCTGATCTCCCTCATGCTGCTGCGAGACACCCTCCGCTACCTGGAAAGGCATCTCGAGCAAGGCCGTAGCAGTTAGAAAGCGTCCGCGAAATCCCCGCTGCGGCAACCTTTCGCGAAAGTGCCTCATCGATGGCGAAAAGGGTGCGAAGAGGCTGCGTGAATCCGACCGGATATCCCCGACCCGACCCGAAATGAAGGTGTATACTTGCTATTTGATGTATATTTTATTGAATCGCTATACCCGGATTTCGGGTGCGGGTTTCGAATCGTCCCGAGGGAGGTCGTGGATTTGCGCAGGAAAGGCCTGATTATTTTCATACTGGCCTGGTTGCCCTGGTTGTGCCTGGCGGTCCTGAGCTACCTGGGATGGACCCTGTGGGGGGCGGTGGCGGGACTTGTCGTGATCCTCCTTCTTTTTTTCATCCTGCCCTCTCGAAGAAAATGGGGTATCCTCCAGGCCTTTTCGCTGCTATTTTTCCTGGTGGCCTGCGCGGCGGCCCTGGTGCTCGGGGACAAGCTGGACAGCCGCATACCGAACCTGCTGGCCGGGGGGTTCGCCTGCCTGGTGATAATGGCCGGTTACGGCGCCCTGGAGAACATGTACTTTCCCGGCCATTATCTCTACATAGATTATCCCGAAAGCATGCGGGAAAGCCCCGTACTGCGGCGTACTTTCTGGTCGCTGACCATGATCTGGAACATCGTCTTTCTCATGGGGCTGGCCGTCAACCTGGTCTGCATGCTGGCCTTGCGCGGAGATGCTTCAACGGATATCTCGGCCATAGCCAGCGCCGGCTTGATATGCGCCGGAATACTGCTAACCCCCTTCGTCGTGGTCGTAATGCCCCGCCGCATGGAATCGGAGCTGGTCGAGAAGGGCCCCCTGGCCGTGAAATGGAAGCCCCCGGTCCTTACCCCCGGGCGGTCCCTCAGAAAGAACGAGTATGACGCCGCCGTCGTGGGCTCGGGCATAGGGGGCCTGTCCTGCGCCGCGCTCCTGTCCCATTCCGGGATGAAAGTACTGCTGGCCGAGAAGGCACGCGGGGTCGGGGGCTACTGCCAGACCTTTTGCTGGGAGGGTTACCCCCTAAACTCCGGCCCCTCCCTGCTTTGCGGAGGCAGGGAAAACGGGGTGATCCAGGCCCTTATACAGAGACTGGGCCTGGAGGAAGAGATACCCATGAGACGCCTGGAATGGGGGCTAGCCAACGGCAAGATAGCCTTGAGGCTCGGACAGGGACCCGAGCAGGACATGGACAAGATAGGCGTCAAGTTCCCCACCAGCAAGAGCGGCCTGAAACACCTCATGACTGACCTCAGGCGTTTTCGAGGCGAGCTCATGGACAGGCCGGACAACCTGTCCTCGCCTCTTCCCTCCGACCTGGACGAATACCACGAGCAGTTCTTAAGACATCCCCTTTCCGCCCTGTGGCAGAACCTCGGTTTCCAGGCCTTGCTGGAGGAATACATCACCGACGACGAACTGGTTTCGCTTCTAGGCGGGCTTTCCTCCCTCCTGGGCGGGGACCCAAAGCGGTTTCCCGCCTTCGAAGGCGCCCGCCTCCTGTGCAATCTCTTTATCGACGGCATATTCTGTCCCCAGCCGGATTTCTCGCATCTTTCCCGCAAGCTGGCCGGCGTAGTCAGGGCGGCCGGCGGAGACGTCATGACGTCCTGCGCTTCGGAGGAGGTGCTTCTGCAGGGAGAGGGCGCGAGGGCCGTCCCCATAGGACTGCGCCTCTCAGATGGCTCACAGATCAGATCGAAGGTGGTGATTCTGAACGTGGACCCGCGCCGGGCCATACCCAGTCTAGTGCCCCCCTCGAGCCTGGGCTTCGCTTTCCTCAAGGAGATGGAGAAGCTCAAGCCCTCGTGCTCCGCCTTCGTACTGCACTTCATATTCCAGGATGACCTGCGCCTGCCCGAAAGGGTGTTTCTATTCCCATCTAAACCACGCCGTATCCGCACCGGGGATACCTATCTGGAGGTCGATTCCCTGATCATGACCAAGGAAATAGTGGAGAGGGAAAGCGGGAAGGGCTGCGTGCTCATGGTCCGGATAAACGTGCCCAGCGACTGTTACCACGTTTTCGAGGACGAACGCCAGGGAAAGGAGCTGGGCGCCGAGCTGACGGTCATTATCAAGGAGGAGATAGCCTCCGTGCTTCCGGCGATCAAGAACGCGGCCAAGGAATTTGTTACCCTTCCGACCCATTTTTCACGTCTGACTTCCAACGTTCAGGGTTCCGCCTTTGGTTTCGCTCCCCTACTCAGCCAATGGTACTACCGCAGGCCCGGCCCCCGGCTTCCACTACACAACCTATACCTGGTGGGGGCCTGGAGCAGATACGGGGGAGGCCTCGAGGGCGCGGCCCTCAGCGGCATCATCGCCTCGCGGGAGCTGTGCGGGGAAAGGCCTTACGCGTCCGGAACCGCCTACCCCTCCGCGACGCCGGCCTCGGCGGAGCCGGGGGAGACAGGTGAAGCGCGGAGATCCTCGGGGAAGCTCCTCTCACTCCGCCGCGGGCGGAAGAGGAAACGGGGGGAGGATGCATGACGGGACGGGGCATTTCGCGATCACCCCGCTACCGCACGCTCATCAAGGGAGTCCAACACCGGACCACCCGCCGGGTAACGGGTCGTATCCTCGAGGCAGGCCGGCGGTCACGCCGGCGGTCGATCGCCGCGGCGGCGTGACGAGGCTTTATCCGTACGCCGGATACGAAGGCTAATCCGAGCCCAGTATCCTCTCCACCTTTTCCATGAGGTCGCTGAAGACATAGGGCTTGGCGATGTGGTCATCGGCTTTCATCTCCGTACTTCTCTCGAGATCCTCGGGTCGGTTCTTAACCGTGGAGATGATGATCGGGATATCCACGGTGGAGGTTTCAGCCTTCAATTCCCCCATGATCTCCCAACCGCTCTTGCCCGGCATAAGGATGTCCAGGATGATAAGATCGGGCTTGTATTGCTGGCACACATCCACGGCTTGCTGGCTCTCAACGCAGCCCGAAACCTCGTATCCTTCCTTGGCGAACTTCCTCTCCAACAACTCTACGATAACCGGATTGTCGTCGATGATCAGAATCCTGCTCTGCATCATGCCCACCAATCTCTCTTCATAGGCCATCCAATATATTTCCCGAAACCTCAGCCGGAGCCGATCGTGGATCGGGCCCGACAGTGGTCCTTCAGGTTTATTATCGGAATATCCCGGCGATACTTTCACGTTTCCGCCCGAATTACGACTTCCTTTCGGGGTAACCTTACGGTAACTTACCCGTTGTAAAAAGAGAGCGAAGTGGTTATACATAATACATCACGTCTCAAAAAGTATAATCGATATCCCGGGAGGGCTGTTAAGAAGATGTTGCTTTTAGAAACCAGGGCTTCGAGTATATATATATACTCCGAGCGGGTATAAATAAATAGTCACTTCATATGTTACAAGGCGGAGAAGATGAGAAAGGTTTGTTATGAAGGTAACGCTTATCGAACCCAAGGCTCCGGGCATACACGTGTACTCCAAGTTCAAGTTGCCCCGCCTGGGGCTGCCCCTGTTGGGCGCCCTTCTGGAACGCGAGCTGGGGATCAGACCCATCATATACTTTCAGGAGATCGGCAACCTCGACTGGAACGCGATAGGCCAATCCGACCTGGTGGGAATCTCCACCATAACCACCACCGCACCCGAAGCCTACGCGATTATGGACAAGGTCAAGCAGCGCTGGGATATCCCCGTGGTAATGGGCGGGCCTCACGTCACCTTTCTATCCGAGGAGGCATTGGGCAAAGGCGCCGATTTCGTGGTCCGGGGAGAGGGCGAATACGCTTTCCTGGAGCTGGTGAGGAACCTCAAGGACGGGCGCGAGGACTTTCAATCCATACCGGGGCTCTCGTACAAGAGGGGCAAGGAGTTCTTTCATAATCCCCCGGCGCAGCAGGTGGATAAGTTGTGTGAATTGCCCTGGCCCGACCTGACCATGATCGAAAACTTCCATAAGATTCGCATCATACCCGTAATGACCAGCCGGGGCTGTCCCTATAACTGCAAGTTCTGCTCGGTGACCAAGATGTTCGGCAGGAGATACCGCTTCCGCGACACCGATGACGTGCTGGACGAGCTGGAGATTCTTCACGAACGCAGCCCCAAGGCCAGCTTGTTTTTCTATGACGATAACTTCACTGCCCACCCCAGGCGCAGCAAGGAATTGATGCAAGGGATGATCGACCGGGGTATCAAGGCGAAATGGACGGCGCAGGCCCGGGTCGACGTGGTTAAAGATCCGGAGATCCTGGACCTGATGAAGGAAAGCGGCTGCATGTTCCTCTACCTGGGCCTGGAGTCCATCAATCCGCGAACCCTGGAGAGTTATCGCAAGGAACAGACAGTGCAGGATATCTCCGAGGCTGTGATGTCGCTGCACGATTGCGGCATAAAGGTCCACGGCATGTTCGTCCTGGGCTCCGACGAGGACGATATCAAGACCATCCGCGAGACGGTTCGCTATGCGCGGAGCATGAAGATAGACACGGTGCAGTTCCTTATACTGACTCCCCTGCCGGGGACGGAGACCTATAATGAGCTGTGCAGCGAAGGGCGCATCCTGATCGAGGACTGGTCCAAGTACAGCGGGCACCATGTGGTTTTCAACCCGCTTAGAATGACCCCCTACCAGCTCCAGAAAGAGGGTTCAATAAAATCGATGCGCCGCTTCTATTCCCTGTGGCAATGCTGGAAGCTGGGTCTGCGTTTCCGCTGGTGGGACCTGGTTATTTACGCCTACGCCCATCATGCCATAAGCAAGTTCCGCTCCAGGAACCGCGACTTTATGAAAGACCTCAAACGGAAGAGCATCCGTATAATCGGCGGCGGCTCGGCCGAATCCACCGACGAACTGGACTTCGGAACCGGGGGTACTTTTACACAGAGCCCGTGATGTCGACAGGCCATAAGGTTCCGACCCAGGTTTGGCCTTTTATAATCCCATAATACCTTCGTTTACCAGGGGCTTTCCTATGCGAAAAGGGCGATGCAGCTTTTCCGGACAAAACCTCTAAAACCTTTACACGGTCGAATAAAGAGGAGGTCTGTTTGTTGGTTTGGAATAAAATAGATAAAATTATATATTGAGGCGAAAAAGACGATATTACCCACAATAAGAAGGATTGCCATCTCGAGGTGCGGATTTGGAGCTCAAGATAGGCTGCTGCGGCTTCCCCCAGGCGCGTCGGAGGTATTACAGTACCTTGCCCTTAGTGGAAGTACAGAAGTCCTTCTACCAGCTACCGCGTGTTAAGACCTCCGCGAAATGGCGGCACGATGCCCCGCCTTACTTTGAATTCACCCTCAAGGCCTGGCAGCTTATAACCCATAGGCCTTCCAGTTCAACCTACAAACGTCTCACCCGACCGATACCGGAGGCGAAAAAGGACGCTTACGGCTCCTTCAGGCCCACACCGGAGATTCTCAAGGCGTGGTCCGAAACCCTGGAAGTGGCCCGCGCGCTGGAGGCGGAGATAGTGGTTTTCCAGACACCGTCTTCCTTCAACCCTGGGCCCAAGAACACCGCCAACATGTGCCAGTTCTTCGATACGATCGAGAGGGACGGCCTGCAGCTGGCCTGGGAGCCTCGGGGCCATTGGGAAGCCGAGGAGGCGGGCAGGCTCTGCCGGGATCTGAACCTGCTCCATGTCGTGGACCCCTTCATGGGCAGAGAGAAGGCGGGTTCCACCATCTACTGGCGCTTGCGCGGTATAGGCAGTTTCCATCACAGGTATTCCAACCAGGAACTCAATAAGCTGGTCACCATACTGCGCAAGAGCAAGAAGAAAAAGGCCTATGTCCTTTTCAACAACATCTATATGTGGGAGGATTCCCAGCGCCTTATGGAGATATGGGAGAAAAGACATTGAGGATCCCGCTTACTCGAGGCCCGAATCGGAAGGCCCGATCTTAGACTCCAGTTCCGTTACAAATCCCCTGGCATCGCTCAAGCAAGCCGCCGCCGTCAGCGGATCGGCCTCCATATCGCGGACGATCTCCACGTGCCTGTACAGCTCACCCACGATGGTGAGAGCACGTTGGTTGCCTTTGCTCAGACCCAGGGCGGGAAGGGCCTCGGTCAAGAACAGCTGGACGACATCTTCCAAATCGGAGATATCGCGTTCCACACCGCCAAGCGCCGCCCTGGCGGCATAGACCATGGATAGAAAAGCGTTGGATATCGCCTTGGTGGGCAGGCCGCCTGCCAGCATCTCCTCGGCGGACGCCAAGGTGAGACGGGCCTGATCCATCCAGTCCTCCGCCCAGTCATCCATATCCCGCAAATCGCGTTGCTCCTTTAGAACCCGGGGTTCGTTGCATCGGCTCGGGCCCGAGGCCTGAAAGCCAGCCTTTCCTACCTTATAATGTTGTGGAATGGATACGTCAATGCGCCTTTGTAAACGATAAGGGGAGAATCGGAATCGATGGAGTTCTATAAATATCACAGCCTGGGCAACGATTACGTGCTTCTGGATGCCATGAGAAAGGCGTTGCAGCTGTCGCCCGAGGACATACGCATGCTGTGCCACCGCCACCTCGGCATAGGCGCCGACGGCATTATCATCGTCGAACCCTCGCGAAGAGCCGTATGCGGGATGATCAATTACAATCCCGACGGCAGCGAGGCCGATGTCAGCGGCAACGGACTGCGGTGCCTGGCCAAACACCTCTACGAGACGGGCCTCATTACCGAAACGGAGATGGAGGTGGATACCCCTTCCGGTATAAAGAGGCTCGCTATCCACACCGCCATGGGAAAGGTTTCCGCGGTGGAGGTAAACGTGGGTGAGCCCGATTTCCGGCGCTCCGCCATCCCCATGAAAGGAGAGGGGGAGGAAGCGGTGGACATCACCCTGGAAGTGGAGGGGAGGGCACTGAAGGCCACCTGCCTTTCCGTGGGCAATCCTCATTGCGTTCTGTTCATGGACCGCATAAGGGACGAGATGGTCAGGGAACTGGGGCCCCGTATAGAGAACCACCCCCTTTTCCCGCTGCATGTCAACGTGGAGTTCTCGGAAGTATTGAGCGTTTCCGAGATAAGCCTGCGTTCCTGGGAACGGGGAGCCGGAGAAACCATGTCCAGCGCCACCGGCGCAAGCGCCGCGGTGGCCGCAGCCCTGCGCACCGGCCGGTGCAAGAGAAAGATGCATGTGCGGCTGCCTGGGGGGTTGATGGAGGTCGAGGTCACCACCGGGGGGGAGATCCTTACACGGGGTCCCGCGCGCCGGGTGTTCAAGGGCGAGTTGGACGAGGACTGGCGTGAACGCAGCCGTATCGTTCTGGCCTAGCGCGGGGGCTTCCAACCCTCCGAACAAGGAATACACAGCAAGCGTCCGTCTCTTTCCACCAGCCTGGTCCGCATGGTGGGCTCGCCGCAGCTCTCACAGGGAACGGACTGGCGGATCTCGGCCATTCCCGGCGGATCGAACTCTATCTCATCTACGTGGTACAGCTCCTCCATGGGAGCCGACAGGAGCCGTCTCAAGGCCTCCTCCCTTCTCCCGGCGGGATTCTCCTCCACCCCGGGAGACGAAATGGCATCCGACCTGAGACTTATCCTCAAGGCCCTGCCGGGCCTGCTGCGGGAGGCGAATGTAAAGACCTGCTTGCCGTAATCCCTTAAGATGAGATTACCCTTGCCCAAAGTACACCCGGTGAGAAACTGCACCGCGTCCACGCTGCAGGAATCGTTCTCCACCACGCACACCAGTTCCTCGTCGTAAGCCCTGTTCAAACCCATTCTCTCCATGGCCGCCACGGAAGCGCGGTAACCGATGGCTAGGCCGGGGCAGACATGGCCGTGGAAATCCGCCGCACGCCTGAAATCCGCAGGAAGCTCCATCCTCTACCTCCGATATATCTCATTTCCGGCCGGCGGCCCTGTCCGCAAGGCCGCGCGTTACAACGCCGATATATGCCTCGGCGAGTATCCCTTACGGCCATTTTACCCGCTTGCGCTCCTCATACCAGCCTCAACCTGGCGGCGGCCTTGAGCAACCATACCAAGGCGTATTTCATAACCTTTGGGGAGGCATGCATCACCTTCTCCACCTCCACCAGTTCCACGATGCCGCCGTCGGGGTTCTTGATATAGGAGAAAGAGCCGATAGTGCCCGAGCCCATATCCACCCGAGTGGGTGGGTGAAACAGCTCCGCTCCCGCGGAGATGAGCCCGTTCAACGTATCTCCCAGGTCGCTGATATCGAAGGCCATCTCCATCAAGCCTATGTCTCCCCACCTCCTGCCCTTGAAGATAGGCTTCCCTTTGTAGCCCGGGGTGTGGATCAACTTGACGATAGCCCTCTCGAGAAGGGGAAGGGCGCTCTCGCCCTCTCCCTGATGTTCGAGAACGACGACCTCCATTTCTTTACCGCCCGTTACCGCGTCCAGCTCGAGCATGCGGCCCTTGAACTGGTGTATGAGCCGGGTAAAACCCAGGACGGGGCCGTAGAAATCTCTAGCCTTATCCAAATCGGAGACGCCGATGGCCACGTGTCTTACCCCTCCCACGGCGGGTCGTTTTCCACCTGGGACCTCCACCAACTGGAGAAGCAGTCCGTCGGGGTCACGGAGATAGGCGTAGCGCTCCACGCCTCCGGAGCTGAGCTCGAAGCTCCTTACCGGGGTCAGGAACTCCACCCCCTTGCTTTTGAGGTCGAGATAAAGCTGCTCCAGATGGTATGCCTTGAGGCCCAGCTCGAGATATCCCAGATCGCCCCATTGCACCGGCTCGGGTGGCTTCACGGGCCGGGTGGAGGTGTGTTCCACCAATTCGATGGCCCCTCCTCCTAAAACGTTCATGGCCATGATGACCCGCATCTCCACCAGGGCACCCACGATGGGCTTCATCTCCTCCAGGTAGCTGGTCTGGTCACTAAGCTTGATGCGGAATCCGAGCAGGTCGCGGTAGAAATCGAAGGTACGACCGGCGTCATGCACCCCCATCCCCACATGTTGAAACGCGGTTATCATCATCCTCCCCTTTCCAAGCGATGGATAGCGCCATGGATTATCCCGACAGTTGGAAACCCCGAGACAGGGCTGGTCTCCGTCCCCGGTCCAACATCGGAGGCCGGGATATCATAAATTCTTGCCGCCATTACACCAACCGGCAAAAAAAGCATATTATTAATGATAATCCGGGGCAGCCGCGGAGGAAAGGAGGAGCCTTGAGAATCATAAAGAAAACCCCCGCGCGCCTGGTGGAGGGCGGGGAAGTAGTGGGTTTCGGCGTCTTCGAACAGCCCTTCCGGGAGCTGAACCTGGACGAGGCCGATATCTTCCGTATCAAGGGGAAATACGCACGGGCAATTAACCACTTCCGGCTCAAGGAATGGCAGCATTTCGGCATAGTTCACCCCCGACATTACATAGGCCTGGTGATCTTCGACGCCAAGCTCATGAGCATATCCTTCGTGTACCACTTCGACCGGGAGCGGCTGACCATGAGGGAGCACAATCACCAGGCTCCCCCCGGCACGGCCAGGCTGACCGAGACCACCTGGCGGGGTGAATGCTCCTTCGAGAAGCGGGGTTATTCCCTGCGCATCGATAACAACCTCGACCGGGGTCGCCACGATATACATATCGACATAGCCGAGAGGCGCGGTCTGCCGGCCATCAGGGGTGAGGTGAGCATGCTCGAGGATGTCTCCATATACCAGCCCCTGGTCATAGTCAGCCCCTTCGCCCCCAACCGTCCCCTTTACACCCACAAGAACGCCTGCCCGGTGGAGGGAAGGATCAGCATAGGGGGAGAGACGATCGAACTCCAACCCGACCGTGATGTATGCCTGCTGGACGAGCAGAAGGCCTTCTATCCCTATCGTAGCTTCTGGAGGTGGATGACCTTCGCTGGGTATTCATCCCCTGGATCCCTGATCGCCGCCAACCTCTGTCATAACCTCATAGAGAAGGACGAGGATTACAACGAGAACTGCTACTGGATAGGGGGCAGGATACATCTCACCGGCGCCGCGCGATTCGGCTTCAGCGAGGCCGATATACTGGGACCCTGGTTTATCAACACCACGGACGGGGAGGTGGAGTTGGAGTTTCACCCCCAGGGAGAAAGGGCGGAGCGCATCTGTGTCGGACCCATTATGTCCGACTTCCATCAGCCGTTCGGCCTCTTCAGCGGACGGCTGGGGAAAGGTGACGGCAACTTAGTGGTTAAGGACCTCTTCGGGGTGTGCGAAAACCACGTTACCCGGTATTAGGACTTGGGTGATCGACCGGGTGAAACCGTGACGGACGAGGTATTATCCAGATGATAACCGGGCAGGTTCACGCATACCGGCCGGATTCGCCTACGGGAGCTACCGGGATTCAGCGCATGTCCGCGGACAAGCCTCGGGGCGAGGGTACATCCGGTAAACCGGATGGGTTACCCCGGGCGTATAAAGGTGCTCCCTATCGAGGACGAATAATAGGATAACCATCGTTGCTGTAAGATCGGGGGTAGGAAAATGAAGTGTCCGAGGTGCGGGGCCGAGAACTCTCCGCAGGCGGAAAGGTGTTATCTTTGCGAACTACCGCTACGAGACGGGGCGGCGCCCATCGGCGCTCCAGAGGAGTCCGGCGTAGAGACGGAGACCCCGGGGATTTTCACCGGATCCGCTGGAGAACCTGGGGTTCCCGCCAGCGGAACACCCCCCCCAACCTACCCCACCGGGGCCCTACAACCAAGCCCGCAAGGGAGGCCTATGTCCTATCCACCGGGTTTCCAGGCGGCTCCCCCGGGCGGGGGATCGAGGAATCTCAAGATCATAATAGGCATCCTGGCCGGAGTGGGTATCCTGGCCGTCATCACCATGTTCCTGTTCTTCGGATCGAAGAAAACCCCGATCATCAAGGTCGATATACCGCCCGGATGGGAGGAGGCCGACGAAGAGACACGAAGTGACTTCGAGAAGGCCTCCGAAATGGGCGATGAGGACGTCGCCATCGATTACCTGTTCACCGACGGCAGCCTCACCAACGTAATCGCCGTGGCTCACGGCACGGCCTACATCCTGGATAAGCCGGAAAGTGAGGAGTCCGAGGAAGTGGAGGACTTCTTCATGCGGCACGAACAGGAGCTCGAGGACATATTCGTAGCGACCTACGAGGAGATAGGGGGCTCCGTGGAGATGACCACCTACACCATCGAGGAGATAGCCTGCGGATTGGCGGCCCTCCACATGAGCGTATCCATACGGGGCGCGGGTGCGCAAATGGTGCAGGACTTCCTTTTCTTCTTCAAGGACGACACGAGCTTCTTCGCACTGGTAAGCACGATGGGCTCGCAGGATAACCAGGAGGAGGTCGATTTCCTGAAGGAGAACATCTCTTTCGAGTGATACGCGATACGCGGTCTCCGGGCTTGACGGTCCCGGCAGCCGTATCTCGATTGTCGTTCCTATTGAAGACCCGATGGGTCAGATCCACGCCGTCACGGTTGTCCTCCACCAGTAAGATGATCTTCTCCTCCATAATCACACCTCCCTCCAGCTCATCGGGATGGACACCCCGCCAGGTACTGCTGCGATCACGGCCCACCTTTCACCATATATCCCTTTCCTCCGCGTGCCCCCGTCACGCGCCTCTCAGGATGCCCGACCCGATGACAGCGTGAAATAGAAGGTAGCTCCCCTTCCCACCTCGCTTTCAGCCCATATCTCCCCACCGTGCCGACGGATGATGCGCTGCACGGTGGCCAACCCGACTCCGACGCCGGGGAATTCCTCCTCGGTGTGTAGGCGTTGAAAAGCGTGGAAGAGCTTGTCGGCGTAATCCATATCGAAGCCAACGCCATTATCCCTGATGTAATAGATCCTCTCTTCCCCTCGCACCTCAGCGCTGAATTCGATAGCCGCCTCCGGCACGCCCCGGGTGAATTTAAAGGCGTTGTTCAGGAGGTTCTCCAGGGCTATCCGGAGCAGCCTGGGATCCCCCAACGATGTCAGACCCGGCTGGATATCAAATTCCACGCTACGCCCGGGGGCTCCGCCCTCGAGCTCCCCGGTGATCTCCGCGGTCAAGCCGCTCAGGTCCACTTCCTCCAACCGCATCTCGAACTTGGCCACCCTGGACAGCTCCAGAATGTCGTCGATGAGCCGCGACATCTTCCGGCTGGCCTCCCCCACCCGGTTGAAGTAATCCCTCCCCTGCTCGTCCAGGGAATCGGAGTAATCCTCCAACAGCGCACTGCTGAACCCCTCCATAGCTCTCAGAGGAGCTCGCAGATCGTGGGAAACTGAGTAGCTGAAAGCCTCCAGCTCCCGGATGGCGTCCTCGAGCTGGGCGGTGCGCTCCACCACTCGCCTCTCCAGTTCGATGTTGAGACGCCTGACCTCGTCCTCCGCTTCCTTGCGCTCGGTTATATCTTGGACATCGCTCAGAACCTGAAGGACCCGACCCTCCTCATCCCTGGAAAAAACGGTGGTCCGGGAATAGAACAAGCGGATCTTACCGTTCTCGGTAACATGACGATACTCGAGGTCGATTATCTCGTCGTCGCCCAAATCACGGCACTTCTCGAAAAATCCAACCATCATCTCCTGATCGTCCGGGTGGACGAGCCTGGCGACGATCAAGTTCCCCATGTCCTCGACCTGCTGTGGAGTATAGCCCAGTTGCTCGTAGACATTGCGACTGATGTAAACGCTTCTACCCTCCTCGAGGTCATAGACATATATTATATTGGGGGTTGCATCCAGGATGTGCTCGATCATCGCCCGGCTCTCCCTCAGCTCCCCTTCCACCTTCCTGCGTTCTCTCACCCTTTCCTCCAGCGATTGGGCCATGTCGTCGAACGACAGGGCCAGCCGCCCCAGCTCACCGTAATCGTAAGGGAGACCTGAGCGGGCGCCCAGGTCTCCCTCACCCAGGCGTTCCGCCATCTCTATAAGCGCCTTCGACCGCCTGATAATAAATACGTCACCCAGTACCCAGGCCAGAGCCAGGAGAAGCAGCGTTATCGATCCCAGCAGAACCAGGTTTCGAATAAGCTCCCTGTTCGCCTCTGAGAAGATCTCGCTCTCGGAGAAACCCACGCCCATGTAAGCTACACCCCCCTCCCCGGTGCTGAACAGCGGGAAATAAGTATACGTCCTCCTGACCCCGTCCAGTCCCTTGACACTCACCGTCCCGCCTTCAGCCTGGCCGAGGATGGTTTCGACCAGCGGGGTCTCCAGAAATCTTTTCCCTATGAAATCCTGCGGGTCCGGATAATAAGCCAGGACCACGCCGTTTCCATCCACCACCAGCAACACCGAATCGGGCGGCAGATCCGCGCCGGTCATGAACTCGCTCAACCATTCCAGGCTCAGGGACGTGAGCACTATCATCTTCACCTCTCCGGCCTCATCCAAGACGGGATATGCGAAAACCAGTATGGGGGTTTCGCTAACCCGGCTGAGCTGAAAATCGCCGGTACTGAACTCGCGTGTCTCCATGGCGCGCTGGTAAAACAACCGGTCCGACAGGTGCAGCCCCTCCCCCTCCGGCAGGGCACTTACCAGAGTATCGCCGTTTGCGTCTATAACCCCCAGGTTGTGATAGCGGGGTGAGCCCTCATTGACCCTCATGAAATAAGTGGTAACCGCGGCGTAATCTCCTTCCTCGAGCTCGGGGAGCTGGGAGAGGGCCAAGAGGAGTCGGTAAGCATCATCGAAGAGGTTCTCCTGCTCCGTCTGGGCGACCATGGCCATCCTCACGGCGATCTCCCTGGCGTCCTCGTCATCATCCCGCCTCTGCTCGAAGGCCGCGTATAATACCAGCCCGAAGATAGGAAGGATGACTATAACCACGATGATCAGCAGCTTGAAACGCAGGCTCGAAAGGAAGCGGCGAACTCGTTTTCCTCTCTTCATATCCAGAAACCCCATAGCAATGCAGCCGTACAGTGCTGCCGATATCGAGGTACCGGCTTCCCGTTCGGCAGTCAGGCCCAGTCGACGTCCTGAAGATCATCGCCCGGCAATGCTATTCCCTATAACAATATTCCCCATGACGATATTCTTAACCATGCGGCGAAGAAGGGAGTTGGATTCCAGTTGCCCCCGGTACCCGAGGATAATCCATGATCGATTCCAGGCTCGATGTCTCGTGTTAGAATGGTCTGGGAGGTGGTCGAACTGCAAACACTGGTATGCCCAGCCATGTCCGTGGACGATAAGTACCGTACGCTTTACGCCGCCCTCATGGGCGTGTTCAACGACATCGCCCAATACGCCAGGGATTCCATGCCCCCCGAAAAGCTGCAGGAGCTGATCAACTCCGCCATGCACGGCGTGGGCAGCAGCGCGGGAAGGCGTCTGGTGAGAGTATATAAGCTGAAACCAACCGTGGAAGACGCCTTGAGGCTTCTCCTGCTGCTCAACAACGAATCCCTCGCCTACCTTCCCAAGCTGAAACAGATATATGCGGAGATAGACGGTGAGGCAGGTTACCTTACTATTCGGAGGGACCCCTGGTACGATTGGTACTTCAAGCACATAGGGATAGACTGCGAGGAGAGCTGTTCCAAGCACGAGTACAAGGGACTGATATCCCACCTGGGCGGGGATTTCAACATCGAGGTCCTGGAGTCGCTGCCACGCGGCGATGAGAGGTGCCGCTTCCGTATCACCAAAACGAAATAAGGCTCTCGGCCGTGAAGCATGGGGTTCCGGTTGTCAGGCGATGCTCGGCGGTTCACCCGTAATTGCATTCCCCGCCTTTCGAGGAAGGCGCTGCATCATCCGCATCTCTTCACTCCCACCCACCGAAGAGGTCCCGGAACAAGGTCCATCCCGCCCTTCTAGGTGCAGTCCTTCTTCAAATCATCCAGGTAGGCGGGACAGAAATTGCCCTTGCGCAACTCGGCGAGGAGCTCCTCCTGGCTGTGGATATCGTTCTCGAAGACGGTGATGCACTTGCCTACCTGCCAGATGGCATGAGCATCGCTGCCTCCGGTGCCCGGTAAACCCAGTTCCTCGGCGATCCGCGTGGCCCACGCGTTGCTCTCGGCCTTATTAGCGCCGTTCAGTGTCTCGATGGCTACTATCCTGTCCGCTATCTCGACGGGGAATTCGTGTTTGTGCGCGTGCTTGGGATCCCAGCCCCTGCAGGGGTGGGCTGGTATGATCACCGCGCCATCCTCGCTGGCCATCTCCACCAGTTCCTCAAAGGTGGTCAGATGGTACTTGGTATCCCGTTTCATGCCATATACCAGCATATCGCCCATTTCGGTGTAGATCTCCACCCCCCTAAAGATAGGAAAGCCGCTGTCCCTGGCGTATTCTATCATCTTGTCCGCGCCACGGTGGGAATGGTGATCGGTTACGCACACGGCATCTATGCCCAGCTCGCGAGCTCTGTCCAGCAGCTCGTCGGGACCCAGCTGTGAGCATATGGAGCCCAGGTTGGTGTGTATATGAAGATCGATTACCATTCTCTACCTCCAGAGCTGCGGCATCTTCAAGCCCTCGACCTCCGAGGCGTAGGCGGCGCGGCACCGCCCCGCCTTTATCTCCTCCACCAGTTCTCCCTCGTCCTCTATTTCCCTTTCGAAGAGGGTGAGGCAGCGACCCACCTGCATCAGGAAATGCGCGTCGCTGCCTCCCGTCCCGGGAAGCCCGTATCTTACCGCTATGGCCTCGGCCGCAGCATTGGCCTCGGCGGTGCTCCCCCCGTTGCGGGTTTCCACCGCGTTGATATTATCCAGCAGGAAGTCCGCCTTCTCCGGCCCCAGGAGGGCGTGAAAGCCCAGGGATCCCCGGCAGGGATGGGCGGGTATGATAACCCCGCCCTCGCCCCTGACATCACGCAGGAGATCCTCGAAAGGTATCTGCAGGGGAAAGCGAGGACGGAAGAGCCCGAAAACCAGCATGTCCCCCAAATCGGTGTAGACCTCCACCCCACGCAGCACCTTGAAGCCCATCTCCCCGCCCAGGCGCCAGGTGAACTCCGCGCCCTCCATCTCCTCGTGCTCGGTCACGCAGATGGCGTCGAGGCCCACCTCCGACGATACCTGCAGAAGCTGACGGGGATCTATCTGTGAGCAGGGTGAGGATATGTTCGTATGTATATGCAGGTCGATCACCATAGTACGTTCATTGCCTCCTTTTAGCTCCCCCCGTGAGGAGAGGGCCGAGCATATTCTTTCATAGAACGCCGTAGACCTTCAAGCCCGCGCCAAGACCTTACACACGCGCCTCGCCACAATGACACCTCCGTTGCGCATGCCGGGATCAATGCACGGGTTGAAGGAACATGATGACGACCGAGCCCACGAAGAGGATCCAGCCGATGCACAAGATGATAATCCTTAGATGCGGGGCCTTGAACTTAGTGCTTATACCGGCGAAGAAGAGGACGGAAGCGAAGAGCACTGTAAGCATTACGTAATTATCGGAATGCTTGATCGCCTGCTTCGCTTCATCGGACTTAACTTGCGCATTCTGCTCCAGTTCGTTCTTCTTGTCCAGATGCGTGTTCCCGTACTCGGGCATATCGAAAGGGGTATCAGGGGCATCGGGGTTATTGAAGGGATCGGTAGCCCACCATGCGTCCACGGCGGCCTTGAGCTCATCGCTGAAGAGGTAATTCTCGAAGTACTCGATCCCCGTCGTATCACCCTTGTGGTGAAGTGCCATGTAGTCGACGAACAGATCGGTGTCGATGCCGAGATCCTGGTCGGCCTGGTCGGCCTGCTCCGAGGCATGAACCCTGTCGGCGTTGGCATCGTTGAATTTCCTGGCCTCCTCGCTGCCCCATAGCGACGCCTGATAAGCGCTCCAAGCCGAGGTCACTACGGCCAGGGCCAGCAGGATGGCGGCCAGAATCTCCACCCATTCCCCATGTATCCTCCCGAAGAAGCTGTTCTCTTCCTCGGAGGCCTCTTCCTTTTCTTTCTCGTCGGGCTCTTTGGTTTCCAAATCCGCTCCTCTCGCTCTCCGGTACTCGAGCGCCTCCTTAGAATACGCTGGCGACGGCGTGCTATCCCTTGTAAGTCAAGCCAATCACACTATCGGAAATCGGCAACCTCGGCTTTATCGATTAACGCTATCATTAACGCTATCGTTTTCATAGTCGAATACGGAGCCCAAAGCCATGAAGTATGGTTATCGGGTGGCTCGCATTGTCCAAGGGCTCGCCGGCTACTTGACTACCAGCTCTTTTCCCGGCAAGCGCCGCGTCACCCGCGTCTCTCCGGGCATATCCACGCAGGCGTAGTATAAATAATAATCCCGGCGTCGGAAGGGAGAAAGGCGGCGGGGAAGGAAAGAATGATTATCGGATTTCCCCGGGGGAACACGAACAAACCCGGGATGGTCTGAAGGTTAAGGAGCTGATGCATATGCGCAAGGGCAATGGCCGCGGAACGGCGTTTCTTACCTTTGTCCTCGTCTCGTTCCTGCTGCTGACCGTACTCCTGGGCACGGGATGCGAGAAAGCGGACACCAGTGGCGGCGAGGCCGAGGAGGAGATGGAGGAAGATAACGCCGAGGACGGGCGGGACGCTGAAGAGGAGGTATCACTGACCCTGTATTTCCGTCTCTATATCGAGGGCGAGGAGTACTTGGCCCCCGAGGAGAGGACGGTCTACACCGCGGACGCCCCCCTGGCCGCCATGGAGGAGCTGATCAAGGGACCCGGCGAAGGCTCCGAGCTGATGCCGGTTCTGCCCGGTACCACCCAGGTTCTGGATGTAAGCGTGGAGGACGGCGTATGCACCGTAGACGTCAGCAAGGAGATAATAACCGACTCCTCGGAGGTAGGTTTCGGGGCCAGGGGAGAGGTGCTGGCGCTGGCCACCATCGCCGACACCCTTACCGGGCTGGAGGGCATCGAAGAGGTAAGGCTCCTGGTCGAGGGGAAACAGAGTGGTGAGGTGGATGGTCGCCATATCGAGGATTTCTGGGGTCACACAGGCCTTCCCGAGACCTTGGAGCGCGACGAAAGCCTCATATACAGGTAGTCCGCCCTGCTGACATAGTCCGCCGCGGAATCAAGGCGCGGCCAGCAGGTTATCGAGTGTCTCCTCGAGCTTCTCGTTCAGGGCGGAGTAAGCGGAGGCGTTGAGATGTGAATCGTACTCGTCAGCGGCGTACTCCGACCGCAGGCAGCCCTCGCCGTCCGCCAGGGTGCCGTAGAGATCCAGGACCACTACCTTGTCGCCGTATTCGCGGCTCAAGCCCTCCAGAAAGCTGTTGTATTCCCGCTGGTTCCATACCATCCAGCGGTCGCAATACTCCTCGACAACGGGTAAGGCGTTGCCCAGGATAAGGGTCAGCCCCATTTCATCCACGGCGAAATCGACTACGCTTTGCACTATTTCCTCGTTTCTCTCCAGGTTCTCCCGCGCGGTGTACTCGTCTCCCCCCTCGAAATCGTCGAAGCAAAGCTTGAAGAACATACATCCGCCGCCCAATCCCGCCAGCTCCGCGGCTACCTCTTCGGCACTGTAGACTATATCCGGCGGAACCTCCATCTCGTGGTAGTAGAGCTCGTAGCCCTCGAAATGCTCCGGCTGTTCATAGTCCCAATCCCAGCCCCAGTATTCGAACCATCCCCCCAGGACGGAACGCCCGCACATATGCACGACGCCCTCCCCGCCCTTCAGGTTGTTCTCCCGGACATCCTCTCCGAAATCATCTCCGGAGTCCTGTGTAATGTATTCCCATCCCTCCTCCGAGACAACCTCGTCCGAATCGCCGCACCCGGTTGTAAACGCCGGGACAGCCGCGAATATCAGGCATATCGACACAACCAGATATACCCGTGCTCCTCTCGTCTTCATCTCTCCTCCTTTACGTTCCCGCTTTCGGGCCTGCCTTTCCTCCTGCTATCATCATTACGGGATTCAGGAACTAAGGCCGTCGCGGCACCCGTCTCTAGTATAATGTTCTCTAGTCTCTAACTCGACGAGAAAGGGGTAAGCTTGATAGGGAAAAGGAAACCGTTTTCACGGCTATGGGTGGTCCTTGTTATCAGCGGCTTGCTTCTAATGCTGGCCCTATGCCCAGCTTCCATCGCCCAGGAAGAGGATGAGGGAAGCAACGACATCCGCACCGGCCCTATAGATCCCGCTGCGGGATCATGGGTGCTCTACCGGGGTGAAAGGACCTTGCCCGATCAACCAAATCCCCAGGCATTTTTCGTTCGTGTCACCTATAATTTCGCTCCCGAAATCCCGCAGGACGGGATCCTTCTCCAGGCCGACGTCGAGGAACTGGACACCGAACAACGGACGGTATCCTTGCAGAGTTACACGCTGCAGACCAAGGACCGCCTCTACCACAACCAAGAGGGGCAGATGCTGGGTTTCTGGCCCTACTGGGTTCCCGCCCGCCCGGGCATTGACGACGAGATCACCGTGGAGGACGAAATCAACCTGATAGTGGAGGAAGAGAGCGAGTACGATTTCAGGGAGAACAAGTACACCACCGAACTGATGCGGGGAGAAGGCATCGAGGTTCTGGCGGAGAAACGCACCGGACTGGTATTCCGCATGCAGAGAGAAAACGGCGAGAAGCTGGAGATAGAGGACACAAATATGCTGGCCCAGTACCCTCTGTGGGGGTACTACCCCGACGACGTCGAAGTGGGAGAGAGGCTAGAGAGCTTGGCCGAAAGCTATCCCGACCTGATGGAGGCAAGCTCTTTGGGCAAAAGCATGAGGGGCCGGGATATATGGCTGGCCCACCTCGCCGACTTCACCTCCACGGAGAAGAAGCGTTCCATACTTCTGACCGCCGCCCTGGAGGGCAACGCCCCCGAGGGCAGCGATTTCCTGCTGGACCTACTGGACGAGCTGGGGGAGAGAGCGCAAGAGGACGACGAGTTCGCCGAGCTCTTGAAGAGACTGGACATCTACGTGGTGCCGCTGGTGAATCCGGATGGGCTACAGAGATGGCTGGCCATGCCCGATCCGGCGGAAAGCGCCGTCTTCAAGAACCAGGCACCGCGCAACGGCAACCTGGTATTTCTAAATCACAATTTCGATATCCAATGGCAGGATGGCGACAAGAACCCGGCCTCGGCCGGTTACGCGGGCAAGGAGGCCTTCTCCGAAACGGAAAGCCAGGCTATACGCGACCTGCTGGACGATACACCGGTCAGCCTCTACGTCAACCTCCAGACCGGAACGAACTCGTTGCTCGCACCCTGGAACTGGAAAACCAATTCCGGCTCCAACCCGGAGAAGTCCCTGTACGAGAGCATACTGTCGGAGCTCACGGAGATATTTCCCTATCCAACCCGCGTCGGCATACCCGCCAACCCCTTCCCCGGCTCCGCGACGGACTGGGCCTACGAGGGCAACGGCGCCTCTTCACCGCTGTGTTTCAATCTCGGCCTGGCCCGCGTTCCAATAGAAGGCGAGGACGGCGAGGAGTCCGAAACGGACCTTTCCAAGCTGGAGGACCGCGGATCGCTCGAGGTCTATTCCCCTCAGAAAGAAGCGCTTTACCATCTCATGGATAACCTCCACTCCTACCTGGACGTGGACATCATCACCGGGGAGCCGAGGGCGGAGGTGAACGTTCCCCTGGACCTGGACGTGGAGATCGTGGTAAGTGGCATGCGCGCCCTGCCCAACGCCCAGGCGCGGCTGGTTCTCACCAACGGAAGCGGCTTGAAACTGGCGACACTGAGCGAAAAGGACATGAGCCTGGGCAACCTGCAGCCCGGCTCCACATACACGGTCTCCTGGGAACTGGAGGGCAAGACCAGCGGTACCTATATCGTCGAGGTCATCATAAGCTCGTCCTATCCCGATTACGAGAATATACCCGGCACCTACTCCATCCAGTTCGAGATCGTTATCTCCTCCCAACGTACCTGGCTGGTGCTGGTGTTACTCAGTATCCTGGTCCTTTTTCTCCTGTCCCTGGTATTTCTCTCCATGAGAAAACACCAGAAAAGGACCGGCCAACCCCCCACTTGATCGCCGTGACTGCCAGAAGACCGGGAAGGCCGATACGGCGTTCGAAAGACCCCACCAGGGCGATGAGCGTTTCCCTGAATACTCCGGTCGTCTATGGTTTTCCGGCCTTCACTTATGTACCATAGTAACGTCCGGTCGAGAACGCGCGATGACGGCTAGGGTGAATAAGGAGATGGAAGCCGAGGATCTTCGGGCCGAGGTGAAGAGCATCCCCTGGTGGCACACCATAGACCTGGGGAACGGCATCGTCACCCCCGGGATTGACAACTCTCCCAGCAAGATCAAACGGCTGGGGCTGCCCACGGATCTCAGCGGCAAGACGGTGCTCGACATAGGGGCGTGGGACGGCTTCTTCTCCTTCGAAGCCGAAAAGCGGGGGGCGGACAGGGTTCTGGCGGTGGATTCCTATGCCTGGAACGGCAGCACCTGGGGAACCAAGCGGGGCTTCGAGCTGGCCCGGAAGGCGCTGGGGTCCAGGGTGGAGGACATGGAGATCGAGGTGATGGACCTCTCGCCCGAGACGGTGGGCCTGTTCGACGTGGTGTTTTTTCTGGGGGTCCTGTATCATATGCGCCATCCCCTGTTGGCGCTTGAGAGAGTGTCCAGCGTCACCAGGGAACTGCTTATAATAGAGACCGTCGCCGACCTCATCTCCTTCCGCCGTCCAGCCATGGCCATATACCCGGACGGGCGGCTTTACGGGGACCCCTCCAACTGGAACGGCATCAACCCTCCCGCCCTGGAGGCAATGCTGCGAGAGGTGGGCTTCCGGAGGCTGGAGATGGTACAGAAGCCGGACGGCCCGGGAAAGAGAGCCCTGAGGACACTCTACTACGGCCTCAAGCCCGGCTCGCCCCGCGGCCCTATAAGACATATCAGCCGCATCACCATACACGCTTACAAGTAATGGGTACTATGCCCGGTGGATGACGCCGCCGGGAAGAAAGGGCGCTTTCGAGCAATGGGACCTATTAATACCAGGGCAACGATTACCACTCCCGAGGAGGATATGTTCGCCCCTTATACCCTGCCCAATACCGATAGCTGGGTGGAGACGGCGGACGGCGCGCTCATCCATACCCTTCGCCTCGGCCGCGAGCCCGGGCGCAGCGTGATCCTCTGCCACGGATTCGGGGGCAACAAGAATATCCGGGATTTCGTAGCCCTGGCGCAGGACCTCTCGCGCCACTACGCCGTGTACAGCTTCGATTTCAGGGGCCACGGCCTCTCGCCCGGCACATCGACCTTCGGTTACCTAGAGGTCCTCGACCTCATGGCGGTGGCGGAAAAAGCCGGGGAGGACGGCAACCACTCCCTCGCCGCCCTGGGTTTCTCCATGGGAGGCGTGGTGGTAATCAGGTACGCTGCCCTTCGCGGGGGGCTGGCCTCGGTGGTGACGATCAGTACCCCGGCCGATATAAAAACGGCGCGGGCTCCTGGCTCCCTCCTCATCCGCCTGCTGATGGGGAACCCGCTGGGCAGGGAGTTCGCGGCCCGCCGCTACGGCGTCAGGGTGGACAAGGCATGGAAGCTAGGGGCGGCGCCCGCCTCACTGGTACACAGGATCGCGCCTCAACCCTTTACCATAATCCACGGTGAAGATGATCATATATTCGAACCGGAACAGGCCGTTGAGCTGGCGCGCCGTGCCGGGGAGGGGTGCCGTCTCATGGTCTTTCCGGACTTTGGCCACGCCGAACAGGGGTACGGAAGCCGCCTGGTGGATTACCTGCTGCAGGTGCTGGAGGAGGACTTCGGCAGGCGAGGCGAACACGAAGCTCGGAGGTGCTGATATTGCGCCCTTTCATAACCGGCGTATCGGGATACCCGGGAAGCGTGGTAATGGAGCACCTGGAGGACGATCCAAAGATAGAGAAGATCGTCGGGGTGGACTTGAGGCCTCCCTCCAGGTCTTATCCAAACTCGAATTCCACGCCATGGACGTGAGGGGCGAATCCGTAAGGGGTCCTATGGAGGGAGCCAACGCGGTGCTGCACATGGCCTTTATTCTGGACGAGATTAGGGACAAGCGGAGAGCCAACGACATCAATATAAATGGCTCGAAGAACGTCTTCCACGCCTGACTGGACACCAAAACGCCCTGGATCATCATGTTGTCCGGCATGGCCGCTTACGGAGCCCATCCCGACAATCCCGTGCACTTGACAGAGGAGGATTTCCCCGGGGGTGACCCACTCGACTGTTATCGCTATGCCAAGGCCGAGCTGGAGCATTGCCTGCAGTGGCTGACTCGCCGCAACCCTGGATTAGAGGTGACCATCCTGCGTCCCACCATCATAGCCGGGGCCAATATCGATAACTTAATCTCCTGGTTATTCTCCCGTAAGCTCGGGGCCTCGCTGCTAGAGCACGACTCCCTGGCACAGCAAATTTCTGAGGAAGACCTGGCAAGCGCCATACGCCTCGTGCTGCATCATCGCGCCAGGGGCACCCATAACATTATCAGCTACGATTGCATGCCGGTCTCGGAGATACTGAAGAGGGCGGGCATGATACGACTGCCGCTTCCCGTGAGCCTGGTTTGCTGGATGATGGACCTGCTCTTCAAGATAGGCCTGTCCCGGATATCCTCCCATTGGGTCAGGCAGTTCCTATATCCCATGGTGGGGACCAGCGACAAGCTGAAGGAGGAGCTGGGACGGAAGCCCATCAATACCACGGAGGAGCTTCTGGAGGAGATACTGCGGGCCGTACGGAGTAGATACTTCGCGACCGAATCCCATGGATCTGCGCCCCCGCCTGCAATATAAGGCCACCACCCGCGTTTTAACGATATAGAGAACAAGGCTACGGCCGGAAATCCGGCCCGGGTAATTCTGTTTCTATGGGTGTGGTAAAACATCGGCGGCAACGCGCGGAGTCCGTAGGGGGACGGGCAGGGATGGGATCGGAAATGAGAAGCAAAGTCGATCCCCGACTCAAGCATGTAAGGATACTGGCCTCGGCGATACTTATCCTCGCGGTTACCCTTCTCCTGGTATTCGGCCTGGTGTTGAGGACCTCGGACAACGGCCAGGTAGAGGTGCTGCAGGGACTGGCCTACAATAACCAGGTGCGATCTTCATCCAGCGAGTTCGAGACCTGGATACTGGTACAGAATCCAGGCTCCACCCCGGTGCACGTGGACCTCGACCTGCACACCGACATGGGTGAGATGGCCCCGCCCGAGCTGCATAACCTGGAGATACCGGCGGGAGGCAGAAGATCATTCCCCCTGCATGAATACGTGCAGACCTATCACGTCTCCACCCTGGTCGAGGCCAGGGACGGCGAGGTGGTCTGCGAGAGGGCCATGTATTGGAACGGGCGCCAGGGAGGGCATGACTCGGTGGGGGTCACCTCCCCCGCCTCGCAGTGGTACCTGGCCGAGGGGGCCACCTCGGGCGAGTTCGAGACCTGGATACTGGTACAGAATCCAGGCTCCACCCCGGTGCACGTGGACCTCGACCTGCACACCGACATGGGTGAGATGGCCCCGCCCGAGCTGCATAACCTGGAGATACC
>JAXHVT010000033.1:0-39746 GCA_034188985.1 Actinomycetota bacterium | reverse complement strand
GGCCAGGGACGGCGAGGTGGTCTGCGAGAGGGCCATGTATTGGAACGGGCGCCAGGGAGGGCATGACTCGGTGGGGGTCACCTCCCCCGCCTCGCAGTGGTACCTGGCCGAGGGGGCCACCGGCCCCGGGGGCGGAGGAAACCGGGTCGAGCTGACCGTCCAGGAGAGAGCGGGAGTGGAACGCGTGGGAGAGATAGTCACCTCGGGGATCCCCCTGCCGCAGGATTTCAACGTCTATTCCTCCGACGACCTGGCGCTCTTCGATGCCGACGACTCGGTGGTACCCTGCCAGATGAAGATAACGGCCAGGTGGGGCGGCACACCTCGTGATGCCTCGCTTCCAGCCAAGTGGGTTCTCCTGGATTTTCCCGCCGATGTGGAGGCGTACGGCCAATCGAAATATTACCTCGGACGCTCCACCGCCGCCGGCAATCCCCCCACTCCCATAGCCATAAACGACGATGGCACGACCCTGACCGTGGACACCGGCGCCGCCGTCTTTCGCCTGCGCCGCGACGCTTTCGATCTCTTCAACGGCGTGGAGCTCGCCGGAGCGGGCACCGTATTCACTCCCTCATCCGCAAACAGCTTCATTCTCGAGGCGGGAGGAAAGGAGTATAGCTCCAGCGCCCTTCCCCCTAGCTCCTTCCAGTTAGAGGAAAGCGGGCCGATGAGGGCCTCGGTGACTATCAGGGGCAGCCTCGCCTCGTCATCCGCCGAGGAGTTCCTGCACTGGACCGCGCGCATATGGTTCTACTCCGGTTCCTCCTGCACCAGGGTTTTCTACACCCTGGAGAATCACAATCCCATCCAGCCAGACGGCATGGGACAGCCGCAGTGCTGGGACATCGGATGCCCGGGAAGCGAGACCTTCAGCGGCCTCGTCCTCCGGCTCGTGCCCGATACGGACGGCCCCGCAACCGCCACCCTCGACTCTGGCAACGGGCAGGGAGAGAGCCTGGTCAGCACCGGAGGAGATCTCTCTCTTTACCAGGATTCCTCGGGCTCGCAATGGTGGGACGTCCACAGGGGCAGCTACCCCAGGCCGCAATCCTACGTGACTTTCCGTGGCTGGAGGGCCTGGAAGGACGGCGGCCAGGCCGGCAGTGGGGATAGGGCTCAAGCCTGGCTGGATCTGTCCGGCGGCGGTCGCGGTATGGCCCTGGGCCTCAAGGATTTCTGGCAGAATCACCCCAAGGGCTTATCCAGCAGTGGTTCGGAGGCCAGGCTATCCCTCTTTCCCCAGGAATATGGCGGGGACTTCACCCTTCGTCCCGGGGAACATAAAACCCACGAGATCCACCTCTACTTCCACGCCGGAAACGCGAGCGACACCGGGGTGGCGGAGACCATGTCCGCCCTGCAGAATCCGCTCATGGCCCTTGCCTCTCCACAGTGGTACGTGGAGAGCGGCACCCTGGGAAGGGCAACGGCCGTAGGCGACGATCCCGCCTTCAACGACTACGAGGACCAAAACAGGTGCGCCTTCGACCCCTTCATAGGAACCACCTCTTACTCCCTCCTACAGAGCATCGAGGAGAACGATTTCTACGGCTGGTGCGACTACGGGGACGTTCCGCTGGACTTCGAAGTGCCCTCGGGACAGATGAACCTGAAGTATGATTTCGATTTCGGGATGATGGTGCAGTTCCTGCGCAGTGGCGACTACCGCTGGTGGGACCTGACCTCACCCGCATGCCGTCACATCGCCGATGTGGACATCCTGCACTACGAGGGAGAGATAGACCACTGGGCGGATGGAGGTTATTTCGGCCACTCCCAGCATGCCGAGCCGGGTAACCTGAATCCCCACCGCAACTATTTGTCCCCCCATCCCGATCTCCATTTCGCCGTGTCTGGGGGCCTGCTCTATTACTACCTCACGGGATACGAGGAAGAGAGGGAGGCCGCCTTCGAGATGGTGGAAAACACCCGCTACCGCTTCGAGAACAGCTACGGCCGCGGCAACGGCGAGGGATGGGCGGGGTGCGAGGACGACTACGGCCATGAGTCCTTCCGGCCTTTCGCCAACGGCCTGCTTATCATGACCGAAGCATACCAGGCCACTGGAGACCAGGCGTATCTCTCCACGGCGGAATGGATCATCCAGTGCTCGCACCAGGCCTCGGACCCCTTCCTGGCCGCACCGCAGCCGGGAATGGGCGGCGGGACCACCCTGTTCTCACTGGATCTCTTCAACTTCAGCCTGGGGCGGTACGTGGACATGATAACCGACGCCGACATACCCGACGGGGAGAACGCCCGGCAGTACTTGGTAAGCCTGGTGCGACACGAGGCCGACAACTGCTGGCGCGTCGACGGCCAGAGCTTCCAGGGCTATCCCTACGGATGGTATTTCAACGGCGACGCGGACGAGTCGTTCGGCCGGGTGAACCTGTGCAACTGGCAGCTCCTGCACGCCGACTGTCTCGCCTACGCCTACATCTACGGTGGCGGCGATGACCTGCTCGAGATGGCGGGGCAGGCCTTCCGCACCGGCTCGGAGAGGCCCAACGGCGAGGACACGGAGCCCGGTTACTGGTCCACCAAGGAATCGGTCAACTCCGCTCGCTTCGGGCTGGTGTACATGTCCACGGTCGGCGGGGATTAAACACAACTCGCGTTTTTCCTTCTCATAGCCCGAAAACCTCCGTACCAGGCACGGCGAATAGTATAGAATGTATGGAAATCAATCATCGTAAGGGGGTCTCTACATGGAGGATCTCACCGGCAGGGTGGCGGCCGTGACGGGCACGGCCTCGGGTATCGGAAAGGCCACCGCCGTTCTGCTGGCCGAAGAGGGCTGCTGCTGCGCCATATCCGACATCCAGGAAGAAGGCCTGCGGCGGACGGAAGGGGAAATCAGGTCGCTCGGCGTTCCGGTGCAAGCCACCATACTGGATGTAGCGGACAGGGAGGCGGTATACGCATGGGCCGACGACGTGGTCCGCGAGTTCGGCAAGGCGAATATAATCGTCAATAACGCCGGGGTCGCCCTCAGCACCAGCATAAAGGATATGACCTACGAGGATCTGGAGTGGCTTCTCAATATAAATCTCTTCGGCATGATCTATGGAACCAAGGCTTTTCTGCCCCACCTGAAGCGGGCGGAAGCCGGACACATAGTGAACGTATCCAGCGTGTGCGGGTTTATCGCCTCGCCAACCCAATCCGCGTACACCATGGCGAAATTCGCCATCAAGGGATTCACCGAATGCCTGCGCCTGGAGCTGGAGATAGAGAACTGCGGCGTCAGCGCCACCGTGGTCCATCCCGGGGGCGTCAGGACCAATATCGCCAGGGAGGCGCGCATATCGGAGTCCCTGCTGGAGGAGACCGGCATAGCCGCCGAGGAGATGTCCAGGAACTTCGACCGCATGGCCATCTCGACGCCGGAGAAAGCCGCCGCGAAGATCGTCGAGGGGATAAAGAAGAACAAGCACCGCGTGCTGATCGGTCCGGACGCCTACCTCTTCGATATCTTGCAGCGTTTATGCCCCACTTTTTACCTGAAGACCATCTCCGCCTATGCGAGGTTGGCCAACAGGATTCTTGAGAAGAAATCCACCTGACCCCATATCACTCAAGCGGTTTGAGGGCCCCGAGGATGACGGGAAGTGACAGCTCCAGCTGCAGCCTCCTGCCGGCGGCGATATCCGGCGCGAAGTTCCGGACGAGGTCCACTTCCTCCTGGGTGGGAGCCGGCATCGTCTTGACCTCGTCCGCCAGCTTCAGGTCCCAGGGCACCTCCGCCTCGATCTCCTCCACGCTGTGGCCGGGAAAGATCCCGTCCAAGTACATCTCGTCCGTCTCCTCGTCGAAGCTGAAGACCCCCTTCGTGCTGTATAGAACCTTGGGCCCAGCGCCGGCCGGGAAGCCGGCCCTCTCCCTGGCGCCGTGGCCATCGAGGTAGCCGGGTGAGGAGACGTAATCCAGCTTCTCCACGAACCTGCCGCCGCGCATGGTCAGCACCGCCTTGCGCGCGTACCCGAAGAACTCCGGCGCTCCCCCCGCCCCCATCATGCGCATGCGGAAGTCGCGGTAATCGCCGAAGACGGTCGAGTTCATGTTGCCGTAGCGGTCTATCTGACCCACGCCCAGGAAGGTGACGTCCACCAGGCCGCGGTTGACGATGGTGGTGAAGACGTCGATCATATCGCAGGAATACATGTAGCCGTGGGTGCAGGTGGGATCGGCGATGTGCGGGGGGTTACGGAAGGGATCTTTGCCCGCCAGGCCCGCCTCGGTGAGTATGATGCGGTCGGGGGCGTGGGTGGCCTTAGCCAGCACCCCGGCGGCCATGGGGATGCCATGGCCGATTACCACGATATCGCGGTCCTTTATCTCCCTGGCGGCGTTGGCCACGATGATCTCGGGCTCGGTATATTTAACCATCAACGAAACCCCCCTTCTCCTCCAGGGCTTCCAGGAACTCGTCGTAGGTCATCTGGAAATTGAAGCTTATGTCGTTCTCGTCCCACGCCCTGCGCCCCGTGCAGCCGTAATCGGCGGGGATACTAGGGTAGGGCCTGGCCTCGAGCTCCTTGAGGTACTTCAGTCCAAGGCGGTCGCAATAGTGCTGGATATATTCCTTGCGGTCCTCGAGGCCGTAGATCCACTCGTCCATCCATGCCTTGCCCCCCTCCTCGCTTATGCTCTGCATGAAGAACACGGCACGGAAGGGCATGTCGTAATCATAGAAGCCGAGGAGCTTGGCGGGATGGGCGCCCCATGGCTCCTCCACCACGGCGCAGACCCTGAATCCGGGTACTATGGTAAGATGCGGGGTTCTCTGATGGTATCCGAATCCACGATGTGCTCGCAGGAGATTATGATCCTCTTAGAGGCCAGGCAGGCCCACCTCGAATTGATCAGCGCTCCCCACAACTGGACGTTACCGAACTTGTCGGCTCTCTGCACGTGCAGAACGGCCATATCGGGGTTGCGTCCCCGCACCACCGCCACCTTCTCCCCGGTAAAAGGGCACTCCACCTCGCCGAATTTCTGTCCGGCGAAGGCGCCCTCGACCCGGTAGACGTCGCTCTCCCGTATGCCGGACATCACCGGCAGGAATGGATACCCCATGGCCCCCGCCTGGAGCATGGCCAGCAGTGTGTAATTGGAGTAGTCCTCTATCTTCACCTTTCCGGATCGCAGGGCGCGCTCGAGCACGGTCTCGATGCGCTCCCCCGCCACGCGGAAGTTATAGGCTATGGCCAGCGTGCTCACGCAATCCCCCAGCAGCAGTTGGTCCAGCTCGTCTATGCCCCCCTGTTGAAAAACCGTCAGGTCCTTCTTCCCCTGGCGTATTACCTCGTGTATCAACGCGTACGGTGTTCCGTACAGGCAGTTGGCGATGACCATAGAGTCCCCGTCCGCCATGAAACGGGAGACTGCCTCCTTCGCCGTCATCCTCTTGTCCTCGTCCATATATTTATCGAGCATGTGCACCTCCTTGATATGGCTTTCTCTTTATCCATCGTATGCGTGCCAGGCCTCGACATGTCCGACCACCGAGATCAAAACCCATAACAATATTGACATGTCAAAGCGCTGGACACCGTCGCGCCGAAGACGGCGCTGTCGCTTACGCGATGCATACTGTCGGTTGTTTGTGGTCATTCGTATGCTTTCTTCCCTATGTACCCGTGCCAGGCCTGGACATTCGGAAATGTCCAGGCGCTGGGACACCGTCGGGCCGAAGACGGCCCTGTCGCTTACGCGATGCATACTGTCGGTTGTTTGTGGTCATTCGTGGGCTCTTTTCCCCATGTACCCGTGCCAGGCCTGGACATTCGGAAATGTCCAGGCGCTGGGACACCGTGTCACCGCCCTCCGGGCGGCGCCGGCGCTTTCGCGCTGCATGCTCTCCTATCTGATACCTAGGAGAGAAGCGGCGTTGCCGTAGAGCCATTTGTCGAGGACGCCCTCCTTGAGAGGCATCTCCTTTATCTCAGCCACCATTTCGGGCACGCTCATGCCCATGAATATCCAGGTGGAGCCGAAGAGAATGCGGTCCGAGAGTATGCTGTTGCCGTACTCCACGAGCGGCTCCCAGCCGGTATTCTGCCTGCCCACGTAGCGGGGCCGCATGGAGGCGAAATCTATATAGATGTTGGGGTGCCTCCAGGCCACCGCCACCAGCTCGGCCGTCCAGGGCCATCCGCCGTGACCGGCTATGAGCTTGAGTTCGGGAAAATCCAGGGCCACGTTGTCCAGGTGAGAGGGATGTTCGATAAACATGGAGAGGCTGGCGAAGCTCACCGACTGGTGCAGCCATACCGGCACGTCCAGCTCGACGCACTTGGCGTAGATGGGATAGAACCTGCGGTGATCGGCCGGCAGCTGCTGTACGAAGGGGCGCATGGCCACCCCGTGCAGCCCCAGCTCCTTGACGGCCCTTTCCACCTCCCGCACCGCGTCCATGCCCTTGTGGGGATCGATGCCGGCGAAGGAGCGCAGGCGCTCGGGGTGCCTGTGCACCACCTCCGCGAAATAATCGTTGGGAAGCCCCTTAACCCCGGCGGCGGTCTCCTCGTCCATATTGTAGAGAACGGCCACCTCCACCTCCCATTCGTCCAGCATCTCTATAAACTGGTCCTCGCTGCGGGCCAGGGGCTCGACCCTGGGCTCCAGGAACTCGTAGAGCTCCCTCTCGCTCATCTCCTCCTTGGCCCTGGCCAGCTCTTCCGGCGTCAAGCCCATCATGGGGGCCACGCGGGGTCCGTAGATGCTCCTGAGGTATTCCGACATCTGGGGAGGCAGGCCCACCACCTGGTCGATGATGCCCTCCAGGGTGGGGATGTTACTCAGGCAATCGATGATCTTCAAGAAACCACTCCTTCTGTAGCCGAAAAGCAGCGCCCAGGTTCAAGCAATAGTATAACTTATGTCCACGTGGGGGACCGCTCCCCGGAATCGTGCCGCAATCGGCAGGGTGCATATGCACAACCCGGATCCCGGAACGGCAGAGCCGCCTGTCCCATGACGGACAGCTAGGATGCCTGGAGGGCCTTGCGACGGTGGAATATTATGCCAGTATGGTCCAGCACCTTGTAGAACCGCACCTTCAAGAAGTCGGTGATGACGAACGCTACCAGTGCATATACCCAGACGAAGCCGGCCAGCTTCCAGCCTATGGGCGTGACCAGCCAGCCGTAGACGACGATAAAGGTGGCGATGATCTTGGTGACCACCGCCGACCAGAAGAGGGGGGCGGCGGGCATTATGGACCAGAACGGCCCCCGGGTGCGGGTCTGGAAGATGGTCAGGTGCCCGGCGACCGCGAGCTTGAGGAAGATGAACGACTGCAGCTCCCCGGTACTCAGGTTGAGCCATTCCCTGCCTATGTAGTAGATGAAGAAGGACGCGAAAACCCCCACGACCCCCAGGAAGGTGGCCATGGAGAGCACGGTGCGCATATCCCATTTCTCCGGTTTGTCGGAGAAACGCACGTTGTCGTAAGCGATGGCCATGATGGGGAGGTCGTTCAGGAGTGCGAGGAGAACGATCATGATCGCCGTCACCGGGTAGAAATTGAAGACCAGGATGGAGGCCACGATGAACAGGAGCACCCGGGTGGTCTCGGCGATGCGGTAGATGGCATAACTGTTCATGCGCTGGAAGATCATGCGGCTCTGCTCGAGAGCATCGATGATCACCGACAGCCCGGGCAGGGTTAGCACGATGTCCGCCGCCGACTTGGCGGCGTCGGTGGCTCCTTCAACCGCTATGCCTGCGTCCGCTTTCTTCAGGGCGGGTGCATCGTTGGCCCCGTCCCCGGTCATGCCAACTATGTGGTCCTTGTCCTGCAGCAGCTCCACGATGCGGTATTTGTGCTCGGGGAAGACCTGGGCGAAACCGTCCGCCTCCTCCACGATCTTCGCCGCCTCGAGATCGGGCTTGTCGAGGAAGGCGCCGGCGGGCTGGATATCCGTCCCCAGGTGCACCTCGCCGGCTATCTCCTTGGCCACCGCCACGTGGTCGCCGGTGACCATCTTCACCTCCACGCCCATGTCCTTGGCGGTGTCGATGGTCTTGGATGAGTCGTCCCTGGGGGGATTGTAGAGGGCTATGACCCCCACGTAGCTCCAGCCGCCATCATCGCCGGTCCTGGCCACCCCCAGGGAGCGATAGCCCTTGGACGACTGCTCCTCCACGACGTCATGCAGCCTGGAGGACAATCCGTTCCGCTCGCCGACCAGTTTCATGATCACCTGCGGGGCCCCCTTGGAGACCTCGAGCTTCTCTCCCCCCGGACCGTCCAGGCTGGCCTGGGTGCGCTTGACGGTGGGGTCGAAGGGAGAGAACTTCTCCACCTTGTAGGATGCCGCTTTATCCTCCAGGCCCTCCTCCCTGGCCTTGCCGATGATGGTGTCGTCTATGGGGTCCTTGTCCTCCTCCCGGGAGGCCAGGGTGCCGTATAGCACGACTTCCTCTTCCTTGAAATCCCCGAAGGGGACGATCTCAGCCACGGACAACTGGTTGGTGGTGATGGTCCCCGTTTTATCGGAGCAGAGGATATCCATCCCGGCCATCTCCTCGATGGCCACCATGTGGCTCACGATGGCCTCTTTCTTGGCCAGGGCGGTGGCCCCCACCGCCATGGTCACCGAGAGCACCGCCGGCAGGGCGGCGGGGATGGCGGCCACGGCCAGCACCAGGGCGAACTGGACGGTCTCCTTCATGCTCTCGCCGCGGAAGAGGGCGACGACGATGATCAATACCACCAGCACGATAGCGATGGCGATGAGGTAATCGCCGATCTTGATCACCGCCTTCTGGAAGTGGCTCTTGGTCTCCGCCTCCTCCACCAGCGCGGCGGTGCGGCCGAAGTAGGTGTTCATGCCCGTGGCCACCACCAGCCCGTTCATCTCTCCCTGCCGGACCACCGAGCCGGAATAACACACATCCGACCCGTGTTTATCCACCGGCAGGGATTCACCAGTGAGGGCGGATTCGTCCACGGACAGGTAATCGCCCTCCACGAGCTTGATATCCGCGGGAACGATATCACCCAGGCGCACCCTCACCACGTCACCGGGCACCAGCTCTCTTCCCGGAACGGTCTCCCACTTGCCGTCCCGCCGCACCCTGGCCTCCGGGGCGAGCTTCTTCTTCAACATCTCGATGGCGGTGTCCGCCTTATGCTCCTGCCAGAAGCCCACCCCGGCATTGAGCATGAGCAGAACCATGATGATGCCGAAATCCTCCCATCTTCCGATGACCGCCGACAGTATGAGGGCCGCCTCGATCATCCACGCGATGGGCCCCCAAAAGTAGCTCAACAATTTCAGGAGGGGATTTGTCTTTTTCTCGGCCAGCTGGTTGGGTCCGAATTTCTCCAGGCGCGAGGCCGCCTCGTCCGAGGAAAGACCGTCCTTGGAGGCGTGCAGCTGCCGCATGAGTTCCTCGACCGAGGTCTTCCCGACTTTATCCACGTTGGCGGAGCTTGTGTCCTTATCGGCCTGCCCGGTCTTCTTGGATTGTCTTTTTTCACGTTCCGTCTTGCTTTTCTTCACTTCTCTCCGCCTGAAAAATGGTTTACGCCGGCTGGCAGCCGCCAACGTCTATCGACGGGGCACCCGCTGCAGGGCGTGTACACCCCGATCGCAAAGCCGGTTGGATGCTTTGGCTGCAACTCCTTCAACTGGTATCCAGCGATAAAAGCCTGGTTATCTATATATCTTTACCCCCGCTACCATGAGAATAACCTTTAGTACTATATATCGATGATATGCGCTGGTTCTTTATTCCACGCCTGCCCCTGCATCTCCCGGCGGAACAATCGTGCGATGGATCCGTACGGGCAATCCGCGTCGGGGCGGGCTCGTTGAGGCTTACATGAAGGCGTGCGCGAAAACGGTCACATAGAGGCACGGTTATCATCGCGGTATGACAGCCATGTTCAACCCACCGACAGAAGAGGGATTCGGTCTGGTGACATATGTAGTTTCTGCTCGACCTCTTCGGCCCGGGCGAACTTGCGGACCACGTCACCTCACACCGTGGCTTCGACGGCCGCCCTGGCTATGCGGGCGTCCTGGGAGGGGGTTCCTCCGCTCACTCCCACCGAGCCCAACAGCTCGCCTCCGGCTCCGAAGATGGGAAGACCGCCGGGGATGGGGCACACCCTCTCGTTCCATCCCCCCAAGGGTATACCCAGGCCGGGCTGGCCCTTGACGCCAAACCTGGAGATATCGCCGCTAGGCATACGGAACGCCGCTGCCGTCCAGGCCTTGTCCCGTGCCAGCTCGGCGGCGGGGTAGATGGCGCCGTCCATGCGGTATTGTACCTTGGGCCACCCCTCGGGGTCGGACAGGCATACGGCGACCTCGAGACCGGTTTCCGCGGCCTTGCTCATGACCGCCTCGACGACCTTGACGTAGCCGTCCAGCCGGCTCTTCAGGGGCGGGTCCTCCCAGTCGTACATCGCCGACCAGCAGCGCTGGCTGACGATATTGTCGTCATTCGCCGAGGGAGTACCGCTGGTCCCCACCCCGCCGATTACCGTCATGTTCTTGTCACGGACAGGGATGCCACCCATGATGGTTGTCAACCTGCCCTTGTGCTTGAACTGCAATCCCATGCCGTGATGGCCCTGGGGAAGCTGATCCAGGGGCATAAGGGCGGTCCTGGGATCGGTCATGCGCCCCAGCATCAGGGTGGGAGCCAGGAAGGTGGCCGCGGTCCAGGCCTTCTCCACGGCGATGTCGTAGGTGGCGGGCGGAGCGCCGTCCATGCGATGACCGGCGATTACCGCTCCCGCCTTGTCCACCACCACCATGCTGCAGGGCCAGCCGATAAGGTCTCCGGCTATCCTCTCCCCCTCCTGGAGCCCCTTGCGGGACAGGTAAAGGGTTACCACGTCTATCTCGTTGCCGTTGGCCATTTTAACCTTACCCCCTTATCCCGACCAGTCCGACGTTGCTATGAGGTCCGAACCGGTCTTCAGGACGTTCTTCAGGATAACGTCCCCCGCCTTGACCGGCGGCTCCACCCGGGCCTTCGCCGTCTGCAGCATAATGTCGGCAAGCAATATCTTGGGCACCGGGATGGAGGTTCGCACCGGAAGCAGGGGGTAGGACTCGTCACCGGTGCGCACGGTGGCGGTCAGGGTCCTCACCGGGTTCTCGAACTCCTTTAAGACGTATTTCTCGCCCTGCTTGCATTCCGCCCCCTTTATTTGGGTTATCCTTCCCTTCTTGTCCTGGGCCACGGTAACGCGGCATCCCAGCGGGCAGCCGATGCATATGATTGTCTCCCTGGCCGCCATCTCAACCACTTCCCTTGATCTCGCAGTCCACCACTAGTTCCTTGCCCGCTCCGGCATCCTTGAGCTTGTTTCCCTTGACATCGATGGTTATCATCTCGCTTGGCCTGACGAAACGGAATTTCTTCTTCATGGCCCCGCCGATCTTGACCGTGGCGTTCTGCCCCGGTTGTGTTACCCGCATATACAGCGTGACATCGTCCTTGCCCGAGATCAACTGGGGTACCACGTACTTGATGTTCGCGCCCGGAACCACCTTAACCCCCCCGGCCACCTTCACCTTGCCCTTGTCGGCGAAGAGGGCGGCCGAGCGACCGGCAAGTTCCGCCTCCCAGCTGACCCAGTCCACCAGGTCATGCACGTGAACGACGTTGCCACCGGCGAAGATACCGGGGACGCTGGTCTGGCGGTGCTGATCCACAACCGGACCGCCGGTCATGGGATCCAGTTCCACGCCGGCCTTCAAGGATATCTCGTTCTCGGGTATGAGGCCCGCGGAAAGGAGCAGGCAGTTACAGGCAAAGGAACGTTGAGTGCCGGGTATACCGCGCAGCTGGCGGTCCACCTTGCTCACCGTGACCCCCTCTATCCTGTTCGAGCCGTGAATGAAGCTCACGGTGTGCTCCAGCAACAGGGGGATTCCGAAGTCGTGCAGGCACTGCACCTCGTTGCGTATCAAGCCTCCCGCCCAAGGCATTATCTCCAGCACGGCCTCTACCCTGGCGCCCTCCAGGGTGAGGCGCCTGGCCATAATCATGCCTATATCCCCGGATCCCAGGATGACGTACCTGTCACCCGGCATGTACCCCTCGATGTTCACGTAGCGCTGGCAGGTTCCGGCGGTCAGTATGCCTGATGGCCTGGCTCCCGGGATGCCCAGGGCTCCCCTGGCCCTCTCGCGGCACCCCATGGCCAGCACAACGGCTCCGGGTTTGAGTTTCATGTATCCGTGCGTCTGGCTGACAGCGGTTATGTTCCGCTTCCCGTCCATATCGATGACCATGGTCTCCAGTTGGGTTTCCACGCCCAGATCCCTCGTCTTCTCTATGAAAACCTTCTCGTACTCGGGACCGGTCATATCCTCCTCGAAATAAACAAGGCCGAAACCGTTGTGTATGCACTGGGGAAGCAACCCGCCCAGCTGCTCCGCCCTCTCGATGATCATCACCCTCTCCGCGCCCTGCCCCCTGGCGGCGATAGCGGCGGCCAGCCCGGCCGGTCCCGCACCGATTACCGCGACGTCCACCCGCCTAGGCATGCTTTCCACCTTCCTCCAGTATCTGCTTGGTCCGGTATTCGAGCTGCGGAGACTCCGGGCCTTTCTTGGTGACATCCGTCTCGGGGATGCCCAGTTCCCTTGCCAATATCCTGGTCACCCTGGGGCCGCAGAAGCCGGCCTGGCAGCGGCCCATACCCGCGCGTACGCGGTGCTTCACGCCGTCCAGGGTGGTGGCCCCCCGCCTGATAGCCTCGACTATCTCCCCCTCCGTTACCGTCTCGCAACGACAGACCACGTGGCCATAGCGGGGGTCCTTCTTCACCAGCTCGCGCTGCTTCCTCTCCGACAGCTTGCTGAAATCCGGTATAGCCTCGCGGCGCGGCTCGAAACCTGGATCGGGCTCCAGCTTCAAGCCGTCCTTTTCCAGCACCTCGACAACCTCCGCCGCCGCTCCCGTGCTGGCGCTGACCCCGGGGTAGCCGATGGTCATATTGATAAAGCGGGGCACCCGGTCGGACAGCCCCACCTCGCATTCGTGCCAGCCTATCTCGAAGTTGCGGAACATGAGGAAACCGCAGAAGGCGTTGATGACGTCCTTGCCGGAGATATCGGGCACCAGACGCTGTGCGTTCTGGAGAGCCTTGGTGGCCATCTCCTCGGTGGTGGAATAGTCCCCTCTCCGGTTTATCTGGAGCTGAATGCCGAAGAGTACGTTGCCCTCCACGGTGGGAACCACGACGTTCATCTCACCCAGCTCGTCCTCGATGGCGGCTATCAGGCTTTTAACCAGGCCCTCGGAACTCCTGTCCATAACCCCCACGTAGCCCTTGATGGGAAAGAGAACGAAATCGTCTGCGTCGACCATGGCCGCTATCTTGTCGATGTATTCGCCCGCCGCGTTTATCACGTAGCGCGCCTTTATCTCTTCCTGGCTGGTCTGAACGGTAAACATGCTGTGGCCGGCCTCGATATCCAGCACCTCCGTCTCCAGCATCAGCTTAACGCCGTTCGCCGTGGCGTTCTCCATCAACGCCTGGGTGAAGAAGACCGGGTTCACCACCGCTATCTCGGGGTCGAAGAGCCCCCCCAAGATCTTATCGCTGATATGCGGCTCCGTCTCCCTCAGTTCCTCGTACCAGTGAAACTCGTCCTCTCCCAGGCCAAGCCCGGCGGTGCGCTTGATGCACTTATCCAGCTTTTCCTTATGGCCCATGTTCCAGGCCATCAGCCATCCTCCAACCTTCTCGAAGGGCACCTCCAGCTCCTTGCACAACGGCCCCATGAGCTTCAGCGATCTCCACAGCAGGTAACTGCGGTGGTATTCCGGCCGGAACTCCAGGGTGTCCCTGCCCTGATTGACCACGCCCACGTTGGCCTTGGTGCAACCCCAGCCCACATCGACGGCTTTTTCCACTACGGTGACATCGACCTTGTACTTGGACAGCTCGCGGGCGGCGGCGGCGCCCAGAACGCCGGCGCCGATGATGAGGACCTCGGTTTCCGTGGCAGACATCTCACCCAATCCCCTTCCAAAAGAGAAGACATTATCGCGATTATAATAGACTTATGCCAAGTCGGTGTCAAACCATACAAAACCCCACTTGAAGTGCTAAAACATGACCGAAGAAACCCCTGGATCGCGGCTTGAAAATAATATAATTTGCGTATTGCAAACTTTCCACAAATCAAGTAACCTGTAATGGAAGGTTGATGGGCGGCGATTGACTGCGAGCAAGCATTTTCTCAACCTCCAGAGAGGAAACCCGGATATCCTGGATAGATATATACCATAAAGAGACACGGGGACCGGGGCGGAACACAACGGGAGAGAGCTATGAAGCGGCGCTTCGATATAAAGGGAAAGAGGGCCCTGGTGACCGGCGGGGGCAGCGGTATCGGGCTGGCCACGGCGGAGAGGCTCGCCGGCAAGGGAGCCGTCCCCATCCTCGTGGACATCAACTCGGAAGCTCTGGACGGGGCCATGTCCCGGCTCAAGGGAGAGGGTTTCGAGGCTTATGCCTTCCGGCTTGACGTCACCGATATCGACAAGGTACGCGGGCTGGCGGACGAGCTGCGCGCCCTCGAGATGAGCCCGGACATTCTGGTCAACTGCGCCGGCACGACCCTGGTTGCCCACGTAACCGCCACCGACCACGACGAATGGAAGCGCATAATAGACGTGAACCTCATGGGCACCATCCACATGGTGGAGACCTTCCTGCCCCACATGGTGGAGAGGGGTTGCGGCCATATCGTCAACATCGGGTCCATAGACGGCTTCATACCCATCCCCGGTCAGGCCCCCTACTGCGCCAGCAAGTTCGCCATCACCGGCCTGACCGAGGTTCTCTATTACGATCTCAAGAACCGCGGGGTCGGCGTGACCATGATCTGTCCCGGCTACATCAACACGCCCATGGCCAAGTCCCTGCCCATAAAGGACTTTCCCCTGCATTTCAAGGGCTTCGGGACGGTGGTGCGCTTCCTGGAGTTATTCAGCGGCAACCCGCGCAAGGTAGCGAGCCATACCGTGGACGCCATCCTGCACAACAAGTTCCTGGTCATCCCGGGCCTTCCGAGCAAGGTTTTCTACCACTACCGCCGGCTCTTCCCCCGCCTGGCCACCGCATCCGGCCTGGTGGTGTCCAGGTTCTTCGAATGGCTGCGAAGGCGGGTTCCCAGGCGCGCCTTCCAGACCTGCTGAGCCGCCTGCCCGTCGGCCACCTCAACGATCCCCGACCCTGGAACTGGACCATCGACGACCGACGTCTCGCCCCGCTGCTTATAGCACCCGGCGCACGATCGCGGGGGAGGCGGGGTACCCGCCGGTCGCGCCGGTGTCACGTCCCAACTGAGGACGGACCTCCCGCTGACGACAGACGCTCGCAAAGAGCCGGCCATGCCGCGCCGCCTCATTGAAGATGCCAACATGCTCAACCGATATTAAAATAGGTGCCGTGCTTACGTGAGCTCATATCTCCAGAGGAGCGGGAGCCGGCTTCAATACCAGGTAAACGGGTGGTAGTATTCGGCACGTCTCACAAAGGAGGTCCCAGGGGTGGGATGAACGAGGATAAACGCGGATCGGATCCGTTGCCCATCTATCGCTTCTTCTCCGAGCATTGCGGTCAGGCGTCCCTCCTTCTATATCCGGATTTGAGGATCGTCTCCGCAAACCGACTCGCCCGGAAGAGTCTCGGGTATTCCGAGGGGGAACTTGCCGGCAGGTATCTCACCGAGATCGCGTCGACCAGGCAAGAGGATACGACCGGCGGGCTCAAAGCCCTTCAAGAACGCCTGTCGCGCGACCGAAATCTGCGCATGGAGGTCGAATTCACATCCAAGGGCGGCGATGTCCTAGCCGCCGCGGGCACCTTTCTCGCCCTGGACGACCAAGGGGGCAGAATCGCCGCCGTCATGGCCTTTGTAGGCGATACGCAGGAGCGTGAAGGCAGCGAGGACCGGCCTCTAAACCGCAAGGAACTGCTCGATATAATATTCGATTCCGCCAGGGATTCCATCTTCGTCAAGGATCGCGACCTCAGGTACATACAAGCGAACACGGCCATGGAGGAATTGTTCGAGATGCCGGCGGAGGAATTGATGGGAAAGACCGACGAGGAGCTCTTCGGGGAGGAGGCCGCGGTCCATATCAACGATGTGGACCATAGAGTAATAGGCGGCGAGTCGATAGAGGAAGAGACGACCAAACCGGTAAAAGGAATACCCCATACCTTCCATGTCATTAAAGTGCCGGTGAGGGATTCGCGGGGAACCGTGGTAGGCCTGTGCGGCATAGCCCGGGATATCACCGGGCGCAAGAGGGCCGAGAAGGTTCTCAGGGAGAGCGAGCATAATTTAAAAACGCTCTTCAATACTATCGAGGACATGATATTCGTACTCGACTACCATGGTGGTATATTATGGGTCAACTCAGCCGTAATCGAGCGCCTGGGATACCCGGAGGGCGAGATCTACGAGATGAACATCCTGGACGTTCACCCACCTTCACGCCGCGAAGAGGCCGTTAAAACGATCGAGCGGATCCTTGCGGGAGAAAGGCCCAAGTGCGACCTTCCACTCCTTGCCAGGGATGGGGCCACGATACCGGTGGAGACCAGGACCGCCCACGGGAGTTGGGGTGGGCGAGGCGTGATCTTCGGAATCTCGCGCGACACCTCCGAACGCAAGCTATGGGAGAAGACCCTGTTAATGAGCCTGCACCTGGAGAACCTAATCCTCAACATATCCACCGATTTTATCAACGCGCCCTCGGATAAGATCAACGGAGGTATCGACTCCGCCCTGGAGAGGTTGGGCGCGTTCACTGGCATCGACTGCAGCTATATCTTCCAGTTCCGCGAAGGCGGCGCCCGAATGGACAACACCCACGAATGGTGCGCCGAGGGCATCAAGACCTGTAAAGACGACCTGCAGGACCTGGAGAGTGACATATTCCCCTGGTGGATGGAGAAACTGCGCAACCTTGAGACCATCCACATTCCCCGGGTGGAGGATCTCCCGCCCGAGGCACGGCAGGAGAAGGAATTACTGCGGTCTCAGGGCATACGTTCCCTCGTCGTCGTACCCCTGGCCAGCCGTGAGAAGCTGGTCGGTTTTCTGGGCTTCGACGCCGTGCGTGATGAAAAGACCTGGCGCGGGGAGATAGTGGCACTGCTGAGAATTGCGGGGGATATCATAATCAACGCCCTGGAGCGCAAGCGCGTCGAAGAGGAGCTCGAGAAGAATCGCGAGCACCTGGAGGAGATGGTCGAGGAACGCACCTCGGACCTTTATCAAATCAATGAATTGCTCAGGCACGAGATAGCGGAACGCCGGCGTGCCGAGGCCGCACTTGGCCAGAAGGAGAAGTATTACCGGTCCTTGGTGGAGAAGTCATGGGACGCTATAGCCATGTTGAACGAGATGGGGTTGATCGTCTATGCCAGTCCCTCGTTGAAACTGGTGACCGGTTACGAGCCTGATGAGGTAATCGGTAAGAGCGCTTTCCATTTCGTTCATCCCGCCGACGTACAGGGCGTCCGTGAGGTTTTCGCCGAGTTAACAAAGAACCCGGGTGCCTCCGAGCAGTTAGAATACCGTTTCCTGCACAAGAACGGCACCATACGGGAACACCAGATTGTGGGAAGGAACCTCCTGGACAACGCGGCGATGTCCGGCGTGATCATCAACTTCCGCGATATCACGGAGCGCAAGCAGATGCAGGAGAGGGTCGAACGCATCAACCGTCTCTTCCTCAGCCTGGGAGCCGACCTCATTGAGAACATGGAGAGAATCGTGGCGACGGAAAAGGAGCTCCTGGAGGGGGACCTAGCGGCCTATTGTCGGCGGGAAGAGGGGAGGTTATCCATACTGACCACAGCCCCGGGCGAAGACGGGTTCATGGTCATCGAGAACTGGGAAGATATGGCTTGCTCCGAGGTCATCTCAAGGGGTTTGATAGGGCCATATGTAAAGGAGGAATTGGCCTCGAGCCCCTTCCGGAACTCCGACCCCCTGGTGGCGAAGTTCGGTTATACCTCCTTCCTGGGATATCCCGTGTGGTGCAGGGACGATATCAAGGGGTGCCTGGGCATCTACCTCACGGGGAGGAGGAGGTTCTCCAGCCAGGACGTGGAGATAGCCGGGATGCTTTCCCGAGCCCTGTCCATCGAGGAGGAGCGCCTGGCCTACGAGGAGAACTTGAAGGATTTCATAGACATAGCCTCCCACGAGCTGAGGCATCCCCTGACCATCATGAAAGGCTACTCCGCAACCTTAAGGAAGTATGGAGAGAGGCTGGACATGGAGGATAGGGACGACATCCTTCGGGCCATAGAGACCGGTGCGGACCGTTTGAACGGTTTGGTCAAGGAGTTGCTGGATATCTCGCGTATCGAGAGGGGCCGCTTCGTGGTCAATAAACAGCCCCAGCTCCTCGAGTCCCTTATCCAACGCGCCATCGGAGAGATGAGGGAAAAGGGCATCGCGAACGGTTTCCGGACCGATATACCGGAGGGCGCGAACAAGGTCATGGTGGACAAGGAGAAAATGATAGGCGTGCTGGTGAACCTGCTGGATAACGCCGTCGGCAACTCCGCCGAAGGCTCCGATATCGAGATCACCGCCTCCCAGAAAAACGGCATCATAACCGTATCGGTTCTGGATCGGGGAACTGGAATCCCGGAAAAGGACCGGGAGAGGATTTTCGATCGCTTCTATCAGGTGGGAGACGCCATCCACCACTCCTCGCCGGGAATGGGAATAGGCTTATATATCTCCCGGGAGATCGTTGAGTCCCACGGCGGCGAGATATGGTGTGAGCCGCGAGAGGAAGGCGGATCGGTGTTCCGCTTCACACTTCCTGGCACCGCCTGAGCGCTGTTCCGCTCTCCCTCGAATTATCCCAGGAAGTGGAACGAGACGGCGGCCTCGTCCCCTCGAACGGCGGCAAGCTCCGCCGCGCCCTATCTCCCGCGGTGGTTCCCGCAAGAGATCGAATTCCGCCAATCCCTTCCGTTTATCCTGCTCGAACAGCCCGCTCCGTGGATCATATTCAACAACCGTCCTTCCCCTCTTGACAATCAACGTATTGATGTTATCTCAGAATAGACCGACTGGTTGGTTTATTTTAAATGAGGCCCATGCGAGAGAAAACGTCCGCACCGACCAAGGGAAAAAGACGCGCAGGCGCATCGTGGGCCATGCCACCCTGCTAATCTACGAATAGGGCTACGCGAAAACCACAGTCGAGGACGTCATGGAGGCGGCGGGCATCACCAAGGGGAGCTTCCGCTCCACTTCTCCTCCAAGGAGGAACTGGGCTATGCCATCATCGAGAGCGCTTACGCCCACATTCTAGAGAGGATCGCCTCCGCCTTGGACCATCCCGATCTCAATCCCTACAGGCGCATCGAGGCCATGCTGGAAGAGATACGGGCGATAGTGGAATCGGCCGACTGCACCCGTGGATGCATCCTGGGCAACCTCGCACTGGAGACCAGCCGGGACAACGAAGGATTCAGGGAGAGGATCGCGCCGGCCTTCGGTAGCTGGTCGGAGCTGGAAAAGGCCAGGGACTCAGGGGGGCCGCCCGCCGATTTCGACTCCCGGGCTTACGCCTATTACGCCATCAGCGCCCTCGAGGGGGGGATCATGATCAGCAAGGTGACCCGGGACCCTTACCCCATGAGCAACAGCATAAACATGATACTCAGGCACCTGGCCGAGTATATGACCACATGGCAAGGATGGGTCCAGCCATAACGGAGATATGCTATAACAATCCGGACCGGAAAGGGCGTTAACGCTCGAAAGAGGTGATGGAATTGACGGAAGATGTCTATACAAAGCTGGCCCTGCACCTGGACGAGATGCCAATAGGGGCTCCCATGAGCGACGAGCTGATAAAGATACTTAGTATCCTGTTTAGCCCCGAGGAGGCCGAGCTGGCGACCGGGCTTCCCTTCATGAACCCCAGCCTGGAGCAGCTCTCCAGGATAACCGGTATGCCGGTCGGGGAACTCGAGGCCATGCTGGACGGCATGGTATCCAAGGGAATCGTTTTCAGGAGGGAAAAAGGGGCGAGGTGAAATACCAGTTGCTTCCCACTATAGTGGGCTTCTCGGAAACCCCCTTCTGGCCAGGCCAGGTAAACGAAAGGGTCATCAGGCTCGCCCCCCTGTGGAGGGATTACTTCGTGTCTGCCTTCGAAAGGGAGATCGGCGATCGAGAACTCCCGGTAATGAGGACGGTGCCCGTGGATGAGGAGGTCTTCCCGGACTCGCGCACCCTTCCTTACGAGACGGCGAGGAAGCTGGTGGAGGAAGTGGATTACCGCGCGGTGGCCTACTGCACCTGCCACCAGATAAAAGCCTATCTGGGCGAAGGGTGCGAGCACGAGAGGGAGAACCGCTTTCATTTCGGCTCCTTGGGCCGGTTTATCGTCGAGCAGGGCATAGGAAGTGAGCTTACCCTGGAGGAGACATTTGAGAAGCTGAAAGAGGCCTACGAGGAGGGACTGGTCTTCGACGTCGACAACTACCAGGGCAAGGTATCCACCCTCTGCTCCCGCTGCGGCTGCTGCTGTGTGTTCCCAAAGGCCAGAAAGTGCCTGGGCTACTCCAACGCCCTGGCACCGTCCAGCTTCGCGGCCCGGGTGGACGAAGATTCCTGCATAGGGTACGGTGACTGCGAGGAACGCTGCCCGGTGGGAGCGATAAGCCTCGACGGCGGTGAGATCGCCTGCGTGAACGAAGCCTCGTGCCTGGGGTGCGGGGTCTGTATACCCACGTGCTCGGGGAAGGCACTTACGCTGGAACGCCGTGAGGACGCCGGGGAGATCCTCTCCCTGCAGGAATTTATGGCAGCTCAACTGCGGTAATGATCGCGAAAGGTAGGGATTGCAGATGTCGGATGAAGTATACGAACGGCTGAGGGAATTGCTGGACCGGCATCCCACGGGATGCACGCCCGCGCCGGAGATAATAGAGATACTGAAGGTCTTCTTTACCGAGGAGGAGGCCGGGGTGGCCCTTGGCCTGGGCTTCCGGCCCTTCCGGGTCGAGGACGTCGCCCGGCGCGCCGGCGTGGACGAGGAGACGGCGGAACGATGCCTCGAGTCCCTGGCGGACAAGGCGGTGGTCTTCGAGCGCGAGAAGGAAGGCGTGCGCGGCTATGCCCTGCTCCCGGTGATGCCCGGTCTCTTCGAGTTCCCGTTCATGAAGGGTATGTCCGAGGAGATGAGAAGCAAGCTCACTCCGTTGTGGAAGAGCTATCTACCCAAGCTGGGCGGGAAATTCGGCGCCTGCGACACCAAGTTCTCCCGCATCATCCCGGTCCAGGAGGAGGTCGAGAACGAGCCCGGCGTACTGCCATACCAGAAGGTCTACGAGATGATCGATAAAGCGCGGGTGGTGGGTATAGGGACATGCGCCTGCCGCGACATGGAGAGGAACTGCGATAACCCGCTGGAGGCCTGTATGCTCTTCGACGAGACCTGCACCTACCTGGTGGAGCGGGGCTTCGGCCGCTATATCACCAAGGAGGAGATGAAGGAGAAGCTCAGGGAGTTCGACGAGGCCGGGCTGGTGCACCAGATCAACAACGTGCAGGAAAACCTGACCTTCGTCTGTAACTGCTGCACCTGCTGCTGCGGGCTGCTGCGCATAAGCCTGGAATGGGGCCACCCCGAGGTCTTTTCCTCCTCGGGCTTCGCGCCCGTGGTCGATGCCGAGCTGTGCAACGGCTGCGGAACCTGCGCCGACGAGCGGTGCCCCGTGCAGGCCATCGAGGTAGTAGACGAAACGGCGGTGGTGAACGATAAGCTCTGTATCGGCTGCGGGCTGTGCGTCACCGGCTGCCCCAACGAGGCCCTGAGACTGGTGAGCAGGGAAGAGACGGCGGAGCCGCCGGCCACCACCTCGGAGATGGGCATGAGGATACTGCAGGAGAAGGGCAAACTGGAGGCTTTCATGGAGGTCATCAAACCTTAAGGATGAAAGGAGCGAGCATGGCGGAGGATGTTTATGTGAGGCTGCGGGAGTTCATGAACGGTCTCCCGGGAGGATTTCCCTCCACCGATAGCGGGGTGGAACTGAAGTTGCTCGCGAGGTATTTCACCCCCGAGGAAGCGGAACTCGAGATGCATCTCAATCCCTTTCCGGAGACGGCGGCGGCTATCGCGGAGCGCGCCGGCATGGAAGAGAGTAAAGCGGCGGAATTGCTGGATTCCATGGCAAAACAGGGGTGCATCTTCCGTATAAGGACAGGCGAGCAGACGATGTACATGGCCATGTCCTTCCTCGTCGGCGTATACGAGTTTCATCTCAAGAGCATGGACCGCGAGCTGGCGGAGCTCCTCGACGAATACCTGCCCTACCTGACCGAATCCTGGAGCGGCGGAAAGACGAAACAGCTTAGGGTGGTCCCGGTAGAAGCGGCGGTCGATACGGGAAAGGAAGTCGCGACTTACGACCGCGTGCGGGAGATGGTGAAGGGGTACGACAGCATAGCCGTGGCGGACTGCATATGCCGCGTGGAACGCGGGCTCCTCGGTCGAGAGTGCGAACGCCCCCTGGAGACCTGCCTGGTCTTCGGTTTCGCCGCGGATTACTACGCCGAGAACGGCATCGGACGCAAGATAAGCCTCGAGGAATGCCTGGAGATCCTGGACAAGGCCGAGGAGGCCGCGCTGGTACTCTCCCCCAGCAACGCCCAGAACTTTGTGAACATCTGCTGCTGCTGCTCCTGCTGCTGCGGCATGTTGCGCGGGCTCTCCATCATGGAGCGGCCTGCGGATGAGGTGCAGTCCACCTATAGAGCCGTGATAGATACGGATGAATGTACCGCATGCGGCACCTGCCTGGACCGCTGCCAGATTGACGCCATCACCGAGGGAGACGAGTACATGGAGGTGGATCCGGCCAGGTGTATCGGATGCGGGTTGTGTGTTCCCACCTGCCCGGCGGACGCCATAGAGATGGTACCCAAGGAAGACGCCGTGGTGCCGCCCGCGAACATGGTGGAGATGAACGCGAGGATACTGCAGGAACGCGGCCTGGCCTGATATTCTTTTAAATGACTGGAACGCGGAAAAGATAAAGGGGAAGACTATGAGAGAGATAGCGGATATGCTTGGCGTGGAATATCCCATAATAATGGGCGCGCTGGGATCTCTGAGCAACCCGGAGCTGGTAGCCGCCGTCTCGGAGGGAGGGGGCTTCGGCCTCATCGGAACCGCGGGAATGGACCTGACCATACTCAGGGAGACCATAGCCGGGGTGCGCGAGCTAACGGGGAAACCCTTCGGCGCCAACCTCATGGCCCTTAATCCCGACGCTCCTGCCATGGTGGAGGTACTGGCCGAAGAGGGGATCAAGGCGGTCACCACCTCGGCGGGCTCGGCTAAAAAACTGACCTCCATGCTGCACGACGCCGGCATCAAGGTGCTGCACGTGGTGCCGTCTCCCCCCTTGGCCTCTAAAGCCGCCGATGCCGGCGTGGACGGCGTGGTGGCCGAGGGAGGGGAATCGGGTGGGATGCAGTCCCGCAGCGCCATATCCACCTTGAACCTGGTGCCCCAGGTGGCCGAGTCCGTCACCGTACCCGTGGTTGCCGCCGGCGGTATCTCGGACGGCCGCGGCTACGCCGCCGCTTTCGCTCTCGGTGCCGGGGGGGCGTACAGCTGGGGACCTGCCTCATCCTCACCGAGGAATGCGCCGCTCACCCCAATTACAAGCGGGCCCTTCTCGAGGCGGGACCCGAGGACACCGTAGTGCTCCCCATGAACATAGGGCCCGTCCGCGCGCTGGTCAACGGATTCGTGCGCGGCCTGGAGGGCCTGACCGAGGAGGAGAAGGCCCGGAGGGTTACCCAGGCCTGGATGAACTTCCCGGCAACCTGCCTGGAGGAGGACGCAGATTCCACCCTGGTCATGACCGGCCAGTGCGCCGGCGCCATCAGCGATATACGCCCCGCCTCCGAGCTGGTTCGCGGCATGGCCGAGGACGGGGAGCGTATATTGAGCGCCTTTTGACGTCTGCTGGCGCCCTCAGCCGCCTATGACCGCGGCGCCGCTGCGCACGACGGTTTGCAGTTTCTCGCCCAGGTACAGGTCCCGGCAGAGGAACCTGCGCTTCTTGCCACTGGAGGTCTTGGGCAGGCTGCCCGCCGTCACCAGGACGACGTCCCTCACCGGCACGCCTATCTCGCCCCTTACCCTGTCGGACACGTGGTTGGCGACGCGCTCCGCCTCCTCGGTACCCAGGCGGGTCTCGCCGATCAGCACCAGGCGCTCCCTACCCCTGCGGGTGGTTACGCCGAAGGCCACGGCGTTACCCTTACGTATACCCCTGACCTGTTCGGCGCAGCGCTCCACGTCCTCCGGAAAGAGGTTGCGCCCACCGACTATGACCATGTCCTTTATCCTGCCCACCAGGTACAACTCGCCATCCGCGAAGTAGCCGAGGTCGCCGGTATGCAGCCAGCCGCCCCGCAGCGTTTCGGCCGTGGCGGCCGCATCCGCCCAGTATCCCTCCATCAAGGAAGCGCCGCGTACACAGACCTCTCCCACATCTCTCTCCCCGGCCTCGTATCCGTCGGAGGAGAAGATGGCAATATCCACCCCGGACAGCGGCGAGCCCAGGGACACCAGCGTTCTGGTAGCGCTTTCGCCGGGAACTCCGGGCTCCGCCCTACCGTCCTCCAATCCCTCACGCAGGACGTGGTCCAGACGGTACCCGCGACCCGGCGGGGGGAAAGTGACAGCCAGGGTGGCCTCGGCCAATCCGTACACCGGATAGGGCACCTCGGGCTTCAGGCCGTAGGGCGAGCCAGCCTGTATCAACGCCTCCATGGCGTCGTGGTCCACCGGTTCCGCGCCGTTAAGGGCCTGGCGCAGCGAGGAGAGTTCGATGTCCTCCAACCTCCCAGACCTCAGAACGCGGGCGGCCAGGGCATATGCGAAGTTGGGGCCCCCGGTAATCGTGGCCCGGTAATCGCTGATCAGCCGCAGCCACAGGGAGGGATCGGCGATGAACTTCTGTGGGGACATCAACATCAGGGAGGAACCGGAGCACAGGGCGGTCAACAGGAAGCCGATGAGCCCCATGTCGTGGTAGAGGGGCATCCAGGAGACGATCCTGTCTTCGCGGTTGACGTCCAGGTGGGAGATTATAGCATGGGCGTTGGCCAGCACCGCCCGGTGGGTGAGCATGACCCCCCGGGGCTCGCTGGTGGAGCCGGAGGTGAACTGTATCAGTGCCAGGTCATCCCTGCCGGCCGGAGACGGCGGGCAGTGCTCCCCGCTGTCCAACTCCTCGGCCGCCATCATGCGTATCCCCTCCCCCATTCCGCCCACCATGGGGATCAGGGCTCCCGGAAGCAGCAGCAACACGGCGCCCACTTTCTCCAGGCGAAGCCGTGTCTGTTCCATGAAAGCCTGGGGTTCCATGGCGCGCATGGGAAGGGGAAGGGGTACGGCCACGGCCCCCGCCGCCCAACAGCCCAGGAAAGCCAGGACCATGGAGGGGGTGGTCTGGGCCAGGATGCCCACGTGGTCGCCGGGTTCTACGCCGGCATTGAGCAGCACCGCACCGGCCCCGAGAGAGGCCTCGATAAGCTCCTGCGGCGCATAATTGATTTCCCTTTCCTCATCTAATATAGTCAAGCCCCGCTCGGAGCGGGACAGTCCTATCTCAATCCCCTGCCAGATATTACTCGCTTGGTTCATAGGCAAAACCTCCTTGTTGTTGAGCCGTCTCGGCTGCCACCTCACCATGAAAAAGGCAAAAATCTCCCCCCGATAAGAGGCGATTCTTGAAGGGAGGTGTCGCAGCCCGGCTACCCGCCAACCATTACCATTACAATTACCATTTCTCAGCTTCTAACAAAATGAAACACGACGGGGGGGGAAAGGTTACATGGGTTTCACGAGCTCCGGCGCGGGGGCGGCGTCGTTTGTGTATAAGGGCCATCACCAGGTACTTCGGCGATATCGCTATCACGCCGTCAGGTCCTGGCCGGCGACGCGTTTAAAACACGCTCATTACGACCATACCGGCCAGCATAACCGAGCCCCCCTGAAGCCTCTCCAGAACATTCCTCTCCTTAAAAAGCAACCATCCGAGGAATATGCTGAATATTATGCTCGCCTGGTAGAAGGAGAAAACGAAGGAAACGGAAGCGAAGTTGAGTGCTAACATATAGAGCCCTATCACCACGGCATTGTATAATCCTATGGGGGCGACGGACTTGATGCGCGGCGATATTCTGCCCCCCCTGGCCCACGTTCTCCGGATCACGAAAGGAAGCCCGAGAAGGACCATGAAGCCCTGGATGCTTACGCCCCAGAACAGGGGAGCCGAATCGTAGATACCCACCCCATCGACTATCCCGGCCAGGCTCCATATAAAGGCCACTATCAGGCCCATCCTGGCCCATCTCTCCATGAGCAGCTTCCTGAGAGGAGCATGCCTTTCCAGGCCTCCCCCCCTCAGGACCAGCAGGCATGAACCAGCCAGCAAAAGACCGACTCCCGCCACAACCGGTATGCCGGGTAATCTCGCCGTGGCCAGTGGGGATGCCAGCACCAGGAAGACGGGCGAAAAGGATAGTAGCGGCGCCACCAGGGATAGGTCAGCGATCTTCACCGCCTTCAGGAAGATCAATCTGGCCAGGAAATTCAGGACAGCTCCGAAGAACAGGGCCAGCAGAAAACCATCCCTTAAAAAGGGAATGGGAATGAAAAAGAGCGTGGGCAGCATGAACAGGAAGCTGAAGAGTGCCGTGGCCCAGCAGACCATGTACTCATCGGTTTCCTTCAACACTATCTTGCTTAACGCGTCACGGCCGGCCACGAAAAAGGCAACCAGCAGCGCCAGCGCCGTTCCGATCATCTTCTCCCCTCCTTTCCTCTTCATTCTCCAGGTACTCGATATCTCCTGACGGCATGTGATACGGATTATTCCTGATTGACACCCCGGCACGGACGTTTGGGAAGCTAAGCGTCACGCAAATTCAGAAAAATGAAATGCCGCATGCGTAGGGTGAACTCCGGGGTGTATCTTCCGAGAGTTTCCTCACGGGGAATCCTGGTTCTCGATACCTATGGCGAGAGAATTCGCCTGCCCTATGCGTATATCAAGGACTCACTGAAGTCAATCTTTTACAGCCGGTTCGCCCTTATGCTCGGGGTACCTTCCAGCCGGCCTTAATCCTTATTCTTTCCGAGATCTCTATTATTCCGACGAGAGTATGCGCCTGCCCCGTGCGCATATCAAGTGCTTTTTCGCATGATTTAGTCTCGTCATTCCGTCCGGCGGACTTGATAGTTATTATGATGTGTTTTTATGAGCCGGATTCCCGTTCTCAGCGAGTTTTCTCGCGGATCTACCCTTCCTCCATGGACCGCCGTATCTCCTCGGGTGTATCCAGCCCGGCCGAGCCCGCCGAGCACTCCGGAACGGCCGAGACAAGGTTGGGTACCCTCTCGAAAGGGATACTTACGAAGACTATCTCCGCTGGATATTTCTGCATACGCCTGGCCGTCCAATCCCCCAGGGACAGGTTGCTCCGCCCGGTAATCGCGGGGTAGACCAGGGCGGAATGGCACATCGAACCGGCCACCTCCATGCGGGGAGGGATACCGTCCCAGTATTGATCGAGGGTTGTCAAGCGGCAGGCCTGCTCCGCGTTGCATAGAAACAGTACGATATCTGGGCGCAGATCGGCTTGAGCCACCGGGCCCATGACTATTCGCTCGCAGAAGCCGGTGGGAGGCGGGACGGTCTGATCCATCATGCGCTGAAAGGTGGCGATGGAGTGGGTGAGTTTCTCTCCCCGGGTGAGGAACCACTGTATGCTCCTCCTCATGTCGCCGGAGGGAGGCTCGGCCAGACCGCAGTGCCAGGTTCCGCCGGGGCAAGCGGAGGTTTCCGCGTCGATAACCAGGGTCCTGCCTCGCGCCGCGAGCTTGACGGCCCGGCACATCCACATCCTCTCGCGCTCGCCAACATCGACCTCGTCGTTGGTGAAGGTCACGGCCACCGGCTCGCTTTCTATGCCAAGTACCTCCACCAGTTGCTTCAACTGGTCTCTCCACTCCTTTTCCATATTCCCACCTCCAGGTATCGCTACTGCCAGATCTCGACTCATGAAAACGGTGCGACTGGTGAGGGCGAACAAGCCCGATGCCAGTTGTTCAGGTGCAAAAATATACACGCCATCCTGCTTTTCACATATCATAATAGGCCGAGAGCCTCCATTAGGGTACCGGCGGTTCTCGGGATATTGAACACGGTGCATGATGGCGGGAACCAGCGATATGAAAGCATCAAAAAGAACGGCGACGGCGAATCTTGGTTCCATCTTTCCGGTGTGACCTCATGAATATGTTCTCCGGGACATAAGGAGCGTTGTATAGCCAGCCGAAGGAGATGGCTGTCTTGAGGCAAGAAGCACCTTCCGCCTTTCACGTCATGACCAAGCCAAGCGGCGCCGCCTGCAACCTCTGTGCCTACTGCTTCTTTTTGGAGAAGAAGCGGCTTTATCCCGGAAGCGCTTTCCGCATGAGCGGCGAGGTCATGTAGGAATGCATACGCCAGTATACCCAGGCCCAGCAAGTCCCCGAGGCCGTAATCGCCTGGCAGTGGGGCGAGCCCACCCTCATGGGCCGGGATTTCTTCCAGCTTTTCCTCGAGATGGTGCGCAAACACGCCCCCGCCGGCATGCGCATCAGCTACACCATACGGACCAATGCCATCCTGTTGGACAACGCCTGGTGCGAATTCCTGCACGAGAACGGTTTCCTGGTAAGGTTGTCCATGGACGGGCCGCACGAGCTTCACGACGTCTATCGTCGTGACAGGAGCGGCAGGAGCACCTTTGAGCGGGTGGAGCGTGCCGCACTGCTCCTGCAGCATCACGGTGTGGACTTCAATATCCTTTGCGCGGTAAATGCCGCAAACGCAAATCTCCCTCTCGACGTTTACCGTTACTTACGCGACACTTACGAGACGAATTGGGGATTGAGTGGATACAGTTCATACCCATAGTCGAGCGGATAGATACGGACGGCTTCACCTTGCTGCAGGAGGGAGACATGGTGACCGATCACTCCGTGGACCCTATACAATGGGGGGATTTCCTTATCGCCGTCTTCGACTAATGGGTACGTCGAGACGTCGGCAAGGTATTCGTCAATTACTTCGAGGCGGCAGTGGCGGCTTGGATGGGATTGGGCGCGGCCATGTGCATCTTCGACGAAACCTGCGGAAGAGCACTGGCCCCGGAGCACAACGGCGACCTCTATAGCTGCGACCATTTCATGGAAGCGCGATATCTGCCGGGCAACATCATGGAGACGCCCATGCTGGAGCTGGTGGCCTCGGACAAGCTGCGCCGTTTCGGCGAGAACAAGCACGATACGCTGCCGCTCTGTTATCACGAGTGCGACGTACTCCGCGCCTGCAGTGGCGAATGCCCCAAGAATCTGTTTATCAGCGCACCCGACGGCGAGGTGGGCCTTAACTATCTTTGCCGGTGATATAAGGGTTTTTCACCCACATCGGCCCGTCCATCGATATCATGGCCGATCTCCTCGGGAGGGGCCATCATGCTGACGAGATCATGGGCATATTCACGGAGCGGGAGGGCACCTCGCGAAAGGCTCAGGTGGATATCGGGCGCGACGATCCCTGCCCGTGCGGTAGCGGAAGAAAGTACAAGCATTGCCATGGGCGATGACAGGCATTCCGGTATGGAGGGATACCACAACGAGCTGCGGCTCTTCTTCTACCTCATGAGCGGCTCGCTACGCGACGCCGAAGGTCTCACCAGGGCGACTCTACCCCAGGATCCACCACATACGGATACGAACTCCACGCGCATTGAGATATTCAAATCAGCCTCGCGTCTGTTCATGAACACCCTGGCGGATCAACCACCGCGCGTACTTCCCCGCTTCTTCAATCCACCATCCGATCCATGCCTGCCCGCCCCGGAGGCGGAAGAGAGCTATTCCTGGCTCAAGCCTTTTCCGGATGATCTCTATCCCGAGAACGGCTACGCAGGCGATGGGATTTACCACGGCAGGGAGAGCGTATCCCTGCCCTTCGTCGCCGCACTGCAGTTAACGAGCGCGAGGGAACGCCTGTGTTCCATATTGGTCGATGCCATGGGCTGGAGCGTGGAGGCCCTGGCCGAGATCCTCAGCATCGGCATCATGGATGCACGGCGCCGAGTGGATGAAGCCCGCGAATCCATGTCGCGATCCTACGACGGAGCGCCCGGCGGTGGAGAGCCTCCAGAGGAGGATAAAGAGGCCACCTGCTTATGCGCTATCTTTACCCCCGCGAAACGGGCGACGCCAGGGGTCTCGCGAAACGGCTCGGCGAGCACGTCTTCTTGCAGTTGCCTCCATCTCCGTCCTGGTACGAGGGTCTGGGCGACGTGGAGCAATACCTCGCCTCCAATCCGATGGCGGGCGACGCAAGGGGTCTCTGGAGCCTGCTGCCCCGGCGTGCGAGCGGTTAACTGGCCTTCGGGGTTTACCGGCGGGAAAAGGAAAGGAACGTATATATCGCCAATTCTATCCAGATCCTGCATTTCGACGGAAGGGTGGTCAGCGAGATAGTCGCTTTCGAGTGCCCGTTATTGTTCCCGTTCTTCGAACTGCTCCCCGAGTTATTCGTACAAGGATGATGAAGATATGCGAATAGGGAAGACGCGACAGGCAGTGTTCCCATCCACATCCTGATAAGGAGGTAGCCATGGCTGTACACTGGATCGACAGCGGCATCATCCCGCCCGACGATGGCTAACGGGTGATCGGAGGGATGATCGATAACTACGCGGAGAACCGCGAACCGCGTATGCTACGCCCCGACTGGCTCAAGGGTGCGGAGGAGAAGCTCGCCGCCCTCGAGAAGAAAACGGGCAAGAAACCCAACTTCCTCATCTACATCCTGGACGACGTAGGCTGGGGCGACTTCGGCAGCTTCGGCGGCGGTCACCTGCGCGGAGCCCCCACCCCCAACTTCGACAGGCTGGCGGCGGAGGGGCTCAGGCTTACATCCTGCTACTCGCAGCCGAGCTGTCCCCCCTCGCGCTCCACCATCATGACCGGGCGTCTGCCCATCCGCCACGACATCCTGACCCCGCCCATGTACGGGCAGCCGGGTGGCCTGTAGGAAGAGTCCGCCCTGCCGGAGCTGCTCAAGTAGGCGGGGTACGCAACCCGTGCAGTGGGTAAGCGGCACTGCGGCGAGAACGAACACTCGGCGCCGCAGAACAAGGGCTTCGACGAGTCCTAAGACTTCTACGGCGTCTCCGACATGTACACGAATGGCGCGATAACTACTTCTATCCGGAGATGGTGAACTACCCATTCATCTTCCAGGCGGTCATGAAGATGCAGTTCCACAAGCACAACATCCTGGCCAAGCCGGGGTAGTTCGATATCCCCGAGATCGAGCAGGAAGAGATCGACCTGTAGACGGTAAAGGACCTGGACGAGAAGTGGGCTGCCTATTCGGAGAAGTTCATCCGAGAGATGGCCGGAAGCGACCAGCCCTGGTTCCTCTACCACGGCACCCGCGGCTGCCATTTCGACAACTACCCGCCCGACAACTTCAAGGGCAAGTCCCGCTCCAAGTATCCCTTCCACGACGTGCTGTTGGAGGTGGACGACACCTTCGGGCGCCTCTTCCGCGCCCCGGAGGAAACGGGGCAACTCGAGAACACCCTCATCTTCGTCACCTCCGACAACGGCCCGGAGATGGAGACCTGGCCGGACAGCTCCTATACTCCCTTCCGCGGCTCCAAGAGGACTACATGGGAGGGCGGTATCCACGTGCCGGGTATCTTCTACTGGAAGGACATGATCGAGGCCGGGCGCGAATCCGACGGGATCTTCGACTTCTGCGACCTCCTGCCCACCTTCTGTGCCATGGCGGGGGTAGAGGACCTGCCCCAGGACCGGTACATCAACGGTGTTGACCAGCGCGATTTACTACTTTCTGAATCCGCCCATGAGGGGACCTACCGGGCCATGGACCCCGCCTGGTCGTCAAACCGCGCGCGGTCTATGCCTGGCTGCTGGACAAGTTTTCCGGCATAAGGGTAGGCTCATATAAGCTATATTCCGTAACCACGGAGATGGACTATAGGAATACGGTCAATACTGGCGGGTTCTCGGGGCATACGGGTTAATACACTTATGGCAAGCTCTTCCATATCTTCCTCGATCCCAAGGAGGAACACAGCTTCGCCATTCGCAAGCTGGTCACCTTGCCCATCATGTCCTCGATCAGCACAAAGCACCAGAAAACCTTCGAGAAGTACCCGCCGCGCATCCAGGTCAAGGGCTCCGACTCCGGGTAGGAGCCGAGGTGCGAGTACCGGTTCGGGTTTAAGCGGTCAGATGAATAGACCAGGCCCATAACCATGCTGAGATCGAGTTCGGCAAGTGCGACCTCGAATACGCCCTTTGCCTGCACTTGGATGCCCGCTGTTAGATATCTGGAGGTCTAAGTGGCTGGTGAAAACGCTTCCGGGTCCGGCTTCTGGCAAAGGTACCTTCCCATTACCTTCTGGCTCCCGTCCTACGAGCGCAAATGGCTCCTCGCCGGTCTTGGCCCTGCTGGTTCCCGAGGCCCTGGCCTATGAGGGTATCGACGGAGTGCCCATACAGTACGGCCTGTACGCGGCGCTCTTCGCCCTGCTCGCTTACGCGGTGTTTGGATCGTCGCGGCACATGATCTTCGGGCCCAGCGCCGAGGGGGCGGCGGTATCCGCCGCCGTGGTGGCGCCGCTGGCGGCGAACGGCGGGCAGGACCGTTAAATAGTGCTTACCGCTACCCTGGCCTTGATGGTGGGAGTTATCATGATCGTGCTCGGTCTGGCCAAGATGTGCTTCCTGGCCAAATTCTTCGCCGAGCCCGTACTCAGCGGGTTTACAGTCGGGGCGGCTATATTCATCGCCGTGGGACAGTTGGATAAGATCTTCGGCGTAGCCTCCTAGGGCGGCAACACCTTTGAGAAGCTCGCCGGTATATTCCGTGAGACCGGAAGCTGGTCCTGAAACACCATAGCGGTTGGAGCGTTCCGCCTGCTCTTGCCATTCCTCCTACAAAGATTCGCACCAAGAATTCCAGCCGCCCTGACCGTCCCGGTCCTGGCCATCGTATTCTCCGCTATCCTCGGCCTGGTCGACCACGGCGTTTCCATAGTGGGCGAGGCCCCCATAGGGCTGCCGGCATAGTCGCTTGGAGGAGTTGGCCTGAACGATATCTGGCAGCTCCTACCTGGCATCCTGGGATTAGTGGTGCTCTGCTTCGCCGAATCCCTGGCCACGGCCAAGATCTACGCCAACAAGTACGCTTATCGGCTGGACCCAACCTGGAGATGATATCGTATGGAGCGGCCAACATCGAGGCCGGGCTCCTGCAGGGATTCGCCGTTACCGGCAGCGTTTCCAAGACGGCCTCCAACAACGCGGCCGGCGCGAAAGCCGAGCTGGCCATGGTCTTCTGCTCCGCCCTCACCCCGCTGACCATCTTTTTCCTGGCCGGCCTGTTCAAATACCTGCCGGAAGCCACCCTGGCGGTGGTGGTCATCCACGCCGTCGCCAGGCTCATCCGCTTCAAGGAGATGGGCAGGCTCCTCAAGGCAAGGAGGGAGGACTTCGTTCTGGCCGTATCGGCGTTCCTCGGCGTGCTTCTCTTCGGCCTGCTGGAGGGCATCCTCATCGGGGTTATACTCTCGCTGGTCCTGTTCATCGAGCGTACGAGCAAGCCCCACTGGGCGATCCTGGGCGTGGACGAGAGCGGTACGCGGTACGGTGAGCTGAAAGAGCACCCCGATTACCACCCCATCGATCCCGAGCTCATCGTATTCAGGTTCGACGCTCCGCTTATCTTCTCCAACGCCGACGAGTTCTGCGACCAGATCATGAACCTTGTGGACGAATCCGATGCTCGTCCATCGCGGGTCATCGTCGACGGCGAGGACGTGTTCGACATCGATACGACCGCGGCGGCCAGGCTTATAGAGCTCCGTTCGGGGCTCGCGTCCAAAGGTACCATGTTATGCCTGGCCAGGGTACATGTGAAGACGTTGGAAGCGATGCGCTTGGAGGGCGTTCTGGAAGAGATAGTCGAAGATCGTGTCTTTTCCACCATCGACGATGCAGTTCGGGCCTTCAGGAAAGACCACCGCCGCGATCGAGACACGGAACGCAAGAATTAAGGTACGATCGCCGGATTTCGTACCGTGAAGCACCATGCCCGGCTTCGTCATAGCCGGATCCCGCCGGCCGGCCCGGCAGACCGCCCTCCATGCAAGCTGCGTGGCCCTCCAGCGGTTAGCGAACGCCGCTTTTCCCATCGAGGCGGGACCGCCGCGTCCACCCACACCCCTCTCAACTGCTTGGCGCCTCAGCCGGCAAGAGGAAGCGGCTTACACGGCCTTATGCCATGGCCTTACGTATCCCGCCGCGGGCTGATCGTAAGAAACCAGTCTCCGCTTACGGACCTGGTCCCAGCCCGTAGCGAGACGGTGGAGTGTTAGAATAGCTATTGACAACCAGGTCTGAGTAACGCAACAGCCAGCCAGCCAAGCCGATATCCGGAAAGGTGATCACGTGAGCGACGGCACCAGGACGACGGGAGAGATATCCTACCAGGAACATGTCTTCGAGGAAGAGCCCTTCTACCTCCAGGTGGGAGACGAGGTGGAGATATTCCGGGCTGCCTATCAGGCCCGGCTGCCCATCAACTTAAAGGGCCCCACCGGCTGCGGTAAAACGCGCTTCCTGGAGTACATGTCCTGGCTGCTGGGCAAGGAGGGCGGCTTCAACCTTCCCCTCATAACCGTGGCCTGTCACGAGGACCTCACCGCCGGCGACCTGGTGGGTCGCTACCTCCTGCACGGCGAGGAGACCGTCTGGGTGGACGGCCCCCTCACCGCCGCCGTCAAGGATGGCGCAATCTGCTACCTCGATGAGGTCGTCGAGGCCAGGAAGGATACCATGGTGCTCATACATCCCCTGGCCGACCACCGCAGGATACTCCCGCTGGAGAAGAAGGGCTGCTTCATGCACGCCCATCCCCGTTTCCTCCTGGTGGTGTCGTATAATCCCGGCTACCAGAGCATGCTCAAGGACCTGAAGATCAGTACCAGGCAGAGATTCGCGGCCATCGACTTCACCTACCCGTCCCGTGACCTGGAAGCCCGTATCATCGCCGGCGAGGCTGGCGTGAGCGACGCGGTGGCCCGCGACCTCGCCCTCCTGGGCGAGAAGGCCCGCAACATGAGCGAGAAGGAACTGGAGGAAGGACCGTCAACGCGGCTGCTGGTCTACGCCGCCCGCCTCATGGGAGAGAGGGTGGAGCCTCGCCGGGCCTGTGAGACGGCCATCGTCTCCGCGGTGAGCGATGACCCGGTGATGCAGCAGGCGATCAGGGACATGGTAGCCGCCGTCTTTCCCTGATACAGTTGGGATGGTGCTGAGTTTTGACCTCCTCTTTGAACCTCGCTATCTACGAGAGCCCCCCACCAAGTGAAGCACCGGAGCGAGATGAAGCCCTGGTTACACTGGATGAGGCCCAGGCCTCCCTTTCCCTCCTGGGAAAGGGCTTCAGCCTGAAGTACCTCAAATCGAAGCCCCTCGACCAGGCCCCCAGGTACCTGGCCAATACCCGCCGTCCCTTTCCATTCGGTAACGGCAGGGAGGTATACCTGCCGGCCTCCCTGGAGGTCTTCGACACCAGGAAGGATAACTGGAGGGTGTACAGGCTCTTCGCCGCCATGCAGGCCTGGCAGTGGGAGGCGGGAACCTACGATCGACCCCGGGCGGAGGAGATGGAGGCCCTATGCGGTAAGCAGCGATGGATGGAGAACAAAGATCCCCTGGGCTTCGTGCGCTTTTTCCTGGGACGATTCCCCCTACCCTGGCTGGCGGGAGATATATTCATCACCCTGGAGACGGCGCGCGTGGCATGGTCCATGGCGCGCGAATTTCGCGGCCTGGCGGAGGACCTGGCCTGGTTCCTGCCCCGCCTGAGGGCATTCTCCGAACCCCCCGGCTACACCGCCCTGCTCTGGAATCTCTTCTTCCACCTCATGGCGCCGCGGGACAGCGCTCCGGCGACGGCGGAGATAGAGCCGATAGCCGAGGCCGCCCGTGGAGTGGCAGAGCCGGGAGCGGAGCTCAAGGACAGCCTGCGGGCGACGATTACTGTGTACGGCATACTGGAATCCCTGGCCAAGGCCTCCTGTCCCAGCGGGAAAGGAATGCGGCTGGAGGGAATCGACGAGTTCTTCAAGGAGATCATACCCAGCCTGAAGGGGAACAAGGCCACCCGCTTCGGTAGCGGCGATGAGGACGAGGGGGAAGGTGTCATGGTCCCCCCGGAGCTGGCCGAGGCCCTCAGCCTCGATTTCTACTCCCATCTTATTCCCTCCGGCGTAGGGGACTTCGTATTCCAGGACATGCTGGGAAAGCAGATAGAGGACAAGGCCAAATCTGACGTATACTCGCAGGCCAAGGAGGCCAGGAAACAGGCCGCCGAGGAGGCGGCGGAAAACGACGAGAACCTGGAGGTGTGCCTCCTTTACCCGGAGTGGGACTATCTGGCCGGGGGCTATCTCCGCAACTGGACCACCCTCTACCAGCTCAAGGCCAAGGAGGGGGACGAAATAACGGCGGCGCGGCTGCTGCGGGGCTGGGACGATTTGGTAAACGAGGTCTGCCGGCAGTTCCGCATGCTGCGGTACCAGGAGAGGACCTGGAAAAAGCGGCTGGAATGGGCTACCGACATAGATATAGAGAAGGCGGTGGAGCGGGAGGTGGAGCTGAAATGCGGCCTACCCCCGTCGGACAAGGTCTACATGGAGAAACGGCGCGTGGGCCGGGAGGTGAGCGCCCTCTTCCTGCTGGACCTCAGCGCCTCCACCTCGGCGGAGATCGAGGAGGGAAGCCACAAGGGGGAGACGGTGCTGCAGGTGCTGCAGGCCAGCGTGGCCATCATGGCACGAGCCCTGGAACAGTTGGGCGACCGCTACGGTATATACGGCTTCTCCGGCTACGGCAGGAAGAGGGTGGAATTCATGCGCATCAAGTCCTTCGAGGAAAACATGGGGGAGGCAGTCTGGCGGCGTATGGCGGGCCTCAAGCCGTTCAAGAGCACCCGCATGGGGGCGGCGGTGCGCCACGCCCACCATCTCCTGAACGCGGAGCCGTCGTACTTGAAGCTCATGTTACTCCTCTCCGACGGTTATCCCCAGGACTTCGATTACGGCGAGGACCGCACCGACCGTGAATTCGGCCTCAGGGACACCGCCCAATCCCTGAGGGAAGCCGAAGCCGGGCACATCGTCCCCTTCTGCCTCACCGTGGACACCGCCGGTCACGATTACCTGCGGCGTATGTGCCCTCCTCACGGCTACCTGGTGATGAAGAGCGTGGAAAAGCTCCCCTCCGAGCTGCCCAAGGTATACCTGAGGCTGCGTGGGAACTGAGGCCTCGACATCATAGTAGGATCTCGGCGACGTTAGGTGTTCAAGGGAAGATATGATTATAAGGCAAAGATGCTGCGGCGTAAAGACACGGCGTCATGGCTCGGAAAAGAGCAACCGTTTGCGATCTGCTTGCGGCTGGCGAAGACCGAGGACGGTGTGATTTGAACGCGTCCGGGATAGTCGAACTGGACTCGGGTCCGGTTTCCGGTAAGAGGGAGGGAGAGGTCACCTCATACCTCGGCATCCCCTACACATCTCCCCCCCTCGGTGAGCTGAGGTGGAAACCCCCACATCCCGTACTTCCCTGGGCGGCGGTCAGGGAGTGCTACGGGTACGGACATGCCTGCCCGCAGCCAAAGTCGAAGTTCTACGACGTCGGCGGAACGGACGAGGACTGTCTCTACCTAAATGTGTGGGCGCCCGTGAGAGCCGATGAGACCAGGTTGCCGGTTCTGGTCTGGATCCACGGAGGTGCTTTCGCGACCGGGGCGGGCTCACTGCCGCTCTATGAGGGCACGAACCTCGCGGCCCGGGGTGTTGTGGTGGTTACCATCAACTACCGGCTCGGTCCACTCGGTTTTCTGGCGCATCCTATGCTTCGCGATGAATCCCCGCACGGCGTCTCGGGGAACTACGGGCTTCTCGACCAGATAGCCGCGCTCGAGTGGGTGCAGAATAATATCTCCGCTTTCGGGGGTGACCGGGAACGCGTTACCCTGTGCGGTGAATCCGCAGGAGCCGTCAGTATCTGCTTCCTCATGTTGAGTCCATTGACATCCGGCCTGTTTCATCGCGCGATAGTCGAGAGCGGTCCCCTGTGGGTTGAAAAGGGTCTTCCCGCCGCGTCGCGCCCGCTTCAGACCGCGGAGGAAAACGGGCAAGAACTGGCCGAGATGCTTGGATTGGGCGACGGCGGGAATCCGATAAAGGATCTGCGAGCCATGACCCCCGAAAAGCTGGTGGAGACGGCCAACCCGGGCGAGGGATTGGCGGTTCTGAAAAGCGGCTTGCAGTTCGGCCCGGTCATCGACGGCTGGCTCCTCCCCGGCGATCCCGTCGCCCGGATAGCCCGGGGCGATATGCATGATCTGCCGCTGCTGGTTGGCGCGAACGCCGACGAGGCCAACCTGTTCCTGGAAGGTCTCACCATAACCGGGGACAAATACGAGCAGATCGTGGAATATATATTCGGAGTCCATTCCGCCGAGATCCTCGAAATGTTTCCCCTTGGTGAAGACGCGGATGCCACCTCCATGTTGAGCGAGCTTCTTACCGTAAACGAGTTCATCGCCCCCGCGAGGTTCCTGGCGAAATCGTACGAGCCCCTGCGATCGGATTCCTACCTCTACCGTTTCTCACGATCCGCGCCGGGCAACCCCCTCGGGGCCTGCCACGGATCGGAAATACCTTACGTTTTCGGCAATTTCGACGAGGCGCTCGGCTACACGGACGCGGACTATGAGCTCTCGAGCACGGTGATGGGCTACTGGACGGCATTCACTCGAACGGGGAATCCCAACCGCGACGGTCTGCCGGAATGGCCTTCGTACTCGAAGGAGGAGGACGAGCATCTCCGGCTGTCCGAAACGGTATCCGTCAACGAGGGATTCTACGGAGAAGCCTGCGATCTCGCCGAGAGGATCAAGTTGAAAGAGAAAAAGACCCCGCCGTAATACCCGCTCCTCGACCTAGGATTGGCGGTTCCCGCGCAGCATGCTTCCGGGCAGGGCGCCCGCGCTCATCTCTCCACCCTAGACCAGCAGGTCGCACATTACCTCGAAAGGATGCCTGCCCTGCTCCTCGGCGATCTCGGTGAAGCGGCGTCCCTCCAGGTGCTTGTTCCTCTCCATGTCCAGGAGGAATTCAAGCGTGGCCTTGACCGTGAAGTCCGCGTGCCGGGCAAGCCATTTCAGTCCCCTGAGCACCGGCCTGTGAAACGGCCCGGCCCAGTGTACGGAGAAGATGTAGGAGACCTGTCCTGGGATGCCGTTGGCACGCGCCACCTCGGCTATCTCGTCGATGGCCTTGTCCAGGGTGGAGGTGGTATAGGAATTCAGGTGGCTGGTGAAGATACCGATAATTATTGAGAGCGACCCCCGAACCTAGGTAAACTCTGGATGCCAATAACCAAATCCTAGTAAAGGAGGCCGCTAATGGAATTCTACTGCGGAATCGATCTGCATGCCAGGACTTCGGCCTTGGTGGCGATCGACGAAAGGGGCGAGAAGGTGAGTC
>JAXHVT010000032.1:0-36848 GCA_034188985.1 Actinomycetota bacterium | reverse complement strand
AGATACCGGCAAGAACCGAAAGCTCGCAGGGGAAGGGCTAGATGATGAACGGCTCTCCGCCTATCGCTCAAGCGGAATCTTCTGGGGAGCCGAGCGGGCGGTGGTGCTCACCTACAACCCGGTAACGGCAAGGAAGCAGGAATACGTCTTCAGAGAGAAGCTGGCCCGTCTCCGGGAGGAGCTCCTCAGTATGCGGGCCCTGGTGCGGGAGGGCGCCCCCCACTGGCGGGATGCGGCCAAGGTAAACCTGAAGCCTACCGGGCGTGAGAGGGTGTCGTATTCATAGGAGGCAACCATTGTTTCTCCATCCTTTATTTCGAACAGCCATAGAGGTCATAGGTATAGTCTCCGTCCGGTCCCGTTGTGAGAGGTTGGTCCGGGGCTCGCGGACGGCCACCTTCTCCGCGCGGGGGAGGAGGACCCTCTGGGCCCATCCCGCCAGGTAGCACTCCTCCAGGAGCACCACGCCTCTCCCTCCTGGGCCCTCACGTGGGAGGTGAGGTTGCGCTCGCTGGTGGAGAACCTCTCCACGCTCATGAGCTCGCCCCCCCTTTCCTGGCCGCCGCCCAGCAGCACTTTGCCGCCAGGTCTATTCCGATGTACACTCTGCCCATCGGGCGCCTCCTTCAACTAGGGGTCTTTGTGTCACCTAATTATTCGGAGGTGTCCGGTCTTTATCATTTCGGCCCCGGAGATCCGACATTCTTAGAAGATGGGGACAGGCACTGACATGGGATATTTTGCTCTTCATAGCCTTATTATGGTCAAAAAGGATACACGCCCGTGGTAAAGGTAAAGACGTAGAGACCTGTAAATACACAGGGAAGGAGAGCAATGTTTATGGCCGCTTACACAGGCATTACTTAGGCCTCGAGCCCAGGACAATCTACCGTTCAAGGACCTAAAACCACAGGCTCGAGAAAGCCCGGGACGAGGCGGGCAAGGAGAGATAGGCTCCGAAACGGCTCTATCTGGGGGATTGAAGGGCGTGCCGGAGAAACGTTATCTCCGCCCGGTCCTCCTCGTTCGATGGGTACACTTGCGGTGAACATGACACGGCAGCCGTAACCGATATGGCAACGATGCACGGCCTGGCATTCAGGCGGGAACGCTTAGTTTCCAGTCCGACCCTCGACATCGCGTTCCTGCTTCCCGTCATGTAAAAGCATCTTGTATATCGACCTCGGGTGACTTGTGCAGAAAATCCTCCACGCGATACATCAGGAATCTCGGTGTTTCAGGCGATCTCCTCTCCGCTTAGGTTACGGAAGGGAGAGCTGCATGTATCCCGGGGGCTATGAGCCCTGGAGGTTACGTTCCCAGCACCGTGTGATGACCTCGATGAGCCTGCTGGTATCCACGTCCCGGTGATTGTCGGGATATGGGCCGTGCATGAAGTTGAAAGCGTCTATCTCCATATTCCAGGGCTCCCAAGAGGGATCCCATACCCAGATGGCGTGGTTGATGCCCCTTTCCTCCAGCAAGTCGAGCTGATCCGAGATGAAGAGGCCCGCGCCCGGCGCCCACCTGACCACGCCGTACTCCGTTAGGGCGAGGGGCGCGCCGTGGGCGGCAGCGAAGTCGTCCACGGTGGATAGCATGTGGTTTAGCCCGCCCCTGTCAAGAACGTCGTCGACCCCGTCGTCGTCCACGTCGAAGACGCCGGGATAGGTCAAGCCCGCCTCTTCCGCTTCCTGGTGGGTATAGACGTAGGGGGCGTACTGGTGAAAGGTGTAGACGGTGCGCGTATCTCTGCTGGGCACGACGTAGGTGAGCCAGTCGATGGCGCTGTATCCGTTCCCACCGACCAAAACAGGCGTCTCCTCATCCACCTCACGCACAGCCGAGGTGATGCACGGGAAGAGCTGGTTCCAGTCGTAGAGGGTCCCGGCGTACTCGTCGTAGAACTCCTCCGGGTCCCAGATATCCAGCAGGCGGTCGTTTGAGTTGGGCTCCACCATGAGCTCGTAGCCCACTACGGCGGGGTGCCGGCAGTAGCGGCGCGCCGTATACCTCCACATGGCAGCCCAGGCATCCTGCGCGGCGGGGTCCTCCCAGACGGAGTCGTTTAGGTAGCATGCGTCGAACCAGGTGCCCACCTCGTCCCAGAAGAAAGTGAACTCGGACCGGCCCGGGCCGGTCCGAAAGGATATCACGGCATACATACCCGCCTCGTCGATCATATCCAGGAGGCGATCCAGATTGTCTTGCATGTCCTGGTCGAGGCCGAAGGGAGGCTTCTCGCCGAAGAGGCCGGGATGGGACACCTGTACGTAGTTGGCCCCCAGGGCGGCCAGGGCGTCGATATCCTCCTGCGTGTAGGGAGGGCCCACGGGACCGGGCCCTATAAAGTCGGCGCCGTCCAGCTCGGGATAAACCCGACGCTGGTAGATATTGGCACCGCGCAGCAAGGTTCCGTTCGTCCACAGCTCCCAGTCCCCGCCCGTCTTTCGCTCGGAGATATCGGTGTCCTGCGATTCCGCCTCGTCGGCTGGCTGTTGGTTCGCCTCCAGGCACCCGGCGTTGAGGCATATGACGGCCAGAAGCATCGAGATGATGCCCGTAAGCAGGTATGCTTTCTTTTCCATCATGCCCATCACGCCGTCACCTTGAATACTCTCGCCGCAGTAAAGATGCGATATCCTCGGGCCTCCACTCCGTCACTATAAGTTAATATCGGGCTTCGAGGCCCGTGATATGAGAAGGGGAGCCCACCCAGGCCGCTGGAGGATGTTTATTCGCAATGCGAGATGGTAATATCATGTTCAGGATTTGCGAGAGCGGATAAGTGGCGGCTTCGAGTAGAGGGAGGTGTGTCTTGAGAGGATTGCTTGTCTTTCTGGGCTGGATCCTCATCCTGGTGGCCTTGGCCGTTCTCATCTTGGGCCTGGTGGACGTGGCGCAGGGTGAGAAGGGGACCTGGGGAATATGGCCGATCTACCTCATTCATGGGGGGGTAGCTTTTGCGGCTGTGATACTGTTCGCCGTCGCCAATCGGGGGAGGGTGTCGCCCGAGCCGGCGAAAGAGGGGGAGGTTGAGGTGTCATGAACGCGGGTTGGTTGGTACTGGCCATCTTCTTGCTGCTCGGCAGCGCGGTTTGAATGCTGTCCGTAGCCGGCCAGTTGGCCGCGGGCAAGATCAAGTTCTACGAGGTCATCGGCGGTGGTATATTTCATATAACCCTGGCCCTATTCGGCATCTGGGTTCTGGCCATAGCGGCTCACTGAGAGAACCGGTGTCCTTATCGTCCCAGCGATAAGGTATCTTTGTACGTACTAGAACCGGATGTATTAAACTACGTCAGGATGGTGATCGGCTGCTTCGGCTTGCGAAAAGGGGAGGAGCGTAGAAATGGTGCTTTTCCGTAGCCTTAATCTCATCGACGGCGTCTTCGAGGATATCCAGGAGAATATGGCCATCCGCATGGAGGGAGAGAGGATCGCGGACATAATGGCCGACCGAGACGGTCTCTCCGCTAATAGAGTGATAGACTTGGAGGGGGCGTATGTCACCCCGGCCTCATCGATGCCCATGTTCATCTCATCACCCCCTTCATGCCCAAGGTCACCCCGGTGATGATCATGTCTCTGAGCAGGCAGGTGAAAAGTAACCTCTGCACCGTGGTGAAGGACGGGATTACCACGGTGAGGGATATGGCCGCCTTCCGCCGCCGCATCCAGGGGGCCAGGCGTATGGTGGAGGAGGGTAGGATACCCGGGCCCTGTATCGTCTGCGCCAACTCCTACACCACCTGCTTCGGCGGCACACCGGAGTGGATACCTTACCTAAAGGGACCGGCCAAGCTTATCGCCGGCGGTCAGGCCATAGACAGGGCGGATACCCCGTAGGGGATAGCGGCGCTGGTTCGCATGCTGGCGGAGAAGGGGACGGACTGGATCAAGACCTGCCACTGCGACCGCTCCATATGTCTTGGCAAAGGAGAGCTTCCCACCTGGGCCGACCTCACTTGCCAGGCATTCTCCGACCAGGCTGAGGAGTTGGGCAAGCCGATGGCCTTCCACCAGATGTGGCTGTCCGCCTTTGGCAAGGGGCTCGAGTTCAATCCCTCCACTTATGAATATACTCCCATGGACGCGCCCCTTATCGACGAGGACGTCTCCACCTTCGTTGACGCCGGCGGTAGCCATCATGGCAACCTTGGACGTCTACCTGGACACCTTCTAGTTCGGGCGTATTGCCGAGGACTTCAATGATCGGGGGAAAGAGTTCCTTGAGCCGGTGTGCTACAGGATGGCGGGGGAACATATAGAGAAATACCGCAACAATGCTTTCACAGCCGAGGAGATAGAGAAGGAGTGGGTAGTTGATCCCTCCATTACCAGGGAGGGTATATACTATGCTTTCGACAATGCCAGGAAGCTGTGGCAGGCGGGGGCACCCTGGGCTGCGGCACCGGCTCCGAAGGACTTCTCGCGGGTGTGGTGAGCCGGAATACGCCTTATTTCGGGCCCGCTCCCGTAGCCGACGGACGCACCGGGCTCCCCACCGGCTGTAGAGAATTTTCGATTCGGTCGTTTTATAAAGTGTAGGAACGATGCTGGCGCTCGTATGAGGCGCACGCAAAGACAACTATATATGGAGGAGCGCCGGATTGAGGCCGCCTGGATACATCTCCATCGTGTTCGCCGCGCTGGTCATCCTGACCGCGCTCTGTCTCTCGCATGCCCCCGTACTTGCTGGGCCACGGCCTATTGACGGGACCGCTGCCCTGGAGGAGTCGCTTTCGGTACCCGGTTCACCGCCATCCCATGTCCCGGGCGAGGTGATGGTGAGTTTCCGGGAGGGTGTCTCGCGCGATGAGGGGATGGCATTGATCGAGAACGCGGGTGCGGTGGACGTCCTCAGGGAGCTGGGTCCGGCGGGTGACAAGAGAACTCTCCTGGTCGGCCTGGCCCCCGGCGTCGATGTGGAGGAAGCGGCGGGCCGCTTGGGTACGAGCCCGGGGGTGCTGGCGGCCGAGCCAAACCTGGTAAGAAACGCTCTCTATTACCCCGATGACCCCGAATTCGGCAAGCAATGGGGTTTGCATAACACCGGCCAGGATATAAAGGGCGTCGAGGGCACTCCCGGCGCCGACATCCACGCCGTACAGGCCTGGGATATAGAGAGGGGAGACGGCAACCCGGTCACGGTGGCGGTTCTCGACTCCGGAATCGACTTCGGGCACCCCGACCTGGACTCCGTGATCTGGCAGAACCCGGGGGAGATAGCGGGCAACCAGGCAGACGACGACGGCAACGGCTACGTGGACGACGTCAACGGCTACAACTTCGCCGGCGTCTCCCAGACCTGCTTCTACTACCTCTCGGGCGGGAGCCCGCAGTACATGTTCCGCTCCTTCGGTGATGGCCCAACCACCCTCGCCTACGCCCAGTCGTTGACCGGTACCGGGCAGCAACTTACCCACGTCGGCATCCTTGTGGACAAGGTGGGAAGCCCCCAGCAGCCCATAAGCGTGGCGGTAAGAGCTGAGCTGGAAGGCCCCGATCTGGCCTCCTTCGATATCTCCCCCGCGGAGGTCGGCGTCCTCATGGCCAAGGCCTACAAGGAATTGTCCTCCCCGCTGCTGCTGGAGTCGGGAGCCCTTTACTATCTCGTCTTCAACACCGATAACCAGGACGCCGCCAACCACTACCGTATATACGGCAACCGGGGCGCCCTGAACGGCGATATCTACGACGAAGGCCAGGAGTATGGTTGGGACGGCTCGCAGTGGCAGGGATGCCCCGTAGACGACCTTTATTTCAAGACCAATCCCAATCCCTACCCCCGCGACGACTACGGCCACGGCACTTACGTCAGCGGCGTCATCGCCGCCGAGGATAATGACAAGGGCATAGCCGGCATATCCTCTGGCTGCAGGCTGATGCCCCTCAAGGTGCTGGACGCCAGCGGCGTGCCCAGCGGCGCCCTGAACACCGCCGAGATCGTGGAGGCTATCTATTACGCCGCCGATAACGGCGCCAGGGTTATCAGCATGAGCCTGGGCAGCTACTGGCCCTCGGATATCGAGCAGCAGGCCATCGACTACGCTCACCTCAAGGGGGTGGTGATAGTCGCGGCCGCGGGCAACGACGGCGATACCACCATGATCTACCCCGCGGCCTGCGATAACGTTATGGGGGTGGGGGCCACCACGAACCGCGACGAGAAGGCCTCCTTCTCCAACTACAACTCCAGCGTAGACGTCACGGCGCCGGGAAAGGACGTCTACTCCACCTACCCGTCCGGGGGCTACGGCTACGGATCGGGGACCTCAGCCGCTACCCCGCACGTGGCCGGCCTGGCGGCCCTGGCCCTATCGCTGCAGCCATCCCTCAGCGCATCCCAGGTGGAGCAGGCTATCATGGACGGCGCCGACGACCTGGGGGATGCGGGCAGGGACGACCGCTTCGGTTTCGGCCGCATCAATGCCCTGAACACGCTGTGCGACCTGGCTGGCATACCCGTTCCTCTACCGCAAGACCCACCGGAAGAAAACCCGGACCAGCCCCCCGTGGATGAAACGCAATCCCTTTACTTCGCCGAGGGTACCTGCCGCGACGGCTTCGACTCCTATATATGCATATACAACCCCGATTCGCTGGAAGCCGAGGTGACCATCGAGTACATGCTGGGTGACGGCTCCGGCAGGGAGCAGCGGATACTCTTAACAGGGGAGTCCCGCACCACCATACACGTCAACGTATTGCTGGGGGAGGAGGACGGCCAGGCCCTGGATTTCTCCGCCCGGCTGGAGGCCGCCGCAGGTGCCGGTATCGTGGCCGAGAGAGCGGTTTACTTCACCTACGGCGACGGCCGGTGCGGCGGGCATGCCGCCGTGGCTGCCGCGGCAACCTCCGACACCTGGTACTTCGCCGAGGGTTATACCGGCTCGTGCTTCGATGAATGGGTATGCGTCCTCAACCCCGGGGACGGCGAGGCCTCTCTGGAATGCGCCTTCCAGACCCAGGAGGAGGGCGAGGTTCGGGTAGATGGCCTAAGGGTGCCCGCCCGTTCGCGCGCCACTTACAAGGTGGATGACCTCCTGGGGGAGGGGTACCAGGCCTCCCTGGAGCTTCGCTCCGACCGGCCGGTGGTGGCCGAACGGGTCATGTACTTCGATTACGGTGGCAGGGGAGGACTCTCCTGTAGGGGAGGGCACTGCGCTATGGGTGCTACATCCCTGGAGAAGGAGCATTATTTCGCGGAAGGTTGCACCCGGCCGGGCTTCGAGGAATGGCTCACACTGCAGAATCCGCACCCCTACCCCATATCCGTAAGCGGCGTCTACCAATTAGGCCAGGACAAGGGCGGGCAGGTGGAGAGAACCTACGAGTTGGGAGCTTCGTCGCGGCTGACCGTCTTCGTCGCCGACGAGGTGGGGGAGGGAAAGGACGTCTCCGCGCACCTGGATTCGCAGCAGGGATTCCTGGCCGAACGCCCCGTGTACTTCGACTATTCGTACGCCGGGCTGCGGGCCCGCGGGGGGCACTGCACCACGGGGGCGGCGTCCTCCGCGGGGGAATGGCTGCTGGCCGAGGGATATACAGGTGCGGGCTTCGACGAGTGGCTGTGCCTGCAGAACGCGGGGGAAGAGGACGCGCTGGTGGAGATCCTGTACCGCACACAGGAGCAGGGCGCTCTCCCGGCCCGCGAGGTGATGGTCCACGCCGGTACCCGGATCAGCATCAGGGTCAACGATCACGCCGGCAGCGATTACCAGCTTTCCTGCCGCGTAAGCTCGAGTTGCCCGCTGGTGTGCGAGCGCCCCATGTATTTCGACTTCCAGGGGCGCGATGGCGGGCACGACGTGGTGGGATGGGCGCCATGAAGACCCGCCGGGCTGCCGCTGCTATAATAAGGCTCTGAAAAACAAGTCTCCGAACGCGAAACCCGGCCCTTGGTTCCGCGCCGCATGGGGAAGGATGTGACATGGCTGGATACCACGCCGCCGTCGATTACGTGGAGTCGGGGGAGGGCAATCCCGTCCTCTTCCTGCCCGGCATGGAGGGTGCTAAGGAGTTCTGGGCCCCGCAGGCGGAGGCCCTGGGCGACAGGTACCGCGCCATAGCCTGCAGCCTTCCGGTGCGGAAACCCCGCTTGTCCAGCGCCATAGGCGATTACGCACTGGACGTCGTGGCCCTCATGGATTCCCTGGATCTACCGAAAGCTGTCGTGGTGGGCGAGTCCTTCGGAGGCATGGTCGCCCAGGAGCTGGCTATATATCACCCGGAGCGGGTGGCGGGCATCATCCTCTGCAACACCATGGACCGGCTTCGCCGGGGTTACTTCGGCCTCAACATGTTTACCCTGGCCTGCCTGGTGCACAATCTCGCCTTCCTGCCCTTCCTTACCATGGAGCAGAGGAAGTCCATACTGCGCTGGGTGAGCAGACACCGGGGATTCGTGCTGGATTCCTCACCGGGAAACGACGATCTCATCGAGTACATCATCGCCTACGGCACCGCCTGCGGTGCGCCCACCTACCTTGACCGCGTCATCGCCGGGGCGAGGCTTGACTACATCCCCAGGCTGCGAGATATAGACGTTTCGACCCTGGTGCTGCGTGGTGAGGAGGACCGCCTGGTGGCGGCGGAGACTATCCTGTCCCTGGTGGGCGGGATACCCCACGCCGAGTTGGCGTTGATCGAGGGCGGGGGACACTGCTGCACTCACACCGTAACCGACGCCTCCAGCCGGGCCATACTGGAATGGCTGGAGCATATCGGCTACTGAGAAGCTCCGGGGGAAAGACATGGCGGAAATCAGGGAGTGCTCGATGGAGGACTTCCCTGCGGTGATCGGGCTGCTCGAGCAGCTCTGGCCAGACAGGGACCTGTACCGGGAGGGGATGCGCAGGGCCTTCCAAAGGGGCCTGGATTCCGATAACCAGCATTACATCTGCGCGGTGGAGGGCAATCAGGTGGTGGCTTTCGGCACTATGACCATCGTGAACAGTATGTGGCAGCAGGGATATGTCGGCAACATCGATGAATTCGTGGTCGACGAGGGATGCCGCGGCCGGGGAATCGGCGGCATGTTGCTGGAACACCTGGTGGACATCGCAGGGATAAACGCTTGCAAGACTGTTACGGTGGAGTCCGCCTTGCACAGGGATAGTGCGCACAGGTTCTACGAGACCAGGGGCTACGAGAGAAAAGGGCTGGTTTTCATAAAGGAGATAGGTGACTGAGCGGGGGAACATGGATTGCATGGAAGGGCCGGTTTGGTCGTATTAAAGGGCACCGATTTAAAACGCGGGCACCGTGCTTACGGTAGCGAACAAGGGGGGGTTATCGATGGACAAGGGCTCGCACGAGGCCAGGGAGGGCATCGTTCGCTTCGAGCGGAATATCTCGCGCAACCTGATGCTGGACCCATGGTCAGCCACGCCTATTTTCTGGATAACGGAGAGGAGGGGGTGATCTTCGACCCCTTCTGCGGCAGGAAGATCGTGCGCGGTATAGAGGGCTATATCGCAGGGAAAAGGCGGGAGGGCTCGGGTTGGAAGAAGGCCTACCTCGTAGCCGGGCATTCCCATCTCGACCACGCCAAAAACTTCTACCTGCCGACCTTCTGGGTGTGGAGGAGACGCACGTCCTGGTACACGAGAGGGGAAGCCGCGACGGCGAGGTAATGAACCACCCCGTGGCTTTCGTGGAGAAGATGATAGATCAGACCAAGGAGTATTATGCCGTCTACCGCTCCTTCTTTATGCCCTACAAGCTGCTGGTAGCCCCCTTCGCCGTTCTGGACGCCCTGGCCCCGCAGCTTGCGAAAAAAGTCTTCTCGGTGATAGGATCATAACTTTTCCCGCTCCCCATGACGGCTCGGTCCCCGCTGAAGCGCTGCATGAGGAGGAGATGGAGAGTACAGGCCTTGGAGGCATGGAGCTCTCGGGATGGAGGTTGGGGGACAAGGTTCTCATCCCCACCCCGGGACACAGCTCCTGTTCCGTGACCCTCGTGTGGCCGGCCAGGAAGGCGGTGCTGGTAAGCGACGCCGACTGGACCGGGAATCCCGTGCTCATGGACAGCTCCCTCAGGGATTGCCGGTCGAGCCTGGAGACTAAAAGAAGCGTGGTGGAGGCGGGCATCGTCGATCTGTTTCTGCCGGCCCACGGCGAGGTGAAGGAGGGCGGGGACCAGATACTGTCACACCTCGACTTCCATATTCAACGACTGAAACTGATGCGCGAGGAGATCCTTTCCTTTTCGACAGCAGCAGCGAGAGGGATATCCTCAAACTGACCTGGGAACTGGCTCGCAGGTCCCCCTGTTCATGACCATCAAGCACTGCAATTTCCTCAGGTTCGTGATCTTCGTCAACAACGTGATCGCGCGCTGCTTACTGGAGAAGGGGAGGATATAGGGGCGGTCTTCCCTTGATTGGACAGTTTGATTTATTTGTTACCCGCCGTTAAACTTGGAGAGCGGCGTAAGATTTGGGGGAAGACGCCGTTTATTATACAAAGTGCTTTGCTTGCAAAAGAACGCAAAAGGAGCTGGAGCGCATGGGAGTAGTAGTTGATTTCGGTGGAGGCCTCGACGTTTTTCTCGATGAACTCGAGGAGACCTACAACGGCCGCATATTATCCCCTCAGGGCAAGATAGTCCGCGTGTTTCCCGTGGCCAAGCAGAAGAGCAACGGTGGCGGCAGCCTGTTCTATGGCCAGGTCTATGTCACTACCATTTTCGATGGTAGCATCTACCAGGCCAAGCTGGAGACGGCGCCTATGCCGGGAGACACGGCCCCGCAGAAGAGTTGGATGGAGTCCTGTGCCAGGCTGGACGAACTGGACCAGAAGGTCAGGGATAAGGTGGAGGATAGGGGCTTCCTGGTCAGGCACGGGCGTTATCTCTACCGGGGTGAGGAACCCTACCACTACGAGATGCTATCCTCGCTCGAGACGAGAGCCTGACACCAAAGCGTCAGAAGATGGGGTCAGGCACTGACATCGGACATTTCGCAGGTCAGAAGATGGGGTAAGGCACCGGCATCTGACATTCTCGCGGATGAGATCGGCTATCCGTTACGCCATGCCGTCAGTTCCCGCTCAAGAAGTCCTGTATCAACCGGTTGACGGGCCCGGGGCGCTCTATACTCACGCTATGAGTTCCCCCCTTCACGGTCGCCAGCTTGGCCCTGGGGATGGCATTGGCGGTTTGCTTGAATATCTCCAGCGGATCCTCGGTTAGAGAGAGGTATTCGTCGCGATCGCAGCCGATGACCAGCGTGGGCGCTTCTATACGGCGCAGGTCATAAAGCGTGAAATCGGGCAAATTAAGCCACATCTTGCTCATCTCGGCCACGAATTGCAGGCCCTTTTCCGGCTCCGGCGTCATCACTCGCCGCAGGGCCCGCAGGCCCAGCATGGACAGCGAACGCGGCCGCAGTATTCTCTCCAGTCCACGTTTCGCTTCGGGCGTGTAGTTGTGGGTGTTGAAGGGGGTGCCCAGCAGCACCATGCTTCTCACCAGGTCGGGCCGCTCGATGGCCATGGCCAAGCCGGCGCAGCCCCCGTCACTCCATCCTATGAGGTGTACCGGACCCAGGCCCAGATGTTCGATAAACGCGGACGCGTCCTCCGCCAGCTGCCGGTAAGTGATGGGAAGGCTTCCCAAAGTCGTGCGGCCGTGCCCTCGGGCATCGGTGGCCACAGCCTGGTATCCACGGGCTAGGGCGGGTATCTGCGCCGCCCAGGTCTCAGCGAACATGAAGCCTCCATGGAGCATGAGCACCGGTTCTCCGCGGCCGTAGCTGAGGTAATAGACGTCGATATCGTCGGCCTCGCAGCGGCCCGCTCCACCCGGAGGTCGCGCGCGATGCAGCCACAGCCTGTAGGAAGCGTATGCCCGCGACCAGGCCATGCCCATACGCATACCTTGATGGAGATCGCCAATCACCTGCTCGAACATGCCCATAGTATAATCATGAAACGCTGACGGTACCAGGGAGGCGAATCCGGTGGGGCGGCCGGATATCAACTATTCCATCGAAAAACCGAATTATATTATAGGGACCATATTCTGGGCATCACAGTATCAGGGGATAAGGCTATGGCGACGACGAGCTTCTTTACCAAGATGCTTGTGGGCAGGCTGGAAGCCGATGGAGCGAGTGTACCGGATTCCATACTGACCCTGCTAGACAAGCCCTTCGATGCCTTCACCCAGGAGGAGAACAGACAATATCAGGACCAGATGCAAGGCCACCAGTTGGACAAGGTTTTCTGTCGACTGCTGCGGACGATATAAGACGAAACGCCCAAGAGCGGACGGCACAGCTGGAAGGCCATGTATCATATCATCAAGGATACCCTCATCAAACGCTGCGTTTCCTTTCTGGCCGGGGAGGATGAAGGCGGGCGACACCGGCGCGGCAAAGGGAGCCGTTCCAAGAGAGGAGGCGCTTAAAAAGGGAGATGGAGGCACGCGAAAGAGCTTCTTTGCCATGAAGCTGGGGTCTATGCTGGAGCAGAGGGAGGTCGATTTCCCGCCCTTGGTAATCCGCTTGCTGGACACGCCTTTCAATAGGTTCACCGTCGAGGACAAGACCTTGAACGAGAGGGGATTCAAGGGACGGCATCTTTCCTTGCTCCTCGGAGATATGCCGCAGGAATTGTACGAGAAGATGGGTAGAAGCCGCTATGGGTGGGAAGGTGCGTGCCGCTATCTCGAGGATACCCCGATGAAACTCTACGCTTTGTATGTTATCCAGGAGGAGGAACGCCTGGAGCAGGTAACCGAGAGTTTTCAGGATTCTAAAGCGATGTATACGGATCCGATGAGAAAGAAGTCCAACGTCAAGCCCTATAATGCCGCCAAGTAGGGGTCGATGCGCAGCCGGGCGGCGGGACTCGTGCCGGGATGATAGCGAGAGAGGTATCGGAAGACGTCAATCAACCTGTCAGTCCGCGTCGTTCGCCCCGTTATCGTGGTTATAGAATCCTCGAGGCCGACCCCGACGAAGCGATGCGTTTGATCCTCGATGGTGAAACCCGACCTGGTCAGGAGGTGCTTTTCTTATGGCGCAGGAGGATGGGCAGGTAAATAAATAAGGCGATAACCGTCAGGATGGCCGCCAGCACGCAAGCCGGGGCGGTGCAGGCATTGAAGAGGCCCATGGCCGTTCCCTGTGGGATGGTGGTCAAATCACCGGCCAGGGCGGTGCCGGCGACTATCAACGGTGACCAGGCCACTGGCAGCATTAAGAAAATCAGCGGCACCAGCAACCCGTGCAGTCCGGAGCCTGCGGGTATCGGAAGCGCCATTCCGGCGATGGAGAAGAGGGTCATCAACGCCCCCAGGAGGGCCACCTTATCCGCTTCCCATTTGGTCGACCAGGTTCCCGAGAGCGCGCAGAAGAAGATGCCGATAACGGCGGCGATGGCGTAATAGAGGGAGGACTTGCCCGTATCTATTCCACAGGTGTGTTTCATGAGCAGGGGATAGAGGTTGTAAACGATCCAGGTACCCAACATGAGCAAGAACCAGCTGGCCAGTTACAGCCTGAACAGGCCCCGCTATTCCGTTCCCACCTCCATCAGTTTACCTGCCGAGAGGTGCTCGTAGTACCTGAGTAGGGAGATCGGTGTGCGGCCCGGCCCCATAGTTGCGATGTTGTGGGTCAGGGCGGGTCTGCGCTTGGTGTGAGGTTATTTACCTGAAGCTTTGGGTAGATGTTTACTCCCGAGGATTACGCCGGGCATCATGAATCCTGCTGTCAGCCACATCCCGAAGGATGCGTGCGCCTGCACTATAAGCCGCCACCATCAGGCCCATGGACTGTCCCGTGCCGTAGAAGGTCTGCAGCCAGCCCAGCCGCTCGTCCCATTCCTTCCGGGGGTGGAACTCCACGATGTAGCTGTAGGAGACGGTGTTGCTGGCGCCTACCCCGGTGCCCATAACGAAAGCGAATATCGCCCACAGCAAGGTCATGTTGGAGAGGGCGAAACCGCTGCACCCAGCGGCCAGCAGGGCGTAACCCGCGAGATATAAGAGGTTATACCGCCACGTTCGGTCGGCGAGGTTGCCCAGCACTGGTGAGAGAACCTGGCCGATGTAAAGGGCGGCGACGACCAGCCCCACGTTCTCCAGACCAGCGGATTCCACCAGGAGCGGCAGGAGGATGGGCGCCAGGCCCAGCACTACCAACCCCTGGAGCAGGTAACCCCAGTACCAGATCTCTGTGTATTTGCGTTTGACCGTCAGCAGTTTGCCGATGCTTTTTCAGCTTCCAAGGTATTCCCACCATAACGGGCTGCGTTCTCGGAACGTTAAATGCCGCGCCAGCGTTTGTTTTCCCGTCGGCAGCTCGTTGATGATCCTTGAATCGATATGTACCTTGAGGGTAGGTCCATAGTGATCGAGCGGCGGTCGGGTCGGTCACAATGCGGTTTTATAATGCGGGTATACGGCAGACCGGCATACGGGCCGCGCTCGTTTATACCCGCCGGCAATTCAATCCCGGTGGCGGGAAAAGGCTATAATCGTGATAAGGTTATATGTCACGGCGCAGGATCGTAAGGGGAGGAGCTTGATATGAGAAGGATGACGCCGGTTCTTCTGCTCGTCTTCCTGCTCCTGTTACCCGCGTGTATGTGCGCATGCGGGGAGAAATCGGGAAGCGGTGCCGATTACGGGAACTACGATGTCAATCACCCCGATTTCCAACAGGGGGAGAAGGCTGGAGATATAAACGGTTACGATCAGGGGAGGCTTGATGCCTATAACGGCCTCGATTACAACAGCACCCCGCCAGGCAGCGATAAAGTACACAGCGATAGTTACAACGCCGGTTACGCTTATGGTTACCGCGATGGCTACATGCGGGGATTCAACGAGGTTGACTTATCCAAAGGACAGGTCACGGACGTTCCATCCGATACTTCCGTAGGCGGCGAGAGCCGGAAGGAATGGTGGGAGGGCGACGATGAAGACCAGGACGGGGAGGGCGCGAAAACGGTGCTCGACGACCTGGACGGGTTCTATCAATGCGATGCGGGATTCGATCCCCATTATACCTACAGCTTGTATATCCAGGACAACCATACCACGTACAAAATGGATATGGTGCCCAAAGGCGGATACGTGGTGGTGTTCCAGGAGGAAGGGACATGCGAGGTGGACGCCGGCGGTAAGAACCTAACCTTGACACCCAAGAAGCTGCACGAGAAAAGACCCGACGAGCTTCCCACTTGCCCCACCTTCAGGGTAGAGTACGATAACAACAACGGCTCCTACTGGATTATGCTGGTAGACGAGGACGGCAAGGTCTGGGAGTGAGGTAAGTAGCAACCGGCCCCGGTATCCGGCTGAAGCGGGGGGGTCGCTGTCAGGTAGCCGATCCGCGACGACCTGTGCCGCCTACCCGTCCCGGGTACTAGAGGCCAGCGGAGACAGCCGCCGCTATGCCAAAGAAGAACATGAAGCCTACCTGCAGCAGCCAGAAACCGGCTCGCATGATTATTCCTCCGTCGATACCGCCCGATTTTACCTTATCGGCGGTGAACAGAAGAAAACCCATGGCCAGGTAGGAGGCGTAGGCGAGGGTAAGGGAGGCCTCCGCCGCCACGCCCCAATCGAGGAAGAAAGCGATCAGCGCCAGAAGACCGATGCCGCCGTTGGCGAAACCGACCTCCAGCTGGAAGTAGGGATCGCCCGAGGTCGTCCCCATGCGCCTCGCGTCGCTTCCCCGAAATACCGAGTGGCGTACGAAGGATAGTACCCCCACCGCTCCGACCATAAGCGGGACGGCGTAGTGAATGCCCTGGACCGCACCGTCATCGGCGTAGCCGTAGATGCCCAACGCTATGCCGGCTCCGCCTATGATATAGGTGAGGATAACGAGCGTCCACGATATCTTGGGATCGTCCCAGCGGGAGGCTAGTCCCTCCGGCACCCTGCTACCGTTATTATCCATCCCATCTACCCCTTCTCTCACAGGCTCAACCCTTAAACGTAAGTATGAGGTTTCCGCCACCGCATATCAATTCTTTTTGGATGTGGATGATACGTGGTTCGAGCCGTATATACCGTTACTACTGAGCCGTTGTAGCCGAGCGAACCGTTCAATGGGCAACATCCCGCATGAAATGCCGCGTTTCAGAATCTAATCTATAATGTAAGAAGTCCCGGATGTCTGATTCCGACTCGAAGGGGGAGAAATGAAGAAAAGCATAACGGTGATGGTATTGGCGCTTTTCCTGTTGTCTATTCTCTGCGTGTGTGGTTGCGGTAGCGATCAGCCGTCCAGTGATACGAACGTCATCAACAAACCGATTAGTGAGCAAAGCAAGCAGCCCGGACCGAATTACAGTCCCTATCGCATCCCGGAGCCAGAGGAGGAGATAACCCCGACCGACTGGGACGTGGGATGCAGAGAGGGTTACGAGGCGGGCTACTGGGCCGGATTCGATGACGGCATGATGGGGGAGTATAACGATCAACCGAGCGAGATAGGCGAGAGCAACGCGCTCTACATCGATGGTTACATGTATGGATATAAGGAAGGCTACGACCACGGCTACGAGGACGGCCAGAACACATAGCGGGCGGGACGCCGGAGTTGTCTTCTCCATAACGGGCTGAAACAAGGGGGCGGGAGATGAGGAGAGCATTCGCGGTATCGCTGCTGGCCTTGCTGGTGGCCCTGCCCCTCTTTTTGTGCGGTTGCCCCAACAGCGATATCCCCATCGATGAAAGCCGCCCCGATTATAAGGTCGGATATCAATCGGGCTATGACCAGGGCTACCAGCAGGGGCAGGTGGATCGGCAGAGCGGCCTGGAACGTGACGATACTCCGCCCGTGACCCAGGGGCATACTACCAAGGATTACCGGGCGGGATTCTCAAAGGGATACCTGAACGGCTACGACAGGGGATATATCGCGGACCGTGACAAGGGTATCGACACCACCGACAGCGAATACGTCAGGGGCTACGAGGACGGCTTCAACGACGGTGCCTCGAGGGGATACTTTGACTGCCTGGATGGGAAAGAACAAGATCCCGGCGGTTACCAATACCAAGATTTCTACAATAAACACTACAAAGCGGGTTACACGGAGACCTTCGATATCGGTTACGCCAACGGATACAATTACGCCAAGGCAAGCCCGGACGCGGAGGAGATGCCGGTCGATTGGTATGCATGGTATAAGGGCGAGGATACCAGGCTTTTAAGCGACATCGAAGATGGCCAGACGGCTGACAGCTTCGAGGGGCTCGGTGGATGGTACCGCTGCCGTGCATCATTCGACCCTCATTATATCTACGAGCTGTATATCAACGAGGCGCAAAACCATTATACGTTGGAGATGTATCCCGAGGGCGGCTTTGTCATCGTTTTCTATGAAGAGGGAACCTGCCAGATCGACGAGGTCGTCTCCACGATTACCGGTACCCCCGATGAACTAGACAAAGACAGGCCCGATGAGCTACCCGAGGTCCTGGTATTCGATATCGAGTGCAAGAAGACGAACGGATCGATCACCTTCCGCTTAGTAGACAACCGGGGTGAGACCTGGGAATAGGAGCCACATCTCGAATATCGAGTTCTCCACCAATAATGAATTGCGTAAAGTCAGAAAAATGTTTGAATGTCTTATTTGAATCAAAAAGGAACATATTGACAGTAGAATCCTTCATCCTGTTATAGTGCACCCGATTTCCTTGGATACGAAATAAGGATAACTTTATGTCCAAGGAGGAATGAGCCCGCCTCTACGGGCCGGAGGTGGCCATGAGGGGAGGGCTTCCTCCAGCGCCTGCAGCGGCTGCTCCCTGGGCTGCAAGATAGGCTACGAGGTTGGGGGGGCGAGAGAAAAGGCCAGAGGATGGAGACGGGACATCTCCTGGACATCGTCTGCCTGGCCCAGTACCTGGATATAAAGAAATGGCCCAAGATGGCCTATCTCATGGATATCCGCAACCGCGCCGGCCTGGTGGGTCTGGCCGGAATAGGCTCCACCTTCCTCATGTCCGTGGCCCACGACCTGGAGCTGTTGAGCCAGGAGGATACGCCGGGGGTGGATATCGGGCGGCAGGAGGAGAAGTACGCCGCTCTTATCGACCTCATCTGCGAGCGCCGGGGCATCGGCGAGGCGGCGGCGCAGGGATGGCTCAAGCTGGCCGAGGCGGTCCCGGGATTCGACCTGGAGGTCTTCATGGGGCTGGAAAAGGGGGCGCTCTGCTTCTACGACATGCGCGACACCGGCCTGGATGTCAGGTCCTTCCACCAGATGGTCAATCCGAGGGGCTCCCACCATCCCCAGTGTCACTGGGTGATATCCGCCCCCGAGGTCAACTACGAGACGCTGTGCGAGGCATTCTTGAAGACCGGAGCCTCGCCGCAGGACGCCGAGAGGATTTTCTCAGGCGGCGATATGAGGGTGGGCAGGATGACCAGCCACATCCAGGATGTCGGGATGGTCATGGACAGCCTGGAGGCCCGCGTCCTCTATCCCCTGATAAACCTGCCGGTGCACATGGAGAACCTGGCCCGTATCTATCCGCCACCACCGGGTAGGAGACCGGCGCCGCCGACCTCAAGCTGTGCGGGGAGCGCGGGCATAACCTGTTCAAACTGATCAACTGTAAGGCGGGTTTCGGGCGGGAGGACAACCGTATGCCCCAGCTCTGGCTGGAGACCAAGGTGACTCCGGATGGTGAGAAGGTGCTCTCCGACTACTACCATCGCCGGGAGCTGGGGGAGGAGGGCCTGCAGCTGGAGCTGGACGAGTACTACGACGAGAGGGGTTGGGATATCGAGACCTCTCATCCCACCTCAGGCAAGCTGGCCGAGATGGTCCTTGACAGGACCTAAACGAGGGAGCCGGTCCAATCCCGGCCATAACTTGTGAAAAAGTCCAAACATCCGATCCGTACTAAGGTAGAATCATCTCATCATGTGGTGGATATTAAGGGCATCAGTCATATCCAATCTAACCATTAAGTCTGGAAAGGAGAGATGAAATGAGTACCGTGATCATCGTCCTACTCGCAGTCTTTTTTCTGCTCATGCTTATTATCCCATCGCTAAGAAGAATAGGTCAGACGGAAATAGGGTTGGTCTCCAAGAGGTTCTCGATCAAGAAATTGTCCGATGACAACCCCGTTGCTTTCAGGGGAGAGGCAGGATACCAGGCCGATCTCTTGATGCCAGGCATAAGGTGGAAATTCTGGATTCTTTATAAGGTGGGGAAGTTTCCATGGGTTCAAGTCGCACCCGGGGAGATCGGGGTGGTTATCGCGCAGGTTGGAAAACCCCTCCCTATCGGGGCAAAATCCGCGGAATACCAGAATGTACTGGGGAATTTCAGCGATATATCGTCATTCGTCGAAAACGGAGGCCAGAAAGGCGTTCAACGACCGGTGCTTCCGCCGGGAACCAACGCCCCGATACACCCCGTGGGCTTTCTGGTCATCACCAGGTCTCAGGTATACGGCGTACCCGTGACCCCGGAGCTGCAGTCCTATATCTGGGAGCACGGCTCATTGACCCCCGAGGCTTTCGGCCTGTCGGCGAGCCAGCTTGGAGTCAGGATAATACAGCCCGCCCCCGCCGGGCCCGGCGGAGAGATGATAGACATGGTGGGAGTGGTAACAACCTATGAAGGCGACCCACTGCCCGCGGGGGACATAGCCTCCAGGTTGGGGGGATTCTCCGACATCGAGGAGGCGGAGGATAGAGACGCCCCGGATCTCGTGCTGATAGAAACGCTGCTGGGAACAAAGAACGGAGTTCACAATAACTATCAGGACTACCAGGCTTTCCTCGACAACGGGGGCAGGATAGGTCTACAGCACGACCCGCTGCTGTATGGCGCTTACAACCTCAATCCCTTCCTGGTGAGCGTCGAACTGGTGCCCATGCTGGTCGTGGAACAGGGCCAGGTAGCCGTCATAAAGGCATATGTCGGCCTGGCTACCATAGATACCTCCGGCACCGAATTCAAGTTCGGAAGCCTGGTCCGCCCGGGGCATCGTGGGATATGGGAGGAGCCCTTGAGGACGGGCAAGTATCCGATAAACCCCAGGTGCTATCAGGCGGAGATAGTCCCGACCGAGATCATCACGCTCAACTGGGCCGAGGCATCGTCGGAAGCGCATAAACTCGACAGGCAGCTGAAGCAGATCATCGGTAAATCGAGAGAGGGCTTTGTATTCGCCATAGACCTCCAGGTCCAGATACACGTTCCCGATACCAGGGCTCCGAAAGTTATCTCGATGGTAGGAACGATGCAGAATCTCGTCAACGAGGTGTTGCAGGCCGCAGTCGGCAACCATTTCCGGGATACCCTCCAGTCCATGAGGGCCGTAGACTTCATCGAGAAGAGACAGCAGGTCCAGGAAGACGCCTTCGACCATATCAAGGACAAGCTGGAGGACTACGAGGTCGTGACCAGGGGCGTATACATTCAGGACGTCGTGTTTCCGCAGGAGATGGTGGACGTTCTAACCCAGCGCGAGATCGCCAACCAGGAGATAGACACTTACAGAAAGCAGAAGGAGGCACAGGAGCAACGCATTCAAACTGAGGCGGCGGAGGGAACCGCCGATATGCAGAAGGAATTGGCCAGGTCGGCGGTCGGCGTGGACATCAACAAGAACGACGCCGTAGCGCGTAAGGCGGAAGCCGACGGTGAGGCAACGTATATAAAGGAGACGGGTGCCGCCAGGGGAGCCGAGGTGGAGGCCGTCGGTATGGCCAGGGCCAAGGCATACCAGGCGCAGGTGATGGCGCTGGGAAAGACGCCCACCGCCCTGGTCAACGCCATCGACGCCCTTTCCGATAGCGGCCAGAGGTTCGTGCCGGATATCCTGGTCTCCGGCGGCGGCGCGAACACACTCGAGGCGCTGGCGGCCCAGATCATGGGCGTGATAAACAGGGATTCGACGGGTGCGGCTGCCGGAGAAGGGATAGTAGCCGTGGAGGAGGACAGCGGTATAACTGATATCCCCGAGACACCCGAAACACCGGAAGGGCTCTGAGTCTAGGCACTGGGGTCAGGCTTGAAAATGTGCCTGGGAGGCACGTGGCGGCTATCCAGGGAAAGCGACAGACACCAGTACCCGACCCTCTTCTCCATGGGGGTTCGAGATCCAATGGTATACCCATCTTCCGGTCTGGTATCCTCGAGAGAGGAGACGACACACATCATGTGACCCCTTCTTCTCCCGTTATATCGCAGGCCATGGGGGTGTGGCGGATGCCGTTTATAACCAGCTCGGGTTGGGTCGCCTCGAAGCCGAGACTCTCGTAGACGGATATGGCGAAGGGCGAGGAATTAACGGTTATCCGCTCCAGGTCGGGGCTTTTCTCCAGGCTTCGCTCCTTGGCCGCAGAGAAGAGCGCCCTGGCTATCCCCAACCGATGGTGGTCCTTGTGCACGAAGAGCAGTAATATGTGCGGTCCTCCCCTTATGGCGATTACGCCCACTATTTTCCCGGCGTCCTTGGCCGTCAGTATAAAGGATTGATCGTCCCGCATACGGTTAATCAGGGCCTCCGGTCCTATATATCTCTTGAATTCCACCGCGCCTTCCGGGGCATAATCGGGTGCGACGAACTCGTCGAAGACCTTCTCGACCAGCTTGGATACGGTTTTCTCCTCTCCATCCAGCATCTCCTGGATGACGATCTCCGAAAGCATGGCCTCTTCTCCCCGGGTAAAGCTGGATCGCTGGGGTTAGGCTAATCTAGATCTACCTCTGCCTTGCAGTTGCGGCACCTCTTGACGCCGCGGAACAAAACGTAACCGCAGTGGGGGCAGATATAGCGTTTCTCCTCGTCCTCCACCCACTTCTCCGTGCCCACCTCGCGGCGGTAGGGAATGGCGCGTATTATGACCCGCTTGCCCACTTCCAGGGGAAACTTCTCTATGAACTCGCAGGGGAAATCGTCGCACTGGTGACAGCCCTCAATGCCCTTATCCTTGCAGCATTCTCGGATAGGGCAGCTCTCGCAGAAGATGAAGAGGTCGTCTGAGAGGCAGCCCTTGCAGTGGATATCCTCTACGCTCTTGAGGCCGTACACCCCGGTAAGACGCTCCTTGAATTTGTCGTTGTCGTCGTGGTGGGCTATGAGCACCGCACACACCCCGCAGTACAGGCCGCATGGCGCAAGCAGTCTTTCATCGACGATCATAATCAAGACCTCCCTTGTTTTCCGCCGCCTGCCCGACTTGTTCGCTCAGGAATAGGATACCCGTGAAGCGCGGGTCTTATTCTTCCCCGGGAATTTCCCGGCCATGATCCCATGAAGATCACGGGTCGGTCAAGGCCTTTTCCGGGAGTCCGGATCAGAAGGGCAAGCCATCAAGCTTACAGCGTAGTTTATAAAGGGGATCACGTCTCGAACAGCACGTTAGCGACGACGATATCCCACGTGAAGTGACGCGAGATTTCCGAATTGATTCTTTGGTATTATACTAATACCTGGATATATTTTCTAGATAAAGGATGTGTACCCTCATTGAGGGAATCCACTCCGCTCACTTTCCCATGGCCTCGAGCACACCCTCCGCCGCCAGGGAGCCCGACCAGGCGGCACCGCTTAAATCGGGACTGCAGGTGTAATCCCCCGCGAAGTAGACTTTGCCGTTAGGCCCCCTCAACGTTTTCTGGTAATTGGATAGAAAGCCGGGAGTGAATTTGACCACCGCGCGTGGCCATCTTGTGATCGAGTATGAGATGATATCCGTAGAGGGATCGAAGGCCGAGCTTACCGGCTTCAATTCTTGAGCGACGCTCTCGACCAGTTCCTTGTCGGAGAGTTCCTCCAATTCGGGATCAGCGACGCAGACGCTTATAACCGTGCCGGTATCCGGGTTTCCGGCCACGTTCCCGGTCTGGTTGAGGTAGCCGGAGATAGGCTGGCCGACGAACAGCACGCTTCCGAGGTCCTCCCCGGAAGGGAGGTTCTTCACCTGCATACCGACCTCGGTGGCGGCTCCGTACTGTATCGCCTCGAGCGCTTCGATCTTTTCGGGGCTCAAGTCCCTGACGATCTCCCTCGCCACCCCGGCGGGGGTCGCGACAATCGCGTAATCCGAAGAGTACTCCTCGCCGTTGCCACAACGAACCATCACCTCGTCACCGTCCTGTTGAACTTCCGTTACTTCACAGTTCAATACCAGCCTTACGCTGGATTTCTCGCAGTCCTCGAGCACCCTCTCGGCCAGCTCCTGGTTGCCACCTTGCGTGAGCGCCATGGGTATCTCGGGCGTATCCCCACACCAGGCTACCAGCAGCAGGGCGCATAGATCCTCGGCGGTTCCACCCGCTTCCGGTCCCAACTGAGCATTCCAGAACCTGGTTACGTCCGGATGATAGACGGAGAGGTAGTCCGCAACCGTATGGCTTTCGAGGGCGTTCCAGAGATCATCCTCGGGTTCCTTATCGAAAGGGAAGTCCCTGGTTTCGAAGAGGGATTGTGCATCCGAGGCGATCTTTTCCATACAGGCGATGAAGTCCTCCTTGGCCTCGTCCGATATCGGCAGTTCCTCGACGAAATCCTCTCCGCTGATATCAACGAGCTTGCCGTCCCATACCGCCCCGTTCTTATCGATCTCCTGCAGGGGAAGCTCAGTGATATACGGATCTATGAGTGGGCTCATACCTGTGAACAACCACTGCGCCCCAAGGTTGCAGGCGACGCCGCCCAGAGGTGTGGAGTAGAGCTTTCCGCCCACCCGGTTCTCCTTTTCCAGGAGTAGAACATCAACGCCGTTCTCAGCCAGAGCGAGCGAGGCGGAAAGCCCGGAGAGTCCGGCCCCTATCACGATCACATCGGCATGCTCTTCTTCCTGTCCGCAGCCCACGCAGAATTGAAGAAGCGTCACAATGAATACGATCATGGTAACCATGGAAGCAATACGCCACCAACGCATGTGATTCATTTTAATACCTTTCTTTGTCACGGACTCCTTGTTTAAATCCATATCAGGTCGTCTTTATCTTTTCATTGTAGATATGATACACGTGGCGCTTGCTTTCATCCTGAATCGCGGGCTCAAACCCCGTACCTCTCTGCTAAAATGAATTGATCGGGTACCGATCTTGGGTGATCCTGTCCGAAGGAGGTTGTCATGGCTGAGAGCCTGGAGGCGGATGCGGTAGTGGTGGGTGCCGGTACCTCGGGCGGCTACTTCGCCTGGAAGCTGGCGGAGGCCGGATTCAGGTGCCTGGTAGTGGAGGGGAAGAGCCTGGACCAACTGGGGGAGGATATCGGGCCCTTTCATATCGAGAAGGTGGGCTTCGAGAGGTCCGGTATCCCGCTTCCCTCCGGAGAAGAGCTGCTGCATGCCTTGGAATATATAACCATGTGGTCGCCGAGCGGAGAGCATGGCATTACCTCCCGGGTGCCCACCATGAACATGTACAAACCCCTGTTCATGCGCAGGCTTCACGGCTACGCCAGGGAAGCCGGGGTGGAGTTCCTGGAGCGGACGGAATTCCTGGAGGTGATAAGGGAGGGAGGATTCCCCGGCGGACTCAGGGCGCGGGGGGAGAACGGCGACCTGGAGATAAGGAGCCACCTGGTCGTGGACGCCTCGGGAATCGACGGCAGGGTGAGGACCTCTATGCCCTCCAGCCCCTGGTTAGAGAACGACCCCGTCCATGACCTCGATACCCTCGTCGTCTACATGGAGTCGTGGCGGGATATCGTCGGGGATATCGAGCCGGACATCAATTCTTATCTCCATGCCCAGGGCTGGTACGCCCCCAGCGTGGGAGAGGAGATCATCGTGGGAATCGGTTGCCCCGCCAGCCCTGATGCCGCCAGAAACAGGCACAAGGCTTTCGCGGCAACCCTGCCATTCGCTGGGGAGGCGAGCAGCGTAACGATCGGGAGGGTGCCCTACCGCCGGCCGCCCTACTCGCTGGTGGACAACGGTTTCATGGTCGTGGGTGACGCCGCCTTCATGAGCAAACCCTTCAACGGGGAGGGAGTCGTCTCTGCGTTAACCGCCTGCCGCATCGCGGCCGAGGTAGCCGCCGATGCCCTGTCCCGCGACGATCTCTCCAAGGAGGCGCTGTGGCCCTACAATCTGCGTTATTTTCGCGACCAGGGGTCCAAGTTCGCCTTTCTCATGGCGGTCATCCCCTGTCTGGCTTCCCTGGGTGAGGACGAGATAGAGTACCTTTTCACCGTGCCGGGTCTTCTAACGGCTGAGGGTACCCAGGTCCTGAACCTGGAATACGAGTTGGTGTCCAACCCGGCCGATGCCCTGAGGGTTCTGCTGGGCATAGCCAGGGGAGTGGTGGGCGGAAAGCTCAGCCCGAGGAAGCTGGCCTCCATAGCCGAGGTGGGGATCGCGGCCGCGAGGCTGAAAGGGTTCTACGAACGTTACCCCGAACATCCCGTGGAATTCGGGGGCTGGCTGCGCAAGGTCGAGCCCCTGTGGCGCGGGGCCGACGAGGTCAAGCACGATTTTATGACCGGGGTCATGAGAGAATGCACTCAAGCGAAGGGTGGATAAGAGAGGAGGATCAACTATGGCGGGAAAACGCACCGAGATGACGGCCTACTGTGGTTTGTACTGTGGGGAGTGCTCCTTTTGCGAGGGGACTATCCCGGATCTGGCACGGGACCTGCGCAAGGAGCTCAGAAAAGTGAGATTCGACAAGGTGGCCGAGGCCATTCCATTCATGGATTCCGAGAAGTACCAGGAGGCGTATGAATTCATGGGGAACCTGGTCAAGCTGAGGTGCAAGGGCTGCAAGGTCGGGGGCCGCTCCAAGTTCTGCGAGATCGCTAAGTGTGCCATCAAGAGGGGATACGAGGGCTGCTGGGAATGCGGCGAGTTCGCCGACTGCGGCAAGATGGATTTCCTGGTCCCCGTACACGGCGACGCGCACATCAAGAACCTCAGGAAGATAAAGAAGGTGGGAGTGAACCGCTGGGTCGACGAGGGCCCGTTGTTATACAGCCCGGTCCGCAAGAAGAAAACCTAGAAGAAACAGGTTCCGGCCCGATAGAATCATCGTAGGGGCTCAACACCGTTGAGCCCCTATTGAACCAGACCTTCCACCAACGCCATCACGGAGTGATCTCGTAGCACAAACCCCGCCATGAACGCAGGCGGGGATGATGCCCAAGGCATTCCTGGAGACCCGACCCCATCCAACTTAAAAATGTTGGGGGGGCTGACACCATCGCCGGCTGTTATAATCTGCAGTAGCGATAGAGGGAATGCTTCGGGAGGTTGGTAGTGGATTATCCCGTTTTGCAGCTCGCGGGGGTTACCAAGGTCTACACTATGGGCGAGAGCCAGGTACATGCCCTCAAGGGAATCGACATGGAGATAGCGGAGGGGGAGATGGTCTCCGTCATGGGGCCATCGGGCTGCGGCAAATCGACCATGCTGCAGATCGCCGGTTGCCTCGACAAGCCCACGTCGGGCACGGTAAGGATAAGCGGCACAAGCGCCGGCGACCTCGACGACAAGCAGCTGGCCAGGATACGCAACAAGCATATAGGTATCATATTCCAGACCTTCAACCTCCTTCCCCACGAGGACGCCCTGAACAACGTCAACGTTCCCCTGCAGTACTCGGGCATGTCCAAGAAGGAGGGGAAGGAGGCCTCGGCCCGGGCCCTGCAGGCGGTGAGCCTGGGTGACCGCCTGCATCATAAGCCCAACGAGCTGTCCGGAGGTCAGAGGCAGAGGGTGGCCATAGCCCGGGCCATAGTCAACCAGCCGGCCATCGTCCTTGCCGATGAGCCTACCGGTGCCCTGGACCAGAGCTCGGGAAGGGAGGTCATGGGCATCCTTCAGCGGCTCAACGCCCAGGGTCGCACCATAGTCGTGGTGACCCACGACAAGGATGTAGCCAATTATTCCGGAAGGATCGTGGAGCTCAGGGACGGCCGGATTGTGGGGGACCGGGCCGTGAGGTCCAAGGTGGTGACCAGTGCGGAGATCGATGCCGGGGGCAGGGCCGGGCCGCCGGCCGCCGGACAGAAGATCTGCGTTAGGTGCGGCTTCGGCAACCGCCCCCGGGCCGGATTCTGCGCCAACTGCGGCTTCCCCCTGGAAGTCGCCCCCCGGATTTCCGATACCATCATACGCAGGATGGTCGGGCTCGAGGTCGACTGCCCCTACTGCGGCACCCCCAACCGGCCCTTCGCCCGGTACTGCATAAGCTGCGGGGGAGCCATGGACGATGCCCTGAAAGCCCGGCCGGTGGGAGGTATGAGACCGTGAACCTGAAGGAGATATTCCGCACCGCCCTACGCTCCCTGAGGATAAATCCCATGCGGGCCATACTTTCCATACTGGGGGTGATTTTCGGCATAGCCTCGGTCATAGCCCTAATAGCCATGGGCCAAGGGGTGAGAAACCAGATAACCAAGGAGATCCAGAACCTGGGCACCAACCTGCTGGTAGTGCGAAGCGGCGAGCCCGTCTCGGAGACGGAGGGCATCTCCACCAGCCAGATACAGATGCTCTCACAGCCCAACCTGGGCTCCAGCACCCTCACCATCCAGGACCTGGAGGACGTCAGGAGTATGCAGCATATAGATAACGCTTATCCCATGATCCAGATGGTCTACGATATCGAGACGGGCGGAGGAGGGGGAGGCGAGCTCAAGCAGACCAGGACCTTCGTCAAGGGCACCGACTCTCATTACATAGATATGAACAAGGTGGAGGTGGCATACGGACGCTTCCTCAAGGCGGATGAGGGGGGCGGGGGGTCGAAGGAAACGAGCGAGGTGGACGGAGAATGCGTTCTGGGCACCCTGGTGTCCAGCACCCTGTTCGGTTCCACAGGCGAGGACGTGCTGGGCAAGACGATCACCATAAAGTATGTCGACCTCTCCGCCGTGGATCCCACCGACCCCAACTCCAGCCCTGAGAAGTCGATGGATTTCAAGGTGGTGGGGGTGATGGAGGAACGCCGCAAGACAGTGTTCGATAACCCCAACCTGGAGCTTTACATTCCGGTGAAGGGTGCCCAATCCCTGGCGGGGGGTTTCGAGGACCTTGTACTGGAGATCGATGCCGCAGTGGATTCGGAGGAGAACATCGACGTCGCCAAGAGCGCGCTGGAGGCTGCCGTAATGGAGAATCACGGCGGTGAACAGGACTTCAACACCCAGGATCAGGAAGATCTCATGAATACCTACCAGTATATCTTCGACGTTTTGACGGCCCTCATCTTCGGAGTGGCGGCCATCTCTCTGATCACCGGCGGGGTGGGGGTGGCGAATATCATGTACGTATCGGTTAAGGAGAGGACCAAGGAGATAGGGGTCAGGTTGGCCCAGGGTGCCTCCAAGCGCATGATAATCCTCCAGTTCCTCTTCGAATCCATCCTGTTGTGTATGCTGGGGGCGCTGATAGGGATACCCCTGGGTATCGCGGCATCCCTGCTCATCAACATGACCGTGCTGCCCGCCTCCCCGACCATCTGGGGGGTGCTGGCAGCCTTCGTCGCCGCCTTCGTCGTCGGGGTTCTGGCCGGCGTCTTCCCGGCGCGTCAGGCCACCAAGGTGGAGATAACCGAGGCCCTCAGGGCCGAGTTCTGATAAGGGGGAGAAGGGTTTGAAGAGATGTGCGCGGTGCGGGAACGACAACCTTGATTTCGCCAAGTTCTGCGACAGCTGCGGTGCACCCCTGGCTGAAGCGGTAGCACCCGGGGACCTTTCACCTCTCGGTGTGAGGGGGGTTCATTTGAGGTCGGAGGAGACGGGCAAAGAGTACTCACTGGAGCAGGATAAGGAGGCCATAATCGGCAGGGGCGATCCGGCCAGGGGGCAGCGTCCGGACGTCACCCTAGAGGATGAGGCCGCCCTGCAGCGGGGGGTCTCGAGGATGCACGTCAAGATCATACGCGGGCAGGGCGAGTATTATATAGTGGACCTCAATAGCACCAACTCCACCTGTGTAAACGGCACCGCTCTCATCCCGCAGCAGGCGTATGTACTCAGCGACGGAGATGTGCTGGAGCTGGGGAACTACCGGCTGACATTTCACGCCACCTGAGCGTTAAAAGGCCACGCACGGGACCGCTGGGGCTGCGCGGCTGAAAGCGACGTCCGGCCTCCGAGGTCGTGAATCGAGGTCGCCCGCGGATGCCGGCCATGTTTTGGAATACCCAGCCATGGTAATGCTGATAATAGTAGACGATGGCTGCGGAACTGGCTCAGCGGCGCTTTTGATACTAGCAACCCCGGTTTTCGAGAAAAACGCCGCGGTTAGGATTAAGATGGGGAACCCGCGACCGAGTGAGGGAGTCATATGTTTTTTAACAATGACGGTTATTCGCGGAGGTCGCGGGGGTGATAGCGACGTTTCTATTTAAGGTGTTGGGTATGATGAACGCAAGAGATTTCTTTACCAGCAACCAGTTCGTGATCCCGGCGGCCTTTATCATGGGAGGCCTGGTCTTCGGCCTGATACTGGAGAAGCTGGTTCTGACGGCGGTCAGGAGGATATGGTTCAGGAAGGGCTGGGAGACCTACGGGACGGTGAAGCATGGGCTGCGGGGTATGATCGTCCTGTGGTCGGTCACGGTGGGCCTTTACTCCGTGACCCGTTTCTTCGATTTCAGGCCCGACATACTGGATATCTACAACAAGATACTGCTGGTCCTGGTGGCCTTCTCCATCACCCTGGTGGCGGCGAGGATCTCTGCCGGCCTGGTCGATTCCTATCTCAGGAGGGCCGAGGGAGCCGTTCCCTCCACAACGATAATAGGAAACATCGTGAGGATCGTGGTCGTTATCACCGGGATCCTGGTCATCCTGATCGTCCTGGACATACCCATCACTCCAATCATCACCGCCCTTGGCATCGGCGGTTTTGCCATAGCCCTGGCTTTTCAGGACACCCTCTCAAACCTGTTCTCGGGCATGTATATCCTGGCCTCCAAGCAGGTTACCCCCGGTGATTACATCAAGCTGGATACCGGTGAAGAGGGCCATGTCGTGGATGTGACCTGGAGAAATTGTACGGTCAAGACGCTGCCCAATAACCTGGTGGTGGTGCCCAACGCCAAGCTGGCCTCGGCCATCATCACTAACTATCACCGGCCGGTGAAAGAGATGTCGCTGCTGTTCGAGGCCGGAGTGGCCTACGACAGCGACCTGGAGAAGGTGGAGGAGGTCACGGTGGATGTGGCCAGGGAGGTCTTGAAAGAGGTGGAAGGCGGTGTGCCGCACTTCGAGCCCTTCATGAGATACCATACCTTCTCCGATTTCAGCGTGGATTTCACGGTCATACTCCGCGTCCGGGAATACGTGGACGGTTACCTGGTTAAGCACGAATTTATAAAGAGGCTCAAGCGGAGATACGACGAGGAGGGGATCGTCATACCCTTCCCCATACGCACCGTTCAACTGGAGCGGGAACACCAGGGAACACCGCGCTCCTCTTGAGAACGTAACACAGTGCCTTTCCGCCGGTTAAAAGGCCTGGCGGGTGGGAAGGGCGAAAAACTACCTTGAGGGCAACCGGAGACAGGAGGGCGCCTTCGCCGGCTTTCGAGTTAATGCAGTGATAGCCCATGGTCGAGGGACGGAGTGGCGATAGATGGAAGAGCCCTTGATACAGAACCCCGTGGCGATCTTCCTGGCCATAATGGCCGTCATCCTCCTGGCCCCGCTCATAATTGAGCGCTTCCGCCTGCCCGGCATAGTGGGCATCATCATCGGGGGGATCATCATAGGGCCCCATGTTCTCAACCTGCTTTCCACCGAATACACCATCGAGACCCTGGCCGTTATCGGCCTGATATACCTTATGTTCAGCGTGGGCCTGGAGATAGACCTGCGCCAGTTCAAGAAGGTGCGCAACAGGGCCATCGTATTCGGCATACTCACCTTCGCCATCCCCGTGCTGGTGGGAATAATCGTCGGGCGCTGGCTGGGGTTCGAGTTGAACAGCTCCATCTTGCTGGGAGCCGTGATCGCCTCCCACGCTCTCATAAACTACCCTATTCTGAGGCGGTTGGGCATCTTGCGTAACGAGGCGGTCGCCTCCACCCTCGGGGCCACCGTTTTCACGGACGTGTCCGCGCTGCTGGTGCTGGCCTTCGTGGTCAGGACCAAAGGGGGAGGCATATCGGTCTTAAGTTATATATTGCAGGTCGCGATGTTTATCGCCTACACTCTGTTCATATTGATAGTGGTGCCGCGCCTGGGCAAGTTCTTCTTCAAACGCTTCACCGGGAGGGCGATCGAGTTCCAGTTCATAATTCTGGTGCTCCTGGTGGCGGCGTTGTTGGCCGAGCTTATCGAGATGCACGTGATCATCGGCGCTTTCCTGGCGGGTCTGGCCATCAATTCTTCTCTGCCCTCCCACAGCTCGGTCATCAACCGGGTACTGTTCCTGGGGGAGGCCTTCTTCATCCCAATATTCCTGATCTACATCGGGATGATAATCGATCCCGCCACCATGTTTACCGAGCCCAACACCCTGTTGGCCGGGGGGATCATGATCATGTCGGTTTACCTGACCAAGCTCATACCCTCCTGGATCGCCGCGGGGATCTTCAAGTACAGCCGGGACGAGCTCATGACCATGTGGGGGATCTCGCAGGCCCAGGCGACCACGACCCTGGCCATCCTGCTGGTAGGGGTGGAGATGGGCCTGCTTACCACGGCGGTGTTCAACGGCGGTGTTTTAATGGTCATGGTCACCTGCATCACCTCCTCCATTATCGTGCAGAGGTTCGGCTCCCGCCTGGTACCCACCACTGTCCCGGAGGAGAAGGATTCTCATTACCGCAGGATACTGGTCTCCCTGGCGAATCCGCGGACACATGAAAGACTGATCGAGCTGGCGGGTATCCTGGCCCGCACCGTTTCCGGCAAGCTGTTCTCCCTTCACGTAACCCTGCGCAGGCAGAGCGAGAGGTTCAGCGGGTCGGAGGAAATGGAGCTGTTGATGGGCGCGGAGGATCTGAACGACCCCGATACCGATGTGGAGCTGCTGCACCGGGTGGATACCGATGTGGTCAACGGTATCCTACACGCCGCCATCGAGAACGACGTTACCATGATAGTAATGGGATGGCACAGCGAGAAGACCTACCGCGAGAGCGCCTTCGGCTCCATCGTGGACCAGGTGCTATGGAACGCCGAGATACCGGTGATGGTGGGGAGGATCAGCCATCCCATCAACGCCATAAAGAGGGTGGTGTTGGTGGTGCCGCAGAACAGCTGCACGCAGGGATCTATGGAGGACGTGCTGGAGACGGTGGCCACCCTGTCCGCCGCCCTGAACGTGCCCATGATAGTGCTTTCCGAGGAGTCCTACCTGGAGGATCTGCGCTCCCACCTCGACGGTATGGATATGGGGCCATCCCATAAGGCCTTCAAGCTGGGGCGCAACGTGGTGCGCGACGTCGTCTCCAGGACCAGTTCCACGGACCTGATAGTGGTGTCCACCCTGGTCTCCAGGATGCGCTTCGGGTCCTGCCTGGGGAGGATACCGGAGCAGCTGGCGGACGGCAGCGAGGCCTCCCTGGCCGTGATCGTCTACCCCATGTAAGGGGGGTCAGCCTGTCGAGATATATTCCATATACTGGTTAATTACTCTATATTCGAGACCTGACCCCCATCCTATGTGAATGTCTCTCAAGGATTGATAGAGTCAAACGTGTCTAAAGACGATGACGACCGTAATCACAAGAATATAGCCAATCTGATCAATGATCTCTTAAGCTGTCGGCCATCTAGGTATAGGGCTCGTACGGGGGACGAATTGGTCTGGTGCGAAGATGCGACTGAACGAGAAAAATGGAAATACTAAGACTTGGGGATAATGAACGAAAGTTAATCAAGACGACGATAGCATTTGAGGCCAAGAGCCATAACTTGCATCGGGCTTTCAGGGTAAGCGACTAAAGCAGAGCAGTCGTGATAAAATAGATGCAATGGTAGTGCTGAACCTATCCAGGATTGGCGTGCTTCATTAGGGTGCAGGGGAGAGGTCGAATATTTTGAGTCAGGCATTGTATGTCAAAAATATTGAAAATCATATCTATAAATCTTGGAAAACTTCGTCCAACTTAAAAACCGCAATATTCAATCAAACTAACATAATATTTGGATGTAATGGTGCTGGAAAAAGCGCGCTTTCACACGGAATAAAAAAAGCGTATCTGGAAATCAACGGTAAAGATTCGGCACGATTCTTTAACAGCGAGTACGTTGAGAGCACCTTACTATTGGAGGACAGATCCGGAATTCGTGGTGTCGTTTCTAATTTTGGCGCAATAGACGTAGACATCGAGAATAAGGTTGATGTCAACAAGAAGAAAGTTGCCGAATTAACAAAAAGTATAGACGAGCATAATGTTATTAAAGAGAACCTCACTAAGCAGACCGACCAGTTGATCAAAGAAATAGTAAAGCGTAGGAAAGGAAAGAACAGGAAGATAAATAATAAACCCGATAACAAAACCGTTCAGGAAAAAATTTATTTGTGGGTTAAGGATTATGAATATGCAGATAAAAACTTTCCCAACGAAGACTATAATGCCATTACTGGCAGTGCCGATTTCTCTGCAGAAAGTGAACAGGTAAACCTTATAACGTTCCCTAAAATGCCGGAAATTGATGACAATAAACTTGGTGACCTGGCAAGCATATTCGGAACAAAATATGAATACATTGATGTGCCTGAGTACGAAGTTGTGAACTGGCTGCAAGGTGGTATAGGAATTCACAAAGGCAAGAAACGATGTGAGTTTTGTGGTGCTGATATTGATATCGATGAAATAAGAAAGCGTGTGGACGCTTACCTAAATAATGAAAAGCACAAGGCAAACGAAATACTGGAAACTTTGAAGAAGTCACTGCTTGAACTTTACGAGGTGGCGAAGCTGTTGGTTGATCAAAGAGACACTTATGTGCAAGTGCTTAGCCTCACCGACGGCAAAGTGAAATTTGATGACGTCTCAGTCAGCATGGAACAGATTCTAATATTCATAAATGAGGACATTGATAAGAAGATAAAGGACATGGGTATCACACACACGATTGACAGTAATATGTTGCCTAATGCAATAAAAAATATTGGTGATGCAATGGAAGCATTAGAAGACGCCAAGGCACAGAGTACAAAGGATATAAATGAAAAAATTAACCGTCTCGAAACATTGGTAAAAGGTGCAATTGGTTTTGAAATCAAGAATAATAACACGATTACAGAAAATATAGATGAAATTGAGGCTGCTGACGCTCAGATTATAGAATTGCGCGAGCAACAAATCAAACTTGAACTGGAGAATAAACATTTGCTGGCGCAAAAGTCAGATTTAGCTGATTTCGCAGGGTTTTTAAATGCAATATTAAAAGATCTCAATATAGATTTTAACCTCTCATTGAGTGGTGGGGTGTACACCATTACCCACACTGATGGGCCGAGCATAAAAGTTGAAGATATTAGCGACGGGGAACGGAATCTTCTATCTTTAATCTATTTCTGTTACGAAATGCATATTGATAAGTCTGGCAAGCTGAAAGATGCAATCAAACTCATTGTTATCGATGATCCTATATCTAGTCTTGATGGCAATTATAAGTTTTACATCACAAATCTTATTTGCAGCATGCTAGATCAAGAGACTGCACAGATATTTGTGCTAACTCATTCGTGGGATGATTTTTGTAATCTTGCTTACGGGCGAAAAGGCGAGAAGATTTCGTTATTTGAAATCCAGAAGCATGGCGGGATTAGCAACATTCATCCAGTTAATAAAGAGAAATTACTTACACCATACATGAGGCTTTATCAAAAAGTTGATGAGTTTAGAAAGATGGATGGAGCAAGTATTTCCGACGACGATGCTTTAAATATGCCAAACACGATGCGTCGTATCATTGAAGAATATGTCAAATTTCGCGTCAATGTTGATTTTGCAACTGCTGCTCATACAGGTGATATTTCCAAGGCTCTTTTTGGTAAAGAGAAAGCAGATATATCAAATACCGAGCAGCGTAAACTACGCCAACTATTGGATATCTGTAATATCTATTCTCATAGAACCAATCAACCAAAAAATCCTTCTGAAATTCATGAGTCATCTAAGTTCTTAATTGGAACCATCGAACGACACGACAAATATCATCACCTAAAAATGAGCGGATGTTAAGTGGCTGCCAAGCTCTCGCAATATGTAAGTTCTGAATGTATGTAGATAACGAGTGGTCTGTATGGAACCAGATAAAGATATTGAACTATGGAACAAAGAAAGGGAATCACTTTATGAACAGCTTCAGGATGTAGACCCTCAGCTTGCTGGCCTATATCGGTGGACGATAAACCTGCTATCCGTTCCTGCAGAGCCTGGCGAAGAAATGGCTCGATTTGCTCTGATAGGACACTGTCTTCGTGAGTTGATGAATTCAATTCAGGATGCTCTAAATGATGTGGACGGTCTTCCTGCTAATTGCGATAGAGAAGAAGAGCGTGAACGGCAGAAGTTGCTCGTTGACGAGTATGAAGCTTTTGGTGGTTTGCCGCCAGAAGATATGAACGCAAATAAAGTTGAAGAGATTGGGCAACCCAAGTTAGTTACTATACCGCAAAGTTTACTTTATGTAGTAGGCGAGTTAGTTCAATCGGTAAGCGAGGGAACAACTAGGGAAGTTCAACGCGATTCCGCTGTAGTGCTAGGGAGAATTGATGCTCACGATCCAGCTGTAAAGCCGTGGAAAGCGGCGCGTGATTATTTTATGAGCTTTGTGCACTTCAAGCGAAAAATTCCAATCGGATTACGCTCAAGGAATTTGCCATCTGAAAGGGAAATTTTATCGCATCTTGAGAATATAGAAGCATCACTTAGGAATCGCTTAGGGGCTTTCTTTGATGTTTATGATGAATTGCAAGATTTTATTAATCAAGCGAATGTATTAAATAATGAATATAAATATAAAAACCCAAGTGAAGGACAAGTACGCGCCGCGCTGGCTCGTTTGGGAAATCTATCATTGAGGAGAGCTTTTTATTCCAAGTTGAACAATCCATATTGGATAGCTGCACTTAAAAAGCAAGGTGTCTTTGCTAATCCCCCCGAAAGCAAGATTCAGACTGATGGTTATGTTCTATCTGGCCTGTGGCCAGAGATCGATTATCTTGTTCGAATGGTATCAATCGCCAGCAAAGAAGTGGCAGATATATTGGAGCCTATTGCTGGTTCGAACAATGAGTGGGTAAGGCGAGGGATTGTAGAGGCCGCAACGGTTTTAGACCCAGCTGATTTAGCAAGGCTTGTCCACAAGATGAAAAAATGGCCCGATGATAAGATTGGTAACTTTAGAATTGATCCCAGGGATATTGCAAGAGCTATTGTCAGGTTGCTCGAAAGCGATCATCATGACAAGGGGATGCAGCTTGCTTATGCCTATTTTTGTCCACGCCCACCAACGAAGACATCGAAGATTAGCACTGAACCGTCAGCAGGTGTTGAACCTTACTGGTATAAAGAGTGCTTGCCGTCTATTCTTTAGCTCTTGGTAGCAGCAGGGTTCCGACCCTTGTTCGATGGCTAAAGTATTATATAGAACACTTCAATGCTTCTACTGGAATACACGATTATGATATTTGTAACGGCTTTCGACCTTCTATAAGGACTGCTGGTGAATCCCATTACCGCGAGATTGGTAATTCTTTGATTGACGCTGTTCGAGACGCGCTCATGGATTCAGTACAAACTGATTTGAAACTGTTACATATCAATCTTAAAGATGATAAACAATTATGGCTCATCTCCCAGAAGTGTGGGTAGCCGGCCTGAAAGCTCCCCGTATCTTCAGGAAGAAGTACTCCTCATCTCTATACCCATAGGCCACCCTCTTTATGACCTTGATCTTGTTGTT
>JAXHVT010000031.1:3476-19737 GCA_034188985.1 Actinomycetota bacterium | reverse complement strand
TTGCAACGTTTCGGAGGGCAGAATCCATCTACCTGGGATTTTACGAACGAAACCGGTCAATATCGGGGGTCAACCGTAGAAGATGAGTTAAACGGGGTTCAAATGTAGAAGATGAGTTTAAGTAACGCGCCACAATACGTATTACGGGCCATAGGCTGCATTAGCTTGTCGTATTCTTGGCTTCATCTTCCCGGACTGCTTCCCGTTCCGTGGCAGCGGTGCGGGACCTGAATCGCGCCCAATAATCAACACTTTGACGGGCTCTTTTTCGGTCAGAAACTCAACGGATGTTCGAGAGATTGGTTATAAAAGATCTGCTTCCGGTCTCGTCGCGCAGATATTCGTCGAAACCTTCCTCCGATACCTCTACCCCGGAGTGGAGGAAGAGCGTGTAAAGATAATAGCTCATGTACGTCCACTCGCGCTGCAGCTCCTGCATAAGTTTATCGCGTTTGCTCTTAACCGGTAAGATGCTCTCGCCCTCATACTCCAGCTCGTTGATCTTTCTCCTCAGGTCGCGGCAGGTGCGTATGGTGTCTCTGGTTTCGTATTCCATATCCATCTTGCTCATGTTGTTGATATTGCGTGTCCAGGGAGGGATGGAATCGGAGTCCTTGCCGTGTTTCCACAGATTATAGTAACGGGACAGCTTTTTCAAAGTCTCTTCGGGCACCTCCAACATTCTATCCCTCCTAGAGTTACCGTTATTTCAGCCTTCTCCTACAGCACGCCCTTGGCCTTTACGCGATAAGGATCCATAGTGAGAATTTTTCTCGCCTGCTCGGGGTACCTGGCGATGAAAAGCAACTCGTCTTCTACAAGAGGTTTCTGGGTGCTGACATTGGCGTAGCGCACCAGCTCCAGGATCTCCCTTGCCTCCTCATCGGATTGGAATTCCACTTCAAGTTTCTCGTATACATTGCGGAAACCCTTTATGCCCGAGTACTCTCCCAGGGTGATATTGCGGCCGCTCTCGACGATCTCGGGCTCACCGCGACCGAGTTCCTCATAGTCGTACAGCTCGTAGTTGCGGCGATCCTTCAGGGCGCCGTCGGCGTGGATGCCGGATTCGTGGGCGAAGGCGTTGTCTCCCACGCCGGGCTGGTTTACGGGTATGGGGACGCCGAAAGCGTAGGAGGCGTATTTAGCCGTCTTCCATGCCATCATCAGGTTGATGGAATCGTCCAGAACGTCCTCCCCGTCGAAAAGGGAGGATTTCATGATAGCCAGGATGGTCGATACCATATCGGCGTTTCCCGCCCTCTCTCCCATGCCGTTTACAGTAGTATTGATATAGGCGTTTACGCCGCCATCCAGGGCACCCTTGGCACCGGCGATGGAGGTGGCGGCAGCCATGCCCAGATCGTTATGGCAGTGCATCTCTATCTCCATACCTGTCTCCTGGGCCAGGAGTTTGATGCGCTCATAGGCTGTGAAGGGATCGTTGTACCCCAGGGTATCACAGTAGCGAATACGATTGGCGCCATGCTCCTTAGCGGCTTGGGCGAACTCGATAAGATGTTCGTCCGACGTGCGCGAGGCGTCCTCGGCGTTAACGCCTATAGACTCTATCCCGAGTTCCTTGGCCCGATCGCAGGCCTCGCTCATCATGTCCAGAACGTGCCTGAAACTATATTTGCCCTGCCATTTTCCCAGAATCATCTGGTCGGAGGTGGAGATGGAGAGATTGACATGCTTAAGGTTGGGAACCAGTTCGAGCGCGAGTTCGACGTCGGGGGCTATGGCTCTCAGCCAACCCTCGAGGCGCATATAGCTGATGGCCCCCAGCTCAGCCAGCTCCAGGTTGGCCTGAAGGTAGTTTACCTCGTGACGTGTGGTGGGGAACCCGAACTCGCTCTGCCAGATGCCCATTTCGTCCAGCAGGAAGTTGATGATGGTTTTCTCGAGTTTGGCCAAGCCCAGTCGAGAGGTTTGTACGCCGTCGCGGTTGGTGACGTCGATTAAATAGATCTTCTTCCTCGGGGGAACCTGGGCAAAGGTTTCCTCGCCGTCGATATGCATATCCGCCATATATCTACCTCCGTCTAACTCTGTCTAACTTGCTAACGGTTAATCTCCGAAGCGGCAATATAAAGTATATCAAAGAGGTCTTTTACCTGCTCTCTATCCAAGCATGAGAAAGCGATGCGAAGGTCGCTGTCGCCCAGGGATATTACCCCCACTCCGTACTTCTCCAGAAGTTTGCGGCGCAGCTGCTCCGCATCGGCTTTCTTTAGCCTCAAGCACATGAAATAACCGGAATTAAAGGGATAGGGCTCAAAGGCATCGCCGTAGCGAGGATCGGAAAGTACCTCCCTGACTTCATCGTAACGATCCTTCATAACCCGGTGTTTTTCCTCCTTCTCCTCACGGTATCCAGACGCTTTCATAGTCTTGATAAGAAGGGATTGAGCCAGCATGGAGCAGTTGGATATCGTTCCTCGTATGAGCCCCCCCACCTTTTTCTCCAACGCCTCGAAGACCTCGCTCCTATCTTCGCCCCCGCCGGTCGAGAAGGTTATGAAACCGATGCGGAATCCCCATACGTAGTCCTCCTTGGTGGGACCGTCCAGTTTTACGGCGGTGATATTGGGGTGGGCATCAGCCAACCTCGAGAACAAGGACTCTTCGCTGATACCTTCTTCGTAGAAGAGGCCGAAATAGGCGTCGTCCAGTATGGCGACGATATCCGTACCGCCATCGGCAGCGTCCAGCAGAGCGGCGTGGAGTTCCTCGGCTTCCCGTACAGTGGGGGTATAGCCGGTGGGATTGTTGGGGAAGTTGAGCAGCACCAATACCTTGGAGCCCTGATCGAGGCCGATCAGGGAAAGGCGAAATGACGCGGTATCCATGCCGCCCTCCGGCTTGAACAGGGGGTATTGAGCAATATTGGCGCCTCTCCGGGTCTCGAAGATCAGGCGATAGTTGCCCCATATCTTGTCCGGAAGCAGCAAGGTGTTGCCGGCATCGCAAAATAAATCGGCGCAGATACTAAGGCCGTGCGTAAGGCCGCTGGTGACGACCGGCAGGGAGAAACCCTTTCCCGCCAGTCCGGGATTCACCTCCAGTTGATGCTCCTTCCACAGGCGGCGCAGCTCGGGCAGACCGGTGGCCGGTGCGTAGGGAAAGGTCTCCGAGGGTTCCATGTAGGGGAGCTGTTTTCTCAAGAAGGGAAGATGAAGGGGCTCCTCCCCTGAGGTGGCGATGCCGATAGTGGCGTTGTAACGATCGGCGGAGCGCTTGGCCTCAGCGGTCTGGGAGAGGATGCCGCGGGGAAAATAGAGCTCTTTGCCCAGCACCGACAGGGATCGGTACAGGGAAGGGGCCTTATCCCTTAGGGTCTCGTTCAATTCTACAGCCAGTGGATTGATGATATTCACCTCCCAGGTTTCACCGTATCTCAACCGGTCATAAAAGACGGTAGATGAGTTCATTGATGAAGCGGTTGCCAACAATTATATAGGAATGATATGCGGGTGGGTATAGCCGATGTCAGTAAACTCGAGGATGTTATGGTTTGCCCACCCTTATATTGGCCAGTTCCCAGGCGTAATCGTAAAGGTGCATACCCTTGGAAAGGGCGATGGTCTCGCCGGGGTCAACCCCTATCTCGTCGGCCATGTATTCCTTCATGAGCTGGATGCCGGCCAGGTTGGAAGGAAAACCCGCCCAGAGGTCCCAGGAACGGAAGTAGACCACGAAGTGGAGGGCGCGCTCCTCCGGGTAGATACGGGTGTCGATCTGGCGCAGGCAGGGTGGGTCCTCGAGGTAGATAGCCTGTGGATCGCATACCGCCATGCACGCCTGGTTGGTGCCGAAACCATCCTCTCGATACATGCGGATTATCTCCTGTACCTGGTGCTCAAGGTACATTCCATAGGTGTAGTCCTCATTATCGGCCTTGGAGTGGCAGGAGCACAACTTATCTAGGTACTCGTGCACGTACTCCATATCCGTAGGGGGAGGCAGGCCGATACCGGGCGGTATATCGGGGATCAGCGGACGGGTTTCCGGAAATCTGACCCTGACCACGATGAAATCGTATTCGAGGCGGCGGTTGCCCTTGAAACTGCCCCTGTCTATAATGTACTCCCGGCCGTTATCGAAGATATTATAAACGCATTGAAACCAGGCGTCGGGAAGGTCTCTCGCCTCTATAAATGTTATATTCATAAGCATTACCCCGCTTTAATATCCATACCAGGGCCGCGAATACAAACAGTCAATAACGTTTAGACAATGTTACCACTTGGCTGTGACGTTTGGTTGCGGGTTGGATATTATACGAGCATAAAAGACGTATCGCAAGAATCTTCATAGCCCTTGAACTTGAATTAGGGGAATGGAGCGGCTCTGGTAGAATTACCAGTTGGAACGTTTGGTGAGGACATAGACGCTGCTGGGATCACCATGGAGATAGTAAGGGCCTAGAGAGAAGAAGGATGATATGAAGATAGATGTGACAATATGCGGATGTGATATCGGCTCAACGACGGGCAAGGTCCTGCTGATGCAGGGTGAGAGGATTCTGGGGTATTCCATAATACCGTGCGCGGTACGGCCCGAGGTAACGGCCGAGTTGGCCCTCGAGGAGGCTATGCGGGCATCCGGTGTATCTTCCAGGGAGGATATCAGATATATGGTTGGTACCGGATACGGCAGGGTACGTATAGCCATGGCGGACGAGAACGTATCGGAGATAACCTGTCACGGATTGGGCGCTTTTCACCTCAACCCGAACGACCGCACCCTTATCGATATTGGGGGACAGGACTGTAAGGTCATCAAGCTGAGTCCCAAGGGAAAGGTCGTGGATTTCGCAATGAACGATAAATGCGCCGCTGGGACAGGGAGGTTCTTCGAGGCCATGGCCAGAGTGTTGGAGATAAGTCTGGAGGACATATCGGAGTTATCGATGCGCTCCGTAAATCCCGCCCAGATCACCAGCCAGTGCAGCGTATTCGCGGAATCGGAGGTCATAACCCTGCTCAATGAGGGCGCGGAGATAGAGGATATCGCTGCTGGTATAAACGAGGCGATCGCGGCCAGGCTGGCCTCCATGGTGAGAAAAGTGGGATTGGAGGAGGAGGTAACCGTATCCGGGGGGTGTGCCAAGAACCGGGGCTTGATAAAAGCCCTGGGAGAGAAGCTGGGGGTGGAGGTCAAGTCCCTGGGCATGGATCCCCAGATAATAGGCGCTCTGGGGGCGGCACTGGTGGCCGCGATCAGGTTGTCCTGAGACGGGGGGCGCCCATGTGCATATGCCTGGCAGGCCGGGCTTTATTAGGCTGATGCGGTAGCCGAAGATATATATAGCCAGGTGGATAAGTTTTACCCGCTACGGGAAAAAGGTTCGTTGTGGGAACCGAGGGCGAAAGTGGCCAGGACCGTTATCAGAAGAAGATCATGGAACTGGACATGATCTGGCGGATCAACGAACAGATCATGTCTTTTGAATCGCTCGAGACCCTGCTCAAAGCCATACTCAAGGCGTCGCTCGAGGTTATGGAGGCAACCTCCGGCTCCATCATGCTTAATCGACCCGCCCGGCAGCGATACCATGGCTATAAAGGCGTCTCACGGTCTGCGCAAGGACGTGGTGAATAAGGCATGAGTGAAGGTGGGAGAGGGAATAGCAGGTCAGGTGACCGAGAGGCAGGAGGGGATGCTTCTGATCGACGATCTGATGGACTCCCGTCTCCGGACCAGGCGCAAGGTGAGCGACGCGCTGAGCGTACCTATAGTCGAGGAGGGCGAACTGCTTGGGGTGCTGAACCTCAACACAAAGAAGGACCAGGCCTTTGGTGAGATAGATCTCTTTATTCTTAATACTCCGATCAAGCAGATCGCAACGGCCATAGTACGGAGCAATCGCATGGAGGAACTGAGGCTGCGCCTGGAGGGTATCGAGGAGAAGGAGAGGGAGGCCCTTGATAATATGCAGCGTCTGAGCCTGGAGCTGGACGAACTACGTCGCGAATACCAGAGATATCGCCAGGAACACGATAAGCTGCACAGGGACATTGACTCGCTTTCCGGCCCGGTAGGCTAGGGCCTCCAGCCTGTATGATAACGGACATCGATTACCCATTGTGTCTATGTATAATAGGCCGCTGCCTTATGATACGCGTATTAAACGAGCGATTCGTATAGGCTATAATCGATATAGATTATAGTAGATAGGGCAACTACGCATCATTTAATTGAAACCCCGTTCGCACTCATTGGCCTTCACGTATGGAGTTCACGGTGAGAGACAAGAGTAGTAGCGGGAAGCGGACAGAAAAGGAATGGGAGGACCTTCACCACAGGATCCTGGAGCTCGAGGGCCTGGTCAAGGAGCTCAAGCACGAGAAAGAGAAACCCAAGACCAGCGAGGAAAGGCACAGGGGTTTGGTGGAGGGCTTGCGGGACGTCATCTATCGCATGTCTATCCCCGACGGCGAATATCAGTACCTGAGCCCCGCCTGCGAGAGGGTATTCGGTTACACCGTGGAGGAGTTCATGCTCAACCCCGTGCTGATCAGGGATATCATTCACCCCGACTTCATGGAATATTTCCAGGAGAAATGGGCCGATCTCCTGGATGGGAAAATCCCTCCGACCTACGAGTATAAGACGGTGGATCCCGAGGGAGGTGAGAGGTGGATACTGCAGTCCAACACCGGGATCTATGATGAAGGGGGCAAGATCGTGGCCATCGAGGGTCTGTGCAGGGATATCACTGCCGTCAAGGAGGTGGAAAGCGCCCTGAGGGAGAGCGAGGAGAGGTACCGCACTCTCTATTCCACCATGAGCGAGGGCATGGCCCTCCACGATATAGTATATGGCCGGGACGGCGAGGCCGTGGATTATATCATCGTGGATATCAACCCCGCCTTCGAGGCTATCGTAGGTATAAAGCGCTCCGAGGCGGTGGGCAGCACCGCCTCGGAGCTGTACGGATCAGGGGAGCCGCCTTACCTGGAAATATACGCGGAAGTAGCCTCCTCCGGAACGCCCGTGACCTTCGAGCCGTATTTCCAGCCCATGGACAAGCACTTCCATATCTCCGTATTCTCACCCCGAAGAGGGACTTTCGCCACCCTTTTCTCAGACATCACGGCGATGAAAAAGACGGAGATCGCCTACCGGGAGAGCGAGCGCAGGTTCGAGGCCTTCATGAAGTACCTCCCCCTGTGCGCCTTTCTAAAAGATGCCGATGGTCGTTTTCTGTACCTGAACGAATACTACGAGAAGGCTTTCGATATCAACAGGGAGGACTGGTTGGGAAAGAGCGACGGGCAGATATGGCCCTCGGAAGTGGCGGAGCGATTGCGCGCCGATGATTTGTCCGTGTTGAACTCGGGCGAGATCCTGCAGAGGGTGGAGGAAATACCACATATCGATGGAACGCATGTATACCTGACCCTCAAGTTTCCCCTTTCCGGCGCCGGAGGGGGGGATATGCTGGCTGGGGTGGCCATGGATGTCACCGATCGCGTGAGGATGGAGGAGGAACTCAAACGAGAGAGGGAACAGCTGATATCGCTATTCGATAGCATAAACGAGGTCATATACGTTGCCGACCCCGAGACATATGAGGTTATCTACGCCAACAAGTACTTAAAGGACGCTTTTGGAGAGGAGATGGTGGGGGGCATATGCTACCGGGAGTTCCAGGGATTCGAGGAGCCTTGCCCCTTCTGCACGAACGACATCATACTCGAAAACAAGGGGGAGACCTACCAGTGGGAGTATCACAATACCAAGCTGAACATGGATTTTCTGATAACGGACAGGATCATCAAATGGCCCGACGGAAGAGACGTGAGGTTCGAGCTGGCCATAGATATCACCGAGCGAACACAGGCGGAAGAGGAGTTGAGAAGATATCGCGATCACCTGGAGGAGATGGTGGAGGAGCGCACGGTGGAACTGGCAGATGTCAACGCCGAACTGGAGTCGTTCGCGTATTCCGTATCACACGACCTGCGTGCTCCCCTTCGGGCCATGCAGGGATTCTCACTGGCCCTGATGGAGGACTATACGGAAGATCTGGACGAGACGGGAAAGGATTACGCGCAGCGTATCGTGACAGCCTCTCGCCGCATGGACGTACTCATATGTGATCTGCTATCGTACAGCCGTCTTTCGCGCTCCGAGATAAAGATGGAGGCGGTGAACACCGAGGAGATAGTGGCGGATGTACTGGAGCAACTAGGGGAGGAGATCGCCGGGAGAGATGGCCTGGTGGAGGTCGAAGAGCGGCTGCCGAGGGTTTTGGGCAGCAGGACGGTGCTGCTGCAGGTAATGGAGAACCTGGTATCCAACGCTATAAGGTTTACGGTTCCAAAGGCAAAACTACGGGTCAGGATATGGGCGGAAGAACGAGACGGCACGGTCAGGCTGTGGGTCGAGGACAACGGCATTGGCATAGCCCCCCGATACCAGGAACGCATATTCCATATCTTCGAGAGGTTGCACGGTGTGGAGGCCTATCCCGGGACCGGGATCGGGCTGGCCATCGTGCGCAAGGGCATGGAGCGCATGGGGGGCAGGGTGGGGGTGGAGTCCGAAGAGGGACGGGGTAGCCGTTTCTGGATTGAGCTGCCCGCCGGAGAGAGGGAGGCTTGAGCATGCAAGGGTATCCGGTTTTGCTGGTGGAGGATGATCCCAACGACGTACTGCTTATACAGCGGGCTTTCAAGAACGCCGAGATAGTCAACCCAATACACGTGGTAGAGGACGGGGAACAGGCGCTTTATTATCTCTCAGGAGAAGGAGGGTATTCAGATAGGGAGAGATTCCCCATGCCGTTACTGATACTGCTGGACTTGAAGCTGCCGCGCAAATCGGGAATGGAGGTGCTGGCGTGGATCAGATCGCAGAAGAGCCTTAAGAGGCTTCCGGTTGTGGTGCTCACCTCCTCTCGCGAGAATCACGATATCAACCGGGCCTACGATATAGGGGCCAACTCCTACCTGGTGAAGCCCGGTGCCTTCGAGGACCTGATGGAGATGATGAAAGCGTTCAACATATATTGGATGATCATGAGCGAGCTGCCGGATATTAAAGAGAATAAGGTGGGATAGTACGGGAGGCGGCTGCAGTGTATGAGGGACTACGCATATTGCTCTTAGACGACAATCCCGATGACCGGGTCCTGGTGATAAGGGGGCTCAAGCGGGACTTCGAGGACCTCAGGGTGGATCAGGTTATCGATATGGAGGATTTCGAGCATGTACTGGAGCGCTTCGACTACGACCTGGTTATCACGGATTACCAGCTGCACTGGTCCAACGGTCTCCATATCCTGAGGGCCATTAAGGAGGGTTGGCCGCGTTGCCCGGTGATCATGTTCACCGCCACCGGCACCGAGGAAGTGGCGGTGCAGGCCATGAAGAGCGGACTCGACGATTACATCCTCAAGTCAGCCAAGCACTTCTCCCGGCTGCCAGCAACGGTTAAAAAAGTACTGGACTCAGCCGGGGAACGTCTCAGCCGGGAAATGGCGGAAAGCCGCTATCAGGAGCTCTTCGAGAGCCTTCCCGTGGGGCTTTATGAGGTAGCTCGGGACGGTGTAATAACAGAGACAAACAACGCCCTGTCCGAGTTGCTGGGATATCAAGAAAAAGAGAAACTGCTCGAGATGAGCATGGACGATCTATACGTGGACCCGGAGAGCCGGCACAGGTGGAGAGCTCTCATGGAAAACGAAGGGGTGGTGAATAGGTTCGAGGCCAGGCTATATAGGAGAGACGGCAGCATAATATGGGTGCAGGATACATGCCGCGCCATCCACGATGGTGAGGGCGGCGTGATCCGTTACGAGGGAAGCATGGAGGATATAACGGACCGCAGGCGGGCGGAGGACGACCTCCGGGAGAGCGAGGAGCGCTACCGGGAGCTGGCGGAAAGCATAACCGACATCTTCTTCGCCATGGACCGGGAGCTGCGCTATACTTACTGGAATAAGGCCTCGGAGGAACTACTGGGTATAGCGGCCAGAGAGGCATTGGGAAGGACTATATACGAGGTGTTTCCCGGCAAGGAAGTCGAAAGAGCGGTCGGCTTCTATCTCGAGGTTCTGAGAAAGCGTAAGCCCGATACCCTCATCACCGAGTTCCCCATCTCAGGAAAGATATTTACCTTCGAGATTAACGCATATCCAACGGAGGGCGGATTGGCCGTATTCGTCAAGGACATTACCGAACGTTTAGGGATACTATCTAGGTTGGAACGATTGAATCGATGTTTCCTGGGCATGGTCGTGAGCCCGGTCGCCAATATATTCAAGATCGTGAGGGAAAGCCGGGAGATAATGGACGCATATGCCGTGCGATACTGCAGGATGGAACATGACAGGCTCTCAATTATATCGACCTTGAGGGAGTCCCGAGTGTTCGAGTTCCCGCAAGATCCACGAGGATACATATACTTCAACCTTATCGAGGAAGACGAGGACATAGTGGTGTACGAAGATCTGGCGAAAACGCCTTACGGGCAGAGCGATACCGATGTAAGGACGCACGGGCTGCGCGCGTATGCGGCGCACCTGGTGAGGCTGGAAGGCGAGCCGGTGGGCTGTTTGGAGGTATTCGAAAATGAGAGGCGGGAGTACTCCGCCGCCGACCTGGACATACTGGGCATGCTGGCCCGCGCGTTGTCAATAGAGGAGGAGCGCAGGTCCCACGATGAGGCGTTGAAGGATTTCGTGGATATCGCCTCACATGAGCTGAGGCACCCGGTGACCATCGTCAAGGGATACGCGCAGACCCTAAGAGAGCTCGAACACCAGATGGACGAGGCCACTAGAAAGGAGGTGCTTCAGTCAATAGAACGGGGTGCGGACCGCCTGAACGACCTGGTTCTAGAACTTTTAGACGTATCGAGGATAGAGAGGGGAAGGTTCGTCGTTGAAAAAGAGTTGGTGGAGCTGGGACCTATCATCGAGGGCACGATGGCGGAGATAAGCGAAAAAGGTTATATGAATGAATTCAACCTCGAGATGAGAGATGAGCCGGGAGAGCGTTGGGTGGACGAGGAGAAGATAGGACAACTCCTGATTATCCTGATGGACAACGCCGCCAATTATTCGAAGCCCGGCTCCAAGATAAAAGTTAAGGTCGAGGTTGGGGACGATGGGGTTGTCGTATCCGTCATGGACAGGGGTCAGGGCATATCGGACGAGGAGCAAGAGGCAGTATTCGAGCGTTTCTACCAGGTCGAGGACGCCTTGCACCATTCATCTCCCGGAATTGGCCTTGGATTATATATAGCCCGAGAGATAGCGGAAGCCCACGGAGGTAATGTCTGGCACGAACATCGCGAGGGTGGGGGCTCCATCTTCCGTTTCATCATACCTTGACGGGTAAACCTTCGAGCCTGGGGCACCGTTAACAGGGTGGAACCCGTATCGAATGCGGATATTTTCAAGATAGAGAATGACTCATAGCGAATTACAGCTTAAATAGTAAGTAGAAATCCCACGCACTGGAGCTTGCAAGCGATACTGCCGAGAAAACATGTATTATCCCAGCATACCCTTGACAAAGCAACCACCCCCGCTATATTAAGGCATCAGTGTGGGGCGTATGTCGGGTTATGTTTGAGATCGCAAAAACCAGCGGGCTATTGGCGTTTCCAAGGTATTGGGGGATTTGACGCTTGTTAAAGGCGGGGTGTGACCTTGTGCTCATCGCTCATGCCCTATCATGCCGCAATCCTAACCGATGCCCCGGATAAAACTGTTTGGGGGGATTGTAGTGCGTCGTTCCAAGGGCTTCGTCACCGTAACCGTGATTCTTCTTCTCATGTCCAGCGTCCTGGTGCTCTTCGCCGCCGGATGCGTGGACTTCAGCCAGTCCGAAAAGTATGTGGACCTCACCGAGGCTCCCCCGGGGGAGACCCTGCACTATAGCCTACGCCCTGCCGGGATCCGGCATCCAACCAATGTGGCAATACAAAGTGTCACATAAAGTACAAACAGCACACTTTTTAAAACCTTCTTCTTTTCATCACTCGTGACCCTTAATTCATCATCGGATGTTTTATAAACAACCATGTAACCAAAAGGCTCATTATAATCTTGGGTATATATGTATATTTGGTTTAAAGCTTTCGCTATATAGTCCTTACCTTTTCCTTTGTCGGGATTGTATATCTTAGCATCAGCAATTAAAGGGTATTCCCCTGTTTGAGCGGCAACCAAATCAGCTTCTCCTGATACGGATGCTGGTTCAATCATGAAGTCTACCCCTTGATTGTATAAGAATTCGTATAAATCTAAAGCTAAGTGTTTTTCTCCTTTGCTTGTGTCTCCTTCCCACAACCTATACAGATGGTCTCTTCGAAACCATTCGCAACTATGTTTATGGCGGTATTCTCATCATAGGTCTGGACTCCTCTCTATCGGTTGCTTTGTTTGGGCTTAACAACCGATATGGTAGTCCAGACCGCTAATAATTTACAGACAGTTTAGGACGTCGCCCTTGACGTATGCCCTATAGATTGGAATAATTAATGAAGGCTATTGCTGCGTTGAAGCAATCGCTGTAAAGACTGCTCAATAGATAAGTAAGACACCCATGGGCTAATAGTTGTTGCTATTTGCGCGTAGCTGACTACGATGTTTCCACCAAGATTCAATTAAAATCAGGGAAGTGATCTGCGAGCGCGCCGTGTACGTGGGCAAGACATCTGGGCCCATGACTCGGTGGGCTGTGTTCACTGGAGCTATGAACGCAAACCAGGCCCGGTATGCATAGGCTCAGGGCTTGCAGGTAAGGAGGGATTATGTTCTGCTCTGGCTGTGGTAAAGAGTTGAAAGAGAACAATAAATTCTGCCCATTCTGCGGGAAGTCGATATACGAGAAAACGCCGCTAGCCATGGAGGGAATGGCGAAAGAGACGCCTCCAGCCCCTTATACTCGGGGGGGGAGAGCCCTCGTGGCTGAGCCTGCCGCCGTAGTTCCATCAAGGAGAGGCAAGATAATAGCCATAGTGGTGATAGTGGCGCTGCTGGTTATAGTAGGTGGTGTTGCGGCCTTTCTTCTTACCAGGGATGGTGGCGAGACCATGCAGGTCGAGGGATCGTCAATGGAGGAGGAAAGCCAGGAGGAGGAGTCATCCACATCAGAGCTAGAGCGAGCGAGGGATGAGGCCCAGGAGCTTCTCGAGCAAGCTAATGACTCCATACAGGAGCTTCGGGGAATGGGTATTGATACCTCGGACCTGGAGGACGAGATACTTAACGCCCAGTCGAAATTCGATACTGCCGAGAGCGAGGAAGATTACATAGGCGACGACGACAGCTCCGCTTACTACTCCAATCTGGTTATCGAGGGTTGCGAGGAAAAGAAGCTCGCGTACAAGCAGGCGGAGGCGGCAGAAGAGGAACGTAACAGGCAGTTGGAGAAGTGCAGAAGCGATGTCCTCGCCGAACTCAAGCGGTCTATCGATCCCTCCTTCACTTATGATCCCAAGGTGATCTATATGGACGAAACGTGCACGTACGCGGAGTTGGCGGTGGCTTGCACGGACGCACAGGGATATCCGTGCCAGGGCTTTCGGGTAGAAGCACAGAGACAGGGTGATACCTGGGTGATAACAAACTGTATAGATCCCTCGGAGGAAGGATAACGGGTGGCCGTCAAAGAGGGATGGAATGTAAAGATGAGAGTCGCCAGGATTGCAGCTATAATGCTGGTCGCCATTCTACTGTTGGTTTATGCGCCCGGTATAGCTGATGGGGCAAAGGGACTCACTAATAAAGGCTCCTTCACGGTCTCCTTCCAGTTCCCTGATGTTGAGACGGTCGACAATGGGGATGGCACTGTAAGCCTTGCGATGGAGGGATACGAGAGCTCCGGGTACGAGGGACTGCCGTGCCTCCCCGGCAAGGTGTTCTCCATCGCGCTCCCGCCGGGGACCAGGGCGGAAACGGTGACGGTGAAGAACATGCGATGGGAGACGCTTCCCGGGAGCTTTCTCGTGCAGTGGGGCCAGCCGGTAGTGGACATGGATGAACCGCCGCGGAGTGTGCCGGCGGGCGCCGTCTACGATTCGGAGCTACCTTATCCCTCACAGGCCGTGGTCCTCGAGGGCAACGGTCTCATGCGTACGTGCTGCATCGCCAGGGTGATGATAACCCCGCTCAGGTACTATCCGTTGCAGGGGACCCTGGAGCGGGCTGCCGAGGTGGACATAGAGATCAGCTACGGCGCCGGGGAGGAAGGCGGCGACCCGCTCTTGAGCGAGCCCCTCGACGGGCTTGCGGAGGAGGTCATCTACAACTACGAGCAGGCTCGCGGGTGGTACGCAGCGGGCGGGGCGGACGTCAGTGAGTCCGGGGAAGGGATGGCGGCGGCAGCAGGAGATGAGGCCAATTATCTCATCATCACCGCGGACGGCCTGGTGAACGCCGTCGCTCCCCTGAAGGCTTTCAAACAATCCCAGGGGATGAGCGTCAAGGTGGCGACCGTCTCATCCATCCAGACCTCATACCCCGGGACCGATCTTCCCGAGAGGATACGCAATTACCTCATCGCCAACTACATCGACTGGGGAACCCACTACGTGCTTCTGGTGGGAACCCATGCCAGCCTGCCCATGCGGCAATGTTATGCAAACGGGGCCGACGACTCCTTGACCGATTATTACTATTCCGATCTCACCGGCGATTGGGACCTCAACAATGACGGGGTTTACGGATACTACTGGGGCGGAGACCGGGGAGAGGGGGGCGTGGATTTCTATCCCGAAGTCCATGTGGGAAGGATCGCCTGCGATGATCCCACGGATGTAAACGCCATCTGCGAGAAGATGGTGGCCTTCCAGCAGGATGCGGGAGACTGGAAGCACAAGGCGCTTCTCCTGGGGGCGGCGCTATATTTTCCGAACGAGTCTGGGCCGGGATCTGAGGGTATTTTCGGCTCGAGGGATACGGAGAAGGTAAAGGATGAAACACTCGATCCCCTGGGATACACCAGCACCACCATGTACGAGAAAGAGGGCATAACCCTGGGGCAAGATCCCACACCATGCGATATGCCCCTGACCCAGGCCAACGTGCTGGCCAAATGGCCTGGGGATTTCGGCGTGGTGTACTGGCATGCTCACGGCAGCCCCGAAAACGTGAGCAGGAAGATATGGACTACGGATGACGGCGATGAAGTCCCAGAGTTTCCCTCAGAGATTGTCTACGTCGACTTCATCAGCTCAGCCGATGCTTCCGGTCTCGACAACGACCATCCCAGCGTCGTGTACTCTACATCTTGCCTAACGGCAAAGCCCGAGGAGGCAAGCTCCCTGGACAAGGCGCTGATGAAAGATGGCGCAGTTGCTTTCATTGGGGCGTCCCGGACAGTCTCACCCTTTACTGCTCTGGACACTTCTTTCTGGGAATACTTCCTCGAGGATGGTTATCGCATAGGGCAGGCATTCAAGCTGGGCGCGATATACGCGGACAACGACCCGAATGGTTGGGGCCCGGCCGAATGGGATTATATATTTAACCTGAACCTCTACGGTGATCCCTCCATGAGCATGGATCCCGAGGCGCCGACGATCACCGGTGTAAATCCCGACAGCGGTAGGAGCTCGCAAACCGTGAGTGTGACCGTCTCGGGAACCAACTTCCTCGCCGGGGCGCAGGTGAGGCTGAGGAGAACCGGCGAGGCTGATATCTGCGCCACGGAGGTCAACGTGGTTTCAAACAACCAGATCACATGCGTACTCGACCTTACCGATGCCGCGGAAGGGGTCTGGGATGTGGTGGTGATCAATCCGGACGGCCAATGCGCCATTCTAACCTCGGGGTTTAAGGTGATCCTGAATGCCTGGTACCTGGCCGAGGGCTGCACCGACGGGGGCATGGAGACCTGGGTGCTGGTACAGAACCCCAACGATACCCCGGTCAGCGTGGATCTGACCTTCATGACCTCCAGCGGCCCCATGGACGGCCCCCAGGACTTCTCCCTGGGCCCCAACTCCCGCACCTCCTTCAACGCCAACCTCTTCGTCACCGACTACAACGTATCCACCAGGGTGGAAGCGCAAGGAGGCAACGTCATCTGCGAGCGGGCCATGTACGGACCGGGAAGGGCATGGGCCCATGACTCCATCGGCGTGACCACCACCGCAGACACCTGGTACTTAGCCGAGGGCTGCACCGACGGGGGCATGGAGACCTGGGTGCTGGTACAGAACCCCAACGATACCCCGGTCAGCGTGGATCTGACCTTCATGACCTCCAGCGGCCCCATGGACGGCCCCCAGG
>JAXHVT010000031.1:0-3376 GCA_034188985.1 Actinomycetota bacterium | reverse complement strand
CGCCAACCTCTTCGTCACCGACTACAACGTATCCACCAGGGTGGAAGCGCAAGGAGGCAACGTCATCTGCGAGCGGGCCATGTACGGACCGGGAAGGGCATGGGCCCATGACTCCATCGGCTATGCGCCCTAGATAGTATGGTTGACATGTATGCTCAAGGCTCCGGTAGATGCGGGGTCTGGTTGTTAATGGACTTATCTCCGCGCAAGAAAGGATCTTCGTGTCCCGTTTATCTGCAAATAACCCGTTACATTAAGAAAGAACTACCTGTAATTGGACTCGGGTGACCCGCTCCACCGCATCAAGCCGGAGGTGAAAACCTCTGGCTTTTTCAAAGAGATAATTCAGAATGTCTTCACAGCATGCCATCCAGTCTCTTTTCAACCATGGGGGGGAATTTCTCAGTGAAATCTCGTAAGGTCAATAACGACAGGGCTGCTAAGTCCAATTCCTCCGTGGGAAGGGATGCTTTTCCTAGAGTAGCTAAGTAGATAAGGTCGAGCAAAGCCTTCTCGGGCTTGGCGATATAATATCCGTCATCTGTATCAAATCCGAAGTATAGCTCCTCTTTTACCTGCCGGTAATCAACCTGGCGCCCGAGGATGGCGAGGGTCTTTGTCTTTCTAGTAGTGGCGAAAGAGAGTGAATAAGGTACCAGGTTGAGGACTCCGAAGCGTGATAGTACCGATTCGAACGATAAGTAACAGGGAAAATAAAGCTGGCCGGCTATTCTCTCCAATCTAGCGCCAGATCCCGGAACCACATAGATGCCCTTCATGGCTCTCTCGATGGTTCCCCTTTTCTGCAACCTGTTAAGCGAGACATAAAGGCTCTCCCTATCCAGTCCGGTGACCTTCTCGAGATCGGCAAGGGTGAAGAAATCCTTGCCCGTGGCTTTCAGCGCCCTCATTATCTCGATATCCCTCACAGTAGCTCCTCTATCACAGGCCTGTAATCCGATGGTAGGTATTTGCCCAGGTCTCGTTTTAATATCTTCTTTGATAAGGTTGTTACGGGGGGCTGGTAGGGCATCCTGAGTTTTTGACAGATATACCAGGTATCGAATACATCCTTGTGCGCGGCACGTCCTTCCAGGCACTCCAATTTATCTTTATATAACTGTTCCAATGTCGCCACATTAACCAGTACCTGGAGGGGCGTAGTAGGCGATGTGATAAGTCTCAGCTCAAACTCGTAATCCTTCACTGGTCTTCTTGATATCTCAATTTTTATCCGTAAGGGATGAGCCAGATAACCCTCGGTCATCTTGATTTCCCATAAGTATGTCCATCGTTTTGCGGCCGCATCGGTTACCGAAGCCTCAGGATAAGGACCAGCCATACTTTCTGCTATGATTTCTATTTCACCATTCAGGGAATCTTTAAGTAAGGCGAAGTCCAGGTCTTCGGAGAATCGAGGGGAACCATATACCAACCTCAGGGCTGTCCCGCCTTTGAACACCAGGTTTTTACCATGGGGTGATTCCAGGAGGCTTTTCAGAAAAAGAACCTCCCAATACTCTCTTACTACTTGGGTGACGTCGATCTTGAGATCTTCTGCCAACCGCTCCGCCAATATCTGTTCCATAATACTTAACATTAATGTTAAGTCATAAAGAACTGATATTCAAGAGGAAATTGGAATAATCTTTAGATGTAATGTCTTATTTAAACGGTATCCAGAATCTATAGCAATTAAGCAATGCAAGCTAGCTAATATTGAGTTTAAAATCAAGATGTGCAACATCAAAAGCAAATTAGTCGTCTACGTTCTGATCAGGGTTTATCGTTGAGTATATCTCTTCTATTTCTACCAAGACAGCGGCTTTAGGCTTCCTTTGATGGAGTTCGTTTAACCACTCCGGGTCATGAATTCCTTCTCTCAAGTGGCGCAGTTTTCTTCTCTCTTCATATCTTTCGTGCAATTGAAGCGCCTTTTCGAATAACTCTCCTGTAGTGAAAATACTAGCCTTCCCTTTTAGCTGATATGCCTTAAACTCCTCCAGCACCTCAACGCCTATGGCAACCTGAGGGTTTTCCTCCAAATTTCTCCTTGTCTTATCGAATAATGTATCAACTATCAGAACTTCGTAGTCGCTTATCGCTTCAACGCATGAAACAGGAACTACATTAGGCTTTCCATCTTTGGTTGAAGTAGCGAAATGAATCCTTGGAGATTTCGCTTTCTCGTTTATCATTTCCTTGATGACAGGAGGTTTTTTCATGTTCTGACTCCTTCGTACTACTTTAAACCGGTATTTCCCATATGCACCTCCTGACAACTCGATTCTACCCAAATGCGGGCGGACTAAAACGCCAAAGCCCAGGTTTTCTGCCTTCCCCATGGTGCCCCTTGCTGCTCTCGCATGTAAAGCTACGGTTTCAGCGATATCCGGAGATATCTGAGCGCTCGAGGCATGTTTCATATGCAGTCACCTTCCGTTATCTGCCGCCTCAGGTGGGAGCCGCGGCAAGGGACCTGATACACGCAAGGACCTCAGCGAAGAGCTCCCCGGGAACGGCCACCTCCGCCATCTGGAAGACCGTCTTGCGGGAATGAGAGATGACCTTGGCCCCGATCTTTATCAGCTTGAGCTGCACGCTCGAGAGCGACCAGTGGGATACCCTGCTGGGTAGGGCGAAGCGGCGGAGGAAGTTGCACAAGTTGTAGGCCAGGACGAACAGTGCCAGCCTCACCTGGTTGCATACGTACCTAGTACAGGAGAGCCGGGTCCAGGCCAAGGTATGCTTGCCCTCCTTGATGTGGTTCTCGCACCTGGCCCGCTGGTTGTAGAACCTCACCACCTTCTCCGGCTTCCTCTTGAGGTTGGTGACGATGAACCCTGTACGGGGAAAGAGTTCACCTTGATGCCACTCTATCTTGGCCACCACCCTCCTCGACCTCCTCCAGGTCTTGGCCCGGTAGGAGAACGAGTGGAAATAGACCTTGGGCTTGGCAGAGGGCCTGCCCGGAGGCCTTACCGTCAGGTGCTCTATCTCCTCGGCCAGCCTGCTGTTGGACTTGATCCTCATCGCGTAGAGGGCTTTCTTCTCCTCCAGGTACTCGTATATATCCGGGGAGGCGAAGGCGGCGTCGGCCCGGAAGTATAGCTTCTTCCCTGCTGCCCTGTGTCTCTCCACTATGGGTCCCAGGAGGCCCCTCCAGTTATCGGCGGAATGGACGTTGCCGGGGCGGAGCACCGCGCCCTCGCAGTCGCCGAACTGGTTGAAACAGAAGAGGGGGTGGTAACACCTGGATAAGAAATGGATTAATAAAAGACGGACGCCCCGACTATATACTCGGATTGTCACTATAGCCGAGCAGAAGGGAGGCGTCCGATGAGAAAAGTGTATGCAGGGATCGACCTGGGGTGCA
>JAXHVT010000030.1:0-14831 GCA_034188985.1 Actinomycetota bacterium | reverse complement strand
CAACAACCCCGCGTCGGCGGTGACCCTGGCGCCCCTGAATTCCAGCCTCGGGTGCCCGTTTTCGCCTTCACCCATTGGGCCTTCTCCTCTCGAGGTAGCCATATCGCCATAAGTGCTGTTATGATATTTTTCAAGCAAAGAGAGCTTACAAAGAGAGCTTAAAGTCCTTTGAGTTTCAATATGAGGAATGCGGGATTAGACAAGAGAAAACAGATAAAAATCACGATTATGACCGCGACTATGATGATCATTGCGAGCGGTCGATATAAGATGCCGGGCTTTTTAAGGCAAATGATAGTGGTATGAATAGTAATCAGAAAATACCTGGTTGATATCATGAGAATCATCCCGTGATGAAAACATAAAGCGTTACGACCAAAGGGGGTTCATCATGGCGAATAGGAGGATATTCTTAACCGGATATCCCGGTTTCATCGGACGTTGGCAGGTGAGATCCATCCTGGCGGCCGACCCTGATGTGGAGTTAACGTTCCTGGTCCAGGAGAAGTTCATGGACAGGGCCCTGGAGGACATCGCCGCCATGTATGAGGAAGGAAAGGTATCGTGCGGGAACCTGCGCGCCGTCGCCGGGGACGTCACCTCACCGGTTCTGGGGCTTTACACGCAGGAATACGAATCCATCGCCACATGGGCCACGGAGGTATGGCACCTGGCGGGAGCCTTCGACCTCAACGTTACGGAAGGATTGGCGAGGAAGGTCAACTACTGGGGAACGCGTCACGTGGTGAACTTCTGCAATGCTTGCACTAACCTCTCCTTCCTGGTCCATTTCAGCTCGGTGGTGGTGCACGCAGAGAGGGAGAGCTTGATCACCGAGGACGAATTGGACGCAGGCCAGGAGCTAAACAATAACTATTTCATGACCAAGTTCTGGGGGGAGATGGAGGTGCGCCGGGCTATGGAGCAAGGCCTGCCGGCGATCATCATTCGCCCCGCCGGGGTGCTTGGGGACTCCAGGACAGGGGAGACGGACAAGTTCGACAATATCTACATACTCTTCCGGGTCATTCGCGTCCTCGAGATGCTGAAGATACCACCGATGTATCTGGGAACCGCAAAGGTGCGGCCGAACTTCATCCCCGTCGATTTTATGGTGGACTCGGTCACCGCCATCACCGGCAAGCCCGGGGCGGTGGGGAAGTGCTTTCACGTGGTGGACCCCGATCCCCCCCTGTTCAGCGAGATCATCGATGAGATCTGGGGCATCATCGGTGGAAAGCATCCCAAGATAACCATCCCCACCCGTGTTACGGATTTCCTGGCCATCCAGATGCCCTGGATCTTCAGGATAATGGGTGTTCCGCCCGACTCCATGACCTATCTGAACCACGTAGGCATCTTTGATGATAGCAACACTCGCGAGATGTTGGAGGGCAGCGGCATCACCTGCCCGCGCATCCAGGATTACTACCCCACGCTTTACGCATGGTGGCTGGAAAATCGGAAGCGCGAGGGAATGCAACAGAAGATGTAGCGCGGTACTGAGGTGGAAAAAGACAATGACAGGCGGTGTCGCACCCGGCCTGTCCCGCACGCCATGTATGGGTGAGAGAGGTTGGAGAGGACTATATACTTGTATATATATCCAATATGGCTCTTTCGTCATCGATGTCGCCCAGCGCCTTGGCAGCTCCTGGAGCCCCATTATTAGAGACACTTCGAAAAAGCATCTCCCAATACAAACGACTCGCTCTATTTCCACCCCTCCAGTGGTTGTCTGACCCTCCGTTAGATCCGCAAACGATGCAAGGGCCGATCTTCTCTTGGAGGGTGGCAACCTGCATGTACGACGGGGTCCTACGGGGACTAATCCGAGCCTTTCTCAAAGTCCTCCAGGAGCTTTGAACCTCCGTCCTGTAAGTGCTCCCGCAGTCCCTCGAGCAAGGTGTTCACCATCTCCGGCCTCCGCTCCATCTCGTACTGCACCAGTTTCTCCGAGTCCTGGGAGACGAAGAAACAGGGATCGCTGACATTATCCGGGTCGAAGGTCTTTTTCATCTCCCGCAGCCAGGTGTGGTGGTTGCCGATCAGGGGACCGAAGATCTCCGCCACTATCGCTCCCCCCGCGTAGCCCAGGCCAGGGCCGAGGTTCTTGGTAGCCGTGTCGACCGGGGTTCTGGCTAGAAACTCCTCCATGGCCTTCATCTGTTGGGGGTTTCGCGGGTCATATAGATACGGCTCTTCCTGGTGGCCAAAGCCGGTGTTCCCCTCGTAGATGCCTCCCCAGGAATTGTCCGCCAGGTCGTCGATGAGTTTGCTCTTATCGATGAACTCCACCTTCAGCCTGGCCGCCTCCTGCGACTGGTAGGCGGGATGGTCCCATCCCTCCAGGGCCCCGTAGGAGGTGCGGAAGCTGTCCCCCATCTTGAGGATAAGTGGAGGGAAGGCCGCCCGCACGAAGCCCCACCAGAAGGTGGCGTGCAAGGCGGGCAGCTTGCTCAAATCGATGGCTATCCCCTCGTACTCGTCGATTATCCTCTCCAGTAGCATCCTCTGGTACTCGTATTCCCTCTTGGTCTTGGCGCATATCAGGAAATGGGACTGGAAGCGGAACACGTTGAGCATGGACTTCATGACATCGTACCTGGTCGCTTCCTTGAGAACCCTGGGCATCATGGCGGCGTTGAGGGCGCCGATGTAGTTCTCGCACAATATATAAACGATCTCCGAGTCCGCTATCTCGTACGCAGCGTCGGCCCATCCGCGCAGGTCGAGGAAGGCACATATGAACATGCAGTGGGTTTCAGGCACCTCCGCTATTACGTCGTTCATGAGGCCCGAGATGCTCGGCTGCTCCGGTCCGGGCCAGGGGAAGAGCTTGATACAGCACCTGGTGAACACCCCCACGCCACCGCAGGCCCCGACGTATCCGCGTATGACCCCCCGCAGGCTGGGACCGGGGCCGTCCCCGCTGAACCAGCCGTCTCCCTGCCCGGGGGAACCCACTCTCATCACCTCGCTGCCAGGCGTCACCCACTCGACTCCCATGAGGTTGCAGGCGCTATAGCCGGAGGTGAGCCCGCTACACCCGTACCCCATGAGGGAGATGGCGTTAGGAAGTGGCGAGGTGCCGCATCCCGCCTTGATGATATGGAAGTTTAGCCCCTTCTTAATGGCTTCGGCTTGGAGCTGGGAACAGATCACGTAGGGTTCGACCACAGCGTACATGTTCTTCTTGTCGATCCCGATGATGTTGTTCATCCTTCGCAGGTCTATCAACACAACGTTCTCGGCCCCGAGCACGCTCCAGACTCCCCCCAGCCGGTACTCAGCGCCTTGAACTGCAAGCCGTGCTTGTTGCACAGCTTGACCACGGAATGCACCTCCTCGGTGCTGCTCGGCAGGGCCACCAGCGCGGGCCGGAAAGGGCACCATCCTTCCATTACACTGATGATCTCCAGGAAGGGCTGCCAGGAGTAGCTCTTCAGCACCTCCGGGTCCCTCGAGACGTTCTCCGCCCCCAGGGCCTTTTCGAATTGCTCGTATACCTTGTCGGTTAACATCCTATTCACTCCCCAAGGAGGTCTCGAGGAGGTCCATGACGTCGTAGATCCTCAAGTCCTCGTCCATGTCCTGTATGGTGTCCCTGAATACCCTCACGCAACAGGGGCAGGCGGTTGCCAGGGCTTCGGCCTCCGGAGCCTTCGTCTCCTCTATACACTCGCGAGCCGTCCAGGCGGCGAAGTTCGGGTAGGCCTCCAACATCCCGCCGCCCGTGCTACAGCACCAGCTGTACTCACGGATCCTCTCCATATCCACCAGCTCGATGCCGTGGATAGACTCGAGAATGTCCCTGGGGGGGTCGAAGATCCCCGCCCTTCCCGTCTACTTGAATCTTATCGGCCGGTCCAGCTTGTCCTCGCCGCTCCAATCACCCGTGTAGGCCTCACCCCTCCTGCCCAGGTGGCAGGGATCGTGATAAGTGACCCGCATGGGTACCTCGTTCCGCGGCGAGAGCAGCCTGTCCTTGATCAGTATGTCCGCGTATTCGGTTATATGCAGTACCTCCACCCACAGGTTCAAGTGGTTCTTGTTGTAGAGGTACCTGAAGGTTTAATAACAGTCCGAACAGGTGGTCACCAGGAGCCTGGCCCCGGAGGTCTTGACACGGCTCGCCATATCGTCGGCGAAATTACGCATCTCTCCCTGGTTGCTCATCTCGAAGACGCGGCCGCCGCAGCAGGCCTCGTCCCCGCCCGCTCCTTTATGAATACGTCGATGTAGGGGGCGGTTATCTTCTTGATGGCCGGGGTCGAGGCCTAGGCCACTGCCATGAGGGCGATAAGGTTTCTTATAACGCCGTTGACTTTCTCCGCGAGCGCGCCGACGCTGCCGCCCGATTTCTCCACGGCGCGCTCGATATAGGGCCGGAAGGTGGTAAGGGGGTTTTTCATGGCCTTGGAGGCGGTTGCCATGGTCTCATCCAGGAACCCGGCCAGGGATTCCAGCCCTTTTCTGAGATTAGCTCCTCCAGGCTGCCTTTGGTGGTGGGCATATCCGCATCGGGGGTTATCAATTCCCCCAGAAGCTCCAGGAGTTCGTCCAGCAAACCGTGTTTGTATGCCGCCCGCATGAAGCCCCACGCCGCCCGGGTCCGCTCGTCCATCACCGCCTGTAGTTCCATTTTGACCTCTATCCGAAAAGAGAAGAACGGCACTGCGCCGAACTTTACCAATCGATAATATTATTTTAGATTATTTCCCACGTTTATCAACCGGATGGGGTCAGGCACTGACATCGGACATCTTGCAGGTCAGTAGGTAGGAGCAATATCGTGAAGCCGCCACGCACATGAAAACGTCAGAAGACGGAGTCGGGCCTGAAGAAGTGCCTGAAGCCACGATAACGTCATCGCGAGTAGGCGTACTCGCCTGCGAAGCGATCTCAACGCTCCAGGCCCGGCCCGGGCACAAGAATACGGAGTCGGTCTCATAAATATGACATTTTTAATAAAGGCATCGGGAAGTGTACGTAGTAAATATCTATCGACAATAACAAACGATATAATTGATCTCTAAATAGAGGGGTTATCTCAACAGCGAGGAGGATGTAAATATGAGATGCTATTTCTGCGACTACAAGCAAGCCGATCAAGATCCATTATCGGGTTGTCCGGATGACTGCACCATCGTTCAACTCCTGAGAGCCTCCGAGCTGTTCTACGCATATCTTCGCCCTTCGGTCGGTCTGGGGATAGCGAAGGCTTTTGAAGAGAAAACACCCCAGATGAAAGACCTCTTTGAAAATATCGATAGGGAATAAGACCGATCGTTTGACGGCTCCATCCGTTAAGGGAATGCGGCAGGCTGAATAAAATGAAAGGAGGAAGACATGGAAGGCAAAGTGGAGATCAAAGACCTGGCACCCCAGCGGGTACTGACGATGCGCTTCCATAGCAACGTAGAGAAGATCGGGACGGATATCGGCACCGCATTCGCGGCTTTCTTCCACTATCTGGCGGAGCTGGGCGAGAATCCAGCTGGAATGCCCTTTACCCTTTATCACTTGGACGTCGAGGGGGAGTTCGATCCCCGAGAATTTGATTCTCAAAATATCGATATGGAGGTGGTGGTTCCCACGGCCGGTCTCCTGGAGAGCAATGGCGAAATAGAGGCGAGGGAACTTCCCGGCGGCATGGTAGCCTTCGTGATGCATAAAGGTCCTTATAAGGACATTGAACCGGCTTACGAGGCCATCGCTGATTTCGTGAAGAAGAACGGGTATAGATATTCCGGCCCTCCCAGGGAGATATACTTCAACGATCCCAACGAGGTGCCGCAATCCGAGCTTCTCACCGAGATTCAGTTCCCCATCAGTAAATAGCGAACGGTGAGGGGTATCGCCGGGGATCGCCGGAATAGATATTGGTGGATCGAACAAGCTGTGAACGTCTCGCTGACGATGATTCCGGAGATCGGTCAATACCAATACGGTCTTATGCCCGCTATAGAGAGGTAGCCTTCCACCCCGCCCCTATCATATCGAGCCAGCGTAAATGTCTGATAACGGAGCGGCCAAGTGGTCCTTGGGCCCCCGAACCCCGTGTGAAACGTACAACATCCGGGATTCAATCCCGCCCGTCCGGCCGCGAGTCGGTTTAGCTCCCCTTTACTTGTATTACATGGTCTCCCGCACCGCGTCGGCTATGGCCTCGAAGCCCGGCACGCAGGCGGTCTCTTGCACGGGCGAGAAAGGCGCGGGTTGGTCGCTGGCCGCTACTCTTTTGACCGGCTCCTCCAGTTCGTTCCAGGTCTCGCCGGTGACTATGGCCGCGATCTACGCTCCTACGCCGCAGGTCAGGCAGCCTTCCTCCACCGTCACCAGCCTTCCCGTCTTGCGCCGAGGCGGGAAGGGTATCCCTGTCCAGGGGGGCGAGGGTGCGTGGGTCGATTATCTCCACGCTTGTTCCCTCCCTCTCCAGCGTTATAGCCGCGCTCACGGCCTCGGGCATCATGCCCAGAACGACGAAGACAGTGGCGTCTTCCCCCTCCCTGACCACGGACGCCTCACCCATGGGCAGGGTGAAATTGGGATCCAGTGGGACCTCGGAGGTGCCGTAATAGAGCGTCTTCTGCTAGAAGAAGAGCACCGGGTTGTCGTCCCTGATGGCCGTCTTTAGTAATCCCTTGAAGTCCGTGGGGTTGGAGGCGACGCATATCTTCAGACCCGGGATGTGCATGAAGATGTCCTCCAGGCTCTGCGAACGCTGGGCAGCAGATGACATCAGGAAGCAGCCGGGGCTACTAATGACTATGGGCATCGTCACCTGGCCGCCGGTCATGAAGCGCATCTTGGCCGCTTGGTTGATGATCTGGTCCATGCACACGGTGAGGAAATCCTGAAACATTATCTCCACCACCGGGCACATGCCAGTCATCGCCGCACCTGCCGCGGCGCCCACGATGGTGCTCTCGGTGATGGGAATCTCGCTGGCCATGGCCAGTTCGCTCACCATCTCCTCTAACCTGCGGATGGTGAACATGGTCCTGTAGGGCTTCAGGATAAATTCCTCTGGATACTCCGGCATGCTACTCCCTCCCCTTAAAACCCCTGGCGGGGTCAACGACACGAAGCCATTGTTAAAAGCGTTCCCATTTTCCGTTCCCCCACACATATGCATGGGGAAAAGCCCCCGGGCACAAGCACATTTCCCGGGCTTATACCGTCTTCTGACACTTGGTTTGCTCGGGCACCAGGCTGGGGCTGACCCACGTGCCTGGTGAAATGTCAGTGCATGATCCCATCTTAGATTTGGAGGCGGTAGGTTTTGCGTGAGGCTATCTTGGGGAAGGCGTTGCGGATGGTGTTGGCGAGGAGGTGGAAGGAGCGTCCCTGGGCGGGATGGTCAACCTCCTCGCCCGCCGCCTCCTTGAGGTACTCGAGCAGGTGGCGCACGGGCTGGGCCGTGGGGTGGAGCCATCTCATCGTGGTCAGCGTTATCTGGCATGCGGTGCAGTAGAGGGCCAGCTCGTCCGCCCCCGTCCCCGAGGTCTCCTTCAGCTCCTTGACGCTGGCGGAGAACATGTCGGCGGGGTTATAGCGGTTGCACCCCGCGGCAAGGCCGCAGCAGTAGCCGTCCTCGCGGTTGTGTTCCATCTCCACCACCTCCAAGCCCATCATGGTGAGCAGCCTGCGGGAGGTGTCCATTATCTCCCCGCCCAGGATGCGCCCGTGGCAGGAGTCGTGCATGGCAACAGAACGGTTGAGCCTTTTCTTTATCTCAAGCTCCCCGGACTCCAGCCTGTCCAGCAGCCAGGTACCGATGTAGGCGGTGTCGAAATCGAACTCCGCCCCGAATTGCCCGGGCAGCACGTTGCGGAACATATTCAGACCCGCGGGGCATGCGAAGAGCATGGTGCCGATGTCCCGGCCCCGGTAGTAGGCGGTGAGCTTCTCCGCCACGCGCTCCGTCACGTTGAATAGTCCCTGGCGGAAGTACATCTCCCCGCAGCACAGGTCCCAGTCGCCGGAGATGGTCACGCCCTCCATGTATACCGCGTCCACCAGGTGGGGGAGGGTGAGCAGGCTGCAGCCGGGGTAGAGGACAACCTCCCCCTCCGGAGGGGTCTCCCGCCACTAACGGAGAAGGGTGCGCTCGCGGTAGGTCATCTTCGGGACCACCCCCGAGCGGAAGTTGGGCTCGGTGGCGGGCATGAGGTAGGAGGCCCGCACCGGCAGCCCCCTTTACTTGTAGCGCTCGTACCAGGACTTCAGGATGAGCTCGTAGGGGCGGCAGCCTTGGGGGCAGAAGGCGTCACAGGCGTAGCAGTTGATGCAGTGCTTGTGCACCTTCTCGGTGGGGCGGCCCTCGACGAGCATCTTTATCTCCTCAACCGCCTCCTCGCGGGTCAGGTCCATGTACCGGCAGCGGTACAGGCAGTCGCCACAGAGGTCGCAATCCTCATACCTGAAGAAGTCGTACCCGCCCTTGATCCCGGCCATGGCCGATCCCTATCTCTTGGCCTTGAGCATGGCCCGCCTCACCATGTCGTAAGCTCTCACCAAGGCCTTGAAGCCGGCGGAGTTCAGGGAGCGAATGACCCGGTTCTGCACTAGGGGGCTGTGGTAAAGGGTCGCCAGGACCTTCAGCCGCGCCCGGTCTGCGCGGGGCAGCTCGGGCAGGGATTCCATCTCGGGCGGTATGAAGTCCGGCTGGAAATCACGCCGATAGGAGGGGAAGAGGGCATACTTGATCAGGTGGTTGCTGATGACGGCGATGATATCCCAGGCGCGCTCCTCGTGCCGGTGGGCCGGCTCCCCGCCAGTAGCCATCTCCACCAGCTCTATGGGATGGTAGAAGGGCATGTCGCTTCCCGCCATCTCCTTGATTACCGAGAGGATGAACATGCAGGCGGGACAGTAGATGACCATGGCATCGGCGCCGGTATCCTCCGCTTCCTTGAGCCTCTGGTAGCCGGAGTGCATTATGTCTATAATACGGAAGTGGGTTGCGGCGGCGCCGAAGCCGCAGCACATGGCCCTCTCCCTGTTGTGCTTCATCTCCACGATGCGGCAGCCGGTGAGCTCCGCTATGGCCCGGTTGGCCTCCTGCAGCACGCCTCCCTTGAGCTTTGAGAGGCAGTTGTCGTGGATGGTGACCGTCATGTCCAGCTTTCTGTCCATATCTATATCCCCCGACTGAATCTTGTCCAGGAGCCAGAGGTCGATGGGAAGCAACTCGAAGTCGAAATCGGCGCCGAAGCGCTGGGGAAGCGTGTCCGCCAGCACAATGGCCTCGGCGCTCATGGAGCCGATCACCTTCTTCACGCACATGTCGGAGAAAACCTTCTCCAGCCGCCGCGTGATCTGCTCCACCATATCGTGCCTTCCCGTCTTGTAGATATCCCCGGCGCAGCCCCAGAAGCCCTCGCTTCCCACGATCATGGGGAGGTCCTCGAGCACCCCGGCCTGGAAGATATAGGGGACCACGTTGGTGTAGAAGCCGGTCAGACAGATCTCCTCTCGGGGGCTGAGATCATCCCAGGAGTCCAGCAGGGCCAGCTCCTCCTTGGGCATGATGGCGCGCAATGAATTCCAGATGTTACAGGGCTGGTTGGGCATGACCAGCTTGGAGGTGGTAGGCATACCCGCCACCCTCTCCTCGCCCCAGCGCTGCAGGACCAGCTCATAGGGATCGGCCTCCCGGGGGCACTGCACGTCGCATGTGTGGCAGGTGTTGCAGACCTCAAGCGCCCTGGAGCGGCTGTTCTCGCCGGCTATGAGCGCCTCTATCTCCTTGCGGGCCTCCGCGATGGGCAGCTCCAGGTAGGGGCAGGCCGAGAAGCAGGCGCCGCAGCGATCGCAGAGGTTCTCCCTGAAGAAACGGTAACTCGTGGTCATCTCGTTCATCCCTTTCCGTTAACTCGTTATCCAGCCACCGGCGGATTCAGCGGTATCTCAGGAATGAGATACCTCTGCCTGGATAGGGTAAGGGTGGCGTTATGGCGCAGGGTACCGGCCAGAAAGGCCAGGGCGCGCCGTCCCATGGGATGCTCGGGCCGCTCGCCCAGGGCCATGGAGATCAGCTCCAGCAGGTGATAGATGGGCATGCCCACGGGGAACAGCAACTTGCCGACGGAGAGCATCTGCATGCATCCGGCACAGTAAGCAACCAGGTAATCGGCCCCGGTTGAGCGGGCCTGCCACAGGGCTTTTAGGGTGGCCATAGTCACGTCCATGACGTGGTAGCCGGAGCTGGGCGGGAACCCCCCGGCGATGCCGCAGCACAGGGCGCAGTCGCGGCTGAGTTTCTCCTCCACAACTTCCAGGCCGATGAGCTCCAGGATCCTGCGGGGCACGTCCATGTATTCACCGCCCAGCTGTTTGCCGTAACAGGATTCCTGGATGGTGGCGGTGCCGCTGAGTTTCTCCTTTATCTCCAGCTCCCCCGATTCCAGCTTGTCGAGTATGACGGGCAGGTAGGGGCGTACCTCGAAATCGAAGTCCACGTCGTAGGAGGGGAGGACGTTCATGAACATGTTGCACCCGGCGGTACACAGCATGTTGATCCTCTTCACCCCCAGGGTCTTGAAATAATTTTCCAGGCGCCGGGCCACCTTACACACCTCGTCGAACAAGCCCATGCGGTAGTAGGTCTCGCCGCAGCAGTAATCGAGGGTGCCCCGGATATCCATCCCCTCCAGAGCCCTGGTCTGGGTCAGGAAGGGCGCGGTTATGATGTTACAGCCGGGGTAGAGGATCTCCTCGGCGGGCGATTGATCGGCCCACTTTCTCAGGAGTTCCCGCTCCTCCGCCGGCATCCTGGCCATCACGTAGGTCCTGAAGTTCAGCTCCTCGTGAGGCGAGAAGTACCTGGCTCGCAGGGGCAGACCCTCCCTCTCGTACTGCTGATGCCAGCGCTCCAGGATCAGTTCGGTCGGGTTGCAGCCGTAGGGGCAGATATGATCGCAGGCGAAACAGCTGGCGCATCTTCTTAAAACGTGCTTGCTCGGCCTGCCCTCAACGAGGTGCGATATCTTCTTGCGGGCGGTCTTCACCGGGAGGTCCATTACGGGGCACTGGCTGAAACAGAGCCCGCACCTGGTGCAGGCTTCCTCGTTAAAGGTTTTAGCCGGCTTGAGATCCTCCATCTCATACCTCCTGGTCCAAAAGGTCGTTTTCGACCGCTATGTAATTAATACGGGGAGATTAATACGGGGAGATGCGCCATGCAATGCGTGAGGAGATCGTTGTCGTCTCTGTCGAACGGTTCGGAAATCTTACCATCCGTTTGCCCCCCATAGCTATTCTAAGGGGTAGGCCCCCGTAAATCGAATCCATAGTCTCTATATATTCAAGGGAATCTCAGCATTCGAAGGCATTCTTGCACATGCCCGGTCACCCGGATCCCTGGAGGATTGGTGTCCAGCTCGCCTACGCGAACATATGTGTGATCGATGAAGATACCTCGGGCTGCGCGGCAGGCTGCGCTTACACCATAGTTCCCAGGGTGGTCATGGAACGTGTGGGGCGTTGCGGGAAAGTCTCCGCTGACACTATAGTCCTTCAGGTCGGAATAGGTACATATGGCGCCGGGACGTGAAATGTGTTGGTGCATGACATCCAGGTGGGAGAGGTCGTCATCGGTCTCGGGTCAGCCGATGACGGTGGGCCCGGACGGGGATGTTGGTTTTCTCCTGCTGTGCAGGAAGAAGCCGATGAAGAAGGACGCCACCATGACGGCGATGACGATAACGTAGCTTATGGCCAGTGAGGAGGCGAAAGCCTCCTTGGCGGCGGAGATGGTCTGGGGTGATATCGAGCTCGGAATGGAGCCCCCCTGGGTTTGGGCCAGGGCGGCCTGCACGGCCTGGGTGGTTTCGCCCACCGATACCGCCAGCTTGTTGACGAACAGGGGGGTTAGAACCGCGGTGATCACAGCGGTGCCCATGGTGCCGCCGAGCTGCTGTATAGTTCCTATAACACCCGCCGCCTGGCCCCGCATATCGGCGGGGGCAGCGTTCATGGCGTCGGTGAGGGCGGGCGAGGTTATGAATCCCACGCCGAAGCCGGCGATGACGTAGGCGGGGATCATCCAGGGATAGGACTGCAGGTGCAGCACCGCTGCCAGCCAGAGGAAGCCCACGGCGATGATCAGCGAGCCCGATGAAAGAAGCGGCCTCGCACCTATGCGGTCGTAGGCCTTGCCACCGCGGGGGGCGACCAGGAAAAGCATGATGGTCGCCGGCAGAGTGGCGGCGCCGGCCTCGAAGGCCGAGAACCCCAGTACGTCCTGGACGAAGATGGGCCCGTACACCGACAGCCCGAAGAGGGCGAAGCGCACGAAGAAGTTAACGATGTTGTCCGCCGTGAAGTCGCGGTTCTTGAAGATACGCAGCTGGAGCAGGGGGTATTCTCTTCTGAGCTCTATCCATACGAAGGCCGCGATCAGGAGCGATCCTCCGATAAGGGAGCCCAGGAAGCTCGGTGAGCCGAACCCCCAGTTGCCGCTCTCCATGATGGCGATAGTGAAAAGGGACAGGCCTATTATCAGGGCGGCGAGGCCCAGCCAGTCCACCGGCTCGGAGTCCGGAGCCCTGTCCTGGGGCGGATTGGCGAAGCGGGTGAGGAAGAAGGCCGCCACACCCACCGGGATATTGACGAAGAATATCCACTCCCAGCCCGCGAAGGTGGTGAGTACGCCCCCGAGCAGCGGGCCCAGGGCCACGCCAAGGGCCGATACCCCCGCGTATATGCCCAGTGCCCGGCCCCTCTCGTCTATGGGGTAGGCGGTGGTGACGATAGCCTGGGACGTGGGGGTCATCATGGCGCCCCCCAGGCCCTCGACGGCGCGGGCGATGATGAGCACGGTGCTGTTGGACGCCAGGCCGCAGACGACGGAGGCGCCGGTAAAGGTCAGCAGCCCCAGCATGAACATGCGGCGCTGCCCGATGCGGTCGGCGAATTTCCCGGCAGCGGCCACGAAGACGGTGTAGGCGAGCAGATAGGCGTTTACTATCCACACCCGTTCCGTGTTGGTGAGATCGAGGCTGCGCTGGATGGTCGGCAGGGCCACGGTGACGATGGTGGCGTCGATCATGGTCATGGTGAAGGCCAGGGACATAGAGAACAGCACCCATCCCTTACGGCTGGGTTTCTCCCGCCCGCCTTCCTCATCGCCCGGAGCCGGCACCGCGGCTTTCTTCCCGGCCGCCGGCTCATGTGTATGGGCCATGCACGGCCACCTCGCTTTCCGCTGTTACGCCGCTTGATAACGGGTTGATCAAAGCCTTTATTCTCCGCACGAGTTTCCGGAGAATTGTCTGCTGTCGCCATGATTCTACCATTTCAGAACGCCATAAATGGCATAACGATTTATCTGTCGATTTCCTGTTATCATGGTGGGGATTAAGGGAGGTTGGCGGGGGGCGGGGAATATACATTCCTTGCTGCAGTATCGCTATAAGCAGGCCGGATTCCTTGGAGTTTGGAAGATGACATCCCATTTGAACCTGACCATCAGGGAGGAGATCCCCTCCGACTACGGGGCTATAAGGCGGGTGAACGACCTGGCCTTCGAGCAGCCGGATGAGGGGTTGATGGTTGACGCTCTCAGGCGTAATCCCCGCTTCGTTCCCGAGCTGTCCCTGGTAGCGCTGCTGGATAATGCGGTGGTGGGGCACATACTATTCTTTCCGGTGAGGATTATATGCGTGGACAACGACAAGATATCGCTATCGCTGGCGCCCCTGGCCGTTCATCCCGAGCACCAGGGCGAGGGTGTGGGAGGAGCGCTCGTCCGTGAGGGACTCGAGGCGGCCAGGGCTATGGGGTATGAATCGGTCATGGTGATGGGCCACCCCGGCTACTACCCCCGCTTCGGTTTCCGGCCTGCGAGCGGGTGGGGTATAAGGCCGCCCATCGAGGCGCCGGACGAGGCCTTCATGGCCCTGGAATTGAGCCCCGGTGGCCTGGGGGACGCGGCCGGAGTGCTCGAGTACCCGGAGGAATACGGCCTGTAAGCAAGACCCTCTCAGTGGTTTAGGGCCTTGATGACCTTGCCCCAGCCCATGAGGACCGGCCGCTTTTCCACTATCTCCATGCCCATGTCACGGAGCCTTCCCTCGAGGTCGTAGCTGAAGTAGTCCGGGACGTATTTATTCTCGTAGAAGGGGGTTACGAAGCGCACGAAGAAGCGGTGCAACGGGCCGCCGGGAAGCTCGTAATCAGCGATGACAATGGCGCCCCCTGGCGTGGTCACCCTGGACATCTCCCCAAGCACCGCCTCCCGCATGGGGCGGGGCATGTCATGCAGGGCGAACGAGATACAGCAGATATCGAAGCTGCCATCGGGGAAAGGCATGGCGGAAGCGTCCTCCACCGCGAAGCGGGCGTTGTGGTAGGCATTGTTCCCTCGAGCCACCTCCACCATCCTGTGCGATATGTCGATGCCCACCACCTCGTGCCCTTTACTGGCGAAGGCGAAGGCTTGCCGACCGGTGCCGGTGGCGGCGTCCAGAATCCTCGAGCCGTTGCGGGGGGAGGCCAGCTCCACCACCACCGGCCTGACCCCGGAGAGCACTATCTCCAGGCGGTCGTAGTGGGGCGCCAGGCGGTCGAACCACCTGCGCAAATAGGCCTGGTAATGCTCGGCCATCTTAGTCCTCCGGCGATCGAGGCATGAAATGTTCGGGTCAGGGTTATAGTATATATCACCCATTCCACCCGCAGAGGGTCCCGCCTAAAAAAGACGTCGGAATCCGGGGTCTACCATCGGATTTATCGGCGGAATGATATCTCTTAAAAGGATAACATGGTGTGGTGGCGGAGATGTGGCTCTTGGGGTCCGCGGCTCCTTCACGGGAAACCGC
>JAXHVT010000003.1:0-17653 GCA_034188985.1 Actinomycetota bacterium | reverse complement strand
CACGTCGGCGCTGGAAGGCGTGTCGCAATCCGAGATCCTGCGCCGCGCCCTGGCCTCCTACTTCGCCTCATACGATCTCGCGAAGATCAAGCGCTTCGAGGAGAAGGCCAAGGCCCTGAAGATGTTCAAATGAGCACTCTATCATTAAATTCACGGATTTCTGGAGCGATAACCCCGGTGAGGAAAGGGTAAAAGACCAGGACAATGTCGGAGGTTACTTCCGATAACCCGAGTTTTCGCAAGCGGGGAGGTGCGGGAATGGAGGAGCTGGCCCTGTACTGCACCACCTGCCAGATAACCCTGACCATGATGAAATGGCTCTACCCCACTACCCAACCGGTGCGCCACCTTCTATAGTATCTAAAGGAGGCGCCGGGCGAGGAGGTGAACCATCCCGCCCAGGGACGCTCCTTCCACATCCTTACCAGCATCGTCCGCAACGCTTTCTCCAAGATAGCCTCACGCAAAACCTACCGCCTCCAAATCTAAGATGGGTTCTACCATCGGAAGTGACTTTTCCACTTCTTGCCCCCAATCGACCTCCACTTTATAGATACGGAAGGGGCTTTTATCATCGGTTGACAAATAGCGTTTATGCTTGATGTAGGCATTCCCGTTTCTCGTGATAGCATTTCCAACAGGCGAATCAGACGTTCCCCGAATTCGCTCGATTAGAACACCACTGTCGCCTATATAAAAGCATCCTGAACTTCCATAGACGAACAGTACGTCTTCTCCGCTATATATCTCCGAGGAATCTTGGCTGTATTGCCTTATAGAGAATAGCTCCGTTATGTTATCTGCTGGGTCCATGATATAGAGTGAATCCTCTCCCGAATAGCCCTCTGGATTTCCTCTAAGATATAGGCTCCCTGAATCATCGATAAACAGTGGAAGAGCAAGCCAAAACGGGATCTCCCTTTGCCCTATGATCTCCGTGAATTGCGCGTTTATTATATACAAGTCAGTCGGTTGCATTTCTGGATTCGCTCTATCACATACGTAGATATTTCCTTGCTTGTCATATAAGATGCTAAGATTAACGAATTCCCAATCTATGCCGTAATCCGAGAAGCGCAGGCTCTTTATCTCATCCGACTCAAAATCGTAACGATAAAGGGTGTCACCGAGATATTCATACAATAGCAAGCAATCGAGACCCGCCGCTGCATACAGGGATAACGGTGCGACATGATCGGTAAACACATCCTTTCCTACCTCGCCGACATATCTACCGCTGCTGTCATATTTTAAGAAACGGAGGTTCATGCTGTCGTCTATGTATATGCTTTCCTCCCCGTCAACGTAGAAGGCTATGGGCCCAACCTCGATGTTGCCCGCCTCGACGGATGGCCGGAACTCATCGTTGATATAGCCGACCTCGTAGTCGCCATTGCCCCAACCCAGCTCCAGAACGGGAACCAGCTCGACGTCGTATGGTTCGCTTTCGATTTCAATCAGCTCTGGTTTTGCCCCGCATGACATAAACGTGAGCGTAAGTGTGGCAAGCAATACTATGACAAATATTGTCCTGGTCTTCATTGTTAAGCTCTCTATTTCACCCGACTATACCCGGATATTGTAGGGTTTGAGTCGTAAAATAGGTGTTTATCAGCTTCAGAAAGGAAGGGCGTTTTCACTCATTGAGGCTATCCCAATCCACTTCCACTTTATATATGCGGAAGGGCTCTCTTTCTGATTCTTGCTCGACGCCGCGCCTTTCCTCTAGGAGAAAAATATCGCCATTGCGCGATATGGTTAAACCCGTATGAAACAGGGTGTCTGAGATTCTTATCTTCCCTGACAGATTCCCATCTTTACTTAAGCTACATATGACATCACCGGGCTTTTCGGAATATGATATGAAGAACCCTCCATCCAAGGAAACTTGCCTTAAGAAGGGCGGCCCAAGGGTCTCTTCATATGGAAAGATAGAGATCTTGCTTAATGAATCCGGGGGTTTCAGCTGCATTAGGGCCCATTTATTAGAACCGTTCCCAATCGAATCAATTAGATACATCTCACCCGAATTGCCAACCGCGGAGAAGCCCTTATCAAGTTCTCCGCTTGCTATGATTTTATTGAGATCCGGGTTGATTTTGTAATATATATCAGGTGATTCAATTCCTCTTCTCGCGTCTGTTCCTTGAAGATACAGATTTCCCCTACTATCGCACAACATATTACCAAGACTAAAATCCCGCTCCTTTTCATAATCCCTAAAGGGGAAGGTTATCAATTCGTCTTCCTCGAAGCAGTAACGGTATAAGGTATAATTACGATTATCATCTGAAACGACGACGTACATGCAATCAGGCCCCGCAACCATGGAGCCCCCTCCATCAATTCTGCTGAAAGCAAGCTCGCCAACATATTCTCCGTCATTACTGTACTTCACGTAGCGATAGTTCATCGTATCTCGCAGATAAAGATCCCCGCTATTATCAATGGAGAGGCCGCCAGGGCCAATACATGACAATCCCTCTTCCGCAGTCGCCCTATATTCCTCAGCCAAGTATCCTACCTGGTAGTCGCCATCTCCCCAGTCAAGCTCCAGGAACACACTCACCCCGGCGTCCACGGACTCCTGAGTATATATATCCACCCCTTTGACCTCTTTGGCACATGAGCATGAAAGGGTGGACACAAGAACGATTAGGATAGCGAACAATATTTTCTTCATATAACTCATCAGAAAAGGGATTAGTTGCCATTCTCGACTTTACAACGTGTTATACCCCACGATTGCTATAGGATATCTATAAACCTTTTCAAAGAAATCATCTTCTGAATGTTTGTAAATCTTCATCTTCCTATATCTGTCATCACCACCATCGAAACACATGCCTACCACCTCCATAACTTTTCCATCTTCCACCTTTGTCACTAGAGCTGAGTGAATAGGGTATGTATATTTACCACCTTCGTTGCCATAATCGACAAGTATTATATCCCCCGGCTTAGCTCCTGAATTCTCATAATTCACCCCATTATTGCCACCAAAGGCATCGTGAACATGATATTTTACACTACCTCTGTAATAAAAATACTTATCCCAATTGCCGCATTGCAAAGTTAGGTTAGCATCATCTGCTTGACCATCCATCCCAAAATCCAGGTAATGCGGAAAGACATTTCTCATATCCAGACCCGCGCTGCAATAGGTTATCGCGGGAACACCTATGCATGGCAGTTTGCGTTTTTCTATCAATAATGGATAAACGTTTGACCTTTTAATAATTATCCCCTCACCTTCTAGGGTGCTTACGAAGCTATTCCATTCACTTGTACCGCCAATCGCTGAGAATTCAGGATCAGCATAATAGTAATTATAGGCAGACTCACATATTGCCTTGCTATCCCCTGTAGTTCCATCCGGCAGACTTAACCTCGGGAAATATTCCTCTCCGGGCTGTTCACCTCCATCGCCTGCACATCCAAAAACACCGGCAACAGGATCTCCGATCATTCCCTGTACATTGGATTCCAATTGTCCGGCTCCTGCAGTTGATCCACCCGCTATGCCTCCCGCTATCATGTATGCGGCCCCTGTGGTGGCCGGGTCCTCGGTTATCCAGCCATATCCCGACCAGTCGTAGTGGGTTATCTGCGATGAGTGGATGATGATCTCCTTTCCCTGATGGACATCGTCGGCTATATCCTCCTTGATGCTCGCCGGCGCATCTATCAAGGGTAGGACGCTGGAGATGTTGGAGGAGTTCACCTGGTAGATATCCATGCCCTGTGCGTTGGCCATTTTGAGTATCTGCATGGCCGATACCGAGGGGATGCCCAGATAGCGGTCCCCCCGCTCGAAGATGAGGTGCTCCAGCTCAGAGGCGGCGCAGCCGGCTATGTTGGCGAACTTGCGCTCCTGTGCTCCGTCGTCTCCCCCCATGTACACGCTGGAGAAGAGCTGGTCCACGTCCATGATCATGCCGTCCAGGTAGAGGTAGCGGGGGGAACCGGCCAAAAGGTCCACGCCCGAGTTTATCTCCGAGAGGGCTATGGAGGTGTGCCTGACCAGCCGGGCGTGCATCAGGTCGGCCAGGGGCTTTTGGGCCAGGTCCACCTTCCTCAGGTAGTCTATGGCGTTGCGGTAGAGGAGCTCTCCCACGGTGTCGTCGGGGTCCACGTCCTCTCCGGCGTCCACCCTCTCCTGGCTTTGGTAGAGACGGGAGGAGCTTGCCTCCACCAGTTCCGCGGGGACCTCACCCGCGTTGATGCCCATACCTATGTAGTTTCCGGCTGGTATCTCGTTTTCGAAGGAGGTACTCTGGCGGGCCTCGGGCGAGGGGGCGGCCCAGCAGGTCTCGCAGGAGAGATACTGGTCCTTTCCCAATCCCACCGGAGGCCCCTCGGCCACCACCTCTCCGTCCAGCTTGATGCGGGGCACAACCTCTATGGCGTAGGCGGGGATCTTCCCATCCTGGGTGGCACGGAGCGCGTCCCGGTCGGCATCCGAGGCCGGCTCGTAGGACAGGGTTAGCCTCTTTCCCAGAAGCTCGGAGGTGGTCGAGCTGTAGGTGAGCGAGGGCTGTCCCCCTTCCTCCGTCAGGGTCAGGGTTATCCTCTCCCGCAGGTGCTCGGGTAAAGACGAGTATCTATCGCTGAGAGCCGCCGTATAGGGGAGGGTTTCCGGCAGGATGGCGAGCTCCTCGGGGTCTATGGTTCGGGAGGCGAATATGCTCTCGGGGTCGTTACCGTCCGGGTAGGTCTGGTAGTAGGCATCATAGCAGAGATCGGTGAAGTAGTCGGTGGCCAGATCGGCCCCCGAGGTCAGGTAGGAGAGCCGGTCGAAGGGGACCGACACCGATAGGTTTACGCTGTCCTGTTGCTCGTAGGTCTTGAAGCTGGCGTCCAGGGGGATCCATCTCGGCCCCTCCTCGGTTACGATATCCCCGCGGTAATTCTCGTAAGGCAGGTAGGTCTCCACCCAGGTGTGTTCAAGGTAGATAGCCAGGGGCTCGTCTCCGTACACCACAGCTTGGGCGGGGATGCCGTTATAGGCGAAAATCTCGCAGGCCAGCATGAAGTCGTCCGTCCCCACCCAGGATTGGGCCTCCTCGGGCTTGAGACAGATGGTACCGTAAGCGTAGCGTGCCGGGTATCCGGAGACCCTCAGGAGAGCTATGAGGAGGGAGGCCAGGTCGGCACCGTTTCCGCTACCCTCGAGCAAGGTTATATGGGCGCCCTTGCGAGATCCGTAGTAGGGCTCGAAGTCAAGGTTGTTTCTCACATAGGTGTATATCTTCATAGGGTCATTATCCAAAGACGCAGCGAGATCGGTGATCTCCTGCGTGAATACGATATCCGGCGTTTCGGCGAGGTCATCCCCCGAGGGTGGGTCCTCCGGGATGGTATAGTTATCGGTTGAGAATCCCGATGCCGAGCCCTGGGCCTGCGCGGGTGCGCCCTGGTCTAGGTTGATGCTTCTCCAGGGGAGTTCGCCCGCAAGTATCTCGGGCTCGCGCTCACTCCAAAGCTCCCCTATATCGGTGGCTAGCTCACTACGTTCGCTCTCGGGCAGCCCCCCACTCTCCAGCTCAGTAAGCCTTTCCTCTATCGCCGACACCTTCTTCTCGTAATCCGCGTAGAAGGCCTCGTGGCGTTCCAGCACCTCGCCAGTTATCCCCAGCTCCTCGAACAAGACTTCCTGGCTTTCTTTCGTCTCGGTGATCTCCGCGTTCAGGTCGCTCAAAGCCTCTTCCAGGGCTAGGGCGCTCTCGCCCAACTCCTCCGCCGAAGCCCCGCGCTCTATTTCTTCCTTGAAAGCATCGAGCTCGTGCTCCAGCTCACCGTCCTTCTCTGCACTCTCCTCCTCACCGCACGCGGCCTCGAGAAGCTGTTTATAAAGTGAGAGCTTCGCAGATCTACCCCACAGGGCGAAGTAGCTCAGAACGATCAGTAGGGTCACCAGGAGGGCTGCAATCTTGAGTTTTCTGTTGCGCATATCGATCTTTGTCCTCCTTATCGTGACAAGCCGTCCTCTGAGAACCTATCCTTGCTTATCCGCTCCTGAGGTCCTGACTCCGCGAAAGCGGCTTCCAAGGATCGCGCGAGCATCAATGCCTCCTTCGCTTATCCGCCATATCCCTCTCCTCATTCCCCGGTGTAACGTTGCTGAAGGACATTGAGCAGTCGGTCCATATAAGACCTCGCCTCGCTCACGTCGGCGGTGTCCATCCCGAGCAATAATTCAACGGATTTTATAAGCTTGTGGATATCGATAGCCAACTGTTCGGTATCGGTCTGGTTGGGATCGATACCCTCCACGTTACTCTCGACCATACATACCACCCACGTTTCCCACCAGGAGGGGGATAACGCGTCGAGGGCCAGAAGCGTCTTTTCCTTGAGCGACGGCGCGTCATCAGATATCTCGAAGCTCAGAGGATAGCTCCCGAATAGGACCTCGCCCCCACCCGAGTCGAGATAGAAGACCTCGGTGACCGCCTCATGGACACCGATTCCCTCCGGAAGGACCATGGCGTATTGCAGGGTGGCCGTCTCCCCCGCCTCCATAGAAAAGGCGGTGGAGAGCGTCTCGCCATTCTGTACCCAACCCGGCGTGAAGAATGGGCTGGCTCCTTGAGGAACGCTCTCCTCGACTAAGACGTCACAGCTGGAACCTTGGTTGGTCACGCTTATCTCCACCGTAACCGCATGGCACGAATCATCATGGCCAGCCTCTTCGTGCAGATAGCCGGCGCAATTTCTCAACACCGCCACAAGCTCACTTCTGTCCTCCTCTCCCACCTCGGAAAAGTCGAAGGCGAAGAGAACCGATCTGCCCAGACCGTACTGGTTCAAGGTGGCCACGGGCCGAGTCTCCTCCCCGAACAGCAGCCGGTCGATAGTGCCTGAGGCTACCTCGGTGGCGGTGGTCAGCTCCAGTCGGTTCACGATGGGATCGCAGGTCGTGATATGGGAAGAATCGCTTATCGGTGTTGGGAGAAAGTCGACCTCAGCTCCCTGGCTGAACACAAAGCCAAGGGACTTGACCCCGAAGACGTCGAAGCCGTCAAGTCCGAAGAGGCCCTCGCCCCATTTGAAGAGATTCGCGGGATCGGTGAGGACAAGGCCAGCCCCCTGGATGACCTTCTCCCGTACCTCCTCGGCGTACTGCCTGGCTATGGGATGCTCCACGGAAAGGATCCAGAACTGATTGTACCTTCCCGAACGCATCTCGAATACGAAATCCTCCATGCCGCAGCGGAAGTTGAGCCAATCCGGGAGTATACCCTCACCACACCACTCCTCGGCGCGTACCACGGTGTAGAAGCATCCCAGCTCGTCAAGCGCGGAGCGGGCGACGGCCTCGTTGGCCTCGTTATCCACCCACACGAGCACGCGAGGACCAGCCTCTCCGGGTATCGCTTTTTCTACCTCGAAGTCCGCTGATGTGAGCAAGGTCACCTCACCCTCGGCAAGGATTACGCCTCCTCGATCAGCCTCCGCGGTTAGCGTGACGTGATATTCCCCTCCCTCTACCGGGAAGCCCTGTGTTTGAACCTCGAAGCTTCCGGAGGTCGTGCCGTCCTTTTCAACGTACAGACCTGCCTCCCCAGACCAGATCACATCCGAGGTTCCCTGGTCTGAGACCTCGAGTCTAAGAGGCATCTCCTCAATCGCTGAGTTTCCCACGTTTTCGACCCACCAGTCCGCATAGAAGGTCTCGCCATGCGTAAGCTCGGGAGGCGTTACCTCCATCCCGCCGGTGAGGCCGCTTCCGCTCTGCTGGGTTGAGATCACAAGGAACTCACGACTCGATGTACAGAGTACCTGCCCATCATGCGACACGGAAAAATCCACCCGGTAGGTACCTGGAATATTTCTATCAATATCCCAGGCATGTATAGCACTATATGAGTCCCCCCGATAAAGAGGACCGCTACTCTCGGAGAAGGATGCGACCTGGTTCTGCTCAGGATCGTAGATATCCGTATCCAGGACCAGATCACCATATTCGTAATTGGGGCTGGTGTTGGTCACCTGGGCCGTTATAGCCGCCTCCTCGAAGATATCGTATTCCTGCTTGTCAGTGGATAGGGAACATTGGCACAAAAACACCGGCTCTATTACGAAGGGAACCGACTCGTCGGCTACGACCTCGCTTCCCGCACGGAGTACCAGGTGCACGCGGTACTCACCGGCCAGGGTTTCCTGGGTGTTCCAGGCGGCATACAGCTCCTCGGTCTCACCAGGCGCCAGGCCATCGAAGGAAAGCGGCTGCAGGGTCTCCAGGCATTGGCCGGAGCTGTCCTCTATGTACAGTTCGGCCACGGCGGAGGCCGCAAGATCCCCGTAGTTGGTCGCGGAAACGGATATATCCACGTCCTCTCCTGACGAATAGCTGCCGGCGTCCAAGGCGAGAGTACCCGTGATATCTGGCCCCTCGTAGACGTGGAAGAATAAAGAGGTGAGATTGTTTTCCTCGTCCCGCTCCCCGATAAGCGCAAGGGGATCGGCCGCTGCATATATCGTGTAATCCCCGGACTCCAGCATGGCCGTGGTTGCCACCGTCACCTGCTCTCCCGGGGCCAGGGATGCCACATATATATCTTCCCCGATCTGTTTATCCTCCCCCGGCTCCCCTATATAGAACCTCACCCAGAGCTCTACCGCGGTCATAGCGGATTCGGAGGCGTTGTAAACCTGGGCGGATACGACGACGTCGGCGCCCGCAAGGGCGGGATCGGGTGAGACAGCTGGCGATGATATTATGAGGTCCAGCGCGGGCATAACCCTCAGCGAGCCCACATCGAGGCCAATGTCCTCTCCCCCCACGCGGGCGGATAACGCCACCATATAGTAATCGCCCTCCGGCCGCATCACCAGGGGGAAACTGCCGGTATCCAGACTCAGGCTCGATGAGAATTCACCTCCTACCTCCAGTGATGTGGTAAAAGATTCCTCGGTCACGATGTCTCCGTTAAGCGGAGCCACCGTCACCTTTACATCGATGGACTCGAAAGATGCGTTGCCATCGTTTCCGGCTGAAAAGTCCACCTCCACGTTGTCTCCCTGCTCCGACTGAGAGGGATCCACCGCAAGTGTGCCGGTGAGACCCCCTCCTTCCTCCAGAGTCGAGAGGACATCAAAGCCGCCCTGGGCTTGTGCGAGCAGCAGGTCCTCGGGGGTCAGTATCTCTACCCCGGCTGTATAGCTGCCGGCGGGTATGGCATTCATCTGCCAATTCTCCCCAATGGATATGGGCCCGGCGCCGTACAGCATGGTAAAGTCGCCCTCGCTCTCAAAGACCCGTGTGCCAGCCGAGTTCTCCACGTAGAACCTCGCGTCCAGCGACTCCGAGAAAAGGTTGAAGCTCTCCCCTTCAGCCTGGCAATGAAGGTCCAGGGAGTCGGTACAGGAGTAGTATCTCTTCCCGGAAAACACCGTAGCGCTCACATCGCGGTGGGCCTCGATCTCGAAGCCGGCCTCGCTGCGGGCGTAAGCTCTATCTCCAGACCCGATATCTGACAGTTCGGCCGCAGCCGTATAGCTTCCCGCAGCGTTGCCCTCACACTCGAAGCTCGTCTCCCGGGCGACGCTCGAGCCCGGGGCAAGCCCGAGTATGTCAGGTAATACTACCTCGGTGACGGTGTTCCCGAGCTGGTCCAGAACGGCCACCTTGCAGGCACTGTCCCAGGTACCGGCGCCCTGGTTGACCACGGAGATATCGATGGTGGCCGTATCGTTGTAGGAATAAGAATCACTGTCTGTTGCAACCTCCACCTCGAGCATATTGGGGACCACGTTTATATCCGCGGAGGCGACGTTGTTTTCCTCATCGATCTCGGCGATGCTGGAATCCGGATCGGCCATAATAAATACCTCCCCGGAATCCGGGAGTGACAGGGTATCCACGACAGCGGAGACAATCGCCTCACCGCCGACCTCCACGCTTGAGACAAGCGAATCGGCGACGAACTCGCCCCCCGCATCCGGGTCCCCGGCGTAGAACCTGACCGCAGCATCCTCCTCGGACAAGGTCCCCAGATTGTGTACCGGGACCTGTACCTCCACCCGCTCGCCCTCTAATGCCGGATCGCTTGAGAAGACGATCTCCGAAGAGTATACGGCGAGGTCGTGCAGCAGGGGCTGGACGACCTGGGCATCGAGCGACGCGTGGTGAAGATCATAACCCTCTAAAAATCCTTCGTAGACGGCATCGTCGGGGTCAACCACCGCAGTTAAGTTTGCGTCTTGCCCGGGCGCCTTCCATTCGAACTCCACTTCCACCGCTTGACCGGGGATGATGTTCTCAATAACCTCTTCCTGCACCGCCTCCCCGTCAGCAAGCAGGCGCACCACCACACCCTGGGCTTCGCTCCCCCCGAAATTCTTGACCAACGCGATAACGCTCGCCGTCTCGCCTACCTGCGGCCTGTCGGGCTGCATGGACATGCTCGATTCGGCACCTTCAAAGATGTCCGGATTCTCTATCATCAAGCCCGGATAGACCATGTCCAGCTCGTCGAAGTCGAATTGATAAGTCCCCCATATATCACCATGATATACGGTCACCTTCATGGTTCTATGTGAACCATCATAGGCCCAACCGGGCGGCCTCCTGTAATAAAGCCAGTAATTGTAATCGGGAAGCCTATCAACCTCGGACAGATTTATTACCCGCGATTCCTGGCCGTTTTCTTCCACCTCGAATTGGGCCTCGTCCATTCCCTCGAGCGCTTCGCCGAATCTGTCGGTGACCTTCAGGGGTGTGTAAAAAACGGGGAGCCAGTAACCCTCCATGTTAGGTACGTAATAACGGTCCTCGAAAACCTCGACGATGATCCTCGGCTCTGATGTTATCTCCACCTCGGTGTTCGCTGTGTTGTTGGTCTCATCTATCTCGCTCACCTCTGAATCCGGGTCCAAGACGATGAATATATCATGCATGCCAGGGCTTATACCCGAGCCGCATTCTATGGCCAGAGTCGCCGTTTGCTCCGCCTCGATCACGCCTATTTCCGCCTCGCCCAATGCGATTCCGCCAAGGGAGGGATCCCCGTCATAGGCAACCACCCGTACATCGTTCGCCTGCTTGAGCCCGAGGTTGTGCACGGCGGCGTTTACCAAGAGCTCGTCTCCCGTCCATGGAAGCAGCGGATAGAAGGATATGTCACCGCCGGAAACCGTAAGGTCGGGGGCGCCCGTCTCCACCTCTGTAGGCTCGCTCTCTATGCCCAGATTATCAACCGCCGTTACTCTGTAGAAAAAGTTCCGTGTGGGGTAGATGCTCTCCGTAAAAGCAGGGGACTGTGTATGGGGAACCGGATCGGAATTTAGAAGCGCCCAACCTGTTGAGTGGTATCGATACACGTTGTAGCCGGCGATATCTTCCTCGCCGTTTGGATCCCATGTGAGAATGATACTCGACTCGGAGCATTCGGCGCCCAGGTTCTCAGGCGCGGAGGGAGGGTTTGGTTCGACCACGATACTCGACGGCTCGCTCTCGTTCAAGTATTTATCCACCGCGGTGATCTCGTATACATACTCGCCGGATAGGTCGAGCCAGGAATCGTTCCAACGCAGCCTTTCGCCTCCCGTATAATCCAGGAAGCACTCCTTCTCGAGGGTCAATTGAGCGCCTATATCCGCTCCGTGTTCTTTATAATCGGATGAGACTAAAAACTCCCAACTGACCCAGATCTCGCCTGGATCGGGAGAGAGCGCCATGGGTATCACGACCTCTCCCTGGTCTCCCGAGAAGGTCCCGATGATCCTTCCCGTCTCCTTCTCACGCACCATGACGTAGTCACCCGAGTCCAAGAGGAAATCTCTGAAGGTGAGGATGCCCGGCGTGATCGTAGTATACTCTTGTGTCTGGTTATCATGCGTGAGATTTAAAAAACCGTACTGGTCGTTACACAGCGCTTCGAAATGTCCCCACGGATTTGAGCCCGGAGGATAAAGATAGGACGTATATCCCTTTATCCTCTCGCCGTTTCTGTAGATAAAGTAGCCGGCTATGTCATCTTCCTCGTTTGCGTCCCACTCCAGATCCACACTCAGTAGGTCATCGTCTTCTTTTATCTCCGAGTAACAGACCTCGAGCCCCGAGGGGGAAGCCGGTGGATCGGGATCTCTCGAGGTCTCGATAGCCGCTTCATCGGATACGGCGGATTCATCTCCTAAAAGATTACAGGAAACAACGCCATATCGGTGCTCTCCCTGCGGCGGATCCTCGTCGGTGTAGGTCGTAGCATTCACCGAACGGGGGTAGATGTCCACCTCGTATATGGTCGCCCAACTTCTCTCGTGGGGAGAATAGGCAAAATCAAGCTCCTCCGTCACATATATCCGTACCCTTGATGTGAATACCGGATCGAAGAAATGCACGCAGCAGGGCTCCAGGCTGCCAGCCGCGCTGGCCACCGTCTGCCAGTCCTGTCCATCCCAAACCTGCACCTCGTAGTCGTGGGACATCTCGCCGTATTCGAACTTGCCCCACAATATGGCCACGCGGTCTATCTCGCGCTCCTGCGGGAAGGCTATCTCCAGCCACGCCGGCAGACCGTCTTCGCCGTCACTTCTCCAGAAATACAGCTCCGTATCCCCGTCGATGGCTTTATCAGCCGAGCGAGACGAATCGGCTATGCTGGAGGCCGAGGCCGTTCCCTCCGGGGCTATATCGAAGGGGCCACTTATCCGCACGCCGTCTCGATAGACAAGGTATCCGTAAGGGGATCCTTCACAGCTCCAGGATAGATCCACCCCTCCTGATCCGTTTCCGGTCGCGGAGAGATCGTAGGGCGTCGGCAGGCTCCCATCATGCACTATCAATCTGCGATGACCCGAGTTATTGCCTTCGTCGGCTTCATTAATAACTTCGTCGGGGTCCGCCACCACCCAGATTTCATGGGCCCCCACTTTTCCGGTGCTGTCCCAGCTTGCCGCCACCGTCTCCTCTCCCCCCACGGGAAGGCTGTCGATGACGCTCTCGGAGAAGAGGCTGCCTCCATCGCCGGGATCTCCCTCGTAGAAGCTTACCTTGACCAGTTCCGCATCCCTCTCCCTCGTGTTTCTCACCGAAGCGGTAACCTCCACCACTTCCCCGGCCACGGGATCGCAATCGGAAAGACCTACATCCGTTCGCGATATGGCTACATCGGTGGTGGTGGAGGTAGCGAACAGGCTCCCCGAGATCTGGTTGTCTTCCTCATCGTACTCCGCTAATGAGTCCTCCGGATCGACGAGGACGCAGATGTCATGCCAACCTGAAGCGACGTACCATGAAAAGCCCACATGGACCGTATCGCCTCCCGATATATACACGGAGCTCTCATCGAACTGCGTGCCCCCCTGGAGGGGATGGCCGTCGTAGGCCCTAACTACCACGCTGGAGGCGCTTATTGAGCTGTCGTTTCCCACGTCGCATCCTATGAAAAGAAGGTCGCCCTCCTCCGGCTGGTCATCGGAAAATGTAAGCGAGCCCTCGACCATATGCAAATTGGTGTAGGTAGGATTCACGTTCAGATCGGCCTGGGCTACGTTGTTCTCCTCGTCTCCTTCCCCAATCCTGTCCGAGTAATCCACCACCGCATAGATCGTTCGCTGTCCCGCATGGCCTAAGGTCCCGTCCCAGGTTATGCTCACATCGATAAAGGATTCCGGATCAAGCGACAGCCCCCGTACCTCGCCAATATTTATAGAATAGTCATAGGGGTCGTCCAAGAGAAAGCAGATCGAGAAATCGCTTCTTATAAGACCGAGGCCTGAGTAAATCCTAGCACCGATATCGACCGAACTTCCCTCATCAATCACATCGGATGAGAGAGATAGTCCATCCTCCTCAATATAGAGATCGGGCCTGATTCCCACCACCACGTCAATGGAGGCCACGTTGTCTTCCTCGCTGGCCTCGCCTATTTCGTCTTGGGGATCAACCACCACAAATATCTCATGGGTGCCTAACTCGCCCGTGGTGTCCCAATCCACTCTTGCCTTCCCGCAACTCCAGGGATCGAGGATCGCCAAGCTGTCCTCCCCTATCATCTCCCCTCCCGATGAGGGATCTCCGTCGAAGAAGGCGACACGCACATCCGCTATCTCTTCGATAGAATCGTTCATAATAGAGGCGGAGAGTTCCACGACCTCGCCCTCATAGGGGTTGAGCGGATTTGCATGAGTGTTTGAAGACCAGGCACGAAGATTGTACGCAGGTAATATCTCGATGTTCTTGCAGGCCACGTTATTGCTCTCGTCTCTTTCATTTATAACAGCGTCGGGGTCTATCACTACATAGATATCGTGTGGCCCTTCACCGAGGGAAGTCTCTAGAGTAAGAGCCGTATAAGCTCCCGGCTGCATCTCATGGATGAAGAAATCATCGCCGATCTGGACACCCCCGGCTAGCGGATTTCCGGCAAAGAATCTGGCGGTTACGTTCTCCGCTATGCCCAACCCTATGTTCTCCACCTCGCAGCGTATATAGAAAGCCTGGCCCGCACGGGTGGGCTTTGGGAAGTAGGAGATACGTTCTAGTGAAACGAAAAGGTCCGGCCTGGGTATTATGGTCACCCCGCCCAAGGAGGTATTGTTGCCCTCGCGTGTTTCCTCCACCTCGTCCATGCTATCGACCACCAGGTAGTACCAAGTCTTGTTATAGCCTCTGCTCTCGGAGCCGGTAGTATCGATATCGAAGGATACTGGCAAGCTTCCACCGGGAGGGACATCGGAAGCAATATACCACTCACCGACAGTATCGCCCCCATTGTCAGGATCGCCCTGGAAGACACTTACATGCAGGTCGCCGGCAGGTATAAATCCAGCGTTTTCAACCTCTGCAGTGAGAGTGATCATATCTCCCTCCGTAGGCTCGTCATCGGAGAAAATGATCGACCCTTCTATGAAAGACAGATCGGGTTTAAGCCCCGTCAAGGCCAGCACGGCTAAGGAGGTTTCAAGAGCGCTCCCGTCCCAGTGACCATCCTGGTCCTGCGACTGGAGGATATATGAAAGGGCTTCATCGGCATTATACGGCGCTATCGAGGACGCCTTCAGCGCACGATAGGCAAGCAGCGTGTCATGGAGGTTGCTCGATCCAACGCCCCAGCCGCCGTCGGTATTCTGCGCATCTCTCAGCCACTCCGCCCCTTCACTTATCACCCTCTCCAGGCCAAAGACACCACCTATATTGTCTTGAAAGTCGCATACAGCAATTAACGCTTGGGCCGTTATGCGCACATCGCCTTGATCCTGCGAAGTTGCGCCCCAGCTCCCATCATCGTTCTGATGTCGCGACAGATATCTCACGCAGTCTTCCGCAGCAGGCTCTCCAACTCTTGCCAGAGCAGATAAGGCCAGAGCTGTATCCCAAACGTCTCCCTCGTATCCTTCTGCTGCACCCAGGGAGCCATCTCGATTCATGCACTCCAGCAGGCTCTGTACCCTCTGGCTCGTGTCAACTTCGAGAGGTGCCAGCGCTGATATCAGTCTTGAAAGGTAATCGTTGTTCTCGGGCTGGGCTTGTGCTAGCCAGCTCTGGGCGTCCGCCAAAGCGCCGCTTTCGGGAAGAGCATGGAATATGGCCTCCAGAGCTAGCGAGGTATTTCTCAATATGGTCTCGCTTCCCCATGATCCATCCTGATTCTGGTTATTTTCCAGCCAAGAGACGCCATCCTGAACAGCCTGCTCTGCAGGCGAAGGTTCGCCTTGAGCCACAGCTTTCGTCGATGATACGGCCAGGATGGAAAGTAAAAGAACAGATGTAAATATAAAGATTATGCAGATTAACGGTAATCTAGCCCTTAAACCCCTCACTCGTCCCCCTATTTTTTGCATGTGTGAGACAATAAGTCATCACTAACTATGATCAGCTTATAGCCCCGCCCTATGTGCTGCATAATAACCACATCACACCAATCAAGTCAAGCATTTTTTCTAAGAAACGGTGGTGTGGCGGTGATCGGATCAGTATTGGAGGCTAACGTCATGCTGGCGTTTCATTTTGCCTGCAGGCATCATACATCTCTCAAACTAAGACTATATACCAGAATAAGCCGGGTATTTTAGGCAAGGGGGTCATGGGATGATGCAATTCTTCATTCCATGTGATGGCGATAAGATATTTAAAAAAACATCTCTCGTCATTGACGAGAGCACCCTTTCGCCGACCCTCGCTGTCTGTTGATCTCGAAGCTCCCTGGTTATTGAAAGCCCTCGATAATGCCAGCAACCTCTATCATCTCGTCTTAGTCCATGTTCATGGCACGTATCCCGTTCCAAAGCACATTCGTGTCTGACCTCCGCGCCTCTCGCTACAGAATATTAACCGACAATTCCCCATATGCACCTCCCGATGACAATATCCAAACATCTCATCTAATGCCAATGTGCCTCCCCCCTAACGCCGCATTAAAAATTGGGGGCCCCAGCACGGGCCCCCTCTCCTTTAAATGCAGGATAAATAGGGCTCGGACGCAAAACTATAAGTGAAAAGCACAAAATACTACCATCGATAACCCGAGTTTTCGCAAGCGGGGAGGTGCGGGAATGGAGGAGCTGGCCCTGTACTGCACCACCTGCCAGATAACCCTGACCATGATGAAATGGCTCTACCCCACTACCCAACCGGTGCGCCACCTTCTAGAGTATCTAAAGGAGGCGCCGGGCGAGGAGGTGGACCATCCCGCCCAGGGACGCTCCTTCCACATCCTTACCAACATCGTCCGCAACGCTTTCTCCAAGATAGCCTCACGCAAAACCTACCGCCTCCAAATCTAAGATGGGGTCTACCATCGGAAGTGACTATTCCACTTCTTGCCCCCAATCGACCTCCACTTCATAGATACAGAAGGGGCTTTTATCATCGGTTGAATAGTATCTTTGTTGGCGAACGTAGTAGTTACTATTTCTCGTTATCTCTTGTTCAAACGGAACCTCTTGATCGCCATGGACGATTTCCATTACCGTCCCATCGCCACTAACATAGATGCAGCTAATATCTCCATATGCAAAAAAGATGTCTCTTGTTACAAAGTCTTTGTCCGGATAATCCTCGAATCTGGTTACTGGAAACAAGAACTCAACATTGCCCACCTCATCTATCACGTAAAAAGCATCTTTCTCTGATATACTCTCCGGGTTTCCCTTGCAGTAGAGATTGCCCTCATCATCAGCATAATAAGCAAGGGAAAGCCAGGCAGGTACCTCTCTTGTTTCTACAATTCCTGTGAATTGCGGATCTGCGACGTACCATTTCCTGGTTTTATCAAGATCGGGCTCTCCGTTTTCACTATAAGGAAGTGCTCTAGTTGAAAAATACGTATTCCCCTGCCCATCATAAACAAGGTATAAATCTTCAATTTCCCAATCTATGCCATGTTCTGCTAGGTCTATCGATTCTACTTCCGCATTCTCGAAGTCATATTTGAATAATGTAGTTCCCTGGTATTCATACAAGAACAGGCAATCGAGACCCGCCGCTGCGTACAGGGATAACGGTGCGACATGATCGGTAAACACATCCTTTCCTACCTCACCGACATATCTACCGCTGCTGTCATATTTTAAGAAACGGAAGTTCATGCTGTCGTCTATGTATATGCTTTCCTCCCCGTCAACGTAGAAGGCTATGGGCCCAACCTCGATGTTGCCCGCCTCGACGGATGGCCGGAACTCATCGTTGATATAGCCGACCTCG
>JAXHVT010000029.1:0-28225 GCA_034188985.1 Actinomycetota bacterium | reverse complement strand
GGGGTGGCCGTGCCACCATCGGCGAGGATGGCGGGAGTGTAGTGCCAAGCCCTCTTTTTCATGCTGAAAAACGCCCATCTACCTGGTATTCTGAAAATGCAACTGTTGAAGATGAGTTAAACGGTATAAGCTTCAGGCCGCTTATGGTCGCCTCCTCCACCTTATGCGGGGTGAAGGCCATGGGGACATAACCATTATCCCTCCAAAGACGAAAGAAGTTATCGTAGTAACGGCTTGCGCGATACGCGCATTGACCCGCATCCAGGCACCACACGGACGCATCCGGATCGCCCATATCGACTATCATCCTGAAGACCGGTCCCGCGTAGGAGCGATCATCCGCGAAGAGCGGCAGAAACGAAAGCCCACATTCTCCCCCCATGGCCGAACGCGACAGCAACTGCACCGTAGGCTCGCTCCCCGGCATGGCTAGGCATACCGTTTCACCGTCTCCCCCCCTGGGAATCGGTCCAAGATTAAAAAGGCGCCCAAGAGGCCAGAACGCTCCCATGAAATGGGATATCTCCAGGCTGTGCATACGCCCCCACACCCACTTCGATATGATCCTTGTCCCGAAACGGGCCTCCAGGCGTACCAAGGCCTCCTCGAGGCACTGCAGCAATAACTGGCCATAGTCGGCGGCGTATGCGGGCAACCATTCATCTCTCCCCTCCTCCAGCAGTCGCGCCACCGCCTGGTTAACGTTGAAGAAAGAGGTTACGTAACGGAAATAGAGGTCGTGACCCAGGCGATGCCGCAGCAAACGTTCCGTCAACACCCTCCACGTCAGGAAATATATACTCTGCGCCGCGCTATCCTCCTCGGCCCTGGCATCCCAGGTCCTCAATATATCGACAGCCTCGAGGGTGCGAGGGGGAAGGTCGTCCTTGCCCTCCACCGCCTCCAGAACCTTCCGCCTGAAGAACCCGCCATGGCAGGTCCTAATATCGCTCTGTATACGGCGCATATCGTCAACGTCCAGCCCGTCCTTCGAGTCCAGCAATTCGGCTATACGTCCCTGTCGGCATGATGACTCCCACATGGTGGTTATGTTATGGGGACAGCCATCGCCCACTACCTGGTTGTTTGCGGTGGCTATCCAGCCTCTCTCGGGGTTCAGGACGTGGGGCATTTCCCGTATGGGAACGAATCCCTTCCATTCATATTCATCGCTTTCCCCCGGAAGCGGTACGGAGCCGTCATGGCCTTCCCTAATCGGAATCCTGGCAGCGGCATAGTATCCTATATTCCCCTTTGAATCCGCGAACACTAGGTTTATCCCCGGGCCCGAATAGCCCTCCAGGCAACGCGTGAAATCCTCCCAGTCGCCGGTCATACCCATGCGTACGAAGCATCCCGTGCTGTCATTGTCGGGTTCATGGCCCACCCACTTCAACGCCAGTCCCTTGTTCCCGTTTCGCGCTATAACAGGCCCGTGCCTAGTAACCAGCACTTCATGGCGGATCTTACGTCCAGTTAGAACCCCTATGACCTCCTCGACTACATCCGCCTCCTTCCAATCATCCCCAGCAAGATAACGATGGGAATCATTATTCTCGAAGGTCTCTATATATACGTCAACGGCATCTGAGCCGAGGCTGGTAGCCCCCCATGATATGTGGCTGTTTCGCCCCATGATGATCCCGGGAATACCCGGCAGTGAAGCGCCAATCATGTCACAGGCGGGATTCTCCGCCTTTATATGGCAGAGATAGAAAAGCGTGGGTATTGTCTGCTGCGCATGGGGATCGTTACAGAGCAGGGGTTTGCCGTTTCGCGTCCCGCCACCGCCTACGACCCAGTTATTTGAACCCTGGATCTTCACCGCGATCTTGTCAAGCATCCATGGGGGGTGGTCCTGGTCGTAACCGAAGAACTCTATTTCGCAATCCGGTGGAGGATCGATTGTGGACGGTTCCCCGCTTTTTTCCTCGTACTCCACCACGGGAACGTTAGTTGGTCCGTTTCTGGGAAGAAGGCGCTCAGCTTCGTGTTTCCCCAGCTTTCTTATCATTCTTCCCCGCATAAGATCCGCCATCCAGGTGGCATCGAAATTCCACGCGAACAACAGCTCCACCTCGATACAATTCACCGGGGACCAGTGCTGCGGCCTTCCTCTGGCCATAAGCATCAACTCTGGCGGCAGCATCCATCCCGCCTTGTCCAGGAAAGCGTTAACGCCGGCGCTGAAGCTCTCGAGATAGCACCGGGTATCAGCCGGCAGATTGTCGACAATTTTCCTCGATACGCGGTGTATGCCGAGATCGCGCATGAACATGTCCAGCTTGATGGCTCGTCTCCCTATTACCTCGGCCATCCTTCCCCCGCACAACCTCCGGAAGGTCTCCATCTGCAGCATACGATCCTGAGCGGTCACGAAGCCCTGCGCGAAGAAAGCGTCCTCAACGGCGTCGGCCCCGATATGAGGCACTCCCCACTGATCGAAATCGATCTTTACCCTCGATCCCAGTCCTTCGAGCTCCAGCTCGCCGTTCAACCGCCTCGAGGATCGTCGCGAGAACCAGGCAATGGCCGCGGCCACCGGCAGGGCCGCAACGGCCACAGTTAAGCCCTTCCCGCTTTTTCTCATCCCTTCGACCTCCTTATGTCAGTTGCCAACTCGGGTTATGCGATCTACCGAAATTCAGGACCCCCGCCTCCCCGCCTTTTTTATCCTCCGGCTCGATACCGCCATCTCCAGCCATGTCCAAAGCCTTCGTAATAGATAACGGAGCTCGCATCGCAATGTAACCTCAATGAATGAAAATATATTACCGATATAATAGTGTCTGAAACGCTGCAGAAAAAGGGGTGTTGGCATTGAAGCCCCGAGAAATGGCTGAAAAAATCGCATACCTCATTGTTGAGAGAGGCTTCCTTGCAGATGAGGATATCATAAAGGAATTCGACGTCGACGACTTCGAGACCATCAAGGCGAAGAACATTCTCTGTCGTTATTACGGCATCGCGGTGGAGAAATGGCATAAAGTCGACGATGAGGGCTTTCAGGCTCTTTTTCTCACGAAGGATTACAGTGGTCCGGATGCTCGTGATCTGATATACAAGGTTTTCAACGATCCCGACTTCAAAACCCGCCGCCGCAAGAAGGAGGATGAGCGCAAGAACGAGATAAAGGGCGAGGTTACGGAAATATTCGAACGTCTCAAGGAGGAATGGGGGGATGAGCTTCCGCGATAGTCATAATCCCGCCCACCGTTAAGGCCTCGTATATCACAGGAAGTGGAGTCTGACCTCCAGCCTTCCCGGCATTACCCTCTCCCACTCAAAGGCAACCGGCATGCCCCTGGCCAGGAAGGACGCCGATATCCCGGCAACCATTGGATAATTGAAGGGATTCTCTATCCTTGCCTTTATCCCACCCTCCATGGGCTCGGTGAATATGGGATTTCCCATGCCCCTGTAGGCTAAAAAGAAGAGATCCCGTATCTTCTCCTCGGGACGACGCCTCTTCCATTCCAATCCCGGAAGTATGGTGTCCACCCTATCCTTCGTCTCCTGTGCAAGGAAATCATCCACCCATTTCCCCTGTTCAGCCCTTATCTCCTCGTATGCGGCATTCATCCCCGCAACATCCACGAGGGAAACTGGTTCTCCATTATGCGTGTCCACCATCAACCCTTTTTCCATATCCCATATAAAAAAGCTTACCGGGAAGGGAATTCCGCAGGTTTCACAGCGCTTGTAGCTGATATATCCAGGAAGGGGTACTTCCCAGGAAAAGGAATACCTTTTTATCTCGTCCGCATCACCCTCCCTGACCGTCGCCGGAAAAAGTGTCTCATCTCCCTTTTCCTCCACTTGAACGCTCGCTCCCTTTCCCTCCCCCGCATACACCGCCCCGAGAACATCTCCGGAGAAAAATACCTTGTTATAGCAACTGGTGCAGGAGATAATAACTTCTTTGCCGCGCTTGTAGCTTACCAGGTCGGCATCGGCCAGACCCAACAATCTGGCACGATCGCATAAGAGCTTGTAATAGGGCTTTTTAAACATAGGGTATCCTAACGCGAGCTTCCTCCAACCCACCATAACCGATCGTACGTAATGGCTGGCATCGAAGGCCTTGGCGTTGCGCAAGGAGTTCTCGAGACCGCCGCCTATCTTCTTTAACGCTCTGCCGAATACCTCGTCAAGGACTTTCCTCTCCACTATTACCAGTCTCTGAGAGGTATCGTGGCTGAGTATCCTCCCGTATTCCTCCCATATGTGATCCCTTGATATTCTCAGCGGTACGCCGCATTCCCTGCAAACGCGCAGGAATGGTTTGTAAAAGGACAACCCCTTGGCTCTAATCCACCTTTTTCTCGTTATACGCCCGGATCTTGCGTGCTTGGAAGAATTGTAATCCAGATTGATAACCTCCGTTATCGTCTACATCCCCACCATACTTAAGATACATCCCAATCGAGAATCCCCGCAATAACTTCCCTCTGTCTCCAACCGTATATCGACATGACATTCGTTAACATATCCAGTTTACGATAATCGCCATCCTCCGCTTATCGATTCAACTACCCTGAAAAGCATTCTTAAGAAATCGCTTCTGCTGTCATAAAGTTCTTCCCCCTGAAACTTGGTTTATCCGGCTTTACGCCGCGGTTTATGGTTCAACCCCACCTCGACGGCTGGTTTCTTTCCAGTTCGTCGCCGCATTGCCTGTATCCCTCGCCTTCGCTCCGGAAAAGCGTTCATCCACACATCCTATGTAAACCGGCTAATATCTCGAGGTATTCAGCATCCCCGCTGCCTCCGTTCATAAAAGATCGATCTACACAGGCAAGCCCTCGCGGGCTGTCCCCGTCACACCACCGTGCGTACGGGTCCGTACACGGCGGTTCGTCAAGCTCAAGCGGATCAGCGGGCCTCCAAAGATATAAGGCCGAGTTCGCAGAAGAAGGCCTTCGGGAAAGCGGAGTTCATACCGGGGCTCGCGCTTTTTCGGGAAAAGCGCTCCCAGGGATCCCGAGCGCAGCTTCTTGCTCCATCTGGAGAGGTGGGAAGAGCAAAGTCCCTCGCGACGTAGCAGCACACCTACCTCTCCCGTGCTTCCACATTCATCGGCCTCTGCTAGAATCCTCAGTTTGTAATCTGCCGTGAACCTTCGGCGTTCCTGCCTTTCCGCTACTTCAGGGTCGGTGCTTTTGTTTCTCAATCTGCTATCTTTAGCCCCGCTTATCGCTTGAGCTTTCTCTATTTTGGATATATTATCTTTGACTATCATCTCTCGTATCGCTTCCATCAGTAATCCTCCTTACCGCCCTCTTAGACTCTAAGCTATTTGCGGTAGGTGTCTCACTAACGTTGGCACAGAGTACCTCGCCATTCGGGCCTTCGGTGGACGAAAGATCGTCCCACTATGCCCTCTGCTGACTCCTGCTCCGCGGTCGGGGTCCCTCGCGATTCCCCCGGTCTCCCTTTGGGAGACACGGCGCAGGCCTCCCGCGGCAAGTCCGGCCGCCTTCCCCGCACACCCGCCGGGTCTACGCCCGTGGCCCTTGACGGATATGGACTTCGCGGTCATATGACCGCTCGTCCGTCCACGGTCGCCTCGTTCCCGGTCGCTGTCCGCCGGGTCGCGGTTTTGCTTCTGCGCTTCCCTCGGACTCAACCTCGCGGTTGAGCCCTTGCGCTTCGCCAGCCCTCACCTCCGTCAGGTCGGACAGGGGATTTTCACCCCCAAGCCGCCGAACATGCCCGGAATACAGAGGTGTCGGGGCGGCTCTAAGCCGACTAACTCGTCAGAATGTTCCTACTTCAACTGATCTCTTCCGAAGCCAAGTACCCTCCTGGCTGTGATAAGCAGTTGGATCTGCCCGGTACCCTCGAAGATATCGTTTATCTTGGAGTCGCGCATCCACTTCTCCAGGAGATATTCTCTCGAGTAGCCCAAGGGGCCCATGAGCTCAACGGCCTTCTGGGTGATACCGTTTATTGCCAGCCCTGCCTTAGCTTTGGCCATGGATGCCTGCAGGTCGTTGCGAAGCCCGTTATCCAGCATCCATAGGGCTCTCCAGGTCAGAAGGCGCGCCGCCTTGAGATCGGCCTCCATCTTCATGATATCCCTCTCGAGGGAAGTCATGCGCTGGGGATTTATGCCATAGCGTATTTCCACTCCCTCCTCGGTCAGCTTCTCCTTGAGAAAGTCGAGTGAGGCCTGCCCGACGCCCACCGACATGGCCGCCACCAGCGGTCGGGTGGCGTCGAATGTGGCCATGACCTTCTTGAAGCCCTCGGTCTTTGTCTTGTCCACCACCTCGGGGCTTCCCAGTATATTCTCCTTGGGTATGCGGCAGTCCATGAAGGAGAGGGATACCGTATCGGAGCAGCGGATCCCCATCTTGTCCTCTATCTTGGTGAGCTCCATTCCTGGGGTGCCGTGATCGACCACGAAGGGCTTTATCCCGGCCCGTCCAGCCTTGCGGTCGATGGTGGCCCATACCACCACGAATCCGTCCGAATACTCCAGCGAGCTCTTGCCCGAGGTCACGAAGATTTTCTCTCCGTTGAGCACCCACTCATCGCCGTCCAGGACCGCAGTGGTCTTGATGCTGGCGGTATCCGACCCCGCCTCCGGCTCGGTGATGGCCATGGCCGCCCATACCGGCTCTTTGCCGGAGAAACGGGCCAAGAAGGTCTCTTTCTGCTCCGGGGTGCCGCTGGCCTGCACCGCCGCTCCTCCCAAGCCGGGGCCGGGGAAGGACAGGGCTATGCCCGCGTCGCCCCAGAATATCTCCTCAACGGTCACCGCGCCAGCCAGGTTGATCTCCTTGGGCTTCTTCTCCTTTTTCTCCTCTTTGGCCTCTTCCTTCTTCTCGGTCCCTAAAGCACCGCCTATACCGCCTCCCATTACCTGCTGGACCATCTTCAGAAGGTCCCATGGTTTCTCGTGCTCCTCTTCGTCGAACTGCCTGGCGATGGGGCGTACCGCCGTCTCGGCGAAGCTGCGGATCATCTTCTGGGTGCCCTTGATACGCGGAGAAAGCTCGAAATCTATAGTCATCTTCCCACCTCCTTAAACCATGGCCATACCTTCGAAGGTGGCAAAGCCGCGCGCGTTTCGGAACCAGAGCTCAACGGGGTTCTCGCGAATATAGCCGTGGCCCCCCATTATCTGCACACCGCGGTCGCAGACCATCATGGCCATATCGGCGGCGTAGCTCTTGGTCAGAGCGGCTTCCTTCTCGAAATCCATTTCCTTGTCGCATCTCCAGGCGGCCTCCCAGGTTAGCATGCGGGTGGCGTCGATCTCGATAGCCATCTCTGCGATCATGAAGGCGATTGCCTGCCTCGAGCCTATGGGCTCGCCGAAAGCCACCCTTTCGACGGCGTAATCGCGCGAATGCTCCAGGGCATGCTTGCTCATGCCCACGGCCATAGCGGCCAGGGCCAGCCGGCATCGTGAGAGAAGGCGTATGAAGTCGCTTCCCTCGTTCCCCCCCAGACGGGAGACGGCCGGAACGCGGCAGTCCTTGAAGGTTACGGGGTAGGTGGCCAGAGCCTTGATGCCCATGTTCTTCTCCCTCTCTCCTACCTCCATTCCCTTGGTTCCCGAGGGAACCAGAAAGGCGTCCACGCCAGCGAATCCCGTACCCGGTGTCGTAGCTGCGAATACGATCATCTCGCCAGATTCCTGCGCCAGTGGAACCATGCACTTCGCGCCGTTCAGGACGTACTCCTCGCCATCTCTCAACGCTGTAGCCTTGAGTGCGGAGGGGCAGAAATTGTAATAAGGCTCTATCAGGGCGCTCGTACTCGGCTTGTACTCCTCCTCGCAGAAGGCGGGCAGCAGCTGCTTTTTCTGATCCTCCGTCCCCTGGTCCAGAACGGAGTAGGCCAGAACGGTGGGTGCCATCATGTGCAGCGACATGGACAGGTCTCCCCAGGCCATCTCCTCCATGGCGATGGTTCCCGTAAGCGCGGACAACCCCTCACCGAACCCCTCGTATTCCTCGGGGATGCAGCCTCCCACGAGGCCCAGCTCCCAACCCTTGGCTATTACCTCCTCCGGCACGGAGCCATCCTCGTCGCTATCCCTCATGAGGGGCTCTATCTGGTCGGCCGCGAAAGAGGCGACGGTCTCCTGGACCATCTTTTGCTCTTCATCCAACTCGAAAGAAACCATACGCTTCACCCCTTACTGATACCTTCGGCTACTCCGGATGTTTATCTGGTCTCGTTGCGAATTTCCTTTCCTCTACCGGGGGAACCCTCGACACTTCCGGCGCGCTCTATATTCTAACTATTTTTATCTCCCGCTCACACCAGCTTTTTGATATCCGCCTGAACTACTCTTTTTCCCAGGGCTCCCCGAAGGGCTCTGGCGGTATCGCCCTCCTCGGGTATCAGCGCCCTGATATGGTATTCGACGATGATGTCCACCAGTTCGTCCAGATCCCTTCCCTTCTCCCTCAACAGGTGTTGCATTACTACGTTGATCGACGTACCTATGATGATGGTCGACACCACCTCTATATCACATTCCCTCATCATGCCGTTTTCATACATCATCTCGAACTCCTCCACCAGTTTCTCCCTTGCCAGCCTGGCGAGTTCCTCGACCCTTTCCGAGAAATCCTCGTCGCTTCCGAGGGCCTCTCGATAGATTATGTTGGTCAGGTGGGGGTTGTCTTGATGGTACTCGAGCACGCGATACATGTTGTCATGCCAGGTTCTTAGCACCTTTTCATGATTGCGAAAAGCCTCCTCCAGCTGTTTGTGATTTCTCTCCAGCAAACGGGCGAATCCCTGAAAATATTTTTCTATCAACTCCAGGAATATCTCTTTCTTGGAGCTGAAATAAAGGTAGAAGGTACCCCTGCCTATACCGGCCCTGTCAACTATATCGGACACCGCCGAGTTCCTGTAACCCTTATCGGCGAATACCTCCGCTGCTACCCTCAGGATATGCTCGCTCCTCTCCTGCGCACGCATTCTTTTCTTTGGAACTGACATGTCATTACTTTAATATCATGCGTACCCCTAAGTCAAACAACCATACATCGGCCGGATAGACGGCATTGCCTGACGCCATGAGAATCGTGGTCTATATCATGCCGCCCCCGTCCGTCCAAGTGCCTTCCGTATACAGGTGCCCGTTGCATGACTTATGGTTCGACTGCAATCGCTATCCATTAAAGCCTCGTGGTCCAATCGTTTATGATTATAACGGATGCTGCTATACCGGATATCATGGCCCCAGGCACCCCCAGGCCGGAGTTGGTGAACTGGCCGGCAATGTACATTCTGTTCATCCACCTCGAATGATAGATTGGGTCTGAAAGGTCCCATGTCGCCCAGGCTCATCTCCAGGCCGAAAAAAGCGCCCTCGGCCATGTTAAGCCCTCTTTCCAGCTCGTTCGACGGCACCGAATCCATCCATTCAACCTACTCCCTCAAACCCGGATAAATGCGCCGGTCCAGGAAGCAGATGACCTCCCAGGCCCATTCCTCGGCTATGTCGTCCCAATCGTGGTGTTTCAACCGGTAGGGAACGATATATATCAACGATATCACCTGCTTTCCCGACGGCGCCATACTGGGGTCGTCGAAGGTCATATCGATAATTATGTAAACGTCATCGTCTGGCCGGTAGAGCAGACCCTGATCGTAGAATTCGTTCCATATCCCGTCGAACTGCCGTCTCGGAGTCTCAACCAGCGACATGTGGCCCTTCATGCTTTCCAATCTCTCGCTCAGTTCCATATGGAAGATAGGGGCAGGTATGTAGGAGGGGTGTCTCCTGATGGTACGTGACACCCATCCCGGCAGGTTCTCCTCTCCAACGAGCTTCCGATAAGTGCAACGAGAGTTTGTATTGGAGATCACCGCCCTGACGGAAAGAGTTTCGTAATCTCGAAGCCTCACGCCTTTCGCCTCGCTGTACTGCACCGTAACGCGTTTCACGGGCGAGTTCAGCCTTATCTCCACCCCAAAAGCCTCGGCGATTTCTTTCGATGATCGAGGGATGGAGATCATCCCTCCCATGGAATAGCAATATCCCATACACCCCATGCATGCCATCATGGTGAACAAGCCCATACAGCGGTAAGCGAACAGTCCGACGTACATATTCTCCCATCTGAACATGAGTTGCATGTAGCAATCCTGGAAATTGCTCCTGACGCATTTGTCCAGGTTACGAAGCCCCAGCTTGAAGTTTAACGGCATGGTGGGTATAAGTTCCTTTTTGGCAGTTATTTTCACCAGGGTGTATTTTTTAGATACCTTGCGCAGTTCCTGCATGGGGTGAGAGAGTATGGCCAGGTATACATCGAATATCGTGCCCATATGCCGGGAATAGCAGCGGTATCCCTCCACATCGCGGGGGGCTACTTTCGTCATTATCTCCTCGTACTTGTCAACATCCTTGGGCAGGGGAAAATACCTCCCGTCCTTTAGGTAAACGTCGTAGACGGGATCTATTAGGGTGAAATCGAGGTAATCCTCCAGGCGAATGTCCAGCAGCTCGAATACTTATAGTATAACTAATACAAACCCTATGACGAAAACCGCTCCAATCTCGGATTTTAATCCGTCCTCATAGTAATTGGAACAGCAACCTCCCACCCTCTCGTGGCTCTCCAGCACAAGCGCCTTCAACCCTTCCTTGGACAGGTGTGAAGCGGAAGTCAACTCACCCGCACCGGCCACCTCTAACATCGTAATCCAGCTTCATGCCTGCCACCCCCTATACGAAGATCCTGAAAGGAAGATCGATAAGCCGCTTTTAAGGCTTTTCTTCTATCCTCCTTCGCTGCTCGTCATCGAGTCTGAATGCCAGAATCGATCCGGCTACTGCGCCCGTTTATAACAGGAATAAGCAGGAATAGCTAGAGTGGAGGGGATGTGGCGCGCCTCTTGCCTTTTTTGCCCATGGACATCCTGCTGTTTATGCCCCTCAAGGAGGCGCACCTATCTTCATTTTTTCACTGCATATACAAAGTCAAGTCATTTGTCGTTATCCGCAATCATAACCCGTCCGGATATATCTCCATAGATATACGGACTCCTGGCGCACATCAGTCAGGATATCTAGAAGGTAAGCTTCTCCGGCTGGCTAGGCGTCGAGAAACCGGCCGGCGTGTTCCAGTATTCAACCGGCCACCCCCTTTTATCCGCTATCTTTTTCAACTTTCTCTGAGGATTCACCACCACTGGGTTTCCCACCGCCTTCAGCAGTGGCAGATCCGCTATACTGTCGGAATAGAAAAAACAATCATCCAATGCCGCGCTCCTGCCGGAGGCGTATTCCTCCGCAAGAGCGAGCTTTCCCTCACTGTACGGAACCGGCATGTGCAACTCGTCGGTCAGTCGGTTGTCCACGACCTCGGCAACCGCGGCTATTTTATCGTCCGCACCTAGTTGCACCCTTACTTTCTCGGATACATACTCCCCCGCCGCGGTCGCTATCACGGTGATATGCCCCTTTGACCGGTGTCCTTGCACGCATTTCATTCCCTCCTCGAACAGGCGGGGCATTATATATTCCTCGTAGGCCTCATCCAGCATCAACAGCAGTTCATCCATATCGTACTTTCCACACTCCCTGAAAGTCCATCTATATACCTCTTCCCGGGGCAGCTTATTAAGGCGATAGAGCACTGTGAACTTGATGGCCTTCCATATGGCGTCAAGTCCCATGCGCCGCCTCTTGATCATGTACTTGATCACCAGGTTTCCGTTGGCACCCTGGAGCAGGGTATGATCAAGATCCAGGAAAGCTATTACCTTGCCCTCCATTGTATTACCTCATCGAATATAATCGACGCCGTCCCTTCCAAGCGATCTCTCCGCTTCCCGACCTTGAGGTGCCCGGAGCGACCAGACTGCCCCTCCCACGCCCGCTATGGAGTGAAAGCAATCTTTATGGCCGAATTATGGCCCTTGTTAAGGGCTACATCCAGCGCCTCGGGCCACTGCTCCAGGCTGAAACGGTGGGTGACCATGCTCGAGAGATCGATCTTTCCTTCTTGAAACAGCCTCAAGGCCGTCTCGAAGGAATTGAATCCCCTTTCCCCGTCATACCGTCCATGGTATCCGTATATCCCTCTTATGGTTATCTCCTTGAGCCATACGGGAGTCCAGTCGATCTTCCCTATCTCGCCTATACCCAACTGGTTATACCAGCCGCCGTTTGCCAATATCCTAAGGGAGGCCTCCAGCGTCTCCGTGCTGCCAACGGCATCAAAGACACGGTCCACGCCTCCTGTCAGCAGTGGCTTGGCGAGCAGCGGCGTATGCATCTTGGCTCCCGTGAGTTCGGCCACCTTGCGGTAGAACGCCTTTCCCCCGGGCTTGATAACCTCATCCGCTCCCATCTCCATGGCTATCTCGGAGTGGAAAGAATCTATCTCAACCGCCAGTATGCGGCATTCCGGATGCAGGGCCCTTATGGAAATTATAGTGCACAGGCCCATGACCCCACATCCGATAACCATAACCGTCTCGCTCTCGCGGAAGGGATTATCAAACACCATGTGCAGGCCGGTTGACAGGGGCTCGGTAAGGACGGCGCATGCGTCGTCCACCTCATCCGGCACCCTGTAAAGCTGGCTCGAGTGAGCAACTCCCATCTCGCTTATGAAACCCGGGATTCCGGCTGTATTCCCCACGAACATACCCGGCTTGAGGCTCCCCGTGATGAAGTTCCCACATAACGCATACCTGCCTTCGGCACACATGCGGCAGGGAGGATCTATGCGTCTGGGTATGCAACCCAGCATGGGCATCACGGTCACCCTTTCACCGATCTCGAATCCCTCGACATCCGCTCCCTTCTCGACTATCTCCCCACATACCTCGTGCCCAAGCACAAAGGGAAACGAGGCGAAGGGCTGCAGGGTAAGGTTCTCCCTGCAGGCTATAATGCTCAGGTCGCTGCCGCATAGCCCCGCGAGCAGGGGCCTGATCTTCACCCAGTCGGGCGCGGGCAGGACGGGCTCGGGAATATCCCTCATCTGCACCGGCGCCATGCTGGTATGCAGGACATCCCTCCATCCCCTGGCCAGGGCTCCGGTCAAAAGGTACTTCGGGATACTGTACTCGAAGGTCAATGCCTTCATTATCCTTTTACCTCTTCTTCAGCGTATCTCGGTCGGACCTCGAAACGATTACGTCATCTACCCTTGAACTCCGGCTTCCTCTTCTGGATAAATGACGTGATTCCCTCTTTCACGTCCTCCGTGCTCACCGCGATTCCCTGCATACTGGCCTCCATCTCCAGGGCAGTGCTCAGATCGGAATCGAAGGTACGGTTCAACATTCTTTTAATCATTCCTATAGCCCGCGTCGGACCCTGTGCCAGTCTGGATGCCATCGCCATAGCCTCGGGCATTAGCTCGTCGTGAGGCACTACGTTGCTTACCAGGCCTATCTCCAGTGCTTGTTGTGCCTCCAGAGGTTCGCCTCCGAACATGAGTTCCTTGGCGCGGGAGAGGCCCACCAGCCTAGGCAGAAAATACGTACCCCCCGCGTCGGCTACCAGGCCCCTGTGCACGAATACCTGGATAAAGCGGGCCTTTTCGGATGCTATTAGCAGATCGCATGCCAGGGCGAAATTGCATCCCGCACCGGCCGCATCCCCGTTTATAGCCCCTATGACCGGCTTTTCCATCTCCACCATGGCTCTTATCATGCGCGAGTACAGATGGGTGGAGAGCCGCATGCCCATCGGCGTATGGGCGTCCATACGAGCTCCTCCCCCCGTGAGGTCGGCCCCGGTGCAGAAGCCTTTACCTTCCCCGGTAATAACCACGGCCCGTACATCATCCTCCTGCCCCAGATCCTCGAAAGCCCGGGTCAGAAGCTGCAGCATGTTGAAATTGAAGGCGTTCAACATCTTAGGCCGGTTCAGCGTTATGACCTCTACGGTATCTTCGCGGCGAAAGATTACGTCGTCCATATCCGCCTCCTACATCTATAATGTGGTCTTTTCGCATGTGGTCTTTTCGCGTAACACCATCTTCGGGCGTCCCGAGCCATGCGCTAGGTCAAGGCTAGGATATCCGGTCCCATAACGCGGTTCACCAGGTCCCGAATCTCCTCCGCCGTATTTTTCATAAACTCCCGCGATTGGCCGAGCGGGTCATCCACGCTCAGCTCATGGTCATAGACATGAAAATAGTGGAGGAAGAAAAGGCGCAGCTGATCGTTTATATTATCGCTCCGCTCGCTTTGCTGCCAACCCTCCACGTTTCTTATCCGACTTCTCAGCTTACTTAACCTCATATCCGGATCCGTCTCCTGGAGCCCCCGACTTTTTTTCTCTCCCTCCACCACGAATTCCCTGAGGGTATAAACCCTGTCCACCGATTCCTGGTACCCGGTTAGGAGCCTCTGGCTGTTATGCAGAGTCATGGTGAGTATAAGGTCCGCTTCGTCCACGTCCCCGCGGTTCAATCGATGTGCCCTGTGTTCGGCGATGTCGAGATGATAGTCCCTCATTACGTCAACTATCTCGCTGGGAGGCTTTATACCTTCCTCAGCATCCAGCCCTGCCGAACTCAATCTCACCCCGGCTTCTTGATTCACTCCAGCCAGGCCTTCCCTCATGAAGAATTCGGCCATAACGCTGCGGCAGATGTTACCCGTACAAACGAAAAGGATGTTCAATCCCACTCCTGTTTCATGCTCTTCGAGGTTACAATCCGGCCTCTTGTCTGCTCCCTATGGTATCTGAAGAATAGATCTTTGCAAAACCCTCTTCCTTTCATGACGCCCGGTTTCAAAACATCTTCGCGGCCGTCTCCAGATAGACCTCGAGGTCTCCCTGGCTGAAATTAACGAAAATGACTATTCGCAAGGTGGTTTCCTTTTCGAGGTGTTCCTTGACGGTCTCCAACGCTATGGGGGCAGCTTTGGAGATGGGGAATCCATAAGCACCGGTGCTTATGGATGGGAAGGCTATGCTCTCAAGCCCGTTTTCCACAGCCAGCCGTAAGCTGTTTGCATAGCAATCAGAGAGAAGCCTCTCCTCTTCCCGGTCCCCTCCGTGCCAGACCGGTCCAACGGTATGGATCACATGGTCGGCCTTGAGTCGGTAGCCCGAGGTTATCTTTGCCTGTCCCGTTTCGCATCCTCTCATGGTGCGGCATTCCTCTTTCAATTCGGGACCCGCCGCCCTGTGTATGGCGCCGTCAACACCGCCTCCACCCATGAGGCTCTTGTTGGCGGCGTTGACGATGGCGTCAACCTCCATCCCGGTTATATCGTCCTGGGTAATGACGATCCTTCCATCCATGAACTCCTTCAATTCTAATACCCCCTTCATTTTTATCTCGACGGTCCCGCTCATCATCAGCTTTTGGGTCGCCTTTCCGAACGTCTGTTCAGCTCTCGCCTCCTCCGTCCCCCGTCAATTTCAAGGCAGCCTGGTATCCCTCGTGTACCGCCTCCAGAAGCCTTCTGGACTGGACGGTGTTACCAACAGTTCGACATCATCCCCGGCCCTATCCGCCGCCCCTCGTACCTTTATCTTCGGCCTGGATTCCACCGCCCATACCACGGTATCCGCCTCTATCTCCCACTCCCGGTCACGGCCGATAAGTATCGTGCCTTTACCGGTCACTTCCTTAACTATCGTCTCCAGCAACAACTTTCCACATTTCCTTAAAAGCCCGTGCAGATAATAACCGTGTGAAGTCAGGGGGAGGACCGTGGAGTGATCCATCTCCTCCACCACGGTTACGGTACGGCCCTTTCCTATAAGGCTATCGGCGGTTTTTATCCCCATCAGACCGGCGCCAACTATCAGCGCCCTCTCGCCCATCTGGACCTCACCGAGCCGCATGTCTCTGGCCTCCGCGCATCTTTCGGAAGCGGCCCCGGGTATATCAGGAATCACGGGCTCGGCTCCGGAGGTATCCACCGCACCCAGCCATCGCGGGGAGACCAGCAGCTTGTAAGCCTCGTCGTTCTCCAATTACACCCTGGTTTCCATAGAACGCAGACGCCTGACCACCCAATCCACCCACTCGGCATACGGTTCCTTTTCATCGGGCTTCGACGCCGCCTTTAGCTTGCCTCCCGGCGTCGCGGCTCTCTCCACCACGCATACCTCATCTCCCGCCTCCCTGATGGTCAATGCCGCCTGCAGTCCGGCGGGGCCGACGCCTATCACCGGGAATGGCCCTTTTCGCCGCTCCTTCACCTTTCTCTTCTTCTACTCCTCCCCGCACTCCGGGTTTATGGAAAAGGTGGCGGGTTTAAATACGAACCTAAGCCTCTCTATGCATCCCTGGTTATACGAGAGGCACCACCTGATATCCTCACACCTTCCTTCTAAGGCCTTGCTCAGGTAATATGGATCCGTGAGACGCTGCCTTCCAAACGCAACCATATCCGCGCATTCCTTATCTATTTTCCTGCTCGCCAGGCGGGTATCGTGTATCTTTCCCGCTACTATCACCGCTACTCCCACCTCCCGCTTGACCATGGCGTACCTCTCCATATTTATCCCCACCGGGTGATGCAATCCGTGACAGGTTGAATTACCGGTAGAGTCGCTATACCACAAGAAACGTGAAACGCGTCCACACCGTCCTCTTCCAGCTGCACCAACAGAGACAGGATGTAATCGATATCGTATACTTCTTCCATCTCCTCGCTCGAGGATAAGCGGAAAATCACCGGTAAATCGTCGTCAGCTTCCCTTTTTATCTCCCTGACTATCTCGTGGGCGAAACGTAACCTTCCACGCGTGTCTACGCCATAATCACCTTCCCTGTAATTTGAGTAACGCATATGAACTTGCATATCAGGTATCCGTGAGCTCCGTGAACCTACACGGCATCGAAGCCCGCTCCCGTGCCCTCCTAACCGCCCGGGTTATAGCATCCTACAAGCTCCGCTATCTCCTCCATGGTGAGGGTACAGGGTAGCTGCCCTATGTCTCTGCTGGGTATCGAGGATGGGGCCATGGACTGTTCTCCAATAACCTGCCGGAAGGCCTCCCTGCCCGTGTGATGTAGCTGCGCCGCCACCCTCGATCCGCCGACCTTGACAGTTTCCGTCAAGCTTCGCAACCCGGGCAGTAAGGAGTCGTCGTACAATCCCAGCTCGGACCGTAGTCCCTTTCCCAGGGGATGAACTGCGCACACCTCGGTAATGATCGTCCCCGCGCCCCCGGCTCGTTCCCGGAGATAGGCCGGTAGCCTTTTGCTTACCTCTCCCTTATTCGAAGCGTAACCCGTGCCCATGGCTGGCATCACGGTGCGGTTATCGAGCCTCAGGCCTGTAATATCAATTACTTCCCAGAGAGAAGTCCCCATATGCCTTTCCTCCTTACCTCACCTGCGTTTTACTGCTTATCAGGAGCTTATCTCCCGCCCTCCGTCTATCAGGAATACCTGTCCGGTAACGTAACTCGATGCATCAGAGGCCAGGAATATAGCCAGGCCCACCATCTCTTCGGGCTCCGCCATCCTCCCCAATGGTATGGAGGCTAAGGCGGTGTCGAGAATAGCCTCGTTTCCCCACAGTGCCTGGCTGAAATACGTCTTCACCAGCCCGGGTGCTATGGCGTTTACCCTGACCCCCCTGGGCCCCCATTCCTGGGCGAAAACTTTGGTGAGCATGTTCACCGCCGACTTGGAAACGGAGTACGGCCCCAGGAAGGGAGTTGGGCAGAAAGCCGCCTCGCTAGAGATATTTACAACCGAGCCCGAGCCCTTCTTAGTCATGATTTTTCCCACTTGCTGCGTCAGAAAGAACACGCCCTTTACGTTTACGTCCATAATCTTTTCCCAACCCGGCTCCTCCACATCCGCCGTGGAGCAGAATATGGGATTGGTAGCCGCGTTGTTCACCAGGATATCCATGGTGCCGTATTTTTCCATGGTGCCTTCCACCAGCCGCCTTATCCCCTCCATATCACCCATGTGGGTGGGTATTACGCAAGATTCTCCACCCTTCTCCATTATGCTTTTGCTGACTTTCTTCAATGCCTCGACCTTGCGGCTGGCCAATACCACTTTGGCCCCCATCTCGGCGTAGCCCTCTGCGATAGCCTGCCCTATCCCCCTGCTTCCACCTGTAACTATGGCCACCTTACCCTCCAGCGAGAACTTCTCCTTATACAATCGTATCTACCTCCTCTTCACATCCTTCATGAGACGTTCCTGCTCCAAGCAATCGGCTCCGTGCCGGCCTATCCCAACTCCATGATGGTCCTTGGAGCATCCTCCACCACATCGATAAGCGGCCTCCTCCCTATCGCAGAAGTATACAGCCCACTCAACCAACCCGTTATAACCGGCGACGGCAAGGGGCTTGTCATGCATATCCTCCATACCTCTCCACTTATCCCGGCATCCTCCACATGCCCCCATCCCCACAGGGATGGTCGGCTCATGTATTCAGCGATGCCTTTTCGATCCGCACCTACCGCGCCGCTTCCTCCCCCTTCCGCCGTGCTTTCCTTCCCAGTCTCGAGTTGTCTCAGGGTACATGAACGGATCGCCTCCCCCACGATGCCGTTACCCGTATCCTCACCTACATCGTTTCCCATCCTCACCATAATGTTTATAGCATCCACGGGTATGAAAACCATCCGCCTGCCCTCCGTTCCCTCCTCGATCACGCCGTGGAGCTCGTCCCATCTATATACACTCATGCCACATGGCAACCCGCATTTCTCGCAGCGCTTCAGTTCTTCACCGTCCTCGTTTACCACGACCGTTTCCCGCTTTCCTAATGAACCGCCGTGCCGCGTTCCTTTTCTCTTCAGATCAAAACGCAGGCGATAACATCCCCCCGAGAGAACCGAGGTATGGTAGGAGTAGGTGCATCTATCCATGCACTCGAGAATCCCGGCTATGCCCGCTTCGACCATATTTAGATGGATGGGCCACTTGAGAAGCATGCTGCCTTCCGCTACTGGGGTATAGCGTTCCAGTTCGATCCGCCCCATCCCCAGAATGAGAGAATAATCCTCCATCGCCTCCAGGATCCTTCTCTTCAATATATCGTAACGAGACAGCTTCCTCTTGAAACCCGATATAAGCCTTCCTGTAATCAGGTGGGTAACGTCCCTCTCTCCATCATCCAAGGATCCGGATCCCAGCATCACCGCAAGCCCATCGTAAATATCACGGATGCAGTCTGCGTCCATGAAGGCCAGTTTGACCCACTTCAACCCGCTCAGCCTTATCGTCCCGTCGCAACCCCAGGTAAGGTTCTCCGCCAGCTTGCCCGGAAGTCCACACGAACCGCAACGGCTTAAACTCTGGACCACCGCTCCTCCTGGACGTTATTGATTATCATAAAGATAGAACAGGGAACCGTTTCTTTCAAACCATGTCAAGAACCGGATCGCGTTAACCTCATATCGCCCATACGGTCACGAAATCGGTTATCTCCAAATGACTTATATCACAATAATAGCTTCACGGCAGCCTTTCATTATTAAATCGTCCATTGGGGCACCTTCAGGTGCATGGTTGCGATTCAGGTGTAATGATCCCGGGTAAGAGCAAGAACACATCGTGTCCGCGCATCATCCTGCCGGACTGATTAACCCTCTCGCTCGATCCTCCACAACGCATGTCAGTGGTGATCTCAGGAAGGATGTACCTTTTCCGATTTCTCCTTCAGTTCTCCTCTCAGATAGGCCTGTAGCGCGTCCTCTATCGGCACCTCGTCCGTTACTAGGGGCAATATGTCTCTTCTTAAAATACCTACGTACGCGTTCTCTCCCATTCCCGCAGAAATAACCACTTTTACGTCCGGAAGCAAGTCCTCAACCAGGTCCCAGCAACCACCAGTCCTGCCTCCCTCCCCGTGTGAGCAGGGCTCTATGTTGTGGCGCACCTCCCTGCCCACGACCTTTCCTCCCTCTATGTCGAATACGTGGAATTCCTCCGCGATTCCGAAATGCGGGCAAACCCTCTCGCCGTCCCGGGTAGCCACGGCTACTTTATGTTTTTTCCTCAACATCGTACTTACCCCTTGAATAACTTTTGAAATAGGGCATATGCCCATTATTAGTTTAGCTCCATTCCCTCTCCAAGTCAACCTTCATCATTCAACCACAGGGGCATAATGACGATTCTATGATTCTAAATATAATAGGCGTTACCAACCAGGCTCGAGACATAAAACGCCTTTACGTCGACCGCAAGATGCGCGGTCAAGTCGTTACAGATACCGACGGTATCCAGTGAGGAGCACCGATGCGTGGACCCTTGAAAATAGAACGATGCAAGCGCTTGGCTCTTTACCTTCCATCCCTCGTTTTACCCGTGCTGTTTCTCGCCCTTGCCTTAACACCGTCTCCTACGGCAATCGTAGGCGTGGCCGTGGATCAGGCGGAAGCGGCTGCCGTGAAGAGCTGGAATTATGAGCGCTTCGATTCCAGTATCAGGCTCAATCGTGACGGTTCCTTCGATGTGAAGGAGGTCCAGATCGTTAACTTCAACGGCGATTTTTTCCTATATCAATCGCGACCTCAGCACGCAATACGCCGTATTCGGCGAGGGAAGAACCTATGGCAAGGTGCGGGTAAAGGACATACGCGTTTATGACCTCGATGGAAAACCCTACAACGGCGATCTCTGGCATACGGAATCCTACGAAGGCGGAGTCATGGTGGTAATGGAATTCTCCGCCAGTAGCGAGCAGATGGGCTGGATAATCGAGTACAAAATGACAGGGGCTGTTATATTCGCGGAGGATTACGATCGCCTTTATTGGGACGCTGTACCAAAGGATCGCGATGTATCCATAAAGACCTCCAGGGTGGACGTCCAGCTTCCGCCCGGCACCGATATGAACCGGATCGGTCAGGAGTTTTATATCGATGCTTACAACCCGCCCGGCTGTTACTGCTTCGGGTTGGAGGGCGATTTGCTCTGGTGGGAGGCCGAGGACATCGCCCCTTATACCCCCATTACTATCGATGCAGCCTTTCCCAAGGGGATAACGCAAAAGCCCTGGCAATATCGCGGTTCCACCGCCATCGTGGTTATATCGTTTTCCACCGCCCTCTTTCTAGCCACTCTGTTTATCATGCTTCTCGCCTGGTGGAAGAAAGGGCGTGACGTGGGCGGCAGGGGCGCGGTCATGGTGAGGTACGATCCACCGGAGGGCCTCAAACCGGCCATGCTGGGTATTCTGGTTAACGAGGAACCCTGTATCGAGGACATCACGGCCACCATAGTGGACCTGGCCTGCCGCGGCTACCTGGCCATCGTATAGAAGGAAGAGGAGGGCTTGCTCAAGCGCAAGAAATACTGCTTTAGGCGCCTCAACTCGGACCAGTCCGGTCTTCTGCCCTACGAGACGGATATCATGCAGGGCCTGTTCGAGAAAGGGCCCATCGTGGAAGAAGAGGACCTGCAGAACGAATTCTATACCCATGTCGATGACATCCTGAACAAAGGAGTGAAGAAGGAAGTCATTAAAGCCCGGCTTTTCTCAAGGGATCCCAAAAAAATAAGGCAGTCATATTATTATGGCGCGGCCAGCATAGCCGTTTTACCGTCCACCCTTATCCTCCTCCTCAACTCCTGGTTCGACATGGGTTATTTCAACTTTCTATCTGTGGGGTTCTTACTGTCGGGTCTGGTTATAGGCATGGTGGGCAGGTTTATGCCCCGCCGTACCCGCAAGGGATCACTTGCTTACACCCATGCCATGGGCTTCAAGGAATACCTCGAGACGGCTGAGAAACTGGAGCTGGAGCACATGACACCACAATACTTCCAGAACTTCCTGCCCTATGCCATGTCCCTGGGCGTTGCCGAATTGTGGGCCGAGAGATTCCAGGATATATACACCTCTCCCCCGCAATGGTTCGTCGTCTCCTACATGGGCTTCAGCACGGTTTACCTCGCTACCTCGATCGGCGATATGAGCCGTAACCTCAACCATACTCTGGTTTCATCACCCTCCGGGTCCGGCTTCGGTTTCTCCGGCGGAGGCTTCGGCGGGGGCTTCTCCAGCGGAGGCTTCGGCGGTGGTGGCTCCTCAGCAGTATAAGAGATTATGATATCCGAATGTTTTAGAATCGTGCAGGGATGCATTCCCGTCCATAACACGAGGGTTCGATGAATGAAATAAGCACGATTCTCGCGGTATGATACCCCATAGTCATTAGAGCCATTGCCTACATGAACATTCCGGAACTGGTGGCGGCGGTTTCTGAGGGATGCGGGTTCGGTATCATGGCGACAATGGGAATGGGCCAGGAAGGACTGGGTCGGAAATAGGGCGCGTGAGGATCCTTACCTCCAATCCCTTCGTGGTCAACCTGGTTGCCAGAAATCCCTTCTCCCCCGCCTTTATGGATGTATTATCACAAGAGGGCATCTCAGCGGTCACGACATCCTCGGTATCACCCGGCATCCTCACCCCCCCCTTTTTTTACACGAAGCGGGTATCAAGGCTCTAAACATAGTCCCCTCACCGTCCCTGGCCCTCAAATCCCTCGATGCGGTTGTCGATGCCTTGATCGCCGAAAGCGGTGAATTCGTCGGTATGCAATCATCTCATACCATCTCCTCCATGGTTCTTCTGCAGCAGGTAATCGATGCCGCTCACATGCCGGTGACCGCGGCGGGTGGAATCTACGACGGCCGTGGATACGCCGCCGCTCTCGCTATGCGGTCCAGCGGTTTACAGGCAAGAACGCGCCTCATACTGACCGAAGAGTGCGACGTCCGTCCTCTTTGCAAGCAGTCCCTCCTGGACATAGAGCCGGGCGGAAACCTGCTCCTCCATATCGACCTGGCCTATATACACGCCGTCTCCAATTCCATGACCAGCAGTCTCGGCGAGCTCCCGCCCCGCGAAAGTAAGTCAATGTCCACCTCCATGACAATACGATCCTCCCAAACCTACCGCGAGGGTAACATCGATAACGCGCTGGTCATCGCCTGGGAATGCGCCGGAGCCATCAAATACATTCTCCCAGCAGGAGACGTAATCGAGATGATAGCAGTGGGTGGGGAACGCATCCTTAAGGCAATCGCCAACCGCGTCTGGTAGAATTGTGACATGTCCACGTTTTTTCATTATACATGCGTCTTTCGGCGAATCACTATTTATCTTTGGAGGTATTCATGGAGAAATGGCTTGAACTGGGCAAAAGACTGGAGGGTTTTCTCCGCCCCGCGACCTTCCCGGTGGCGGTGCGTTTTCTTGAGCCGGGCGATGAGCCCCTGGAGAAAGCCAAGCGTCCCGTGGACGCAACGGGTTGCCCTATCTCCATATGCCAAGGCCTGACGCTTACACGCACGCGGGGCCAAACCCTTATTTTCGACAAGGAGGAATGCAGCTGCCCTCTGGCCACGTCCGCCTATGGTTGGGACGAAAGCTTCGACCCCTCTTTCGTGACCACCTTCCTGCAAGTTATGAATTACGCACGTGACGCAGAATCCGCCATGTCCCGTGTCAGGAATATGGCCAAACTGGAGCCCGGAAAATATACGTCGTTAATCCTCTCCCCCTTGACTAGGACCAGGATCGAACCTCATCTCGTGCTGGTATACGGCAACCCAGCTCAGATCATGCGACTCGTGCACGCCGTGGCCCGTTCGACGGGAGAGACGGTCAGCGCCGGCTTCGGAGGAATAGCCGGTTCCTGCAACGAGGGAATAGCGCGGACCTTCTTAGAAGACATCCCTCGTGTGGCACTGCCTGGAAATGGAGATCGCGTCTTCGCCGTTACCCGTGACGACGAGATCATTTTTTCCTTTCCCGCACACTTTGCCGATGAAATCATCGAGGGACTCGAGGCGACTTCTGAAAGGGGTGTACGGTACCCGATACCAACCTTCATCGACTATCGCTTGCCTTTCAGCGACCTCATGAACCGTTTCGGAGGTTAGGAGCCACCCCTGCTTCCGGCCCATACCATTCCGTTTTTCCCATATAATAGGGATACGGTAATGGAGGTGATAACTTGCCGCGTCCTGTGAAGAGCAGATACGTTCAGGGCGAACCCCCCGCCAAGTACTTCAAACCCAGGGGAATTCCCCTGTCCGATCTGGAGGAGATAAACCTCACCGTCGAGGAACTCGAGGCGCTTCGTCTTGCTGAGATAGAGGGCTTGTACCAGGAAGGCATATCCGAACGCATGGGAGTCTCTCGGCAGACGGTACAGAGAATCCTCAACAACGCCCGCCGTAAGGTGGCCTGTGCCCTTACCGAGGGTAACGCTCTTCGTATAGAGGGGGGCAACTACCTTCTCCGCCCCGGCGGCCCGTCTCATGTAACCCCCGGCAAAGGGGGCCAGTCAAAGAGAGGTTGGGGTGGAGGCCGTGGCCGGTCCTGAGTCGTTTGTATCGCTCTCACCTGAGCATCGCCTTTTTCTGAACGAGATCTCTTCCTTCTCCCTTAATGAATTGAGGCCCCTCAGGGAAGAGCTGCCTCCCGGTGAATTCATCCCCAAGGCTGTCGACAGTCTGATTGACGCCGGTCTGCCCGGCCTTCTTGTCGACGAAGAACATGGTGGTTGCGGCGGCGACGAGCTGTGCATGGTCATAGCCCTGGAAGAGATGGGTGCGGTCGATTCCGGATTGGCGGGCGCCCTTGCCTTTCATTACCTGTGTTGTATCGCGATTGCAGCGAACAATGCTCACGGCCTTTTTAATCCGACCCTCATGGACCTGTCCCGCGGAAACGCTCTCGGAGCCCTGGCCCTTACCGAGCCGGCAGCGGGAAGCAACCCGGCAGAGATCGCCTGTTCGGCCTCTAAGCGGCGGGATATCTGGCTTATCAATGGCAACAAGTGTTTTGTATGTAACGTGGATACGGTTGATGAAACCTACATTCTGGCCATGGCCAGGGAGATCCCGAACCAGGCCCTTACCTGCTTCCTGATCCCTTACCCGTGTAAGGGCGTGAGCCCCATTCACCGCTATATCTATATGGGCTGGGACACCATCCGTTCCTGGGCAATGGTTCTCTCCGACTGCCAAGTACCGGAACATTTTCTCGTGGGCGAACGGGGATGTGGCCTGGAGGTGCTTTCCCCCGCCATCTGCCGGGGAAGGTTGGCTATAGCCTCCGGCGCCCTGGGTCTGGCTCGTTCCTGCTACGATCTATCCCTCGCATACGGCAGGGAGAGAAGGCAGTTCTCCATGCCCATTACGTACTTTCAATCCGTATCGTTCCATCTCGCTGACATGGCGCTGCGCATCGAGGCGTGCCGCACTACCCTCTGGAAGGTGGCCAGCTCCAGCGAAACCCCACCTGATAAGGTGGACATGCTATACCTCTACTGTGGGGAATCTGCCGAATTTTGCGCCTCCACCGCGCTGGAGATACACGGTGGGCTGGGCTATACGATGGAGGGACCTACGGCAAGACTTTATCGCGATGTCAAGGGTTTCAGGCTAGCTCTAGGCACTCCCGACATCACGAGGCTTTGCATAGCCGGCGCTATCTGATGACCGGCCTCACTCGTGTTCGTAATCGTGGGGATTGATGTGGGAATGAGTATGCTCGTGCTCGTGGGTGTGTGAATGAGTATGTGCCTGAGCCATCTCGGACTGCAACCTGGCCGCGGCCTCGACAGTATCGGCGATCTTCTCCGCCGCATTCGCCAGGACTATCCTGGCCGAAGAAGCCGTTTCGGCTACGTCATCCCACCCCAGATTGGCGGCTACCTTCTCGTACTGCGAGAAGGCCTGTGCCTCCTCGTGTACCCTCCTTAGCGCCTGGCGCAGTGAAACCTTGAGTATCAACGGCGCCCTATCCTCATGGTGATCGCTCATATCTCATCTCCCTGACATCATGGCGACATACGGCAAAATCGACTTAATAAGATCCGCGTCTCTCGATAAGGAGCCCTGTAATCTCGCAGACCACGGAATAATAATATAGAAAGCCAGCCCGTCACACAACCGGTGTCGATCTCGCACGTATCCGGCAAAAAGCCACGAGGTTTTATTGCCACTTATCGTGAGCATTATTATTATATTCAACATCGGATGGTCGGATGCTACGATTCCCCGGGGGAGGCATGATCATGAACATTGGTGAATGGCCTACTCGATGGGCGGCGCGATATCCAAACGAGCCCTACATAGAATATTGCGATATCGAGCTTAACAAGAAGAAATTCAACGACCGTATCAACCGCCTAGCCCATGCCCTGCAGGAGATGGGGGTGAAAAAGGGCGACGGCTTCGCAGCTCCTTATTGCCAACAGCAACGTCTTCCTGGAGGTGCTGCTGGCCTTGAACAAACTGGGCGCGATAATGGTCCCTTTGAATTTCAGGCTTGCCCCCCCGTAACTCGAATACATACTGAACGACTCCGAACCGATCGTCCTGATATATTCCCCCGAATTCGCCGCATCGGCCGAGGCATTGCGGGGCAACGTCCCCTCCATTGGGAAGTTCGTACGCGAGCTTGAGGGGGGCTCCGAAGAAGATGTCCTGTACGAGGATTGGATATCCGGGAGATCGGAAAAAGAGCCGGTTCCGCAAGGCCAGGTCACCCTCGATGACATCCAGTTCATCATGTACACGTCCGGGACCAACGGGAAACCGAAGGGAGCGGCCATCCTGCACGGCAATACGCAGTGGAATACCATAAACTTAATAAACATGTATGCCTTCGATTCCACGGACACAAGTATAGCCTGTGCCCCGCTCTTTCATATCGGCGGCCTGGCCATCTCGGCTTCTTCCTCACTCTATGTGTGATCGAAAATAGTTATCCAGCGCTTTTTCAATCCGGTGGAAACCCTGCAATTGATCGAACAGAGAAGGTCTCCTTCATATTCGGAATCCCAGTAATGTTTCTGCTCATGACACAGGTGCCCGAGTATGAAACCACCGATTATTCAAGCGTGCGCTTCTCCATCGCCGGTGGATCGCCCTGCCCCCGCCCCCTCATAGAGAAATGGATGGAGCACGGTATCACGTTCAATCAGGGTTGCGGAATGACCTAGACCGCCACCGCCATCACCGCTCTGCGCACCGAGGATTCCCTGCACAAGCTGGGATCGTGTGGTGAACCCGTATTCCATACGGACGTAAGGGTAGTCGACAGCGAAGGTAAGGACCTGCCGAGGGGAGAAATGGGCGAGGTGCTCGTTAAGGGCCCCAACGTCATACGCGAGTACTGGAGACTCCCCGAGGCCACCGCCGAGTCTATCGTGGATTGCTGGCTGCACACGGGAGATATGGGCTACATAGATAGCGAGGGTTACCTCTTCCTGGTGGACCGCAAGAAGGACATGTATATCTCGGGAGGAGAGAACGTCTACCCCGCCGAGGTCGAGGACGCTCTTATGGGATTCGAGAAACTCCCTGACGCCGAGGTTATCGGCGTCCCGGACGACAAGTGGGGTGAGGTGGGTCTTGCCATGGTGATCCCCGCTCCCGGAGTGGAGGTTACCGAGGAGAAGGTCATCGAATTCTGCCGAGGCAAGCTGGCCAAGCACAAGATACCAAAGAATGTAGCCATGGTGGAGTCCTTGCCACGCACCGCACCGGAAAAGTGCTTAAAAAGGAGATCAAAGCCCAGTTCTTGAACGAATAAACGGTCATTATCAAGCGGAACCATGCCTTACTCGAGCCATCTATATTTATGCATTTCCGCTTGGAAACAGCCTCGAATAACTGCTATTTGCCCTGAGACGATGTATAATCTGGTGTTAAGCTAATGCCGTAACCATAGTCCTTTGCAGGCAAGTTGAACCAATATCGGAAGGAAACTTTATGCCAGTCGCCATCGTTACGGGAAGCCAGACCTGCATACCCCGAGCATTGGCCGATAGTTATGAGATCGAGATACTTCCATACGGACTGGAGCTCAAGAATCGCTCCTATCGGGATGGTGTGGATATCACACCTGAGGAATTCTATCGCTACCTGCCTACCGTGGATGGGCTGGCTCACACCTCGGCCACACCGCCGGGAGTCTTCCTCGAGGCCTTCGAGAGACTCTCAGCCCGGGCAGAGGGCATTCTGGTGATAACCATCGCCAGCGGCATGAGTACCATCCACCATAATGCCATTATCGCCTCTACCACGTTTACGGGAGCCCCTGTAAGAGTCCTGGACTCACGGACCGCGGCCATGGCCCAGGGATTCGTGGTCATCGAAGCGGCCAAGGCGGCTCAGGCCCGCGCATCCCTCGACGAATGCTACCTCGTAGCCGAGGAAGCTTCACATAAGGTGGATCTATACGCTTATATATCCACCTTCGATTACCTCAAGAAAAGCGGCCGTGTCACCGCCGTTAAGGCATT